>JAJFII010000104.1 GCA_021775095.1 Rhodospirillales bacterium
TCCGGGTGGCGTCCCTGCAGGGCATAAACCTGCTGAAAAACACCTGGCACGGGGTCCTGGCACCGATCAAAGACGATGCGGTCTTCGCCGTCGTTGATCGCATTGGTGAGGGCAATAATCTGCAGGAATATGACCTGCCAACTCCTTATCTGATAACCGAATAGTTGTCGATAGTCTGGGTCCCTATAGCCACGCCTTGCCCGACCTGCTCGGTTGAGGGAGGTTGCATGCCGTTGGCAGAACTGTTCACCCTCTTCCCATTTGTCACTGTTTCCATTTGTCACTGGTTGCGGGGTTCACCGCCGATCAGTCGGGTGACCTGTGCCGCGGCTTCGACGACTTTCGCCGATAACTCGGGCATGACCCGGTCGGAAAACCGTGCGGTTGGGCCGGAAATTGAAATGCCGGCAAGGGCGTTGCCCCGTGCGTCATAAATAGGAGCCGCAAGACAGCGCATCCCGGAAAACCGCTCTTCGTCATCCAGCGCCCAGCCACGGGTCCGGATTTTGTTAAGTTCTTTGAACAGGTTTTGCGGAGACGTCAGTGTTTTCGACGTGAATTCGGGCAGGCCTTTTTTATGCAAAATATCCTCAACGTCTTTGCGATCGAGTTCCGACAAAAGAATTTTTCCAATACCGGAAGCATGCATCGCGGTTCGGGTGCCCGGCGGAAAGAACGCCCGAATAGGATTGGCGGTTTCGACCTGGCTTAAGAAAACCACATCCCCGGTATTGGCGATGGCAATATTGGCGGTTTCCCCAGTGACTTCAACCAATTGACGCATCACTTCCAGGCTCGCTTCAATCAGATTGTTGCGATGCATGAAGGCATTGCCGATGCGGAACGCTTCAACACCAATAAACCATTCCTGGGAGGAGTCTTGCAATTCTACCATGTTGTTTTTTTGCAGAGTTACGAGCAACCGGAGAGCCGAAGAAGGCGGCATGCCAACCCGCAAGGCGAGATCCGACAGGGTCATTTTTCCCGAGGCGGCCAGGGCTTTTAGCAGACGTATGCCACGGTCTAGCGCCTGTACGGTTCCAACATCTTCATCCAGGGCCTGCTTTCGCGGACGTCCCCGGCGTCGGGCGGGCGGGTCATTTGTCTGTGGCATATATATTTTGCTTTCGAGCCTATGGTTAAACAGTGCTAAGTAGATTAAACGCATTAAAATTATTTATCAAAAAAATAATCCAAAATAAATAAAAAAATATTTAATTATTTATAACAAGTAGTTATGATTATAATATCAATTAAAATTAAATATATCAGAAAAATTGACTTCAATTACTTTTCCCCGCATGATCCCGGCCATTGTCTCTAGCGGAGGATCCCCATGTCAGCCCATTTACCTATTTTTGGTGGCCAGAACCCTGTCTTCATTCCGGGCCCAACGAATATTCCCGACCGGTTACGCTATGCCATGAGCATTCAGACGACCGACCATCGAGCCCCGGATTTTGTCGAGTTGTTAGAACCGTTGTTGGCAGACCTGAAAAAGGTATTTAAGACAACCACCGGAAAAATCATTACCTTCCCATCGACCGGGACCGGCGGTTGGGAGGCGGCTATTACCAATACACTTTCACCCGGTGACAAAGTTCTGGTGGCGCGTTTTGGTATGTTTTCCCATCGCTGGATCGATCTCTGCCAGCGCCATAACCTGGACGTCGAAATCATTGACTGCGAGTGGGGGCAGGGGGCACCGGCAGATCTTTATGGTGAACGGCTGGCGGCAGACCGCGAACATAAGATCAAGGCCGTATTAGTAACCCACAATGAAACCGCCACGGGCGTGCGCAGCGATGTCAATGCCGTGCGCCAGGCCATGGATACAACCAATCATCCGGCGCTGCTTTATGTGGATTGCGTCAGCTCCTTGGCCTGCATGGATTTTCGGATGGACGAGTGGGGCGTAGACCTGGCCGTTTCCGGGTCACAAAAAGGATTTATGCTGGCCGCCGGTATGGCCATTGTTGGGGTTAGTGAAAAAGCCCTGGCTGCCGCAGAAACGGCAAAATGCCCAAGGTGTTTTTTCGATTTTCGCGATATGGCCGGAGCCAATGCGTCCGGCGGTTTCCCTTATACACCACCGTTGCAGATCATGTACGGTCTTGGCGAAAGCTTGAAACTGTTGCTTGAGGAAGGGTTGGACAATGTATTCGCGCGGCATTTCCGTACGGCGGAAGGCGTCCGTGAAGCGACACGCGCCTGGGGACTGGATCTTTGTGCAAAACGGCCGAGCCTCTATTCCGATACGGTCAGTGCTGTTTTTGTGCCTGAAGGGTTAAATAGCGATGATCTGACCAACCATGCATTTGAGGTCTACGGCATATCCTTTGGTGTCGGCCTTGGGCAAATGGCTGGCAAGGCGTTCAGGATCGGGCATTTGGGATCCTTGACGGATGCCATGGCGCTTTCTGGCATTGCGATCCTGGAAATGGCCATGAAGGATTTAAATTATCCCATTCAATTGGGCAGCGGCGTCGCCGCGACGCAGGATTATTACCGCAAATCCGCATGTCCCGTGGAAATCGCGGCCTAATTAAACTCCTTGGGCAAAACCGGAGCGAACGGATGTACGCGTGATCCTGTCGTTGCAAAAATTTTGACGAGTTTGGGGTTGTTGCGACGCTTTAACAACACGCCGCAACTGCTCTCGTAAAGGAAACAGTATGTACATTCCAACATTTGACGACGTGATTGCCGCCCATGAACGGATCCATCCGTACATTCACCGGACGCCCGTGCTGACCAGCACCTACTTCAATGAACGGACCGGTGCGGAGCTGTATTTTAAATGTGAAAATTTTCAGAAAGCCGGTGCCTTCAAAGCCCGCGGTGCCAGCAACGCGGTCTTTGGTCTGAACGACCAACAGGCGGCAAAGGGCGTGGCCACCCATAGTTCCGGAAATCATGGATTATCACTCAGTTATGCGGCCGGTCGCCGAGGTATCAAAGCAACTGTAGTGATGCCACGTACGGCGCCGGAAGCCAAAAAACAGGCGGTGCGGGGATATGGAGGAACGGTTGTTGAGTGTGAACCCAGTACATCATCCCGGGAATCGGTGTTTGCCGAAGTGGTTGCCCAATCGGGTGCGGATTTTATTCACCCCTACAACGACCATCGGGTCATCGCCGGGCAGGCGACCTGCGCAAAGGAACTGTTTGAAGACGTCGGCGCACTGGACGCGGTTATTGCACCGATCGGCGGCGGCGGTATGATTTCCGGGTCTTGTTTGTCACTTTCCCATATGGCGTCTCGAACAAAAATTTATGCAGCGGAACCAAAAAATGCAGACGATGCTTGTCGGTCCTTAGCGGCCGGGCATATTATTGCAGATGACGCACCAGAAACGGTCGCCGATGGATTGAAGGTACCCCTCAAAGAACTGACTTGGCATTTTGTCTCCAATCATGTCACCGATATTTTGACGGTAACGGAAGAGGAAATCGTCGATGCCATGTTCCTGACATGGCAGCGCATGAAAATTGTAATGGAACCGTCGTCGGCCGTGCCGATTGCGGCGATTTTAAAAAACCCGGCTGTTTTTGCTGGAAAACGTATCGGTGTGATCATTACCGGCGGCAATGTGGATTTGAAAAAACTGCCCTGGTTTAGCGCCTAACCTGAAAGGAATTTACAGATGAAAGACAATAGGGATCCGGTTGAGTATGAAGTTGGTTATAACATACCGGCAGCTTTGGGCATGGGCGAAAGTGATATTCAAACCCCGTGTCTGGTTGTCGATCTGGACGCGCTCGAACGCAATATCAAAAAGATGGGGCAGTTGACCAAGGACATGGGTGTGCGCCATCGGGTGCACGGGAAAATGCATAAATCCGTCGACGTGGCGTTGCTGCAACAGGAGTTGGGTGATGCCTGCGGTGTGTGTTGCCAAAAAGTCAGTGAAGCCGAGGCCTTTGTTCGTGGCGGTATAACCGACGTGCTGGTCTCCAATCAAGTGAGGGATCCGGCAAAAATCGATCGCCTTGCCCGTTTACCCAAACTCGGCGCTCGTACCATTGTCTGTATCGATGACCTGGACAACGTTGCAGAACTGTCGAGCGCCGCGCAAAAACACGGGACGACAATCGAATGTCTTGTCGAAATCGATTGTGGTGCCGGACGCTGTGGGGTGACAACGACGGCAGCTGTGGTTGAGATTGCGACGGCGATTGCCGCTGCGCCGGGACTGACCTTTACCGGCATTCAGGCCTACCAGGGGGCGATGCAGCATCTCGATAAATTTGACGACCGCAAAGCAAAAATTGACATTGCCGTGGCCATGGTAACGGATGCAGTGAACGGCCTCATATCCAAGGGGTTGGCCTGCGATATTGTTGGTGGTGGTGGAACCGGAAGTTATTATTTTGAAGGAAAATCCGGCGTCTTTAATGAATTGCAGTGTGGGTCCTATGCCTTCATGGATGCCGACTATGGGCGTATTCTGGACAAGGACGGAAATCGCATCGACGCCGGCGAATGGGAAAACGCCCTGTTTATCCTGACCTCCGTGATGAGCCATGCGAAAGCCGACAAGGCGATCTGTGATGCGGGCTTGAAGGCACAAAGTGTTGATTCCGGTTTGCCTGTGATTTATGGCCGCAAGGACGTGGAATATGTCAAATGCTCAGATGAACACGGCGTCATTGCCGACCCCACGGGGGCCTTGGCGGTTAACGAAAAACTTAAACTTGTACCGGGGCATTGTGACCCGACGTGTAATGTCCACGATTGGTATGTGGGCGTGAGAAACGGCAAGGTCGAAAAACTATGGCCGGTTACCGCCCGTGGACTGGCCTACTAATTATTCAGGAGACTGTAATGCTGATTGTTTCGGAAGAAACCTGCCAGGAAGTTGTTGGACGATCCGACGCCTTCACCGCCATTGAAAATATTTTTGCGGCCATGGCCAGGGGCGATGCTTATAATTTTCCAGTGATCCGGGAAGCCATTGGCCATGCCGATGCCCTGTACGGGTTTAAGTCGGGTTTTGACCGGGCCGGTCTGGTGCTTGGTGTAAAAGCCGGTGGTTACTGGCCGGATAACATGAAAAAAAACCTGACCAACCACCAGTCGACAGTGTTTCTGTTCGACCCGGATACGGGGCGCATCAGCGCCGTGGTGGCTGGTAATTATTTAACGGCGGTTCGGACCGCCGCCTCCAGCTCGGTTTCCATCGCCCATCTTTCAAGAAACGAGTCCAAGGTGTTGGGCATGATCGGTGCCGGTCACCAGTCGAAGTTTCAGCTTCGGGCGGCTGTCGAACAAAGAGATTTTGAGAAAGTAGTTGCCTGGAATGTGCACCCTGAAATGCTGCCGAGCCTGGGTGAGGTTGCGACCCAGCTGGGATTGCCATTTGAAGCGGTAGAGTTGGATCAATTGGGCGCACAGGCGGATGTAATCATCAGTATCACATCGGCCTTTGAGCCGTTATTGATGAACGGTTGGGTCAAACCGGGAACCCACGTGGCCTGTATGGGGACCGATACGGCGGGTAAACAGGAAGTGGACCCGGCCCTGCTTGGGCGGGCAACGGTCTTCACGGATGAAATTGCCCAGGCGATTTCCATCGGTGAGTGCCAACACGCCGTCCAGTCGGGGCAATTATCGGAAAATGACATTACGGCCATTGGTGAGGTCATCAATCAAACCCACCCTGGGCGCACCTCCGATGACGAAATTACCCTGTTTGATGGAACCGGAGTTGGCCTCCAGGACCTGGCCGTTGCATCGGTCGCCGCTAACCTGGCGGCGTCCCGGGGAAAAGCCCGGGAAGTGGATTTTTGAAGTCAGAATAAAGTCACCCGACTAACCCGGTTAACGGGGCGGGTTTAGATCTTCAGATGTGCCACCGGTGGCGGTGAACCAAAGCTCTTGAAAACTAACTCGTTAAAAAAACCGCTGACGGGGCAATGTCAGCGGTTTTTTTATCTTAGGAAAACCCGTCGGACAGGGCGAACATCACATAGGTTATGAAAATCCCAAACCCGATACCGGCGATCCACGGCCAGGGGCCATACATTTTCATTTCGTCATCGTGCGCATCTTCATCAATCATTTTTTTGCCTCCCGGCAGAACGGTTAGTTATTAAGAAGTTTGGGCAGGTACAGGGCAATTTCCGGTACGAACATGACGGTCATCAGGCCAATGATCTGCAGGCCGATAAACGGGATCACCGAGGCGAATATTTCCTGCAGGGTCACGTCCTTGGGGGCAACCGATTTCAACCAGAAACAGGCCGGTCCGAACGGCGGTGACAGGAAATAGATCTGAATGTTCATGACAAACAGAACCCCGAACCAGACGGCTGCCCATTCCGGCTCCATTCCCAGTTCCGGTGCCAAAGTCACAATTACCGGGGCAAAAACCGGCACCGTAATAAAGGCAATCGCAATCCATTCCATGAAAGTTCCGAGGATCACCAGGATGCCCATCATCACGAAGATAATGCCAATGGCCGGTAATCCAAGGCCGGTGAACAGACTCCGCATGAAGTCAGCACCGCCAATCAGATTATAGATACCGACAAAGGCAATGGCACCGAGAATCAACCAGATGATGGTGCCCACCGTCGACATGGTTCCGGCCAGGGCCTGTTGCATGAGCGGCCAGCTGAATTTGTTGCGAACAGCGGCAACAACCATGCCGCCGATGACGCCAACGCCTGCCGCTTCCGTGACCGACGCAATACCGCCATATATGGAGCCCATGACACAGGCAATCAAAAGCACACATAAGACAACGGCAAACAACCGTTCTTTTGAGAGTTTGGTGTCGCCTCCGGTCATTTCCGCAACTTCCTTAGCCGTCGGTGCCAAGGAAGGATTGAGATGGCAACGGATCAGAACAAACACCGCATAGAAAAATGCCAGCATCAGGCCAGGGAAAGCGCCGGCCAAGAACAGGTCGCCGATGGAAATTTCGGCAGACAGGGCATATACGATCATAATGATACTGGGCGGTATCAGGGTTGCCAGGGAACCCGATGCGCAGATCACGCCGATCGACAGCTTTCGATCATAACCCAGCCGCAGCATTTGCGGTAAAGCAACCAGACCAAGCATCACGATCTCACCACCCATAACCCCGGACATGGCCGCCAAAATCACGGCCACGGCAATGGTTTGTACGGCAACACCGCCACGCAGATTGCCGGCAAAGATCGACATGGCGTCGAACAAGTCCTTGGCAATACCGGCGCGTTCCAGAATGGAGGCCATCAAAACGAACAAAGGCACCGCTACCAGGGGGTATTTTTCAAGCAAACCAAAGGCGTTGCTGGAGACCAGATACAGCCCTCTGGGGCCAAAAAACAACAGGGCACAGAGCACGGAAACAATGAGGGTAACGATGCCCAGCGGCATGCCCGTCATCATCAGGAATACCAAAGTGACAACAATACCAAAGCTGATTATCCCAAGGCCCCACTCGCGGGCTTCGAAATAGGCGGTAGGATCAACAGCCAGCAGAAAACTTGCAAATACCCCGTCCAGGGAACCGATGGCGCTTTCTTCACCCATGTAATGGGTGAGGACCTGTACAATCATTCGCAAGATGACAAAAATTGCCGCCGCAATGACGACATTTTGCCAGAAAGGCGACGAAAAATGGCGTTTTAAATTGACGAACAATTGAACCAGATAAACGATCGAGCCAAAGGTCAGGGCAATTTTTAATAACATGGGGGCGGGCGAATTAAACGAACTGCCAACCCGCTCGATAACGTCAATGGATTCGAGCGATTGTACCAGGGTATCACTGGCCAGCAGGAACAGGGCGATAACACCCACCACCATGGCTACCAGATCAAGCCACCAGCGTTTGTTTTCACTGACCAACAAATAAATAACGGTAATGCCGATATGGCGTTTATGGAAGGTAATGTAACCGGCCGACAACATCCAGGCCGTGGCACAGAGCACCATGACCACTTCAAAGGCCCATTGGGTCGGTGCGTTAAAAACATAACGCATAACGACTTCATAGACGGTGACCAGGGCACAGAGCAAATACAGCTGACCTACGGCAAGACCGCTGAAGCGACTGAAATGATCAATCGCATTTTCGACCTTAGATTTGGGAATTGAGATATCGACAGCCGGTGCTGTGGTTTGAATGTCCATGGTTTTCGCCTGTAATTCTAATATGCGTCCGGCCCGCCGAATATCGACGGGCCGAAACACAATTTATGGATATACTTCTATTGGAAATCTCGGCACATCAGCCGACCCTTGCAAATTAGAAGTCAGGACCTAAAAGTCCATACTCCTTCATGAACTTAATGTTTGCATCGTATGCTTCCTGGGCAAGAGGCGATTTTGCGGCGAAAGCTTTCCATGCACCAACGGCGATTTCACGGAATTTTGTCCGCTCTGCCAAGGGCCAATCGACGACTTCTGTGACCAGGCCACCGCCGGCCTTGTCGCGAGATACCAATTTGCGGTCTTCGAGATCTGACGCACGACGGATATCGTTGCTGTAAGCCAAATACCAGACGTCAAGAATCATCCGCTCCTGGTCAGACATTTTGTCCCAGACTTTTTGGTTGATGACCATCTGGATTACCGCCATGGAGTGGATACCTGGGTAAATAGGAAATTTGGCAATCTTGTGCAGGCCACTGGACTCATTGTTGACGTAGGCGCTGGCATCTGCCGCATCGACAATGCCTTTTTCTAGGGATGTGTAAACTTCGGAAAACGGAATCGCAACCGGTGCTGCACCAGCACGTTTGAAGACTTCAGATGCGAGACCTTCGGGCGAACGCACTTTGACACCTTTAAAATCGGCGACTGAACGAATTGGTTTGGTTGCCACAAAAGCTTCGCGGGCGAAGGGACCACATCCAATAACGTGGATTCCCTTTTGGGCGTATTTATCAAACAGCTTTTGCAGCATTTCTTTACCGCCGCCGTTCATACAGAAAATTCCCATTTGGTCGGTCGTATCATAACCGGCGATCAAGTCACCCATAAGACCGAAGCCGGCGTCGAGGCCGGAAAAGTAAGCGACAGCGTTCAAATCACCATCAAGGATGCCATTTTTAACGGCGCTGATGGTTTCTCGGTGCGGAACGATCGCCCGGGTCGGGGCGATGTCGATTTCCAACGCGCCGCCAGACATAATCTTGAGTTTTGGCGCCCAGACTTCAGTCATATACTTATATGTGAAGCTTCCTGCCGATGAACTGGTTTGGAATTTAAGTTTTTTGGCTTCAGCACTTACGACCGAGCCAGCCAAGACGAAAGCGCCAACCGCCACCGCCAGAGTTACTTTTTTGAACATCTATGTCTCTCCCTTGGAGTGCAGAATTAATGCACAGTTTGTTTGCTAATGAAAAGGATACTAATATATTAGTATCAATGGTCAACCCCAAGCATTGCGACATTCGACAAAAGCCAAGGCCTTCCATGAAGATAGATCGACGTAATTCTGCCGCCCACCAGATCTATGAAAGTTTGCACCGGCAAATTATCGATATGACTTTGGTGCCCGGTGCGGCTGTTTCGAAACAGGAAATCGCAAAGTCCTTTGGTGTCAGCCCAAGCCCCGTTCGTGATGCTTTGCTGCGCTTACAATCCGAAGGGCTGGTGGACATTGTGCCGCAGTCGAAAACCACAGTTTCTTTGATCGACGTTCAGCATGCGCGGGAACTGCATTTTCTGCGCTTGAGCGTCGAACTTGAAGTGGTCCGTGTTCTCTGCCGAACGCTGACCGATGCTCAACTCGCCGAACTGAACATTTGGAACGAACGGTTAATGGTTGAGTTGAAGGCCGGCGACAAAACGGCTTTCCGTGAAGGTGATACGTCGTTTCATGAACATCTATATGAATTTGCCGGTGTTCCGGGCATTGCCCAAGTGATCCAGGCGAGGCGGGGTCATTATGACAGAATTCGCGGGCTTTATCTGGCCTTCGAGCAGCGTCAGAATTTGGTTATCAATGAACATATCGCAATTTTGGCGGCATTGCGGGCAAATGACGGCGCCGCCGCTGAAAACGCCGTACGTAATCATTTGGGCAAATCCCTCGCCATAATCGATCACATAAAATCGCAAAACCCCAACTTTTTCCTGAAAGAAGAAACAAACTAATGCCTTTTGATTTCCGATCGTTGTTACGACCAAACCTGCCGGCAGCCAGCCCCGCACCGTTTTCCGGTTACCCGGAGTTTTATTTTGTTGGTGGCAACAATGATGCCGACAGCATCCCGCGAAAAAAGTTGGGAGAAATCGCCAAGTCGGTTCTCGAGCGCGAGGGCGGTTCACTGGCGTCCTACGGGATTGGACATGGCCCACAAGGATACGGTCCCTTAAGGACCTTTATCGCCGATAAACTGGAAAAACGCGCCGGTCTTAAGTGTAGTGTCGATGAGATCCTGGTCACATCGGGCTCCCTGCAGGCCCTCGATCTGATTAATAACCTGTTCATCGAGCCGGGTGATACGGTTATTGCCGAAGCGGCCTGTTACGGCGGCGCCGTATCGCGGTTAAAAAAATTGGGCACCAACGTCGTTGGCGTCGATCTGGACGAAGACGGGATGTGCATGGATCATTTGCGATCAATTCTGGGGGACCTGAAGCAAAAGGGCATCCGACCTAAGTTTATTTATACAATTCCAACGGTACAAAACCCGTCGGGCTCCGTGTTAACGCTGGAACGCCGTAAGGAGTTGCTGGAAATAGCCAATTCTTACGCGGTCCCGATTTTTGAAGACGATTGTTATGCCGACCTGCTCTGGGACGGCGAACGGCCGCCAGCAATCCGGGCTCTGGACAATACGGGCAGCGTTATTTACTGCGGTTCCTTTTCAAAATCCATCGCACCCGGGTTCCGGGTTGGTTATCTGGTCGCCGACTGGTCAATCATTGGCCAGGTATTGCCGACCAAAACCGATGGCGGCACGGGGGCGCTGGAACAAATGGTTCTTGCCGAATACGCGACGACGGATTTTGACCAGCACGTCAGTGAACTCAGTGCGGTCCTGAAGGATAAATGCCAGACCATGGCAGACGCCCTGGAAGAACAATTTGGAACAGCCGCCGAATTCACCCTGCCGAAGGGCGGTATTTTTATTTGGATCACCCTGCCAGACCAGGTCGATACATCGCTCTTGGCGCAAATCGCCCTGCGTGAAGGTGTTGCCATTAACCCTGGGGCCGAATGGGTCGTTAATCCCGAAACCGGCAAACACCGTCTGCGCCTGTGTTTTGCCAGTCCCTCCAAGGACCAGATTCGCGACGGCGTTAAACGACTGGCCGAAATTTGTCACCGGGAAACTGGTATTCCGATGCGCGGCGGCAATACCACGCGGGCCAAATTATAACCTCTAGATAAGGAAAAAACGATGAGCAACCCCTCCAACGAAGACATTCAAAAACTAGCCCAATGGGATACGCCGACCATCTGCAATGCCTTGGAAGTGGTCTGTCCAGAGCGACGCGGGTTCGGATATACGGTCGACCCTTTTGTTTGTTTTGATCCCAGTTTGGGTTCCATGGTGGGCCGTGCGCGGACCGCGACAATTCGCGCCTGTCAACCACAACCGGGTGGTTATAAGGGGCTGCAGGACCGATTGGCCTGGTACGAGTATGTGGCGGATGCCGACGGCCCAACAATTGTCGTCATTCAAGACATCGACCCGAAACCGGGTATTGGCGCATTTTGGGGCGAAGTTCACACCCACGTTCATAGTGGTCTGGGTGCCGCCGGTGTTATTACCAACGGTGCCTTCCGTGACATCCCCGATAACAAACCGGGATTTCAGTTGTTGGGTGGTGTGGTTTCACCCAGTCATGCCTTTGTCCACCTGACGGCCCATAATATCCCGGTTATCGTCAACGGCATGGAAGTGCAACCCAATGACATAATTCATGCCGATCAGCATGGTGCGGTGGTTGTACCCGAAGATATGGTTCGGGAATTACCCAGAGGGGTGGACTTTATGATACGCAAGGAAGCGGTTATTCTGGACGCCGCCAAAAAGCCTGGCTTTAATATTGAAGCCCTGAAAGCGGCGATCAAAGACCAGGGGGAAATTCATTAAATATATATCTTTCAGGGTCAATAGCGCCGTGATAGCAAAGGAATGCAAAAATCAGTGGGGAGGGGACCTATGGCAGCTGCGGCAATTGAAAATCAGCGGGTGATCGTGACCGCCGGTGCATCGGGCATCGGGCGCGCCATTGCTGATTTGTTAATTAAAAATGGTGCCAAAGTTCACATTTGTGACATCGATGACGGGTTTTTGGAGGATTTCTCCAAGACCCATCCGGCTGCCGGTGTGAGCAAAGCCGATGTTTCAAAAGACGAAGACGTTGAACTGTTATTTGCCGATGCAAAAGCCTCCCTGGGGGGACTGGATGCCTTGGTTAATAACGCCGGTATTGCCGGTCCGACACTACCGGTCGAAGAGATCGCGACGGCCGACTGGCGCCGTTGTGTCGATATTGGATTAACCGGGCAGTTTTTATGTACCCGGCTGGCGGTTCCCCTGCTGAAAGCCGCCGGCGGTGGTTCCATCGTAAATATGTCATCGGTCGCCGGTAAATATGGGTTCCCCCTTCGGTCGCCCTATTCGGCGGTTAAATTTGGGGTGATTGGCATTACCGAAACCTGGGCCCGGGAGTTGGGTCCGGCAAATATTCGGGTTAATGCGATCCAGCCGGGGGTCGTCGAAGGGGCGCGCATAGAAGCGGTTATCAGCGCCCGGGCGGAACAGTTTGGCAAAACTTACAAGGAAGTGGAGGCGGGCCTGCTTGAGCATGTCTCCTTGCGCCGCATGGTGACGGCCGGCGATGTGGCAGAAATGACGATGTTCCTGATGTCCCATGCGGCAAAGAATATTTCCGGCCAATCGATCGCCGTTGATGGCAATGTGGAAACCCTTTAGGAAGTTTAACGATGGCGAACGTATCGATAATTGGAAGTGGGTTTATCGGCCGGGCCTGGGCGATCAGTTACGCCCGTGCCGGTCATGATGTCGTCATCTGGGATCTTGAAAAAGAAGCGACCATCAAGGCCGTTTCCTATATTTCTGATGTGCTTGGGGACCTGCGGGGCAATGGACTTTTAAACGGCATCACGCCCGCGCAAATCCTCGCCAGACTGACGACCTCTGACGATTTACAGGAAGCCCTTAAAGAGACCAATTATGTTCAGGAAAACACCCCAGAGAACCTCGATATCAAAAAGGATGTTTTTGCTAAATTGGACAAATGGACACCCGGCGATGCGGTGATTGCCAGTTCCACATCGGCACTTCTGCCCTCGAAGTTTACGGAAGATTTGCACGGGCGGGATCGCTGTCTGGTCGTTCACCCGATCAATCCCCCCTATTTGGTTCCGGCTGCGGAAATTGTGCCGGCACCCTGGACCAGTGATCAAACGGTTACCAAAGCAAAGGAAATGTTGATTTCGGCCGGCCACAAACCCATTGTCATGAAACGTGAACTGGATGGGTTTGTCATGAACCGCTTGCAGGGGGCCCTGCTGGAGGAGGCTTTCCGGTTGGTCGAGGATGGATACGCATCGATTGAAGATGTTGATATCGGCATACGAGACGGGCTGGCGCTTCGCTGGTCTTTCATGGGACCGTTCGAGACCATTGACCTGAATGCGCCCGGCGGCGTTCGCGATTATGTCGAGCGCTACGAGGGAATTTACCAAAACATATTTCCATCGATGTGCCATCGGGCCGACTGGAGCGGAGCGCTTCTCGACCGGATTGAGGCAGACCGGCGCGAAGTATTGGCGGAAGATAAATTGGTAGAACGTCAAGTCTGGCGCGACAAACGGCTCATGGCATTGGCAGCCCACAAGCTGCAGGCAGCAAAAGATATTAAAGAAAATTAAGGAGAACCTAATATGGCCAGTTCCAACAAAGTTGTAATTACCTGCGCAATTACAGGCGGTATCCACACGCCGACCATGACCCCCCATCTGCCCATTACACCCGACCAAATTACCAACGAAGCCTTGGCAGCGGCTGCGGCCGGCGCGTCGATCCTTCACCTGCACGCCCGCAACCCGGAAAACGGCAAGCCTGACCAATCACCGGAAGCCTTTCAAAAGTTTTTACCGCGGATTAAACAGGCAACGGCATCGGCCATTAATATCACCACAGGTGGTGCTCCCAACATGACCGTCGAGGAGCGTGTCCTGCCGGCGGCCAAGTTCGCCCCGGAAGTTGCATCGCTGAATATGGGGACCATGAATTTCGGATTGTTTCCCTTGGGCGAGAAATACAAAGAATTTAAATATGACTGGGAAAAACCCTTTTTCGAAGGCACGAGGGCCGGGTTTTTTCGCAATACCTTTGCCGATATCGAATATGTTCTGGAAACCTGCTACAATAATGACACCCGGTTTGAGTTTGAATGCTACGACATTTCCCATCTTTATAATCTGCATCATTTTGTTCAACGCGGATTGGTCAAAGCGCCTTTTTTTGTGCAATCTGTATTTGGAATTCTGGGGGGAATTGGCACGCATCCGGAGGACGTCATGCACATGAAACGGACGGCAGATCGGTTGTTTGGTGATGATTTGCGCTGGTCGGTCCTGGGGGCCGGTGCCTCACAAATGCGCATCGCCGCACAGGCGGCGGCCATGGGCGGCAATATCCGCGTCGGTCTGGAAGACAGCATCTGGGCGGGAAAAGGTGTGCTTGCGAAATCGAACGCCGATCAGGTAAAGATGGCCAGAAAAATTATTGAAGGCTTGGGCATGGAAGTGGCATCACCGGATGATGCCCGCGAAATTCTCCAGCTCAAGGGCGCGGACCGAACCAACATCTAATAACAAGGAACCCGCATAAAAACCCTGAGCGTTCCTCTTCGATTAGGTTTTTGCCGTCTTATAAATGCCCCGGTCGGCTTTTCCCTGGGATTGATATATGGACGTTGCGTCGGTATGGCGGGGCAGGGGAATCCGTACCGGAAGGTTGGTCAGTCGGGGTTCAAGGGTCGGCTCACCACACAGCAGTTTGGAATTAAAATCGTCAAGATCTGTCAGTTCCGTCATGCCTCCGGCGATGGGAAAGGCGTCGCCCGCTGCCATCTCATAGAGCAACAAAGCCCGGTCCATGTTGGATCTGTTGGAATCGGATCCGTGCAGCATGCGTACATGGTGGAAACTGACGGAGCCGGCGGGTGCGATGCAGGGCACGGCGGTCGACAGATCAATGCCCTCTTTTTCGATATCGACGGCACCACAGAAGACCCCTTCGTGGTGGTGATTAAAGGTGGGGCCCTTGTGCGAGCCCGGCAGGAAATTCAAGGGGCCATTATCCGGTCCCACATCATTGAGCAGGACGCCAATGGCCGTCACGTCGTCATTGGTATGGGGATAAAAGGCCCAGTCCTGGTGCCATTCGACCGGCGCGCCATAGCCTTTCGATTTCATGTTTAATTTCGATGTTTTGAAGCGGACGGACGAACCCAGTAGTTGTTTAAGTGGTTCCAGTAGGCGCGGATCGTACATCAAATCCTTAAATATTTTATGGTGTAGTACCGGGTTTTTTATGCGCCGGACTTTGGGATCGTCCGGTGTGTGACTGTCTTCCAGGTCGTAAATATCGTCGCCCTCGGTTAAACCCGCAGCACCGGCGCAGATTTCATCGGTGACGCGGCGAAATTCCGCCACTTCGTCGCTGGTTAAAACCGACGGTAATAGGACAAATCCTGCGTCGTTGTATTGTTCGATCTGTTTATCGGATAAAAACGGACTGGCCATAACATAAACTTTCGCCTGGGAACCTAGATTAACAATTTTAATCATTTGCCGTAAAAGAGAAAGACCCTACCTGCAATTATCTCATTCAATGGTGAATAGCCTATTGTCACTAAAGACCAGACGATCTGGTCGCGGATCATTGTCGCACTGACCCCGCGCCTTTTTTCGCCGCGCGATTCGTGATTGCCAAACCGGCCTCCAATGGACTTAAACCGGGCCGGCCGCTGGCAAAGTCGGGCGGGTGAGTCGACCGCTAAGTTCTGATGGTCTCGGAAAGGGTGGCAACGCCGGTATATTAGGGTATTTATGATATGGATTGTTAGCGCAACCAACGCCGAATTGACACCGATGACAGAGTACAAAAAATGACAGCAAAAATATTTATCGATGGAGATGTGGGAACAACTGGATTGCAGATAAAGTCTCGGCTCGAAGGGCGGGAAGATATCAGGCTGTTGACGCTCGATGGCACGGTACGTAAGGATCCGGCCCGGCGGGCCGAGATGTTAAACGCCGCCGACATCTCAATTTTATGTCTACCCGACGATGCCGCCATAGAGGCCGCCTCCCTGGTGACCAACTCAACCAGCCGCCTGATCGATGCCTCGACCGCTCACCGGATAGCGGATGGGTGGGTTTACGGGTTTCCAGAATATACAAAACAACAGGCGGCTGACATCGCCGGGGCCGATCGGGTCGCCAATCCTGGATGTTATGCATTAACTTCGGTATCGATCCTGCACCCGCTGGTCGCAGCCGGTATTCTGCCGGCAAATTGGCCGGTAACCATTAATGCGGTGTCGGGGTATTCCGGCGGTGGTAAAGGATTAATTGCTGAATTTGAAGACACCACCTATGCCGGATACACGGAAACGCCGTTTTTTGTTTATGGCTTGTCGTTAGCCCATAAACACCTCCCTGAAATTACCCGGTGGGGCGGTCTCGAACATGCACCATTGTTTGTCCCCAGCGTCGCTCGATATAAACAGGGCATGATCGTTCAAATTCCTTTGCAGCTGTGGTCTCTGCCAGGCAATTGGTCCAGCGACGACGTTCATGCCGCCTTATCGGATCACTATGCGGGACAGCGTTTTGTAACCGTGGTCGCCCCGAGCGAGAGCCACAATATGGCACGAATGGCACCCCAATCACTTAATAATACCAATGAATTGCACATTTACGTATTCGCCGACACCGATAAAAAACAAGCCGTTGTCGCCGGGCTTTTGGATAATCTCGGTAAAGGAGCGTCGGGACAGGCGGTGCAAAACCTCAATTTGATGCTCGGAAGAGATCCAGCTTTGGGTTTATAAGCTTGTGGGTTTGTAAACGTGCGCCCATAAAAAAGGCGGCACCCGAAGATACCGCCCTTCATCCATCGTCAGGCTGTTTTAACTGCCGGATGGTTTTGGTGTCTGCAAAGGTTTGGTTTGAGCAACCTCTTGAGCGCTGGACTGGGCGGTTTTATTGCCATGACCAAACGCGCAGTCACCTTCAGCACTCGCCGGTGACACAAAACTGAGTGTTATTACCGACGCAGCAAACAAAGCGGCAAATAGAAAAGCGGTTTTTTTCATAACGCGATATCCTTTTGTATCAATGCCATACACGGCAGCAACTATACACTATTTTCGGTTCAATTGTAAGCGGAAACTCTAACCGATCAGCCGGCTGGTTGCGGGACCGTTGGTTGCGGTTCTGTTTACCGGCATAATTGATCGCCAATCTGCCGTCGAAATTCTAAATTTGTTGTTGAAAAAAATATAATTGTGGATGAGTGATAGCGATCACTTTTTTCTCACGTCACCTCACCTAGTCTAAGAACGGTAGAAAGTAACCAGAGCAATTTTAAATTCCCGTTTAAGGATTGGAGGCGCAGATGTTAAAATCAGAGTTTTCGAGACTTTCCGGCCTACTTGCAGGGTCCCTCGTTACCACCTTGGCGCTTACTTATTTCGCCGGCTCATTGGTCAGTTATTGCCTGCGGATATTTATTCCCTAACAGACCTATTCTGGACTGCACTATAAGTTGAGATTCAAGTCCGCTTCACAGCAGAACTTAAAATTAGTGATGATTTTGAGGTTCCCAGCTCGACGCCGTTGTCAAGCATTGGACAGGATTTACATCAGATATTAATTTCACCCGCAATTTATCGAGAGAACCGGCGAGTTCCACCAGGGCCCGGGCGTCCTGTGGATCTCGGGTTTCCGCTTCGGCAATCAGGCCGAGGGCCGTATCAGTAAGATCCTGTATCAGTCGGGGGCGATGAACGTGCAACATGCGATATTCCCCTTTCAAGGTTGGTGGTTAAGATGATACCTGTCTACCTATTAGGCAAAAATGGCATAATGATGTCAAAACACAACATTTTGATGATATATGATTGTAACTGTAATATGTAGCTATTTGGCAGCGTCTTTAAGTCGATTGCCCTATCCAAAAAGTCTTGCATTTTTAGGCCAAAACGCCAATTAAATAGGCGGAGCTGAAAAACCACATTAGGGACCAGAGAGGAGATTTAAAGCGATATGAGTGAATACGATGATCCACCGCAGCCAGATCGACGTGACGGTGATGATTTGTCCTATAAAGGCCCGGACCGGCGCAAAATGACTTGCGGCGTCCTGTACACTTGTTATGGAACGATAGGCGAGGTCGAAGATTGGCTCGATGACAATTGTGAAGCCGATTATGAATTGGCGATCGAGGGCATTGCCGACGATCTCGTCAGTAAGTCTTTGAAAATTATGTTCGAAAAAGAACTCGACAAAGCACACTTTATCAAAGAATACGCCAAGAAAAATTAATCGAGAGATCGAATGCCATGGAGTCTAAACCCAACAGTCTTGTTCTTTTAGGGGCCGCGACCCTCATTGGCGGAACGATGGCAGCGATAATTACCTGGTTGTTCGGTATCGAAATTTCGACGATGGAACGGTTCTCCAGATTTCCCGACGGCTGGACGACCCTGGAACTGATACTCAACGCGACGGCCGGGCTTTTACTGGTCGGCAGTATCCGCGCGGTTTACGTGGCCCTTCGCGCCCATTATTACGGCGACAGTAGCGATCAGCCGCCCAACCCGGGAGCGGGCAACTGGTAAAAAAATGAAACGATTGATTGGTTTCGTCCTTTGCGCTCTAGTTTCCGGATGTTCCGTGTCCGGCGACCCTCAACAGGTTTCCATAAAACACGGGGCGCAGCAGGAAGTTGTTGGTAAGCTGGCGGCGGAAAAACATTGCGCCAAACACAAAAGGACGGCAAAACTTCTTAAAATTTCACCCGCCGGGTCTGACGTGTCGTCCCTGTTTTTCAAAACCCGGACCAGCGTTTACGCCTGCGTCCCCTCCGGTGACGAATGAGTAATCGGCCACGACGATGGGTATTTGTGGCGCTGTTTGCTGTTTTTCTGTCCCTTGGCATTGGCTTTTTGGCCTGGCGCTTCCCGGACAGATTACAAAACACGGATGCTCAAATAAAACTGGTGTATGCAACTTTGCTGCTGTCGGTTTTTTTATTACCCTCCCTGTTCTACCAACGTATTAAGGCCAGAAACGCCCTGAAAAGTGCGGCAATTTGGATCTCTATCGCCGTTGTCCTGTTTGTTGGTTATGCCTATCGGGATGAAAGCAAAGCAGTTCTGCAACGATTGACCGGAGAACTTTTACCAGGTTCTGCGCAAATTATGGGGACCACAACGTCGGTTCGCCGGGGGCGAGACGGGCATTTCGCCGTCGAAGCTGTGGTCGACGGCGTGTTAATCAATTTATTGATTGATACCGGTGCCAGCGACATTGTACTTTCCCCTAGGGATGCGGAGCGCCTGGGTTTTGATATCACTAAACTTAACTATTCGAAGACCTACAGAACCGCCAATGGGGAGGTTAAAGGGGCACCGGTGCGGTTGGGAATGATTACGTTGGGTTCAATTCAAATTGCCGACATTGCCGCATCGGTTAACGGAGCCGCCTTAAACCGGTCCCTGTTGGGAATGGGTTTTCTGGAACGTCTCTCAAACTTTCAGATTAAAGGGAACAATCTGATAATGACCCAATAGGTCGTCCTCAGTCAGGGCATATCCGGGCCAATTGGGCGCACTCTGACCTTGACCCGGTTCGGTGCGCTGGACGCGAGTCGTTGGGCGGATAGGGGCTCAGTGAAGCCATTTGGGAAGACACCCGTTAGGGGCCTGACCCTAATGGACGACGGCGTCGCGGGGCCGGTCTTCATTCAATAGACGTTCCGCCGCCCGGGCAATTCGCAGCCACAGGGCGCGTCCCTGAATGTCCCCGCAATCCATGAGGTGGTCAGCGCGAATTTTTGCACCGGCCGGTGCCATATCGCCGTAGGTGTCGACCAGTAGATTAGCTGTTTTCAGGATTTCGGAGTTCGTTGCCAAAGGTTTTACTCCTTCTGTACTTCCGCCAATACGACGATATCTGTGAGATTGACACCCAATCGGTCCTCAACCACGACCACTTCGCCATGGGCGACCATTCGATTGTTGGCATGGACTTCGATATCTTCACCAACGGCCCGGTTCAATTCGACAACCGCACCACGTCCCAGTTTCAGAATTTGCGAGACAGCCATCATCGATGTCCCGAGGACAGCGGTAATTTCCACTTCAACATCAAGAAGGGCCTCAAGTTCAGTATCCTTTAAGGTAATACCTTCTTTACCAGATCCACTATCAGCCATCTTCCAACCATCTTTCAGTTATCTTAAGCAGCACGATATCGTGGCACCAGTTAATGGCCGGTTAAAATCCACGGCCTGGCGCGAATCGCAGTTTACCACATATCTTGAGAATTAGATGCCCCCTCCTTGATCAATCATGCCCGTCATGTATTCAATTTTCTGCAAAAGCAGGCGCAAGGGCGGGTCTTTATATCCGTGGGTTTCCAATTGTTTAATGGTATTGATCAGATAATCCCGGTTCAACCCGCCGGCACCCTGTGCATGCATAATGGTATCTGCCGAACACTCCTGACCCAGATCTCCGGCGTAGGTGGGGTGGCCTGGGTCGGCAACGAAGGTATAGGCCTCAATCATCTGTGCACGGGCACCCAGCAAAACCTCAACGGCAACCGGCTTATACGCATATCCGATGAGTTCTCGTTCGTTTAAATAGTCGACGACGCCTTGCCAATCGTCGGGCCCGACCCGATAGGCAACACCATCGCAGGTGCCGCCAATATCCAGGCCAAGGACGAGGCCAGGGTTTTCCGGTGTGCCGCGGTAATGGTGTGAATAAATGCAGAAGGCCCGATGAAATCCGCTCAGACGGGCTTTTTCCTTGGCCAGGAACGGAAACCCCGGATTCCACATGAGCGATCCATAGCCAAATACCCATTCAAGGCCATCAAAGGGGCTCTTTGTTTGTGTGGGTTCGGCCCCTGGCATGGTCCTAGGCGTCGGCAACGAGGGATTGCTCAAGAAAATCCAATCGATCCTGGCCCCAAAACATATGCGCGCCATAAATATAGGTGGGTGCCCCGAACACACCGACCGTCATGGCGTCTTGCGTGTTTAAATCCCATACGGCGTTGACATCGCTTGAGTGGCTTTTTTTCAGCAATGTTTCGCCGTCAAGACCCTGGGCGTTGGCAACGGATATGAGGGTTTCCCGATCGGCAATATTTTTCTCTTCTGCCCAGACCGCGCGCAGAAATGCACCTGCCAGATCGATCGCGTTTTCGCCCTTTAGGTTAGCGGCTATGACCATTCCCGCAGCATCGCGGTCATTGGCCGGAAAAAACGCCGGTTCAAGATTGAGGGGCAAATTCAAATGCGCCCGCCAGCGTTTAAGCTCCTGCATACGGTAGGCCTGACGGGCCGGCGGTCGTTGGGCAAGCGGCAAACCACCGGTTTGTGAAAAAATGAACCCCATGTTTACGGGTTTGATATGGATAGATGTCTTTTGCCGCTGGCCGATCTCGACCAAACGGGCGTGACCCATGTAGGCATAGGGTGAAACCAGAGTTAAATAGTAGTCGATTTTCGGCATTGAGGGTTCTCCTTGCAGGCGGTTATGGAGGTATGATTGCTTTTGTCTGGCTCAGGTCAAGTGAAATGCGCCGGCGCGAGGCCTTGTCAGGGGGCGACAGCGGGCCAGTGCCCGTGAACCGGGGAATTTGCCTTACAACCATTTCTTAATAAATCAGTCATAAAATAATTACAGTGCCATGCAACCTGGAAACAGAACATGGTCAATTTCTAGCGTTTGGTTCACGAACCTAAAAAAAGGTTAATCCTATGCTGCAAGCTCCGTGTAACGGTCATAAAATTTTTGAAATTGCGATCTATAATCAAGAGGTCAGGTCCCTGGTAAAGGAAAACCAAAGCCATCTTTTTTATGAGGATCACTGGGCCGATGTCCAGTTGCAGGATGTTCTTGCCGAGGATGAACAACAGGCTCGTGAAATGATCGAAAACCGGTTTCCGGCGACCGACGGATTTATCGTCGAATCGGTTAATCTGACGGCCCTGTAATCCCGGTTCAGGCCGATGTTTATTGGCTGACGTTTGGTCGAATGCCCGGGTCGCGCGGGGTCGGTTTTAAGTCTTCTTCTCCCTGCTGCGCGTAAATCGAACTGTACCCGTCCGACCAATCGGGTGGAACCGGGCAGGGGGTAGCATCCATCTGTGCCCATTTGGCTGGTTGCCCGCGTACCAGGGTTCTGCCGTGTGGCGTATAAGTGTTTTTAGGGGTGGTGTACGGAAATGCATCGGCTGCCGCATAGGCATTGATTAACAAGGGCCGCCCACTTGCAACCTGAGTGGTCGGTTTTGTACTGTGCACGGCCCGTGAATGATGGACGGTGATGGAACCCTTCGGCCCTGGCATATATACCGTACGGGTGGTGTCATATTGCTTGACATCGGCATCCCTCATGGCCCCGGTCCAAATCCCATTTTCGTCAAATTGTTCGTGAATTTGGGTTTTGTGGCTGCCTGGAATGACGGCGAGAGGACCATCATCGATGCCGACGTCGGCCAGGTAGGTGCCAATGGCCAGCACATTGGCGTTGGTATGGGGGTAAAAGGGAAAATCCTGGTGCCATTTGACTTCATCCGAACCCCCGCCCCATTTAAAGTTCAGTTTCGAGTGGTGGAAATAAACATCCGGCCCCAACAGATCGGTTGCCACATCGGCAATGATTCCCGTCGCCAATTGCCAATAGGCATCGTGACTTTTGTCTGGATATTTGAGGCGCCGGACCACCGGAGACTGTGCTGTATGCCCAGGGCCAATATCAATTTCATCATCCGAAGCGGTCATGCGCCGGCTTTTTTCGATAAAGCTTTTTGTAACTTCATTAATGGCGTCGATGATGTCCGTCGGTATCAAACTCTCGACCATCACGTAACCGCTTTCGAAATAACGCTCCCGTTGATTTTGACTTAAGACCCTGGCCGGGTTTGCTAATATCACTTCAGGGGTCATCGGTGCAGGCTCCGCAGTTAATCAAAAATCCGTCCCGCCATTTTAAACATGTCTGCCCTCCTCAGAAAAGAAGACATTCATACCAGCGGTATTGGTAAAAAACTCGGATTGCCGTATAATAATTCCTGCGGAGGCCGGAAATAGGGGTCGGGCCTTGTCAAGATTTGTGGTTACCAAGACCGGGATCCCATTGCCTCACAAGATGACAGGAATTCGGATCGTGTAACTCAGCTCGTTCCAGTAATTCCGCCTGCTCCGAACGTTTTTAGGGTTGTGTACCCAAGAACCAAATGGAAAGGAGAGGAGAGATGCTTGTATCTGAAATTATGAATAAGAAGAGTGGTTCGGCTATTATCATTACCCCCAAAGACAGCGTCGAAACTGCAATCCGTATGTTTAGGGATAAAAAGATAGGAGCAATTCTGGTCTGCGGGCCGACCGGTGAACTCCTAGGCATCGTCACCGAGCGCGATGTCCTGCACAATATGGCTGAAAACGGTGCCGAGACACTTAAACTCGAGGTAAATGAGATCATGTCCCAGGCACATACCTGTGAGATGGGCGATAACATCAGAAGTGTCATGGGTCAGATGACCTTCAAGCATGTACGCCATCTTCCGGTCGTCGAAGGCGGAAAATTGAAAGGTCTTGTCAGTATCGGTGATGTTGTCAAAAATCAGCTTGAGGAATCTCAGTTAGAGATCGATACCATGCGAGATTTTGTACGCTCTCATTGACCCAGGCGGCCTATTAATCGACTGGGTTGGTCAGGGCGTGACTTCGTGTATGAATAAGCTACCTGACCCCTTGTGCTGCAAACGATCAGCACGGGCCGCTGTTGACGACGGCTTACAGGTGGGGGCCTGGACGACCACCACCGACTATCGGCAGGGGTTCAGATTTCAACTGCATAGGGCTTGGGCTTTTGCGCCATAAAAAAGGCGACGCAGCCGATACCCATGACGCTGGCGGATATTAACAGAAGTTTTGCATATTTGTGGGTGACGCCGAAGATCGGTTCGATCACGTTTGCATAACCTCCAGCTTCCAGAAAATACAATACGGCACCGGACATGGCCGAATAAAACGCGACCCGAAACGCCCATGGGGCCACATCGCGATCAAGCCAGATGGTGAAAAACACAACGGGTGCCAAAAACATGGAAGCCGTACCACTGACGGCAACCGCAGAAAAGAGGTCTTCTGATCCCAAAAATAAAAAGACAAGTCCGCCGAAAAGGAAAATCACCATACTGATCTGACCATTACGCACGGTTACAGCGGCCATTTTCATGTCGATAATTGTTAATTTTGAGGCACTGGAAAAGGTCGAATCCAGTGTTGATATGGCCGAAATAATCAAGGCAATATTAAATAAAACCATGCTGTTGGCACCGATCAGTCGGGTCAGGGCATGGACCATGTCTTCGCCTTCCGTTTTCACATCACCGGCAAAAACACCAAGCAATCCAAAGGCCACGATACAGGCAATACTTATCCAGCAGGCGTGGAGAAAACTTCTTCGGGTTGTCGTCCGGTCGGCGAGAAACCCGCGGTCCATCATCACCGGGTCATGCAGGGGGTAACTCCAGATTTGTAAAAATGCAACTGCCAGAAGAATCCATCCAGGCGACGTCATATCGGGACTGGTCGCGAGCAACGCCGGAAAATCAAACCCGCTTGTGCCGACGACCTGCATTAACAAAAGAACCAGGACGGCGATCAGAACGGCGGTTTGCATGACATCGGTTTTCAGTGACGCCCGTAACCCGCCCCTGACTGAATACCCAAGTGTCAGGAGGGAAATGAGAAGAATTGCCAGTGTATAGGGAACCGTTCCGTTGACTCCAAAGACAATACCGACGACAAGCAGATTGGCGAACACTTCGCTCAACAATCTGACGGCAACGACGGCGTTGTACGCAAAGCTTCCCTGGCCGCCGAATTTGCTGTGCAAAAAATCCTGGACGCTGGTATACCCGTGGCGGAAACGAATGCTATCAACGATCCACGCACCGGTCAAAAAAGACAGATAATAGGCAGCATAGGCGAGGGTGCCGGCAATTCCGTAATAAAACCCAAGGATGGCGGCGTTCAGGAGCGAACGGGCAAACACCCAGGTTGTCACCTGCGACAGGATGAGGGTGGCCAATTGGGGGGCATCGCCGTTTTCGTCGGTTCCACGAAAAAACTCATCGGCCGATCGGACCCGCGGCGAAAACAAAAAACTGGCGACAATCAACAGTCCCAGACCGACAATCAAAATTTCGTTCATTTAAATACCAAGTCGTTTGGTGCCGCCCCGGTTGGCGGCTGGCAGGCTCATAAGATGCCGAAATTTACGTGCC
This sequence comes from Rhodospirillales bacterium, assembly GCA_021775095.1. Lineage (GTDB taxonomy): Bacteria > Pseudomonadota > Alphaproteobacteria > Rhodospirillales > Casp-alpha2 > JABMNT01. The sequence goes on from JAJFII010000104.1 coordinate 25,543, forward strand.
TGCCTGGATCAAGAGAAGTCACATCCCTGTGACTGCTGTCTCGTTCAATCAACTTTAATCAAAAGTTTGCCGGTATTTTCTCCCCGATAAAGCATCTGGAGGGCACCCGGAGCCTGGTCCATATCTGCCAGAACATGTTCGCGGGCGACGAGCTGACCTTTGCGGAGCCAATCTGCCAGATGTTTGACGGCTTCCAGATATCGTTGCTTATAATCCAAAACCAAAAACCCGGTCATTCGGGCGCGGTTAACCATCAATTGACGGTGGACCCGCGGTCCCACGGGAAGTGGGCTCCATTCTTGGATCGCGGCGGTTCCACAAACGGTAATTCGGGCACCCAATGCCAAGTGCTCAAAGACCGCGTCGGATATGGGGCCGCAGGTATTGTCAAAATAGATGTTAACACCGGACGGGCATTTGTCACCGAGCTCGGCTTGCAGATCTCCGGTGTTTTTATAGTCGATGGCCTGGTCGTAACCAAATTCGGTTATACATTGCTGAACTTTGTCGCGACCGCCGGCAATGCCGAGCGTTTGGCAGCCATGCAATTTTGCGATTTGTCCAACGCAGGATCCGACCGCACCCGCTGCCGTCGAGACGACAACCGTTTCCCCGGCCTGTGGGTCACACGCATCAAGCAGGCCAAAATATGCGGTAATGCCGTTCAGCCCAAGAATGCCCAGGGCGAGGGACGGCGACAGGTCCTCATCAGTGACCCGCCGCATGACATTGTCGCCATTGCTGATCGTCAGACGCTGCCAGCCAAACAGGCCGCAAACCACCTCACCAACCGCATAGTCCCGATGGTTGGAGGCAACGATTTTGCCGACCGCAAAGGCGCGCATGACATCGCCGACGGCGACCGGGGGCAAATAGTTAGGAGTATCGTTAACCCAACCGCGCATCGCCGGATCAACGGACAAAAACTGGTTATGAACCAGAAACTCGCCAGCTTTCAGGGCGTCGACCGGTTGGCTCACGACGGTAAAATATTCGGCTCCGGGCACACCAATGGGGCGGGCATTTAAAAGCACTCTTCGGTTTTCCATGGAGGTCATTCATTCATCTTTTTAAGTTCAGCATCGCGTAAATCCTTGCGTTTGATTTTATTGGTGGCAGTCAGCGGCAGGTTATCGACAAATTCGATAAGTCTTGGGTACTCATGGGGACTCAGTCGGGTTTTAACATGGGCCCGGATCTCGTGCTCCAATTGCTCGGTTCCCCGGTAACCGGGTTTTAAGAGGATAAATACCTTGATGGCTTCTGTGCGGACAGGATCGGGAACCCCAATGGCGGCGGCCAGAGAAACCGCAGGGTGGGTGCAGAGACAGTCTTCGATTTCGCCCGGACCAATGCGATACCCGGCCGAGGTAATGACGTCATCGGCCCGGCCAACAAACCAAAAATATCCATCGGCGTCCATTTTGCCGTCGTCACCGGTTAACAACCAACCGTTTTTATATTTCTCTTTAGTGGCCTTCGGATTGTCCCAATATTCCAGCAACATGACTGGATCAGGGGCCTTTACGGCAATTTGTCCCTCTTCGCCCGGCGGTAAAACATGTCCCAGATTGTCGATAATTGCAATCTGGTGACCGGGTGCAGGTTTCCCCATGGACCCGGGTTTGACAGCCATAATTTTCTGGCAGTTGGTAATGATTAAGTTGCATTCTGTCTGGCCATAAAATTCGTTGCAGGTAACACCCAGATGTTGCCGTGCCCAATCCAGCAATTCCACACCCATGGGTTCTCCGGCGACTGCGATGGTTCTTAAATTCACACCAAATCCCGGAATGTCTTCGACACTTCGCATCAAATTCAGCGCCGTCGGCGGCATAAATATATTTCTGACCTTGTACTTCGCCATTAGCCTAAGGGCCGCTTGCGGGTCATATTTTTTGGCGCGATAGGCCAAATTTGTAACCCCGTGGTGCCACGAACACATCAGGCAATTCATAAGTCCGGCAATCCACGCCCAGTCGGCAGGTGTCCACATCCGGTCGTCGGCTTGCGGCAGGAAGTCATGGAACAGTTCCATCCCCGTCAAATGGCCAAACAGCGTCCTGTGGGCATGCAAGGCCCCCTTCGGATTGCCTGTTGTGCCGGAGGTATAAACGATAAAAGCGGGATCCTCTGATTTTGTCTCGAGCGGTTTAAACCGGGCCGAGGCTTGTTTCACTTCTGCCCAAAAATCGACAACCCCATCCGTGCCCTGGTTACCGTCAACCAGCAATATTCGCTCCAGGTTCGGAAGATCGGCCCGAATGGCTTCAATTTTTGCAAGGTTTAAGGAATCCGTGACGAGCATTTTGGCACCTGAATTCTGAAGACGGAACCTGAGGGCATCTTCGCCAAACAAGGTGAACAGGGGAATCGATATCCCCCCCATTTTCCAGGCGGCAATGTGGGACAAAGCGGCTTCCGCCGATTGGGATAATAAAATTCCCAGGCGATCCGTTCTTCCTAACCCCTGGGAAATCAGAACGTTGGCGAGCTGGTTGGATAAATCACGCAGATCGGAAAACCGATACTCGGTGTCGCCGGTTTCATCATCAACGACAATCAGCGCTAATTTATCCGGTGTTGTTGCAGCCTGTTTATCGCAAACATCCACACCCATATTAAAGTATTCGGGAATATCCCAGGTATGGGCTTGATATATTTTTTCATAGGATCCTAGATTGGTAACCAAAACAACTTCCTCTGCGTTATCATTTTGCCCTCAGGGTTAGCAATTTGGTTCGCGGCAGGTGTAGTTTTACATATAATTTTTTAACGCGAGGGACTATTCATGTTCGTATCTGATTTGTTGGCTGGCAAGCGCTTTTTGATAACTGGCGGCGGGTCCGGTTTAGGCAAAATGATGGCCCGTAAAATTTGCCAACTCGGTGGTTCCGTGTCCCTTTGCGGGCGCAGGGAACAGGTCCTGCAAGAGACTGCGGATGGGATTAATGGGGAATTTGCCAATCGGGTGACGTGGCACAGGTTGGATATTCGTGATCCCGAAGCCGTTGATGCGGTTGTTGACGCTGTCTGGGACGAAGGCCCGTTGGACGGATTGATTAACAATGCTGCCGGTAATTTTCTGGCACGGACGGAAACCATTTCCCATCGTGCCATGGACGCCGTCGTCAACATTGTGTTGCATGGGACGGCCTATATGACATTGGCCTGCGGCAAAAAGTGGATCGCCGATAAACGCCCGGGCAATGTCCTCAGCATCGTCACGACCTATGCCTGGACCGGCTCCGCCTATGTGGTTCCGTCGGCCATGGGCAAGGCCGCCGTATTGGCCATGACGCGGAGTCTGGCCGTCGAATGGGGACCAAAGGGCATCCGGCTCAACGCCATTGCACCTGGGCCCTTTCCGACCGAGGGGGCGTGGCAACGACTGGTGCCGACAAAAAAACTGGCGGACGTCTGGGAGCAGAGAAATCCACTGGGTCGCACCGGTGAACATGACGAATTGATGAACCTTGTGGCTTATTTGCTGTCCGATCAATCGGGTTACATCAATGGCGATGTGGTCACCATAGACGGCGGAGAATGGCTGGCTGGCGCCGGGCAATTTAACTTTGCAAAGATGTTGTCGGACGATGAGTGGGAATCGATAACCCCAACCAAAAAATAACCAAACCCAAAGCAGCAGTAAATTACTGTTTGGAAATCGGCAATTCGCAGGCCCAGACCCTGCTACCAGAAACCCAAAGCGTTATTGCACGACGTCTTCTCCGGCTGCGTCGCCTTCAAAAAACTTAAAAGCACTTAATCCGTCGATGACCACGCCGTCAAATCCCTGGGCAATAATGCCATATAAAAAGGAATTTGTATTGCCGCTCATGACCCCCTGCCAGTCAGGCCGCCAAAATTCCACATTATAACGGTCCGGATCGTTCGGTAGCGGTGCGCTGATCCAAAACGGTGACCCTTCACGCCAGTTGGACTTCCAGTAGTAGTGATAACTGGCGGCTGTCCCCACATTCATGTAAGCAAAAACCATGCGCCGGGCTCCGACTTTTTTGTATTTGAGGGTTTCAACGGCCTGCCTGGAAAGGGGTTTGCGGCCATGAAAAACTTCGACAAGTAACGCGTCGTAATTGGTTTCATGCATTTGCAGGGCAAATTGTGCCTGTTGACCAAAGGGGGCTGAATTTCGAATGGTCGCGTAATTTTGCACCATATCCAAAGACAGAATGCTCTTGGAATTTTCCAGAGGAGGACGCGCCGGGTGCGTTGGCAGTTTATAAATATCCTGGCTCGGTACGTCGGAGACGTAGGACAAAAAACCGCGCTCGTTGGCCATTTTACGGGCTTGGTCAATGATCTTTATGTCTTTGCCATAATCCAGGGTCAATACCTTAAGGCCGTTGTTTTTGGCGTAGTCGGCGAGCGCCAACATGGGCGTTTGCCGATCAGCAACGGGCGGCGAACCAAAAGGCCGATCGCCCCTTGCTTCCGCAAAAAACAAACCTTCCTGCATAATTCCGTCAATAGCCCGCATATAGGCGCGGGCGGGGGATGTTTTGGTTTCGTCCGTCGCGTCGCGTTTGACCAGCAGATCCAATCCGTCCTTTGCGATGACAACAAAATTTGGTTTGTTTCGTCTGGCATAGGCGGAAATGCGTTGCACAAACATCCTCATTTCTTCACGCAAATCCAGTAACAATGCACCGGAAGGTTGGCCAATGGCACCTCCGACACCGCCTGTGAGCGGTACGCCCTGAATTCGTGTCTGGCCGGGTGCCTGTCCCCAGGCCGGGACAGGCACCAGCGAGAGGCTCAAAAGGGCGGCGACAACGAAGCGGTTTTTACGGCAGGTCATAATGGGGTCTACTTTTAAAATCCAAGCATTCGTTAGGTTAAAGCAATAGTGTTAATCAGGCGTTGATGAAAAGCCGTCGGGGCTGTCTATCACTGTTTTGTGAATTTCCTTGAGTTGCTCAAAAATTTCTCAATCGTCAAAGTGTACCCATGAAAAAACTTTTGTTAAATTGCTTTTTGCTGATTTTAGGGACGTTTGTCTCGTTCGTTGCCCAGGCTCAGGTTCCGAGCAGCTGGACATATGAATGGAAAAACACAGATTTTACGAAACACGCGGTCGAATTTGGTGAAATCCTTTCCGGTGGCCCGCCTAAGGATGGCATACCGTCTATCGATAAGCCAATATTTGCCGGCTATGGCGACGAACGGGTCATGAAGATGGCACCGACGGAACCGGTAATTGGTGTCGTTATCAACGGCCAGGCAAGGGCTTACCCCCTCTACGTCCTGACCTGGCATGAAATCGTTAATGATGAATTTAACGGCGTACCGATAACGGTAACTTTCTGTCCTCTATGTAATTCGTCGATTGTTTTCGACCGTCGGTTGGACGGACGTGTCCTTGATTTCGGCACGACCGGCAAACTTCGCAATTCTGACATGGTCATGTATGACCGCCAGACCGAATCCTGGTGGCAACAATTTCTCGGGCAGGGCATCGTCGGTGAAATGACCGGCAAACGCTTAACAATGCTTCCGTCGCGCCTCGAATCTTTTGCTAACTTCAAAAAACGCGCTCCGGACGGACAGGTTCTGGTCCCGACAAATCCGCGGATGCGCAACTACGGGCAAAACCCTTACGCCGGTTATGACACGGCCAGTTTCCCCTTTTTATATCGGGGGGATATGCCTGATTATATCGACCCAATGGTCCGTATTGTGGTTGTTGAGGGAAAAGCCTGGTCGTTTCCCCTGTTGGTCAAAAAGGGAACGGTGGTGGACGGGGACTTGGAGATTACCTGGCAGAGCGGGCAAAATTCGGCGCTGGATACCCGCGCCATAAGGGAAGGACGGGACGTCGGCAACATTACCGTTCGGCGTCGTGGTCATGATGTTGTGCATGACGTTACTTTTGCCTTTGTCTACCATGCATTTCATGATGGAAAACGGATAATCACAAATTAAAGCTGCCATCCGTTGTTGTGTGACCCCTCAAACGGTCAGGGCCACCGGGACCACAAGGCGGTGCCGAACAGATATGGCCTATCGATATGCCAGGCCCGCGCGGGACATCGTTTCACCTTGCGCGTGATTTTTCACGACACCAGTTCGTGCACGCACTGCGGCAGCCTTATAGGTAAGGTAGAATTTTCGCAATCAACGCCGCCGTCTGGTTTTCCCAGGACAAAGCGGCCATGGACAGGGCAGCTTGACGCCCGCGCCGGCGGCGGTCCGCAGAATCCAAATAGGCCTGCTCCAGACAACTGACGATTTCATCAATGTCCGAATTGCACCAGTCGCGCCGTGCCCCGTCACCGGCCGTTGATTGGCGCAGCAGCGGGTAACAATTTTCCTGGCGATCAATAATATCCAAATGGCCGGTATTGTGCGACAAGATGCAGGGTACACCACAGGCCATGGCTTCCATGGCAACCAGGTTGGTACCACCTTCACAACGACTTGCGAAGACCGCAACGTCGACCTCATTCAGGACGGCCGGCATGCGGCTGTTGGAGACCCATCCCAAATCGACAAAGGCGGTCGGAGGAATACCGTTGTCGCGGGCCCAGGCCGTCAGGTTGAGGGTTCCATTTGCATCGGCTTCAGGTGCCGTTTGGATTAGCGGTGATTCACCTATGGATTGCGCCGATGGTATCCAGCTGTTTTGCCAGGCTGTTACCAGCAGGGAATCCGGGTGACGCTCATGAAATATTTTAAATGCCGACAGAACCTGGTCCTGGCCTTTTCGATATTCAAGTTTGCCGCCGGAAAATATAATGAATCGGCCGCTGGGAACGCCCTGTTTTTGCGCCGGTGAAAACAGCCCTGTATCGACGCCCTGTGAGACAAAAGTCACATTGGGAATTTTATTCGCCAGGCACAGGTTCCGGTTCCAACTGGAGCCGACCAGCAAAAGGTCCCAGGCCGTGGCGCGGGATATTTCCGGTGGCCCGAAATGGCTTTCTTCAAAAAAACAAATGGCAATATTTTTTCGGCCACGCAGGGTTTGCGTCTTTGGGTTTTCCCGGAACTGGTTGCCCAGGGAGTGGAGCAAGGTCGAGGTTGTTAACGTCGATTTTGAAAGGGGGGGCGGTTGAAAATGTGAACGGAGCCTGTCGGCAATGGCGTCACTGAGACCAATGAAATGCGGGTCTGAAACCAGGAGGGGCGGAAGTGGGCCGTTTTCGATCAGGTTCAGCGCCAGATTTAGGCCAAAAATGCCCCAACCATGGCGGTCGGAGAGTTGCCATGAAATTCCGATGTGCTGGCTTTGCATGGCAGCAATTCTTTCAAAAAATACCTGTCTCCGCAATCCCCTGATAGGGCTTCTGATTCTTGCCTGTCAGCGTTCTCAGGCATACAATCCAATTTTACGAATTGGCGAGAAAATCATGGCATCCACATTTGTTCCGTCGACCTGTCCCCACGACTGTCCGAGTACCTGCGCGCTGGAGATCGAACGACTGGATGATTTCACGATCGGTAAAGTACGCGGTGCCAGGGACAATGACTATACCCAAGGCGTCATCTGCGCCAAGGTTTCCGCTTACCGGGAACGGGTTCATCATCCCGACCGATTGTCACACCCCTTAAAACGTATGGGCGCCAAAGGCGACGGCAAATTTGCGCGCATTTCGTGGGACGAGGCACTGGACGAAACTGTCGATAAATTTAAGCAGGTGACCGCCGAATTTGGTGCCGAGTCGGTATGGCCTTATTATTTTGCCGGAACCATGGGGTTGGTTCAGCGCGATGGAATTAATCGCTTGCGGAATGTATTTGGATATTCCCGGCAGGAAATGACCATTTGTACCCTCTTGCCGTGGACCGGATGGGTTGCCGGTACCGGTGCCATGTGGGGGACGGATCCCCGGGAAATGGCGCAATCGGATTTGATCATCGTTTGGGGTGGGAATCCGGTTTCGACACAAGTCAACGTCATGACACATATAGCCAAAGCTCGTAAATCGCGAGGCGCAAAATTAATTGTCATTGATCCCTATCGGACGCCTACGGCAGAGGTCGCCGATACCTATCTGGCGATCCAGCCGGGGACAGACGGTGCTCTGGCTTGTGCGCTCATGCATGTGCTGTTTGCCGAAGGATACGCGGATGCAGAATATCTCGAAGCCTATACGGATAAACCAACCCAACTGCGCCAACACTTGTCGGCAAAAACGCCGGCCTGGGCGAGTAAATTAACCGGCATTCCCGAGCAGGATATATTTGATTTGGCGCGCGCCTATGGCCAAACCAAAAAGGCTTATATCCGGGTCGGTTACGGTTTTGCTAGAAGCCGAAACGGTTCAGCCAGCCTGCATGCGGTAAGCTGTTTGCCGGCGGTTACCGGGGCCTGGAAACATAAAGGCGGCGGCGCCCTGCATTCCAACAGCGGCATGTACAGTCGTCTTGATCAATCATTGATCACCGCCAGTGATCTCGAGGACACATCCATCCGGGAAATGGACATGTCGCGGATCGGTGCGGTACTGACGAATGAGGAAAAAGACCTGTTCGGCGGACCACCGGTTAAAGCCATGCTCATTCAGAATATGAATCCGGCTGAGGTTGCACCGGATACTCATAAGGTCCTTAAAGGCCTCGCCCGCGACGATTTGTTCACGGTGGTGCATGAGCAATTTATGACAGATACGGCGAAATTTGCGGATCTGGTTTTGCCGGCGACCATGTTTGTCGAACACGATGATATGTATAAGGGCGGCGGACATATGTATTTGCAAGTGGCCCGGAAGGTCATTGAACCCTACGGCGAATGCAAATCCAACCATGACGTCAATTGCTCCCTCGGCCAACGATTGGGATCTGATCATCCGGGATTTCATATGTCGGCATGGGAAATGATTGATCGAACCCTCGCTGATTCTGGTTTGCCGTCGGCCGACAAGATTGCCGATAACCGCTGGTTCGACTTTTCCAAATCTTATGAGGAGGCCAACTACTTAAATGGATTTAATCATCCGGATGGAAAATTTCGGTTTTCGCCGGATTGGGCGGCCCATGGTGATCGAGACGGAATCATGCCGACCCTGCCGGATCACCAGGATATCATCGATGCGGCAACCGATCAGCACCCGTTTAGGCTGGTAACTGCACCGGCGAGACGGTTTTTGAATTCGAGCTTTACGGAAATGCCGTCGTCGATCGCCAAGGAAGGGCGACCACAGGCTCTTATCCATCCGGATGTTTGCCGGGAGATGGGGCTGGAGGAGGGAAAGCTGGTCCGGTTAGGCAATAAACAGGGCAGTGTGGTCGTCCATATTCGGGCCTTTGACGGCCTGCAGAAAGATGTCGTCGTGGTTGAAGGTATTTGGCCAAATAAAGCTTTTGTGGAGGGTGTGGGAATCAACGTCCTGACCAGTGCCGATCGTGGTGCACCGGCCGGCGGCGCGGTTTTTCATGATACGGCGGTTTGGATGGAAGCGGCCTGAAAATGGGATTGTTTGGGGGCAATAATAAACCAAAACCAGCTCAAGCCACAGGCCACGGGCATGTGATTGTCGTTGGCAACGAAAAGGGTGGCAGTGGTAAATCGACTACGGCCATGCATGTGGCTATTGGTTTGATGCATCTCGGACATTCGGTTGCAACCATTGATCTCGATTCCCGTCAGGGTACGCTCACCAGATATATCGGCAACCGCCAGAAATATATCCAGGCGGCAAAAAAGGAAATTCAAACGACGGACCATTATCGGGTTGAGCCGACTGCCGATGGCCAATCGCCCGATATCGGAAAGGAGAAACTAAGACTGCTCCTTGAGGGAGCCATGATTAACCATGATGCGATCGTTGTTGATGCGCCCGGATCGGACAACCAAATATCACGTTTGGCGCATTCTTATGCCGATACGCTGATTACACCGATTAATGATAGTCTGGTGGATTTTGATGTTCTGGCCCATGTTGACGGCAATAAAATGGAAATTTTGGCACCGAGCCATTACGCGGAAATGGTTTGGGAGCAAAAGAAAACCAAAGCCGAGCGCGAACAGGGCTCGGTCGATTGGATGGTCATGCGAAATCGGATCAGCAGTCTGGACACGCATAATGCGCGGGAAGTAAACCGACTCCTTACTGAACTTGCGAAACGCATCGGTTTTCGTGTGGTTCCTGGCCTCGGCGAACGAGTAATTTTTCGAGAACTGTTTCTCGTTGGGCTGACAATTCTCGATTTACAGGACGCTGGCGGTGCCAGAGCTCTGAGTCCGTCGCATCACGCGGCCCGTGAGGAAGTGATGACTGTGGTCAATGCCATTGGCGTTCCCGCAAAACTACCAAATCGGACAAATAGGGGGTAATATGGTTGGGCTGGCATAGCGGCCCAATTGTCCCTATTTATGAAGTCGAACTCGTGAAGTGCAGGAACCGATGAGCACGAAACCACCAAGCGTTAACAGTTCCACAACCGCCGTTGATGCCTTTATGAAGGAATTGGCGACGCGGTCGTCTCCTGCCCGGTCCGGGAGCAAGGGACGGTTGATGTTTGCCATGGACGCAACGGCCAGCCGCCAACCGACCTGGGACAATGCTGCACAGATTCAAGGGGAAATGTTTTTGGCGACGGCGGGATTGGGCGGATTAAGTGTTCAACTGGCTTTTTTTCGCGGGTTCGGCGAGTTTAAAGTTAGTCAATGGACAGATCATTCGCATGAATTGGCGCGCCTTGTTTCGTCAGTATCGTGCCGTGCTGGCGAAACCCAAGTCTTAAAAGTCCTGCGACATGCCCGCAATGAAACCCACAAGAATAAAGTCGACGCCCTGGTATTTGTCGGTGACAGCATGGAGGAAGACATTGATGCCCTGGGCCATGTGGCGGGAGAACTGGGGCTTTGTGGGTTGCCTGTTTTTATCTTCCAGGAAGGCAATGATCCGATTGCCCATTTTGCCTTTAACCAAATCGCTAAACTGTCCGGCGGCGCTTGCGTTCAGTTTAACCGGACCTCGGCCGATACCTTAAAAAAATTACTTGCGGCAATTGCTGTATATGCATCTGGCGGCCGACGGGCACTGATTAAACTGGCGAAAGCCGAAGGCGGCCCCGTCCTGCAAATTTCAAATCAAATGAATCGATGATTTCAGCTTATGTTTGTATCCTTAATTCTCGGTCTGGTAATTCTCTCAGGGTTTCTGTTGTTTGCCCGGTGGTATGTGACCGCGGAACCGAAATCGGCGCTTAATGCACTTAAGTGGATTGGCATCAGTTTGTTTGTTGTGATTTCGGGGTTTTTCATAATGACCGGGCGATTGGGATGGGCCTTTATGGGATTGCCGGTGTTGATCCCGTGGCTGATGCGCGCCCGCGCGGTCGCCCGTGTCGCCAAATCATTCTCGCGTATGTCACAGGCGCGGGCCGGAACCGCAAGCGGGGAAACATCGGACGTGGAAACGCGGTATTTTGATATGGTGCTCGACCACGACAGCGGCGAAATATCGGGAACCGTACGCGAGGGTGCCTTTAAGGGCCGGCAGGTGGCCTCCCTGACAACAGCGCAACTGATAGACCTCCTCACCGAATGCCAACGCGAGGACCTCGACTCGGCACGGATACTAGAGGCTTATTTGGATCGCAATAGACCTGATTGGCACGACCATGTCAGCCGACCCGGCGGTCGCTCTGGCGACGCCCCTAAAACAGCCATGGACCGTGACGAGGCCCTGCAAGTATTGGGGCTTTCCGACGGTGCATCGCGCGATGACATTAAGGCCGCACACCGCAAATTAATTTCCGGAATGCATCCGGATCACGGGGGTTCCGACTATCTGGCGGCCCAGATCAATCAGGCCAAAGACGTCTTATTAGGGGAATAATTAATGACATTGCCGCCAACCATCGATGGATTCCACGCGCACGTTTATTATGAAAATGACTTGGAGCGTGAAAAAGCCGCAGAAATTCGGACCCATGTGGCGGAAAACTTTGACGTTGTAATGGGGCGGTGGCGTGACAGTCCGGTGGGGCCGCACCCCATACCGATGTTCCAAATCGCCTTTTCCAATCCGGTGTTCTTAACCTTGGTTCCCTGGTTAATGCTCAATCACGGCCCGTTAAATATACTAATCCATCCCAACACTACGGATGCCGTCGCCGATCACCGGGATTACCCCCTATGGCTGGGGACCAAACTGCCCTTAAACATTGCTTTTTTGGAGGCCGGCAACACCACCGCCTGATTGCCGCTTTGGCGGATGAAGCTGTGGTTGCTCTAACCGGTCGCTTATGGCAGAAAAGCGGCGCATATTCTGCTCCAATGGCACAATTCAACCTTTATTATGATATTGAGATAGATTGATGATTCAACCGGTCCGTAAGGCGGTATTCCCGGTCGCTGGTTTAGGCACGCGATTTTTGCCGGCAACCAAGGTTATGCCCAAGGAAATGCTGCCGATTGTCGATAAGCCTTTGATTCAATACGCAATTGAAGAAGCCCGCGATGCCGGGATAGAGGAATTTGTATTGGTTACCGGACGTGGTAAAAATTTGATGGAAGATCATTTTGATCATGCCTATGAACTCGAAGCCATTTTGAATGACCGGGGGCGCAAAAATGATCTCCTGGCCGTACAGCAAGTGGCTCCCGAATCGGGTAAACTTTCTTATACCCGGCAACGCCGGCCCTTGGGTCTTGGTCACGCGGTCTGGTGCGCCCGACAATTTATTACGGGTGAACCGTTTGCTGTCTTGTCGCCCGATGACATCGTCTTGTCCGACAAAGGCTGTTTGAAACAAATGATGGAAGCCTACATGGAAGTGGGGGGGAACGTTGTTGCCGTGGAAGATATTCCTCGGGAACAAACCAACCGATATGGAATTTTGGATATTGAAAGCGACAACGGCAGATTGGTTAAAGCTAAGGGACTGGTTGAAAAACCTGAACCTAAAGATGCCCCATCGACACTGTCGATTATTGGTCGATATATCCTGCAACCGGAAGTGTTCGAATTTTTAGACAAACTGGAAGTTGGCACGGGCGGTGAAATCCAATTGACGGACGCGATGGCTAAAACCATCGGAAAAGTGCCGTTTCATGGATTCCGGTTTGAGGGGACCCGGTTCGACTGCGGAACTAAAATCGGATTTGTTACCGCAAATGTCGCCTTTGCCCGGCAACGAACGGACCTGGGTGGTGACATTGATGAGGCACTGAAGAAAATTATTTAACCACTTATCAGTTAAAAATATCAGAAAGCGAGTTTATTATGCGTATTGCAATGATCGGTACCGGGTATGTGGGATTGGTTTCCGGTGCCTGTTTTTCTGAATTTGGCGTTGATGTGGTTTGTGTCGATAAAGACGTGGCGAAGATCAACAAAATTAAAGATGGCATAATGCCCATATTTGAACCAGGACTGGAAGATCTGGTTGCGAAGAATGTGAAAGCCGGGCGGTTGTCATTTACCACCGATTTGCCCAATGCGGTTAAATTGGCTGATGCGGTTTTCATTGCGGTAGGCACCCCCAGCCGACGCGGTGACGGTCATGCAGATTTGTCCTATGTCTATGGCGCGGCCGAAGAGATTGCGGAGGCCATGCAGGAGTATACGGTGATCGTTACAAAATCCACCGTGCCCGTTGGAACGGGCCGCGAAGTTGAGAAGATAATTGACCGCCTGTGCCCTGGCGCTGACTGTGATGTGGTTTCGAACCCGGAATTTCTGCGGGAAGGCTCGGCGATCGAAGATTTTTTGCGACCGGACCGGGTTGTCATCGGTACCCGCAGTGAACGGGCCCAGGATGTGATGCGCGCCCTGTACAGACCTCTGCATTTGATCGAGACGCCGATTCTGTTTACCTCTCGTCAAACGGCAGAAATGATTAAATATGCGGCGAACACGTTTTTGGCGACGAAAATTACCTTCATAAATGAAATATCTGACCTGTGTGAGGTGTTGGATGCGGACGTTCAGGAAGTTGCCAAAGGGATTGGTCTGGACGGACGCATTGGCGGTAAATTCCTGCACGCCGGGCCCGGCTACGGCGGTTCCTGTTTTCCTAAGGATACACTGGCGCTGGTTCGAACGGCGGAGCAGGCAGGCAGTCCTCTGCGAATTGTTGAAACCGTTGTTGACGTTAACAAAAAGCGAAAACAACAAATGGCGAAACGCGTCATTTCGGCCTGTGACGGGTCCGTAGAGGGAAAGACTGTCGCGGTTTTAGGGGTAACCTTTAAACCCAACACCGACGATATGAGAGATTCACCCAGCCTCGATATCATCAAAGGATTGCAAACAGCCGGTGCCAGGATACGGGCCTATGATCCTGAAGGCATGGAGGAGGCGGCGACGATGCTGGATAACGTCGACTGGTGCACGAGCGCCTATGAAGCCATTAAGGGGGCCCACGCGACGGTTATCATTACCGAGTGGAACGAATTTCGAGGCCTCGATATGGAGCGGGTGAAAACTCTTATGGAAAACCCGGTATTGGTGGATTTGCGTAATATCTATAACCCGGAGGATATGGCATCCACTGGGATCGCCTATAGCTGTATTGGCCGTCATCTATAGGGGGCGCGTCATGGAATCCGGGCGTAGGTTGGACCCGACGGTCCTGCGTGAGTATGATATTCGTGGTATCGTCGGCGATACCCTGTCGCCCGACGATACCCATATCATTGGCCGCGCCTTTGGTACCATATTGCGTAACAAAGGCGGTCATACGGCTGCGGTTGGTTTTGACGGACGACTGAGTTCACCGGCCCTGGAAGCCGCCCTTGTCGATGGACTTATGGCATCAGGTGTTGATCTATGGCGCGTCGGACTGGGGCCCAGTCCAATGCTCTATTATGCCGCCCACGCGCTCAAGGCAGACGCGAGCCTGATGGTTACGGGTTCCCATAATCCACCGGATTTTAACGGCATAAAAATAACCCTGTTTGGCAAGGCGTTTTTCGCCAAGGATATTCAGGATTTGGGTACCATTGCCGCGTCCGGCAGCTTTGTCGACGGCACGGGGAGCAGCGTAACCTACGCCATTCAGGAGGCCTACGTGGAGCGCCTGGCGGCCGATTTTCGAGGAAAAAAGGAACTCCGTGTCGCCTGGGATCCAGGAAATGGTGCGGCCGGTGATGTTGTGGTTCAACTGGTCGAGAAGATCCCCGGTACCCACTTTCTGATAAATGAAAAAATTGATGGGGCGTTTCCGGCACATCATCCTGACCCGACCATTGAGAAAAACCTGGCGCAATTAAAAGAACTGGTGGCCAAAAACCAATGTGATATCGGTATTGCTATTGATGGTGACGGGGACCGCATCGGTATGGTCGACGAGCACGGTCGGGTTTTATGGGGTGACCAACAGATGGTTGTTTTAGCCGAAGATGTGTTGGCCGAACATCCGGGGGCACCAATCATTATGGACATTAAGGCCAGCCAAGTGTTTTCTGAAGAAATCGTGCGGCTTGGCGGAATTCCGGTTCTTTGGAAAACCGGACATTCCCACATTAAGACAAAAATGGCTGAAATGAAGGCCCCTTTGGCGGGCGAAATGAGTGCCCACATCTTTTTCAAGCACCGATATTATGGATACGATGATGCGCAATATGCGGCGATCCGTACCCTGTCCATTTTGGCCTCCGGTGATCGGTCTTTGGCCGACATCTATGACGCACTTCCGACCTATAAAAACACCCCTGAAGTGCGTTTTGACTGCGATGATGTGCGTAAATTTGAAGTTGTCGAAGAAATAAAGGGGCGCCTCGCCCGACTGTCAGGGGTGACCGTCAACACCATTGACGGCGTTCGTGTTACGACGGAAAACGGCTGGTGGTTACTGCGCGCGTCAAATACACAAGCCATGCTGACCGCGCGGTGCGAATCGTCAACGGATACCGGATTGGATCTGCTGAAAATACAATTGGTCGAGCAACTGCGATTGAGTGGGGTGACAACTTCAATTTTTTAATTTTTGTAAGCAACCTGCGTGGCTTTTTTGCCGCTAATTTCCATACAATTCATTCTTTCGCGTTTCAGAGATTTGCAGGCTTTGTAGGCTTGGCGTTTGGTAATCCCCAAAATTCGGGCTCTGTGCAGGGTTCGGCCATTGCGTTTTTTTATGGGGACAACCTTAATAAGCCCCTTTTTTAGGAGGTCCGGGGCAATATCGACGGCGTTTTGAGCGGCTTCGTAGGCCTGAGCATAACGGGCAAAAGCACCGACTTGAACAGTCCAACCAAATCCTTTTTTCGCTTTTACGGCTTTAACTGGCGGCGACGGCGGTTTTGATTTTACGATAATTTCATTGGCGATGGCTGGAACAGCGGGAACACCATTGGATGTTTTTGCGGCGACGGTGAACGTTGCGTGATCCAGGGCGCTGAACCCTTTATTGAGCAGGTTGGTCATGTGGCGGTTGCGATGTTTAGAGGAATTTCCACCAAAAACAACCCCGATAAGACGTTGATTGCCGCGCTTCGCGGAGGCCACGAGGTTGTACCCTGCGGCTCTGATGTATCCGGTTTTAATACCATCGACACCTTCATAGGACGTCAGCAGTTTATTATGGTTTTTGTAGGCGCGACCCTTGTAGGTAAACCGTTTGGTGGAGAAATAACCGTAATGTTTTTTGTGGTTGGTGAGCAGGGCTCTTGCCAGTTTGGCCATATCCCGTGCCGTACTCAACTGGCCGCGATTGGGCAATCCCGATGCGTTGCGAAACGTCGTTCGACTCATCCCCAGTTTTCGGGCCTTTGCTGTCATGCGCAGGGCAAAAGCGCGTTCCGATCCCGACAGATTCTCGGCGACGACCGTTGCCACGTCGTTGGCCGACTTGGTAACCAGGGCTAAAATTGCATGTTTGGCGGTAATCGTCTGTTTGTAACCAAGACCCAGACGCGACGGAGGCTGATTGGTGGCGCGTCTCGATACTTTAAACTTGGACCGTAGCGTCAATTCACCGGCGTCGAGGGCATCAAACAGAACATAGAGTGTCATCATTTTCGTCAGCGACGCCGGATAGTTTCGGGTATCGGCGTTGGTCGCATGCAGAATACGACCGGACGAAGCATCGACGACGATTGAGGCATATTTAGCTATTGCCGGACCGGATGGCACGGCAAAACCAAACAATCCCAAAAGGCACAGGGAAAACAAATAGGACCTCCTGCTGGACCCCCTCAACCGCGCTATAAAATTACCCAAATGTTTTGCCCCTACGGTACTTGCCTGCTGATTTTCATATTTACCAGCGGTTTTGTAAACAGAAGATTATTGGCCGAATGTAAAAAACAGCATAAGAATCAATTACTTCAATACAAAAGGATGGTGAAGAACTGGTTAATAGCCAGAACAGGGATACAGGAGTATGCTGCATCGCATTAAATTTTATGAATTTTTTCCAGTTATAGATTATTTTTTCTTTAATTCAATTATAACAACAAGTTAGTATGTGTATTTAATTGTGCGATGCACAAATAATTAACTTGACCAAAAATTTATTTGACCTATATTAGGCTTAATTGTTGCAGTGCAATAAGGCGTTTAATACTGAATTTTGACGCTAATTCTGATTAGGCTGTTTTACGGGTGAGGGCAAATGGTATGGCCGGTACTCTAAAAGGGTCGAATCGACCACCTCTTATAACCACTTTTACCAATGGAGTTTCTTATGTCTACCTCTAAAAAATCAGCGACGGCGAAATCCGTTGAGCCCGTCGAAGCTGTAGTTGCCGCAAGCCAGGAAACCGTAGATCAGGTTGTCAAAGCAAGCACGGTTGCCGCGACGAAGAGCGTTGAAAAAGTTGTCGAAGTGAGCCAGGAACAGGTTGCCGTCGCTGCCAAAGCGGGCGTCGATGCGTTTAAAGCTTACGAAGATGCCGTTTCGTTCGGAAAAGACAACTTTGACGCGGTTCTAAAAGCCAGCACCTTGTTCACCCAGGGACTGCAAACCATAAACCAGGAAGTTTTTGCCATCGTGCAGTCGTCTTTTGATGACAATGCCACGCTGACAAAACGCGCATTTGCCTGCACCAGCGTACAAGAAGTCGTCGCCTTACAAAACGAGTTGGCTCAAGGCACATATACAAAAGCCATGGACCAAAGCAAAAAAATCACGGATTTGACCGTTAAAATAGCGGAAGACGCCACGGCACCTCTTTCCAATCAAGTAAATGTCACCGTTGAAAAATTTGCGAAACCGTTAGCAGCCTAACTTAATATTGCCTCCCAGATATTAAGTGGCTAAATGCGGCGCCCGGCGGATCCTCCCTCCGTCGGGCGTTGTTTTTTGCCGATCACGAAATTTTTGTCGTAAAAGGGTTTCGCTAAACCTTTTAAATCCCATATTATCTATAGAGATGAAGAGTGTTCGACCTTTCGGTGGATTGGGATTTAAGATACGAAGATGAGCGACAAAAACAACTCACCCAGACTTCCCAACGATGACGACCGCGGCGGCGGAACAAGTTTGGCCGTCAAATCGCGGGCGCGTACCAAAAAACCAGCAATGTATAAAGTGCTGATGCTTAATGATGACTACACACCCATGGAATTTGTGGTTTATGTTCTGGAGCGGTTTTTTAATAAGGCATCGGAAGAAGCGACGCAAATAATGCTGCATGTTCACCAGCGCGGTGTTGGAATTTGTGGCGTGTTTACCTACGAAATTGCAGAAACAAAGGTGACGCAAGTGATGGATTTGGCACGCCAAAATCAGCATCCCCTTCAATGCACAATTGAAAAAGACGGCGACGGAGAGGGAGACGAGTAGCTATGTTGTCACGAAATTTAGAACAAACACTGCGACGGGCGCTAATGATGGCGACGGATATGACCCATGAATTTGCGACTCTTGAACATCTGTTGATGTCGTTAACCGAAGATCAGGACGCGATGGCGGTCATGCGGGCCTGTGGAGTCGATATCGAGCGATTATCGGCGGAGCTCAAGGTCTTCCTTGAAACGGAACTGGAAGAACTCGTCAATGAAAAAATGGACGAGCCGAAACCAACCGCCGGGTTCCAACGGGTGATCCAGCGTGCGGTCATCCATGTGCAAAGTTCCGGCAGGGAGGAAGTGACAGGCGCCAACGTTTTGGTCGCGCTGTTTTCTGAGCGCGAGTCGCACGCGGTTTATTTCCTGCAATTGCAGGACATGTCGCGCCTCGATGCGGTGAATTATATCTCGCACGGGATCGCCAAAGTTCCCGGCGTTAGCGAAGCCAAAACCGTTCATGGCGCGGACGAGGATGCCCAGGAAGATGAAATTGTACGCAAGGGCAACGACGCCCTCGAGGCCTATTGTGTTGATCTCAATAAAAAAGCGCTGGAAGGGGCCATTGATCCGCTTATCGGCCGTCAGGCCGAAGTCGACCGAACCATCCAGATATTGTGCCGGCGCAGTAAAAACAATCCGCTGTATGTGGGCGACCCGGGCGTTGGTAAGACGGCAATTGCCGAAGGGCTGGCCAAACGCATCGCCGAGGGAGATGTGCCTGAAGTTTTGTTGGATGCGACGATTTATGCGCTGGATATGGGGGCTTTGCTGGCTGGAACCCGGTATCGTGGTGATTTTGAAGAACGCCTGAAAAATGTCATGAACGAGCTCGAAGCGGCGGATCACGCGATCTTATTTATCGACGAAATTCACACGGTAATTGGCGCTGGTGCGACCAGCGGGGGGTCGTTGGATGCGTCGAACATCCTGAAACCGGCCTTGCAAAAAGGCGGTCTTCGCTGCATGGGCTCAACAACCTATAAAGAATATCGTGGATATTTCGAAAAGGACCGGGCTTTGGTCCGTCGGTTCCAGAAAATTGATGTATATGAGCCCAGTGTCGATGACGCCATCAAGATATTGAAGGGCCTCAAACCGTATTATGAGGAACATCATAATGTTCGGTATACGGCCGAATCTCTGCGGTCCGCCGTAGAGCTGTCGGCGCGTTACATCAATGACCGCAAGTTGCCTGACAAGGCCATCGACGTCATCGATGAAGTCGGCGCAGCCCGAATGTTATTCCCCGAACACAAACGGAGAAAAACGGTTACTGTGAAAGATGTGGAGGATATCGTCGCTAAAATTGCGAGGATCCCGGCAAAAAGTGTCTCAAAGGATGACCGGGAAACCCTGAAATCGCTCGAACGGGATTTAAAAACTGTCGTATTTGGTCAGGATGTGGCGATTGAAGCCCTGTCATCGGCCATAAAGTTGTCGCGTGCCGGTCTACGTGACCCCGAAAAACCCATCGGCAGTTACCTGTTCTCCGGCCCAACCGGCGTTGGTAAAACGGAAGTTGCGAAACAGTTGGCCCATGTCTTAGGCGTCGAGCTGGTACGATTCGACATGTCTGAATATATGGAGCGCCATTCCGTTTCCCGTTTGATCGGTGCACCGCCGGGATATGTCGGGTTTGATCAGGGCGGATTGTTAACGGATGCTGTCGATCAGCAACCCCATTCTGTTTTATTGCTTGATGAAATAGAAAAGGCCCACCCCGATCTGTTTAATATTCTGCTGCAGGTTATGGACCATGGGAAATTGACGGATAATAACGGCAAGTCCGTCGATTTCAGAAATGTGGCAATCATTATGACGACAAATGCCGGAGCTTCGGAAATGGCAAAATCGACGATCGGATTTGAACGGGAAGAGCGGTTCGGCGACGATATAGAAGCCATCGAAAAGATGTTCACACCCGAGTTCAGAAACCGTTTGGATGCAATCGTTCCCTTTGCCTCCTTACCGCCGGAAGTGGTTAACCGGGTTGTCGATAAGTTTGTCATGGAACTGGAAGTTCAACTGGACGACCGCGACGTGGTGATTGAATTGACCGACAGTGCCCGTGAATGGCTGGCAGTCAAGGGGTATGATAGGAAATTTGGCGCTCGACCTTTGGCCCGGGTTATCCAGGAGTATATAAAGAAACCCCTGGCGGAAGAGTTGTTATTTGGCAAGTTGACCAAAGGCGGCACCGTTGTCGTCAAGGTCGAGGACGGCAAAGTTACCTTTGATTTCCCCAAGGGTACAAACCTGCCTGCCAAACAGAAAAAAGGCGGTGTTCCGGCATTGGTTGAATGATAAAACGGTTTTGCGGATGATGTGAGAGCCCGCGTTTTGGCCGCTATCCGGATTATTGATGTGTCGCAGTTCCTGCCGGGTCCCTTCGCAGCGCAGGTTTTGGCCGATATGGGTGCTGATGTATTGAAGGTTGAACCACCAAACGGCGACCCCATGCGGTCCCTGAATCCGGTCAGCAATCAACGTGGAAAGGCACCCTTTCATAAAAGTATTAATGCGGGGAAAAATGTCGTCCGGATCGATTTGAAGTCGGCCTCGGGCAAGAATTCGTTTTGTGATTTGATAAGCAAAGCGGATATTCTGATTGAATCCTATCGCCCTGGAGTCCTAGCACGCCTTGGCATGGGATATGATGTGCTCTGCAAAATTAACCCCGGCCTCATTCACTGTGCGCTCTCCGGGTATGGGCAATCGGGCCCCTTAAAAAACCGTTCTGGCCACGATATCAATTATTTGGCCATGAGTGGCGGTCTCAACGTCACCGGGCCCAGCGGCAAACCACAACCGGCATTTCCGCCCGTAGCCGACTATGGCGGGGCGATGCAGGCCGTTATTGCTATTCAGAACGCTTTACTGGAACGGATGACGTCCGGGCAGGGGGCCTATCTGGATGTCGCCATGTCCGATACCATGGTGTCATGGCAGACCTTTGGCCTGATCCAGGACGGGCTTTCGCGGACGGGAGACGGGCAAAGTCCGAAACGATCCACCGATTTACTGAACGGCGGTGCGGCCTGTTATCAGGTTTATCAAACCCGCGATAACCGGTTTATTTCCCTGGGCGCAATTGAGGTCGTTTTCTGGGAAAATTTTTGTCGGGCGGTGGGCCATGTCGACTGGATCGAGCGGCAGTCTGAAGCGCTTCCGCAGTTCGCACTCATCAACGAGGTTGAAAGACTTTTTGTGACTCAGGATCGCAGCCATTGGGATCACATATTCGACGATGTTGATTGCTGTTATCATCCCGTTTTGGCGTATGGCGAACTGGCGGAATGGCCACAAATCGTTGATCGGGCGCTGCTCGATTTCGACCGTCAGAGTGGTCAATTTCAAGGAGTACGGAACCCCGTGTGGAAAAATCATAAACCACCACAATCGCGCCCGCCCATGCGCGATATTTTGATCGACGAGGCGCTGCAAAATTGGGCCTAAACGGGGCAGGCGATATCGGCAATTAAACGGACTTTGGCGGCACCTTTTGAAATGACAATCTCCGTGGCGTTTGGCTTTAGTTTGTAAGCCTGACGTTCAAGAATCCGTCCGGTCGTGCTCATACGTTGGATCGCCGCAGCGCGGCATGCGCCACATCCATTAACGATGATCGCCGTCCCATTGTTTCCCGGTTTAAGCTCAAGACACTGATTATTTGCGGTTTTTTTCTTGTCTGAATCCCTGGCATCAGCGACTTCATCCTGACAGGTCTGGGAGCTTGTTATCCGGCTGGCACCGGGTCCACGGAAGGGCATGGCGAAGGAAGCGCCACTGCGAAGATTAAAACTGCGTCGAACGGGGACGGCGATACCGGTCCGCTTGCGTGTGACACCGACAATCATACACGTGTCGCAGGTATTTACCAACGTCTCCTGGTTGCCTCGACGTAACAGACGAACACATTTGGTCGTGGCGATGGGCAAAAGGATGGCAGGTGTTTTAAATACCGCCAGATTTTGCAAACCCATTGCCTGTGAAGAGGCCGCCAGACCTAGCGTCACCGTCAAAGCGATTATAAATAATAACAGGGTTGGTTTCATTCGATCATCCTCTCATCATGCTATTCTATATAAAAATAGTTAACGGAGAGTCACTGGACGTCGGATCAAGGAATAAGAACTTCATTTATGGGGGGGGGTGCGACGTCGCCGGTTAGGAATTTTCGGTGTTTTTAAAAGGCGAATGTTGCGCCAGATCGCGCATTTCGAATTCGATTCCCAACCGTTCGCGGACCAGGAAATCTTCTATGGCATCGTTAAGTCCGGGGTGGGAGATCCAATGGGCGGAATAGGTCGGCGATGGTAAATAACCGCGTTGAATTTTATGGGGGCCCTGTGCGCCCGCTTCGACGTTTTTTAATCCGTGGGTTATGGCATAGTCGATGGCTTGATAATAGCAGGCCTCGAAATGTAAAAATTTATGGGTAATCAAACAGCCCCAATTGCGACCATACAGGGTCGTGTCGCTTTTTAGATTAAGAGCCCCTGCCAGCAGCTTGTCGCCGTCCTCAACCACAAAAAGAACCACCTGTTCAGCCATTCGCTCGCCCAAAAGGGAAAAAAACGACCGTGTCAGGTAGCTGGAGCCCCATTTTTTATCAGTTGTTGATAAATAAAACTTATAAAAAGCATCCCAATGGCGCTCTTTTATTTCCGTACCAGTGAGGGCCCGAATTGTCAGGTTATTATCTGCTACAGCTCTGCGTTCCTTGCGAATTTGTTTTCGTTTACGCGATGTCAGATCGTTTAAAAAGGCATCAAAATTGCTGTAATTTCGGTTGTGCCAATGGAATTGTTGGCCAATTCTTTGCAAAAACCCCACATCGGTCAATAATTTCCATTCCTGTTTGGTGGAAAACGTCACATGGATGGAAGATACACCTAAGCGCTCCGCCAACTGAATCATTGCGCCACCCAACGCCCGTCGCAAGTCCTTTGCATCGTTTTCATCAACGGCCTCGGGGATCAGGAACCGAGATCCCGTTACCGGTGTGAAAGGGACCGAACACTGTAATTTTGGATAATAATTTCCGCCGGCCCGTTCAAAGGCATCGGCCCATCCCCAATCAAACACATACTCGCCATAGGAATGGTTTTTCAGGTACAACGGGGCTGCGCCCAAAAGGCCACCGCCCGGGGATTCGATAATCATATGCTGCGCCTGCCAGCCGGTTGCGGCGGTTGCTGAACCGCTGTCTTCGAGGGTACTTAAAAAGGCGTGCCGGGTAAAGGGATGTGACGTTCCGGCGCAGTGATCCCAAGCTTCTGGCGAAACGTCAGAAATCGACGGGATGACCTTTACGGTGATCTGTTCACTTCCATCTGGCATGATCTAGATTTGAGGGTAATAATAGGAGATGGCAAGGACCAAATGGCGATAAACCTTTTTTGACTGATGACTTCGTGGGGTGTTATCGGCACGGGAAGCACCTAATGACGAGTAAAACAGTGGGCCTCCTTTTAATCGTGGCAATTTCCGGATGGAGCGCAAGCCGCAGCGAAGCCAAGATTAGCATCTTAGAATCGGGGAAGATAACAACCGTCAAGCCGGCTGACGCGACGCCGAATAATGCAAAAAGTATCCCAAACCATCTTTTCCATGCGGATCCCAAGGACCCCTCCAATCAGTTTGAACGGGACCAATTGCTTGTCGCCAATCCGCCGCCCGGTTTCCCCGCGGCCAGTGCTGGCCTTGGCTATCAAGTCATTGAACAAAGTCAGATGGAGGGGCTGGGGCTGACGGTTGCCGTTGTCAAAATTCCCAGAGGCAAAACGGTACCACAGGCCGTGCAGGAACTGAGCCGCCGTTTCCCCGGCGCCCTCGTTGACGCAAACCACACTTTTGAAACCCAGGCCAGGGGCACCCATGCGAGAGGTGCCATGGGCTGGCGAAATGCGAAAGCAAGCTGTGGACGCGGCGTCCGTCTGGGCATGATTGATTCCGGTGTCGATGGCAACCATGCGGCACTCAAAGGCCAAAATGTCAGGTTCCGTTCCTTCCATTCCAAGGGCCAAAAACCGGGACCCCGAGTTCACGGCACAGCCGTCGCGTCGATGCTGGTCGGAAAACCCAGGTGGGGTGGGCTTTTGCCGGGAGCCGAGTTGTTTGCAGCAAGTATGTTTGAAACGAAAAAAAATGGCAAAAAGGCAGGAACCGGCCGTGGCCTGCTAAAATCTTTGAACTGGCTTGCAAAATCCAAGGTTCATGCGGTTAATCTCAGCGTCGCCGGAACCGACAACAAAGTTCTGAGGTTTGCTTTCGACAAGGCGCAAAAACGTGGTGTGGTCCTTGTTGCAGCGGCGGGCAATTGGGGCAGGTCTGACAAACCGGCCTATCCGGCCGCTTATAAACACGTCGTTGCCGTAACCGCGGTAAACGCGAAAAAACTAATCTACAGTCACGCAAATTCGGGCAAATATATCGATTTTGCCGCGCCCGGTGTGCGTATTTTCACGGCCATTCCGGGCGGGACAAAAGTCATGAGTGGGACGTCCTTTGCGTCGCCCTATATTGCTGCACTGCTGGCATCGGAAATTGCCTACAAGGGACGTCGGAAAACTTCAACCCTGCGGTCCGCACTGCAGCGCAAGTCTGTCGATTTGGGGAAAAAGGGCAGGGATGACGTCTTCGGTTATGGGTTTGTAGGTATTCAACCTAAATGCCGTTAATACAAAGCCCGTATGATTGGACGTTATTGGTCCCAGATTGATAGCGCGATCAATAAATCAGATTGTTTCTACCCCATCAAGGTACGTCCTATGTTTTCGGAAATGCCCACAAAGTACTAATTTCTTGATCAAATGATGACCGCAGTTGTGACATGACTTATTCGAAATCATTTAATGAACGGCAAAATAATAAAAATAATGCGGCAACAGGCGGAGCGTCAGGGATAGGCGTTGCCTTGTCACTAAAACATTTATTATCAATACTTTACACGTTCTGTTCCGGTGACGAATGTAAGGCCTGACGTCGGCTCGGCACCGTGGTCATCGAAAAGCGCTGAAGGTCCTGGAGATAATTTCTAAGATCCTGTCATCAGCGAAACCGTCCTATTCGGTGGATGGGCACCATCGCGCTGGCGAACCCGCCTGGTGTCCCCGGCAGCACCTGGCATGAGATCGTTTGATTGGGCGTCGACTTGATCTCTATAAAGTTGTAAAATCGCTTCGAATACCAGACCGATTCCCCGAAAGAATAATTTCTATTTGGCGCCGTTGAGCAGGATTAGATTGTATATGAGCAAGCGGACACGAATTGGAACAAAAATATCGATATTTGTTTCTGCAGTTCTTGGAATCAGCCTGCTGGCCGGGCTTGGTTTATTCTATGTAACGGAAAAAAGCCGGCTCGAGCTGAGTGTTCATGACAAGGCCGCACGGGTCCTTCTCGCATTGGAAGCGGGCCATACACAAGCGATGAAGCACCGCGGCGACAAAGAAGACAACAATCCTGTCCTCAAGGCTTTTAATGGTTCTTTGGAATATTTGTCGAAGACCCAGAAGCAGATGAATATCTGGATGATAATGGCGCCAAAAGTGGTCGACTATCAGGTTAAATTTGGCTTCCAGGAGATTGAACCGCCAACGGACGACGTTGACCAGTTGGCACTGGAAGCCGGAGTACCGGTCGGTCGGTTTATGCCGGGAAACCTCTACCGCTATACGGTGCCGGTCGTTATGGGGCAGGGACCGGCTGAGGATCCCATATGTATGACCTGTCACGGAAAAGATATGGGAATTAAGGCGGGTGAGGTGATCGGCGGGTTTTCCGTTGCTTACAATGCGTCAGCCGAATTTGGCGAATTCCGGACGATTTTTATTGAAATTGTCATTTATTCAATTCTGCTCGTTGTCTTCGTTGCCGGAACTCTTATCTTTTTCGTTAACAAACTTGTTTCCAGACCCATCGCCGATGCCGCAAAAACGATGCATGACGTCGCTTTTTTCGACACGGAAATTCAGGTCCCGGATCCACGCCAGTCAGACAGTCTGGAAATTACGGAAATTCTGGACGCAGCACGCGTTTTTAACCAGCTTGCCAAATCCAAAGTACAATCTCTCAGGCTTGCCTTGGATGAACATGCGATCGTCAGCATTGCTGACGTTGATGGAACAATCAGTTTCGCCAATCAAAAATCCGCCGACATTAGCGGATATTCAATCGCAGAGCTGGTTGGTCAAAATCACCGGATTCTGAAATCAAACCAACATCTACCTGAATTTTTTAGCCAACTTTGGCAGACAATTTCCAGCGGTAAAACCTGGCACGGTGAGATCAAGAACCGGGCCAAGAATGGGGAGTATTATTGGGAGGCCAGCACAATCGTTCCGTTTCTCAACGAGCGGGGGCAGATTTTTCAATATATTGCGATTTGTACCGATATAACAAAGACCAAAAAAAATGAAGAGGAACTGCGTGCCAGCAAAAAGTATGCCGAAGAAGCCAACCGCGCCAAATCAAATTTTCTTGCCACCATGAGCCACGAACTGCGCACGCCGCTGACATCTATCAAAGGTGCCCTCGGGCTGATGAATTCAATTGCCGAAACGGACGGCAAGGCAGAAAACAAAGAACTTTTTGAAATCTCAATGCGCAATACTGATGCCATGCTACTGTTGATCAATGAGTTGCTGGATTACGAAAAAATCTCTTCTGGCGCGTTGACCTTCGAAGCCGACATACAGGACGTTTGTTCGCTGACCGCAGAGACTGTCAATGACAATCTGGGGTTTGCGACCACCCATTCGGTGACATTCAGCTTTGCCCGTCCGGATTATCCAGCGTTCGCAAAAATCAATAAACATCGATTTGAACAGGTGTTGCGAAATTTGCTGTCGAATGCGGCCAAGTTTTCCAATCCCGGCGGCAAAGTGAAAATCTTCGTTGAAAATGAAAACGGCAAGGTGGTCGTCGGCGTCAGTGATACAGGGTTAGGGATTCCTGATGCATTCAAACCGAAAATTTTCGAGGCCTTCACCCAGTTTGACCCCTCGGCGACACGTAAGTTTTCCGGAACTGGTCTTGGTTTATCGATCAGCAAAGCTCTGGTCGAAAACATGGGCGGGGAGCTCAGATTTGATTCTGTAGAAGGCGTTGGGTCAACCTTTTTTGTGAGCTTACCTCACCAGCCGGGCGCGCAATGAAGCAAAGTTAGGTCGCGCCCGAAAGGCACCGTTCCACGTGGGCTGCTGCTGACCATTCATGTCCTCTGCAACAGGAGTTCTGATTTGGCCCGGTAATCTCTTTAACCCCGATATAAAAAAGCAATCAGAAAACAGGGAACCGGCGCATGTCGACGGGTTTTTACGAATGGGCACCACTGCGCCGGCGAACCCGCCCGGTGCCATATCCACAGGGATAAATTTATCAGATTTATATGCAAGGGTTAATATCTTTTGGTTGAGGGGGCTTCCCGGCAGCCGAACTGACCCGTCCCAAGCGAATAATTACCAGCCGGTTAATGAATTGGCGTTTATGTCATTTATTTATCCTCGAAGAAAACCAGGAGGGCGTGGCGCGGGGCGAAAGCTGATCGGCCTCGTCAACTCAACGAATAATATTAACCCGGAAGGGATCCGTATAGGGACATGGGCAGGGTGGATACTCTTGTTTAGCTGTCAATCATGCGAAATATCCAGTCGCGAAAGATCTGTACTTTATCTGTATAGGCCTGAGTTTCCGGAACGATAAAATGCCGCAGAGATTTTCGTGCGACCAGGCCACGCAGGGCGGGCGGAACCACTAAGCGTCCGGCCGCCAGTTCTTCGCTGGCCAGAAAGTCTCCTTCCAGCGCGATCCCGAGACCGGAGACAGCGGCCTGCAGCGCCAGCATAATGTTATCGAACCGCAGGCGTGAAAAATCTGAAATTCCGATGTGGTTGGCCGATAACCACGATGACCAGGAATATTCACTCAGTTCAGATTCAATGAGCCTGAATTTACTTAAATCTCCCGGGTCCCGAAGGCTGCTGCCCTTCAAGAGGGCCGGGCTGCACATGGGAACGATGTTTTCCTCAAACAGGGATTCGACATGCATACCGGGTTCTGATGCCGGTCCATAACGGATTTCAATATCAACTGCGTCGGAGCGGTCTTCCAATTTGGCGGAGGGTGTGACGATCCGTAAATCAATGCCAGGGTTTTCCGATAGGAACAACGGAAGCCTCGGTGTCAACCACCGGTAGCCAAAGCTGACGCCACATTGGACGGTCAGGGTTTCGCGTTGCGGGCTGCCCAGTAAACGCTGTGTCCCGTCATCAATATGGCGATAGGCCTCGTGAATGGCTTCGTAATAGGTCACCCCTTCAACGGTCAGCCGCACGCCCCGATTGAGGCGAACAAATAGTTTTGTGTCCAAAAAATTCTCCAGCGCCTTAATATGGTGGCTGATACCGGATTTCGTAATATTCAGTTCATCGGCAGCACGCCAAAAACTGCCATTTCGTGCGGCGGCTTCGAACACGGCAAGGGCGCGCAGGGGGGGATGTTTGGACAAATTTAGCCTCCTTGGAGATCAGTTTAACTCAACACAGGGTTCAAGTCTTTTAATTTGTCAACGTTAAATAAAAACCAATAAGATAGGATTTTTTAGGGGTAAGCATAAATCTGATCATGGAACCAGGGAGAAAATTGATGAATTTTTCTAAACTCATTAAATCGACGGTCGCTTTGGCGATTTTCGCCGGTAGCGGCAGTTTCAGTCTTGACGTCTTGGCCGAAAGTGTTCTCGACAAAGTCAAACGCGACAAGAAAATACTTGTCGGCACCAGAGAGTCGGCTCCGCCTTACGGGTATATTGATGCCGATGGCAATTGGGTTGGCTGGTCGATGGACCTGAGCCGGGCCATCCATAAAATCATCGAAAAAAAGATCGGCATGGAACTCGAGCTGGTGTTTAAACCAATCACGCCGCAGACACGAATTCCTTTGATCGCAAACGGCACACTTGACTGGGTGCTCGGCACCACCGGTCGTTCGGTTAAACGCGAAGATGTGATCGATTTTTCGGTTATTAATAACGGTGTGTGCGTGGAAAAACTGTCCGCAAAGGACAGTGGTATCATGACCACTGCCGACTTGGCTGGCAAACGCGTTGGTGTAACGAAAGGCAGTAATGAGGAACGTTACATCACGGCGCTTGGAAAAGCCGGTACACTTAATCCTCCGGCGATTGTCGTTCCTTTCGACAAACACTCAACCGGGTTCCTCGCAATGTCTCAGGGCAAAACAGATGTTCATGTCACGCTCAGAGATACTTTGGTCAGCATGGCTGCAAAGTCTCCCAATCCAGATGACTGGCAAGTCAACGGGCCATCCCTATTTTGCAATCTGAACGGCATTATTCTGCCGGAAGATGATTCAAACTGGAAAGATATGGTTGATCACTCACTGTGTTATTTCATCGTAACCGGCGGTTATGAGAAACTTTGGGATGAGTGGTTCTCGGGTGACAATCCAAAGGCTGGGTATCAGAAAGTTCAATCCGATACCGTGCGGACGCTTGTCTATAACCAGTGTTCCTGGGGGGCCGAGAAGTTCCTGGATTCCAACTAGCTGAACATTTGCCTCACGGGTGGGAGGAATTTATCTTCCCGCACACCGTTATTGTATAAGATACGAGAAGATGGGCACGGCTGTTAGGGCTGTGGTCCGGCCGGGCGGCCTTATTCCAACGCCTGAATTGGGCCTTCAACGGGAACTGTAATGATACCTATGAAATTCGCAGATCGCATGGCTAACATTACGTCTTCTCAGTCTCTGGCGGTTATCGCCGAAGTCAAAAAGCTTCGCCGCTCCGGTGTTGATGTCGTCGATTTTGGGCATCAGGGTCACACACCAACTGTAGCGCGCGAAGCGGCCACGCTCATGGTAAATGATGCGGAGGGGTCTTTTTACTCCAATTCCCGTGGCCTTCCCGGACTGCGCCAAGTGATAGCAGACAAGCTGGCAACAGAGAATGATATCACGGCAGATCCAGACACCAATATTGTCGTTACCATCGGCGCCAAGCAGGGGGTTTTAACGGCTCTTCTTGTGTTGGTTGACCGTGGTGATGAGGTCTTGCTAGACGATCCAGGTTGGATCAGTTTCGCGCCGATGATCCATATAACCGGTGCCACGCCCGTTGCAGTGCCGTTGTCAGAGGAGCATGGTTTCCGCTCAACGGTTGAAAGTTACCGTCAACGGATCACAGCAAACACCCGGGTGCTGCTTCTCTGTAATCCGCATAACCCCACGGGTCGTTGCCTGAACCGCGATGAGCTGCTGGAAATCGCGGCGCTTGCCCAAGAGTTCAACATTTATGTCCTGATGGACGAGGCCTACGAACATTTCGTCTATGACACCAATAAATTCGTCTCCATGGCCTCATTGCCGGGAATGGCTGAGCGCACGATTACCGCGCAAACGGTTAGCAAGATATATAATATGGCCGGTTGGCGGGTGGGTTGGATTGTCGCAAACGCCGATATTATCAATCAAATTCTTTCTATACATACACATCTGGTTACTTGCCCGACTACGTTTGCCCAAGCGGGTGTGCAGGCAGCTATTGCCGCCGGCGTTGGTGAGGGTGATCTGCCGCTACGCGAAATCGTCGCCAATTACCAAGACCAGAGAAACGCCATGGTTACTGGCTTGAGAAATATGAACTCGGTCAGCTGCTTTATGCCGGAAGGGGCGTTTTTTGCTTTTCCCAATATCAGCAAATATGGCATGAGTTCGATCGATATGTCGCGCTATCTGCTTGATCAGGCGCGTGTCGCAACGATCCCCGGCTCGGCCTTCGGCGACGCTGGCGAGGGCCATGTGAGACTGGTGTTCAAAACCGACGTCAACGAGATATCACGTGGTCTGGAGCGCATCGGTGAAGCACTTTGCAGGCTGAAAAATGCCGGGCAAGTGCCATGACCCTGAAATATGATTTCGACTGGCCGATGTTGCTTGAGGATCCTTACCGGGAATGGATCATTGAGGGTTTTATAAACACCGTCTATCTCTCATTGATGGCCTGGGGCATTGCGTTGATGATCGGTATCTTTATTGGCACCATCCGCATGACACGATCACCGATGCTGCGTTTCATCGGTACGGTTTACGTCGAATTCTTCCGTAATATCCCCTTGCTGGTGCAGCTGTTTGTCTGGTTTTTCGTTTTTCCATTAATGTTGCCGCACGACTGGATGATGTCGTGGAACCGTTTACCCCATGTTCCTTTTCTGACAGCACTGCTGGCGCTTTCTTTATTCACGGCGGCCCGCGTCGCCGAGCATATTCGCTCCGGGATTTCTTCAATTCCAAAGGGACAGTTTGATGCTGCAACGTCTTCCGGGTTAACCCAGGTGCAGATGTATCGCTACGTTATTATTCCCTACGCGTTTCGGGTGATGATACCGACCATCGCGTC
Organism: Rhodospirillales bacterium; assembly: GCA_021775095.1. Taxonomy (GTDB): domain Bacteria; phylum Pseudomonadota; class Alphaproteobacteria; order Rhodospirillales; family Casp-alpha2; genus JABMNT01. Next base: position 57,676 of record JAJFII010000104.1, read on the forward strand.
AGAATTTTTGACAATATTTAAGAATTCGGCCCTGACCCTGACCATCGGTGTGTCTGAGATTACCAGTGCCGCCAAGTCCATTGAAGCTTGGTCATTTCACGGCATCGAGGCCTACTCCGTCGCCTCGGTCACCTACATGACGACCACGGCCACGGTCGTTCTGTTTATGGGCTGGCTCGAACATCGCCTGAGAATTCCAGGCCTGATTGCCAAGAAATGAGGATATAGAAGAATGGACTGGAGTGTAATCATCAACAATCTTCCGTTCCTCATGAAGGGGTTATGGATGAGCGTAAAACTTGCCACGCTGGTGGTGATTTTTGCGTTTCCACTGGCTTGTTTGATTGCCGTTGGCCGGATCAGTACCCGGCGGTGGGTGCGGTATCCGTCGGCGATATTTGTCAATGCCATGCGTTCCAATCCGTTGATCCTGATTGTCTTTTGGTTTTTCTTTTTGGTGCCCTTGATAACCGGCAAACCGGTTGGTGATTTTGCTTCGGTGATGATCGGCTTCGTGGTTTTCTTCTCTGCCTATTTTACGGAAATTATCCGCTCCGGCATTCAGTCCGTCGGCCGCAACCAAATTCAGGCCGGGCTGTCAACCGGACTGACCTATTTTCAAACCATGCGCATGATTATCCTGCCCCAGGCCCTGCGAAATATGATGCCCGCCCTGATTACCGAATGCGTCATTGTCTTTCAAGGCACGACCATTGCGTATGTGGTCGGGCTCAGGGAATTCCTGAACTCGACGTTCCTGATTACCGAAGTCACCCTGCGCCCGGCTGAACTCTATACATTTGCCGCATTCGTGTACTTCGTTGTTTGTTTTGCAGGCTCCAGCCTGGCACGACAACTGGAAAAACGACAAGTGAGGACATAAATGACGGACCCTTTAGTCGATATCAGGGATTTGAGTCTTTGGTATGAGAAATTCAAGGCGCTGGACAACATCTCTACGAGCTTTTCGTCAGGCCGATGTGTTGTCATATGTGGGCCCAGTGGCTCGGGTAAAAGTTCACTTTTGCGCTGCATCAACCGACTTGAAGAGTTTCAGGAGGGCGACGTTTTATTCGAAGGCCAGAGCCTTCGCGAATGCCCGAATATTGCCGCTTTGCGCTCCAACATCGGCATGGTGTTTCAGCATTTCGAGCTTTATCCCCACATGTCTATCCTCGATAATATTACCCTGGCACCGCGCCACGCCAAGGGAAAATCAAAAGCCGATGCGGAGGCTCTGGCGCATACTCTGTTAGAGCGGGTTGACATTGCCGATCAGGCGAAAAAGTACCCGGCGGAACTCTCCGGCGGACAACAGCAACGCGCGGCGATTGCCCGCGCCTTGGCCTTAGAGCCCAAGCTGATGCTGTTTGATGAACCGACTTCCGCCCTCGATCCGGAAATGATTGTTGAAGTTCTCCGTGTCATGCGTGACCTCGCCAAAGATGGTATGACGATGCTGGTGGTGACCCATGAAATGGTATTTGCCCGCGAAGTTTCCGATGAGATCATCTTTATGGACGACGGAAAAATTGTTGAGCGCAAAGAGACCGACGACTTTTTTTCCAACCCGCATTCCAAGCGTGCCCAAGATTTTCTTGATCGCATTCTGATGAAAATCTGAGGGGTACCATTATGCGATCCGGTTCAAAAAACGCCTACCGAGTTGGCATTGATATTGGCGGAACCTTCACCGATATCGTGCTGTTGGATCACGATGGTAATATTCTTACCAAAAAAATTTCTTCAACGCCTGACGACTATGGGCGTGCAATTTCTGAAGGGTTGGAGAATTTGTTTGTCGAGCACGACATACTTCCGGTCGAGGTCGACGAAGTTGTTCACGCGACGACCGTTGCCACCAACGCTGTACTGGAAGGCAAGGGCGCGAAGACGGGGCTTATTACGACGCAAGGTTTTCGTGATGTTCTGGAATTCAGGCGTATTCGTGTGCCCGAACTTTACAATCTTGATTATGTAAAACCAAAACCCCTGGTGCCCAGACAAATGAGACTTGAGGTCCGTGAACGCATTGGTGCCGGTGGTCAGGTTCGGTTGCCACTTGATGAAAAATCCGTCGAGACGGCGGCCCGGCGATTTATTGATGCCGGGGTCGGGGCCATCGCCGTATGCCTGCTGCATTCCTATGCCAATCCGATCCACGAGCAACGCATAAAGGATATACTTCAAGACCTATTACCACCGGAAATTTTTGTCTGTTATTCCTTTGAAGTCCTGCCGGAAATTCGCGAATACGAGAGAACCAGTACGACGGTTGTAAACGCCTTTCTCGGTCCAGTAATGAACAGTTATCTGACCAACCTGAAGACCCGTCTGGATGATATGGGCATTCGCAAATCCTTTCATGTGATGCAGTCGGCGGGTGGTCGAATGAGCCTTGAAGCGGCAATTTCCAAACCCGCCTATCTGGTTGAATCGGGCCCGGCGGCAGGCGTTATTGCGGCGGCGCACATTGCCAAGAAAGCCGGATTACTGGAAGTCGTTACGCTCGATATCGGGGGAACGACGGCAAAAACTGCAATTGTCGAAAATGGTGAACCGACGCGCACCAGTGAATATGAAATTGGCGCCGGTATCAACCTCTCAAGCAAGCTGGTCAAAGGGGCCGGGTACGCCATCAAACTGCCGTTTATTGATGTTTCCGAAATTGGTGCTGGCGGCGGCAGCCATATCAGTTTTGATAAAGGAGGGTTGCTGAAAGTAGGGCCCGAGAGTGCCGCATCGGTTCCGGGGCCGGTTTGCTATGACGCCGGCGGCAAAACGGCGACCTTGACCGATGCCATCCTTTCCTTGGGGTACCTGAATCCGGATCATCTTGTTGGTGGCGCGCTTAAACTTAACGCGAATAAGGCCGTTCGGGCGCTTGAGCAACAGGTCTGCCAGGCCCTCAACAAACCGCTTTCTGAGGCCGCTTACGGTGTATTCACCGTCGCCGTGTCGAACATGGTTCGCGCCGTTAAATCCGTCTCAACCTATCGCGGCCGTGATCCCCGTGATTATGCCTTGATCGCATTTGGCGGCAACGGTCCCATTGTGGGGGCGGCGATTGCCCGTGAATTGGGAATGACAACTGTATTGATCCCGCCCAATCCCGGTGTGCTCAGCTCATACGGCCTCCTGGTGGCCGACAATACCCACGAACGGGTCAAGTCGTTTGCCGGGTTGGTTCATGAAATTGAGATCGAACAGGTGCGCCTGATATTTGATAATCTCGCCAGATCAGCGACGCAAGCCCTTATCGATGAGGGTTTTGATCCGGCTCATATCAGTGTGCAAAGTCTGGCGGACCTGCGCTACGCGGGACAGGCTTTTGAACTGACGGTTGCGCTCGATACAGGCAGGCCAATTGACGCCAATCAAATGGTAGCAAAGTTTCATGAGGAACACAACCGGACCTATTCTCACAAAGCCGAACAGGAGCCGGTTGAAATTGTCAATTTAAGGATCATCGCCAAGGTGGCAGGTGATCAATCCGAGCCACCGCCAAGCATTGCGGTGCCGCCGTTGTCCGGACCCGATGTTAAACGGTTGGCTTATTTCGGTGCAGACGATGGCACATTGAACACCCCGATCATCACACGGGCGGACCTGATCGGAAACCATAGGGCGGGCCCGGTCATCGTCGAGGAATACGATTCGACAATTGTTGTCCCGCCCGATTGGACGGCAGGTATCGATGGCGCAAATAACGTTTTGATTTCATGGCAGTTGGATAATGCAGATGAAGATTGATCCGATAACTTTGGAAATTATTCAAAATGCCCTCGGTGCCATCGCCGATGAACTGGCGTTGGTTATCATGCGCTCTGCCTATTCCAATATTGTCCGCGACTCAATGGATTATTCGACCGCCGTGTTCGATCATAAAGGACAAACCGTTGCGCAGGGGTTGACCACGCCGGTTCATTTAGGCTCCTTTCCCGATGCCATGCAAAAGCTGACAGCTCTATATGAAGGGGATTTCTTCCCGGGCGACGTTTTCATTTTTAATGACCCCTACGGGTCTGGGGGAATGCACCTGCCAGATTTTTACATCATTAAGCCGGTTTTTGTTGACGGAACGCTCGAAGCCTTTGTCGGGACCCTTGCCCACCAGTCCGACGTCGGTGGCATTGCTCCCGGCGGCATGGGTGTCTACGCAAGTGAGATATATCAGGAGGGATTGCGAATTCCGACCCTCAAACTCTATGACGCGGGCAAACCAAACACTGCGATTTTCCGCTTGATCGAAAAAAATACCCGGGAACCGGTCAATGTTATGGGAGATATCCGGGCCCAAATTGCCGCCTGCAACAATGGCGAACAGGCGATGCAGGCGCTGATCAAAACTCATGGGGCGGAAAAATTTCGACGGTATATGGAAGAATTACATGATTATGCGGAGCGCTTGATCCGGGCCGAGATTGCAGAGCTGCCGGACGGGACGTTTTTCTTTGAAGACTGTTTGGATGGTATGGGTGAGGACCCGGAGCCCATTTGGTTGCGGGTGAACCTGACCATTGCCGGAGATCAGGTGCTGATCGATTGGGCGGGAACATCTGATCAGGTTAAATTTGCCATTAACGGTACTTTTCCAACGACCAATGCCATGTCGTATCTGGCGGTGCGATGCGCTATCGGTGGAACGATCCCCAATTGCCAAGGGTACATGCGGGCGATTACGGCGACTGCCCCAGTTGGTTCGCTGGTTAATCCGGTTGAACCGGCGGCCTGTGGCGCACGCGGAATAACGTGCTTTCGAATGTTTGACACACTTCTTGGTGCTTTTGCGCAGATCCTGCCGGAGCGCATTCCGGCCGCCAATGAAGGCGGGTCATCGGCACCACACATCGCCGGCCGGGACCACAACAACAAACCCTTCATGGTCTCTGGTGGCCTGATGGGGGCCTGGGGCGGGTCCATGGCGCGCGATGGCCAGGAGGGCATCTCGAACCCGGCCGCCAACCTGGGCAATGCGCCGATAGAGCTATTGGAAACCCGCCAGCCCATTGAGATTACAAAATATGCCTTCGTTCAGAACTCCGGCGGGCCGGGACGCAACCGGGGCGGTGCCGCCCTGCAGCGGGGCTATCGTCTGCTGGCGGACGATGCCAAACTGATCATGCGCTCCGACAGGCGTAACGTGACACCCTATGGGTTATCTGACGGCCTGCCCGGAACACCGTCATGGAACATCATCAATTCCGCTGGTGGGCAAAAATTATTGCCGGTTTGCCCCATGGAAAGCGTGCCGATGGTCAAAGGCGATGAATTTATCCACATTCAGGCCGGTGCCGGGGGGTTTGGCAATGCGCTGGAACGCGACCCGGAAAAAGTTCTAAGAGATGTCGTGAATGAATTGATTACGCTTTCCTATGCCCACGACGTTTATGGCGTGGTTATCCGTGACGGCAATATTGAGCTTGCAGCGACCCGCAACAAACGACGGGAACTTAAAAAAACCGGCACCTTCAAAACCGCCTTTCTGACCCACTTTTACAAGGAGATTGGCATCAAACCGATTTAGGTCCATTGCCCTGTTGAGCGAATACACGCAATTGACCTGGGGTGGAAATCGAGTTTTTTGGCGTTTTATTGCGCCAACGCAACGCGCTACTCAAATTTTCGTTCGCGTACTTACGCATACTTAAAGGTGTGAATGAATTAAGTGGCTGTGGCCGAGCGCACACTTTAGAGAGCGCTATTGAGTTTAGAAATACACAACTGGATGTTTTCAACGGTCATGATTTTATCTGCCTGCCCCGCTTGGTTGAAAAGCGGCATTCGAAGGACAGGGAAGCGCCGACGAATACCGCTTGGAGAGGTGACTTCATGAACAAGAAATAGGGGTTCTGCCGTCTCAATCACCTGCCTAGCCGACGCGACGAAACTGTTCATGACCCCGTTATGTTCGGCCTTTGATAACCACCATTGGGAAAGCTCAATCCCGAATGCCATAACCAGGTCCTCACCCCAATAGCGAATAAAATAGTCAGCAGTTGTGGCATCGAAATCTGCAACCATGGTCCCGCGCCGGAGATCGTCTGGAAGATCCATAAGGTCCACATCTTTCCAATAGGGGCCGGAAAGGCGGGTTTCATCCTGTCGCCAGCACTCAAGTGGAAACCGCAGTCCATGTTCTTCGATCAGTGCAGCATCGAAATCAGGCAGACGCTTCGTGTCTGCCGAGTAATTTAGAAATCCATCTTGCAGGGGCTTCATTATATGCGCCTCCGGTGCCGTTCCACTATGGTTCGCTATTGAACGCGCCGGTGCCAGCATCTGTCAAATGGTTCTAATATGGTGTGGGACTGAGTAGGTCAACGCTAAATAGATGCGTCAACGGAGTATTACAGCGCGTTGGTTAGATCTTTCAGGCGGGGTTTTAATTTACAGGGCCATTATGCGGCGTTTGATTGCACGACAAACGATCAAATCGTAATGCACCAGCGAATGTCCCGACGGGTTCAGAGTAACGTTATAATTACCGAAATGACTATACATCAACTTGAGAATGCCTTGGGCAGGCGGCACGGCGGGCGGAGGGTTAAGCCGGGTTCAAGGATTGCCAGGGTAGGTGCGGTACAGCCGCCAACAAAATAGAAGGAAATGAGGGCGGAAATGGAACGAAGATAATGAACATCCTCATCCGTCCATTCCCGATGCGTTCCGGCATTTTCGCAGCAAATAACGCCAATGGGCAGAAAGTCCTTGTAGAGAATGAGATCAGGCAGGGAGTAGATGTCATTGTCTAAAAATTAGGGGTCCGTCGGCTCTGCGGTTACCGGTTGGGTACGGGCATTTGGTGCGACAATCACATTTTCCTCGACGATTGTCCTGAAATATTTGGGATGGTCCTTGGTATACAATTTTTGCCCATCCGTGTAGGTTTCGTCGACGGCATTGTAATAACAGGCGCACTTGATGAAACTTTCATCGTCGTCCAAATCCCAGATGCTGACACGGTTGGAACCGGTCTTCGTCGAAACATCCCGGCATACGGATTTAAAAATGGTAAACGCCGATCGGGAATTCTTTTTTGCATTGTCAACGAATTCCAATAACGGGTTCATGAGTAGAATTGTCCTTAAATGGGTGTCGGCCAACCGGGCTACCCGACGTAAAGTTATGCCTTATAATTCGACGGTTGGTTTGTGAAGATCAAAGGATTCCAGAATAAGAATAAAGCAAAGGATAGAATACCTTGAAGGCCACGGGGGCCGCGCGGATCAGTCGTCACTGTGCGGGCCTTTTCAGCGCCCTTTTAGCGATTTAATAACCACCGGAAATACCCTAACGGATCTCAAACAGACCATCCACCTCGGTTGCAATACCGAAGGGCAGGGACGCCGTACCAACAGCAAAACGTGCATGAGCCCCAACTTCCTTGCCAAATACTTCGGCCATCAAATCCGATGCACCATTTATGACCTGAGGCATGTCGCCAAAATCGGGGCGGCATTTTACGAACCCGCCCAATTTCAGCACCTGGGTAACGCGATCTAAATTACCATCACAGGCGACCTTCAGTTGGGCCAGTAAATTGAGGCCGCAAATGCGGGCGGCTTGATATCCATCGTATGTCGTCAAATCGTCACCGACACAACCCACATATTGTAGTTCGCCGTCCCACATGGTGATCTGTCCAGAAACGAAGACCGTATTTTGCGAAATGGTATAGGGAACGTAGTTGGCAGCCGGTGTCGCGGGAGTCGGTAGTGCGATTCCTAGCTCGGCAAGCCGTTCATCAATTTTTCCAGACATGTAAGACCTCAACAAGTTAAGCGTTTATATGGTAACCCGATCACCTTCGCGTGGTGCGTGCACTTCGGTAGTCGAATTGCGTTTCGACAGTAAACTAACGGCGGAAGCCAGTTTATTGTCGATGTCAATATCCGACTGATCTGGATCATGGTGAAAGAGATAAAGGGATTTTACATTTGCGTTGTCGGCTAGGTTGGCCACTTTGCTGATGCAGGAATGGCCCCAACCGACTTTTGAGACATATTCATCATCCGTATAGGTCGTGTCGGTAATTAATGCATCCGCGTCGCGACAAAAATCCTGAAGTTTATTTTCGTAGTGTGGCGAGTAATATTCACTATCCGTATGGAACATTTCATTGTCCGTAATATAACAAATTGACCGGCCATTATAATTAACCCGATACCCCAGGCATTTGCCCGGGTGACTGAGCAACATTGTTTGGACTTCAATATCGTTGACCTGAATACATTCTTCTTCAAGGTCACGGAAATAGACACGTGCGGCAAATTCAGTCAGGGTAATTGGAAAGTATACGCCGTCCATTTGTGCGGAAATCAGTTCACGCATGGTATTGTCACCCTGATTAGCGCCCAATATCTCGAACTCGTTGCCCTGTTGGTATAGCGGCGCGAAAAATGGAATCGCGTTGATGTGATCCCAATGGGGATGCGAAATAAATACTTTTGCCTGTATCCGTTTGCGTTGCTGGGATATGAGCCAGTCGCCCAGGACCTTGATGCCACTCCCTCCGTCGAACACAAAAAGCTGTTGGCGTGGAAATTCGAGCGAAATGCAGGACGTATTGCCACCGTATTTATTTATGTTCTCACCGGATACGGGCAGGGTCCCGCGAACGCCCCAAAATCGCAAGTCTATATGGTCGTCGAGAATGCGGCTCACCTGATCGGGGAAGGTCTCCGTGTTAAGTGGTTTGCGCAGGTAACCATGGGCACCAAAGGAAAAGGATCGTTTTTGATCAAATTCATAGGCTTTGGCAGAAACCATAATAAACTTTGTCGCCGAAAGGTCGTTGTGATTGGTAATCATTTTGCAGAGTTGCAAACCATCCACTTCCGGCATCATCAAATCGCAGACAACGCAATCTGGTTTCATGTCGAGAATTAAATCAAACGCAATACGGCTATCAATGGTAGACGAAATGGTGTGTCCAGCTTCCTCAAGCAGCACGGTCATAACCTTTACGGCTAAGGGGTCGTCATCGACGATAAAGATACGGTAGTTCTTATTGCCCATACTTACTCTCGTCCCTTCGTGGACGCTGATTTAGAAAATACACCCTCCGCAAGCGCGACGTCGAAATGTCCAACTCGATTCTCAAAGGGCACCACTCTCGTTGTTGTGGGGAGTGTATAAGGGGTTTCCGCGTCTGTCGATAGGCGAAAAATTCGAATGATTCAAAAATGGGGCAAAAAAATGGGGCGGCGACAGAGACGACCTCCTAATCGCGCCCCGAGTTTCCCAGGGAGGATTCGTTATTTTTGCCTTACTAAATCCCGAATTAAGAACAACCGCTTGTTCCGCCACATGTATTGCACTTTAAACAGGTGCCGTTCCTGACCAATGTAAAGTTACCGCACTCGCCGCAGGGGTCACCTTCGTAGCCTTTCATCCGCGCTTCCATGACCTGAGACTCGCCGGACGTTGTCTGAAATACGGCGTCCGCTTGCGCCGGCATCTGCATTTTAGGCTCCGATTGTGCCGCCGTTTGTGTTGCCGCGCTGACGACCGGGCCGTCTGTTCCCGTTGCTGCGACCGCGTGTTGGCGATCCAGAGCGCCACTAATCAAGCGCAAATTGTTGCGCATATATCCGCGGCTTGCGACTTTATTTACGACTTCCATGGTGCCGGCGCGATGTTCCGCAGGCAGGTTACCTTCCGTCGCACCTTCCCCCATGGCGTCGGGGTATAGGTCTTTGGGTTCAACATGTGCCAAATCGTTCCGGCCGAGGTAGGAAACCGCCAGTTCCCTAAACATGTAGTCGAGGATTGACGTCGCCATTTTAATGGTGTCATTCCCGGTAACCATTCCAGAGGGATCAAAACGGGTGAAGGTAAACGCCTCGACATATTCCTCCAGCGGCACGCCATATTGCAGCCCAATGGAAATTGCGATCGCAAAGTTGTTCATCAGGGAGCGGAAGGCCGCACCTTCTTTGTGCATATCAATGAAGATTTCTGAAAGCCGTCCATCTTCGTATTCGCCGGTCCTCAAATAGACTTTGTGACCACCAACCGTGGCTTTTTGCGTATATCCTTTGCGACGATGCGGCGGCCGCACCCGTTCCGTTACAAACCGCTCAACAATCCTTTCGGCAACGATTTCAGCCCGCGCCGCGGCGGGCGCTTCCGCGATCTTTTCAAGCAGTGTCTCTTCTTCAATATCAACATCATCAACAAGTGACGATTGCAGTGGTTGTGAAAGTTTTGAGCCATCGCGGTAGAGGGCATTGGCTTTGACCCCCAAACGCCAGGATTGCATGTAAGCGTCTTTGCAATCTTCAATGGTTGCCGAGTTAGGCATATTGATGGTTTTCGATATGGCCCCGGAAATAAAGGGTTGGGATGCCGCCATCATGCGAATATGGCTGCCGACACTCAAAAACCGCTTGCCGATCCGGCCGCAGGCGTTCGCACAATCAAAAACCGGCAAGTGCTGATCTTTTAAGTAAGGCGCGCCTTCCAGGGTCATGGCACCACAAACGTAAGTGTTTGCCATTTCGATTTCCTTTTTGGTGAAACCGAGGCTTTCAAGAATGTCATGGGAAACATCTTCAAGTTTCGCTGCGTCAATGCCCAAAACCTCGGTGCAAAAAGCTTCGCCAAGAGTCCATTTGTTAAACACAAAGCGGATATCAAAGGCTTCGCCAAGGGCGTTTTGCACCCGATCAATGGCTTCTTCCGTGAACCTGGCGGCGCGCAGTTTCTCGAGATTGATTCCCGGTGCGTCTTTTAAAGTGCCGTGACCGACGGCGTAACCGATCATTTCCTGAACCTGATCATCCGAATAACCGAGCTTGGACAGCGCCGATGGCACCATCCGATTGATAATCTTGAAATAACCGCCGCCGGCGAGTTTCTTGAATTTCACCAGGGCAAAATCAGGTTCAATACCGGTTGTGTCACAATCCATGACCAATCCAATGGTGCCGGTCGGCGCAACGACGGAAACCTGGGCATTGCGATAACCGTGGGCCTCACCCTTCGCCAGAGCCCGGTCCCAAGCGGAACTGGCGGCGGCGGCCAGTTCCTGATCATCACACTGATCAGCAACCAGCGGTACCGGTGAGACGGCCAAGGCCTCATATCCGCTTTCGCTGCCATGGGCAGCCCGTTGATGGTTGCGGATCACCCGGAGCATATGGTCCCTGTTTTCCTGGTAATTAGGAAAAGCCCCCAACTCTTCCGCCATCTCGGCCGAGGTTTCGTAGGAAACACCGGTCATAACTGCCGATATGGCTCCGCATATGGCGCGGGCCTGATCGGAATCGTAGGGGATGCCGGAAGCCATCAGATAACCGCCGATGTTGGCAAAACCAAGGCCCAGTGTCCTGAATTCGTAGGACAGTTTGGCAATTTGTTCCGACGGGAATTGCGCCATCAACACGGAAATCTCAAGTGTCATGGTCCACAGGCGAACTGAATGTTCGAAGGCGGGAACGTTAAAGTTGCCGTCATCTTTTAAATAGGTGAGTAAATTGAGGGAGGCCAGATTACAGGCGGTATCATCGAGGAACATGTATTCGGAGCACGGGTTTGAAGCGTTAATACGGCCACTGGCCTTGCAGGTGTGCCAATCGTTAATCGTCGTATCAAACTGTAGACCCGGGTCCGCCGATGCCCAGGCGGATTCGCCAATATCATTCCATAAGTCACGGGCTTTTACTGTTTCCGATACAACACCATCCTTGCGCCGGACAAGGTTCCAGTCGCCATCGGTGAGGACTTTGTCGAGGAACTCATTGGTGACCCGGATCGAATTATTGGAATTCTGTCCGGCAACGGTCACATAAGCTTCGGAATCCCAATCTGTATTGTAGGTTGGGAAATCAATTTCCGTATATCCCTGTTTTGCATATTGGATGACACGCTGTACATAACTTTCAGGGACCATGGCCCGCCGTGTGGCCAGAATCGCCTTTTTCAGAATAGGATTTTCCTTCGGATCGAAGCGATTGTCGTCGTCCATATCGCGGTTCTGACAGGCAGCCATGACCTCGCCGAGGTATTTGCTGGCAAGTTTCGAGCCGGCAACCAATGCGGCGACTTTCTGTTCTTCCTGGACTTTCCAGCGAATGAACTGGCCGACATCCGGGTGATCAATGTCAACAACAACCATTTTTGCCGCGCGGCGTGTCGTGCCACCTGACTTAATGGCACCGGCCGCGCGGTCGCCAATCTTCAGAAAACTCATCAATCCTGATGATTTTCCACCACCTGACAACGGTTCGCCATCGCCGCGAATGCGGGAAAAATTTGACCCGGTCCCAGATCCATATTTAAACAGCCGGGCCTCCCGGGTCCACAGGTCCATAATACCGCCTTCGTTGACCAGATCATCACTGACCGACTGGATGAAACAGGCGTGCGGTTGAGGATGTTCGTAGGCTGATTTGGATTTGACCATTTTGCCGGTTTTAAAATCGACATGGTGGTGACCCTGTGCCGGCCCATCGATTCCGTAGGCCCAATGCATGCCCGTATTGAACCACTGTGGGGAATTTGGCGCGCCCCGCTGGGAACACAAGATATAGCACATTTCGTCAAAATAGGCGCGGGCGTCTTCTTCGGAATCAAAATAGCCGCCTTTCCAGCCCCAATAGGTCCAGGTTCCGGCCAAACGATCAAAAACTTCCGTCGCCTTGGATTCGCCGCGTTCGCGGTCCTCAATGGGTAACATTGCCAGGGCTTTTTCGTCCGGTACACTGCGCCACAACCACGACGGTACAGAATTTTCCTCAAACTTCTTCAAACGGGCGGGAATGCCGGCTTTACGAAAGTATTTTTGGGCAAGAACATCACTTGCGACTTGCGACCAGCCCGCAGGGACTTCCAGGTTATTCAGTTGAAATACAACGGATCCGTCCGGATTGCGGATCTCGCTGGCCGTTTGACGGAATTCGAAATCAGCGTAGCGTGATTGGTCTTGTTTAGTGAAATACCGCGAAATACGCATTTGTTCCCCACGTGGTGTCTTGGTGTTATTACGAACTGGCCTTTAAAGGCCCCCCAACGCTGCGGAACAGAGAACGCGAACGTTCTGTTATACACGTATATTTAGATGTCGTGTCTGCCCAGGTGCAACGCTGAGAAATCTACTCCAACGAAAATTAATGCGCAATAAAAAATACTACATATCGTAGGTCATTAATGACTGGACAACAGGATGTAGTGATATTTTTGCTGCAAAGCGGGTGTTTGAAAATCCCAGATTTCTGCCACCGAATCGGCGAGCAAATGGGCGGTTTGCTGAAGCTGGCGAACTAAAAAAATATGTAATTTAATTTGAATGCCAACCGCACCCCATATCTTGTATGGAGCCACACCCCAAGCATGTGTGTGTGCGGGTCTGGACGAGGCCCTCGGCAAATGCGATATTAAGCCCTCAGAAGCACGCTGCGATTGGCTGTGCAAGAGGTATTAACAAGGCGCAGGCACTCCATGCATCTCGGCACGTTGATTTATACTTGGTTTAAGGGTGAAAATGTCGGTACTGACGAATTTGGGAATCGATACTACAAAGCAAAAACAGGTTTGCTTCATGGCAAACAGCGCCGATGGGTCTTGTATAAGGGCGAAGTGGAAGCATCCAAAATTCCGCCGGAATGGCACGCCTGGTTGCATCATACATCCGACGAGCCGTTAACCGAACAGTCTACCCGGGCGCAACACTGGCAAAAGGAACATGTCGAAAACCTGACGGGTACGTCTGAAGCCTACCGGCCGGCTGGCCACGCCTACAAAGGAAGTCATCGGCCACCGGCGACCGGTGACTATCAGGCGTGGCAGCCTGAATGAGTGATTTAACCAGGTCCGCCTGACGATTTTTAGATCCAGTATGAGAGACGGCTATTGAGTTCTGAATATAAGGAAATTTTTATTGGTGCAATCACCGTCGCGATGTTGATTGGTGCACTTGGTTTCATGAACCAAAGTGATGGTCTTGGCACGCAACCGGCCAAGTCCTATGAACGGGTAATCGCAAAATTTAACAAAGTCGACGGATTATCTGAAGGAAGTGAGGTTCGGATGGGCGGTGTTCATATCGGCAAGGTCACGCGAATGGAACTGGATCAGGAGTTTCGTGCGGTCATTACAATGGATATCGAAAGCCGTTTTCCCTATCCGACAGACACCTCGGCGGCAATTCATACGGACGGATTGTTTGGCGGTAAATTTGTCGTTCTTGAACCCGGTGCAGAAACGCGGACCCTAAAAAGTGGTGATGAAATTTCCCTAACGCAGGATGCGGTTATTGTCAGTGAACTTTTGGATTTGATCGTGTCCGAGGGCAAAGCGGCGCAAGCGGCCCGTGCGGCCAATAAAGAAAAAACCAACTAGTCGGGAGGCCGAGGTAATGAAGCGCAACGCAGTCGAAACGATTTTGGGAGCGGTTGTCCTGCTGGTTGCTGGAATGTTTGTCTATTTTGCCTATTCGACGGCCCAGGTGAAGGCCGTAAACGGTTATCGGATTAATGCCAATTTCTATAAGATTGGCGGGTTGACGACCGGTAGTGATGTGCGGGTCAGCGGCATTAAGGTCGGCACGGTAACGGAAAGCCGGTTGGACCCTGCGACCTTTGACGCCGTTGTCGAAATGTCGATCACACCGACCGTTAGATTACCCAAAGATACCGTCGCCTCGATCGGCAGCGAAGGTATCGTTGGCGGCAAATATATCAATTTGCGCCCGGGATCGTCGAAGGAATTTATCGCCGACAATGGGAAAATTAGTAAAACCAGGGATTTTAAATCATTGGAAGATCAGGTTGGTGAAATTATCTTCCTGGCAACCGGTGGATCCAATAAATAACGCCGTTAATTTTACCATGACAAATCGACAATCGATAAACCGCCGCCAAGCCCCTTTGCGGCGGACCTTAATTTTGTCCTGTTGGGTCATGCTTGCTGTTTTCAGTCTTGGTTTACAGCCTGCATCAGCAACGCCCTATAGGACGGCGGTTCTGCAAGGCCTCGATAAGGTGACGGCGCGCGTATATACTTTCGATGCGCCATTGGGGACGGTCGTACGGTTTGGGACCTTGGAAATTATCGCCCGCCATTGTGATAAACGGCCGCCGGAGGAAACACCTGAAAGTTCTGCTTTTGTCGATATTTCCGAGGTTCGTAACGGCGAACCGACGAATAATTTGTTCCGTGGATGGATGTTCGCGTCCAGTCCGGCTCTTTCCGCCCTTGAGCATCCCGTCTACGATGTTTGGGTGCTTGACTGCGCCGGAGAAATTGACGCGCCTGCCGATCAACAGCCGACAGCCAACTAGGGCCGCGACCCCGAACTGAAAAATGGAGCTGCAATTGACAAAATTACGTGCTGGGTTAATTGGTGCCAATATCCAGAGAACCCGCCTGCCGTTTGCCTTGCAGGGGCTGTGTGAACTCAATGGTATGGATTTTTCTTTCGATTTGATCGACACGGCGCTTATCGACGGGTTTGATTTTGTGACCTGTGTCGAAGCGCGGATGGCAGAGGGTTGGACCGGTGTTACAGTCACCCATCCCTATAAAACCAACGCCGCAGAATATGCCGGATCGGTAAGCGGTGCGCCGGCGAACATGGGGGCGTCCAATACGCTCATTTTTAACGGTGCCACCTCGAGATCCGGGGTGCAGGCATTTAATACCGACTACAGCGGTTTTGTTGCTGCATGGCAGGCTGAACTCGGCGATCAAAAACCTGGAAAAGTCGCCATGGCTGGTGCCGGTGGGGTCTCGCGTGCGATTGCCGTGGCGCTTATTGAAATGGGTGCGGAACGGTTAACCATCTGGGACTTGCAGCCTGAACGGGCGCGAGAGGTTGCCGCCATTGCCGACCGCACGGGACAGCGCGCGATCGCCGTTCCCGTCGACCGCTCGGTCGAGTATGTCCGTGCGGCAGACGGATTGGTGAACGCAACCGCACTGGGAATGGTGCAATATCCGGGAATGGCCTTTGAAAAACGCGATGTGGGCACCCAGACCTGGGCCTTTGACGCCGTTTATACGCCGGTTTGGACACAATTCATGGAAGAAACCAAAACCAAAGGCCTCATCAGTTTTACCGGATTCAGTCTTTTTAAACATATGGCCATAAGAACCTTCGAGACCTATACAGGCCTGCCCGTGAACCAAGTCGATGCGGATCGCATTATTGACCCTTTGGTGGACGGTTTATAGCGGCCGAAAATCGTTCACATTCACGAGATAAGGTTGTTTTTTACTGGGTACAGTGACGCAGCCGCTTAAAGTGTATGGGAGGTTTTTAACAGGGGGAACGCCATGGCATTGCCATCTATCCACAGGTCGATTGGGCAAGCATTGGCAACGGTGGTTTTAATCGTCGCAACGCTGGTGGCAGGGTCGTCGTTGGCAGTGGGTGAAAACGACGGCGGTTTGACGGGACTTTCCGACAAACAGATTGAGGCGTCGGTTCCCCTGTTGACCGACAAGGAAGTTCGCCAGTTATTGGTATCGCGTTTAAAATCGGCACAGGCGAAGGGAACGTCCAGCGAAGAAGGGTTCAATCCGGCGATTTTTGTTTATCGGTTGCAAAGGTCGTTGGGACAGATTGGCACGGAACTGACCCAAATTGGCCGCGCCGTGGTTGAACTTCCCGGCGTGTTTCCCATGGCCTGGCAACGCTTTACCGAGGCCAGCGGCGATAATTCCATTGCCGGGTTTATTGGCGCGTTTGTGGTGGCTCTGATCGTCGCTGGAAGCGTTGAAGTATTGCTTGCCAGGCAGATTACACGGCCTCTGACCTCACTTGCTGGATCGGGCGAACTGACGACTGCGGAAAAGGCCTCCCATCTGGCGGTGCTGGCGGTTTTACAGGTGTTCCGATTGGCGGTCTTTGCCGCTATCGCAACGGCAGTTTATTTATTGATTTTTGACAGCAACGGACAATTCAGGATTACTTTTTTCTTTTATCTTTCCGCGTTAATGATCTTTCGCCTGGCATTGGTTTTTTCACGGGCCTTTTTTGCCCCGGATAATGACGATTTACGGTTGCCCAAATATGACTCCCAGGAAGCCCGGTTTTTTCACCGCGCGCTCGCCGTTACCGTCGCCCTAGGCGGTTTTGGGTTTTTCACCTGCGCACTTTTCGGAACCCTGGGAATTTCCGGCCACGTCCATGGTTTGTTATTGATTATCGTCGGCACTGTTACCACGGTAGGATTGATCTGCTCTGCCCTGCAGGGGCGCCGTGCGATTACCTATGATATCACCATAAACCACCAGGAACCGGGCTTTCGCGCGGCATTCGCAAAAATTTGGCCAGCCCTCTACGCGGTTCTTATCCTGGTGATCTGGATCGGATTGGTGGTTGCCGAGTTAACCGATGCTTTTGTGCATTATGGGGCCGGCCTTTTCACCATCGGATTGCTTGCCATGCTTCCAAGTTTGGACGCATTGGCTGAACGCGAAGCTCAAAAATACGCGCAGGCCGGAGACGATGCACACGCCGCCGCTGCCCGGACGGCGCGCATATTGGGATGGATCGTTGCCGTGTTGACGGTTGCGTCCACGTGGGGAATTCGTCCGCTTAGTCTTGCCGAATCTGGGCTGGGGGCGGAATTGTCCCGGGGATTGGTACAAATCGGCATAACTATTTTGGTTGCCTATGTCATCTGGCAAATCCTGCGAACGATGATCGATCGAAAAATTGCCGAAGAGGATACCCGCGCGGCAGCCGAAGCGGCCGCTCAGGGCCGGGAAGACGGCGGCGAAATTGGTGGTGCCGGCCTGTCGCGGGTGCGAACCCTGCTGCCGCTCTGCCGACGGACCGTTCAAATCGTTCTTTCGGTGGTTTTGGTGATGATTGCCCTGGCGTCGCTGGGGGTCGATATCGGGCCTGTTTTGGCCGGTGCCGGTGTTCTGGGCCTGGCCATTGGGTTTGGCTCGCAAACCCTGGTCCGCGATATCGTCTCCGGTGTCTTTTTTTTAATCGATGATGCCTTTCGTTTGGGCGAGTATATAGATGTGGGAGACGTCAAAGGCGTGGTCGAAAGAATGTCAGTGCGTTCGCTTCGGCTTCGCCATCATCGGGGGGCTGTGCATACGGTTCCCTTTGGTGAAGTGAAAACCCTGACGAACTTTTCCCGTGACTGGGCAATCATGAAACTTAAATTTCGTGTTCCGTTTGATACGGACATCAAAAAAGTCAAAAAAATATTCAAGAAAATTGGCCAGCAATTAATGGAAAACCCGGATATTGCGGATGATTTTCTCCAACCTTTCAAGTCCCAGGGGGTTTTGGAAGTGGATGATTATGGTCTGGTGATTCGGGCAAAATTCACCTCCAAACCCGGACGCCAGTTTGTCATTCGGAAAGAAGCTTACGTCGCCATTCAAAAGGCCTTCGAGGAAAACGGAATCGAATTTGCGAAACCGGTGATGCGGGTTTCCATTGAAGAGGACGAAAACGCTGCGCCCGATGGCGACAAGGCGGCGGCCGGTGCGGCCGCATTGCATGCCGTGCGGCCGCAAATAACGCCCGCCTGAACGCCCGACAGGGGTTTTTAATTGGCCTCAGGATTCTTTTTGATCCGGTAGGCACATCGCCGTGCACCCGCCAGGATGTGATCGATTCGTTCAACCTGTGTGTCCGGCCCCAGGGTCGTTTGGAAGACATCCAACTCCATTCGGCAAAGCCCGCTGCACGATTTTGCCGCGACACAGATCGGGCAGTGATTTTCGACCAACAGAATGGCCCCGGTGTGGTCTTTTTCCACGTGCGCCATATAACCCTCGCGAGACCTGATATTCGCCAGTCCCTTGGCCCTGCCTAAAAGCGAAGACGTCGTCGCCAGTTCGTCCTGGTAACTGGCGACCTGTTCTTTGGCCCGGGCCCGTAGCACCGTTTCAAACCCCTGGTCGCCGAGCGCTCTTTTCATCGTTTCAATTAATCCCACGGTCAGCTCGGCGTGACTGTCTGGAAAATAATCGTCTGCGGCCGCGGTCAGGCGCCACAGTTTGGCCGGCCGGCCGACCGGGCGAGGGGATTCCGTATAATCAACCATGCCTTCATCCTGCAGGGCATACAGGTGCTGTCGGATCGCCATACCCGTCAGATTAAACAGGTTAGACAAGGCCTTGGCATCCAGGTTACCCCTGGTTTTTAGGGCCTCGATAATTTGACGACGGGTCCGGGTTTTATGTTTTGCCATTGGATTTCCAAATAGGGATATTAAATAGTTTCTAAAGGAAATTATTGACAAAGGCAAATGGAAGGTGGATGGTTTATAAATTATATTCTATATAAAAGGGAGTCAAAATGTCGGTTCAATCTTCGCCGTCTGCAGCCAACAACTGGATCGCGGCAATTGCCTTGTGCGACCTGCAAAAACGCGGGCGCAAGGTCCTTAAAATTGGCACAAAACAGATCGCCCTTTTTTACCTTAAAGATCGCGTTTATGCGGTAAATAACCGTTGTCCCCACCAGGGATATCCGTTGATCGAAGGCGACTTAAACAAAAACTGTATATTGACCTGCAATTGGCACAATTGGAAATTTAACTTAACCGACGGTTCAACATTGGTTGGCGGTGACCAACTGCGAAGTTACGAGGTCCGCATTGACGATGGCGAGGTTTATATCGATATTTCGGATCCTCCCGCCGACCAGGTCATCGACAAAGCCCTAACTGATCTACAGGCCAGTTTTGATCGCCATGAATATGATCGAATGGCCCGTGAAATTGCGCGGCTCGATCATGCGGGTGGTGACCCATTGGACGCCGTTCGCAAAACCATTTTGTGGACCCATGAAAAATTTGAATTCGGCACGACCCATGCCGTTGCCGCCGCCGCCGATTGGTTGACTTATCGCGATGCTTTTGGTGATGACCGGGCGGCGCGTTTGGCAGTTCTGGTCGAAGTGGTTGGTCATTTTGCCTGGGATAGCCGGCGCGAAAAAACCTATCCGTTCCCGACCAAAACCCGTCCTTACAAAGAAGACAGTTTTGTCGAAGCGGTTGAACAGGAAGACCTGCAATCTGCCGTTGCCATGGTGCGCGGTGGTTTTGCCGATGGGCTAAATTATCTGGATCTGCATAAAGGGTTCAGTCGGGCTGCTCTGGCCCATTACCAAAACTTTGGACATGCCATGATTTATGTTTATAAAACCGGCCAGCTGATTGAAAAATTGGCGGATCGTGATGTCGCACTGGCGTTGAGTCTGTTGCTGACACGGTCGTTGGTTTTTGCGACCCGTGAAGATTTGATCCCGGAGTTCAAGGGATATGCACCGGCGCTGGATAGGTGGGACCCGGAGGGTCGGGAAAAGCTCAGTGAGGCGGATATACGAACCGCTCCCACGTCGCAGATATTGGATAGGATCACAAAATCCGGGGGCGACCCGCAAGCCCTTTATGATACGGCGATGCAGGCTGCTGCGTGGCAAATGTTGCACTTTGATTTAAAGCTTCAGAACGCAACAGACGGAACGGTGTCCAACAACGTGAGTTGGCTGGACTTCACCCATACGTTCACCTTTGCGAATGCCGTGCGCAAAACCTGCGAACTTTACCCCGAATTATGGCCACAGGGATTGTTGCAGATTTTTTGTTTTCTCGGCCGTAATTCCGGGTTTGTCGATGCCACCGGGAGCCAGGATAAATGGGCGGTGGCGGATGTGTGTGGGTTCTTGGCCGTGCAGAAACAGGCGGTCATTGATCACGGGCAATTTGAATATATCGTTTCCTGTCATCTGGTGAAGCTGCTGAGTGCCTTTGACCAGGAAGTCGAGGAACGGCCAACTTCACCATGGATTCCCATGGCGGCGGCGGCGATCAATCGGTTCTTGAACGAACCGTTAAAACGCAAACATGTCTTGCGCAACGCCAAACAGGCCCTGTCCTTTGTCGCAAGGGAGAGTTAGCCCGCGGCCCACGCCGGCCACAGGCGGCGCGGTTCCCCGATTTGCTGCCAAATGGCATGTTATAGGCTTGTATTGATAAGCGTCGGCATAAGGTGATCATAACGCTTGAGGGCGTGATAGGGCGATCCCTTCTATGGTCACCCGATGCATCAGGCGGCGTGACCCATGGTAATCATTTACGGCCTGGTGCCAGGTTGCCAAATTGTCCCAGACGGCGACCGCGCCCTTGCTCCACCGAAATCGGCAAACGTGTTCCTGAAGCATGATGTGGTCATAGAGCATGGACAGGAAAGGTTCTGATTCGTCGGCAGTCCAGCCATCAATATGGGTCGTGAATTGGGGATTGACGTAGAGGCCCTTGCGGCCGGATAGGGGGTGGGTCAGGACGATCGGATGGATGGCGTCCTGGGTCGCCAGTTCAGGGTTTAGAATGCGCGCACCGAGTTCTTCCACCTGACTAACCCGCGATTTATTGGAACCGAAAATATGTCGACTGGAATGGGCCGCTCGTAGCGGCGCCAGGGTTGTTTTTAGTCCGTCGGAGAGGCTGTCATAGGCGGCGGCGACGCCGGCAAATAATGTATCTCCGCCAATGTCGGGAACCTCCTTGGCATAGAGGACAGAGCCAAATGCCGGAATGACATCGTAGGAGTGGTCTGTATGCCACAGGTTACCAATGTTCATTTTCTGCTCCGGTTCCTTACGGACTTCTGCAATTTCCGGATAGCCGTCGACGGGCGTAAAGAAACGGTTAATGTTTATCTTGCCCCAGCGCCGGGCAAAGGCCAGATGCTGCTCTGGCGATAACTCCTGATCCCTGAAAAAAATAACCCCGTAGAGTTCGCTGGCTTTCCGTATTTCCCGGAACTGCTCATCCGACAATTCAGCAAGACATACGCCCTCAATTTCCGCGCCAACGGCATGACTGAGGGGGCTGATGGTTAGGGTATTAAAATCCAACGGCATTGAGAAAACCCTTCATCTGAATTAGGCGCAAGCGGAAAACCAGCGAACACATTACACACCGGATCCATTCGTTGGGTCAATTTTTTTCATAGAGCATCTGGCTTGTTGTTGGTGCCTCGGAACGTTAGTTTTCTCGAATGTTTGATTTTGGTTTGACCTCCGCAATCGTCGTTACCTTTCTGATCGCGGGCACTGTCAAAGGTGTTATTGGTCTGGGGTTGCCGACGGTCAGTCTCGCTTTGCTCGCGGTTTTGTTTGATTTACCAACAGCCATGGTTCTGTTGCTTGTGCCGTCCTTTGTCACCAATTTGTGGCAGGCACTGGTCGGTGGAAATATATTCCCAATCGTCAGACGGCTTTGGCCTTTTTTAGCAATGGCAGCCGTTAGCGTCTGGTTGGGAACTCAGATGTTCCTGCAAATCGACCCGCTTTATCTGACCGGATTGCTCGGCGGGCTTTTAATGGCCTATTCGTTGATCAGCCTGATGGGGATAAAAGTATCGGTATCGACCCGTAACCAGGTGTGGGCGGGGCCTTTGTTTGGAACTGTCAATGGCCTTTTAACTGGCATGACTGGATCTTTTGTGGTGCCCGGTGTGCTGTATCTCCAGGCCCTGGGCTTGGATCGCAATACCCTTATCCAGTCCATGGGCATGTTGTTTACAGCGTCAACTTTAGCCTTGGGTGTCTCTTTACAGGATGGTCAGTTGCTCTCGTGGGACCTCGCGCAAATGTCGGCTATCGGATTGATTCCGGCCCTCGTCGGCATGGTCGCCGGGCAAAAAGTCCGGCAATTGTTTTCCGAAACCCAGTTTCGCCACATTTTCTTTTTGTCCCTGTTGGCCATGGGAGGTTACATTTTTCTAAATGCCCTCTGGAATTATTTTACCCTGTAACCTGGATCAGACATAGGGATCGTAGGACCATTGAAGTAAGGCCTGGCGCTGGCGGGGACGGCACCACATATCACCGGGCTCACAATTTGCTTTTACCTGTGCCACGTGGCGTCGAAAGGATCGCCAACGTTTGATTTGGTGGTCGTCTATTTTCTCCAGGCGACGGCCGAGATAGTAGCGGCAGTACCATTGAAACCAGCCGCGTGGATCCGGACCGACAATCCAACCTTTGTCCCGCCAAATACGTAAAGATTGGCGACTCTTAACTTCAAACAAGTTAAGTTTTGAGTCGGAGATTTCGCTGGTTTTTGCCTGAAGGAACCACTCTTCGGGCAGTTCAGGGCAACAATCATTGCAGTACTTGCCTTCAAAGATACCGAGTTCGAGCATCTGTTTGGGCGAAAAGTATGGATCAAAACCAACGGCAAATTGTTTTCCCGTTGGCGCATCAATCAGATACTTGTAATCCATCTGCATGCGGTCGTTAACCACGATAATATCACCGATGTCATAAATCATTAATTTTTGAACTTTCCCGTATGGCTGCGTCAACAGGTCGCGCCAGTAGCTTCCGTTAAACCGTACAGGCGTGGTTTGCTGCCCTCAACCAGGGCATCCCGTTCGATCGGTCTGATCATTTTTTGGCCAAATATTCCAGCCAATAACCAATCCAAGTCGCCCGGATGGCGGCGGTTTGACGGTAATCGTGTGGCGGTTACGGGCAGGACATTTGCGCCATTCCGGTTGGCGATATGAAATTGAAACGCATAGGTATGGCTGAGGCCCATACGCAAATCTGAATATCGAATTTCAGTGCCATCCGTATCGAGGCGGTAATACCCATGGGAAAATTTCGACAGGGTTTCGAGAGCTGTGCCGGTATGTGGGCTTTTTTCGACCCAACAGAGGAGGTCAACGGGAATACGGCGGTTTATGTAGGTGGTCGACGTTGATGGTGCCGCCAGAATAGGTACGTACAAACTGTAGTCATGGGTCCTGTCCGTGGCAATAACGCGCCAAAACAACGAACTGAACGGGACCGGTGTGGCGAGAATTTGATCGGGTTCAATCGCCAGTTTTGCAAATTCCCGTTTACCAAAGTCCAGAACCCAGGTCTGCACGCCAACGCCCCAGATCAGATAGCCGCAGGACAGGATTACGGCGACAGCTAGACATCGGTAAAACCGCTTTGACCGGCGCGGCAGGACAAGTGCCCAAACCGTGATAAACAAAAGCGGCAATGTATATAGCGGATCGATGATAAAAATCGACCCCAGTCCCAGGGGTTCTTTCCACAAGGGCCAAAACAACTGAGTGCCATAAATGGTCATGGAATCAAGTAAGGCATGGGTTGTCAGACAAAGGAAAACGGCGAGGTAACAAACCATCCGATGATCCCTAAGGTCCCTAAACAGCCACCTTATGCTTTCGCCCAGAATGGGGGTCACGAGGCTGTGCATCAAAAGGGAATGGGTCGCGCTTCGGTGGGTCACAAAACTTTCAACCGGATCGTTGCGCGGCCAAAACACATCCAAATCGGGAAGGGTGGCAAGCAGCCCGCCCGTCAAAGCCGCTTTGCGAAGACCCGTCCGACGGCCAAGTACAGCGACGCCTACCGTTGCCCCCAGGGCAAATTGGGTAATCGAATCCATTTTAGGTTTGGTTCCCCGGGCGCGGTCCGTCGAATAAATGTTCGATGACCTCGCTCAGTCGTCCCGGGCCGTATGCGGCCGCAAAAATCCCCTGAACTTTTAAGGCATCGTCGAGCAGCTGCAAATAGACTTCTGCCGGGATTTCGATGGTTCCGAATTGTGTCAGATGCTCGCTAACAAATTGTGTGTCAAGCAATTGAAAACCGCCCAAACGCAGGCGGGCAACCAGATGAACGAGCGCCACTTTGCTGGCATTACTCTCCTTGGAAAACATACTCTCTCCAAAAAATGCGGCACCCAGGGCAATGCCATATAGGCCGCCCACCAACCTGTTGTTTTTCCAGCATTCGACGGAATGGGCAAACCCCATTTTGTGCAATTCAACAACTGCATTATGGATCTGATTATTAATCCACGTCTGATCACGGCCTGCTGATCGCTCGGCACAAAAGTCCAGGACCTGCTCAAACGCCGTATCGCAACGCACCTCAAAAACCGATTTTCGAATAATTTTTTTTAAGCTTTTTGGAACGTGGAATTGGTCCAGTGGGATAATCCCGCGGTGTTGGGGTTCGACCCAATAAACCGCTGGGTCGTCATGGTTTTCGGCCATGGGAAAGATACCAGATGCGTAGGCGCGGAGGAGGAGTTCGGGAGAAAGGTCCTGGCGGGTATCGGGGTCGTTCATTCATCGTCGCTGTCATTGCTTTTTTCGACGAAACGACCCAACCAATGAATGTCATAATCACCATTTATAAAATCTGTGGCTTCCATCAATTTTTGATGCAGAGGAATGGATGTGTGTAAACCGTCAATCACAAATTCGCCTAAGGACCGTCGAAGGCGCATCAGGCATTCGTT
Source organism: Rhodospirillales bacterium (assembly GCA_021775095.1). Taxonomy (GTDB): domain Bacteria; phylum Pseudomonadota; class Alphaproteobacteria; order Rhodospirillales; family Casp-alpha2; genus JABMNT01. The sequence goes on from JAJFII010000104.1 coordinate 82,935, forward strand.
GCGATTGGTCCCGTGGACAATCAGTTTGGCGATCATACTGTCATAATGGGGCGGCACGGTATAACCGGAATAAAGCCCGGAATCGACCCGTACGCCCAATCCGCCGGGTGCGTGGTAGTCACCGACCTTGCCCGGCGACGGCAAAAACGTTTCTGGATGTTCGGCGTTTATTCGGCATTCGATGGCATGGCCGGAAAACTTTATATCCGCCTGGCTGAAACCCAAAGGCGCGCCGCTGGCGACCCGCAACATTTCACGCACCAGATCAATGCCGCAAATGGCTTCCGTCACCGGATGTTCAACCTGCAGGCGGGTATTCATTTCGATGAAATAAAATTGCCCTTCTTCGAACAAAAATTCAATGGTTCCGACGTTGCGATAACCGATTTTACTAATTGCCTTCGAAACAATCTCACCAATTTCCGCCCGTTGACTGGCATTCAAGGCGGGCGATGGTGCTTCTTCGACCAGCTTTTGGTGGCGTCGCTGCAAGGAACAGTCCCGCTCGCCCAGATGCACCACATTGCCATGGTTGTCGGCTAGCACCTGAACTTCGATGTGACGTGGTTTGGTCAGAAACTTTTCAATGTAAACCGCGCCGTTGCCGAACGCCGCCAGGGCCTCGGCCCGGGCGAAGTGAAACGCGTCGGCAATGTCATCGCGGGTCTCGGCTATTTTCATGCCTCGGCCACCACCACCGGCGGTCGCTTTGACAATCACCGGAAATCCGAATTCCTTGCCAATCTCCAGCGCGTGGTCGGCATCGCGCACGGCACCGGTGGAGCCGGGAACAACTGGGATGCCGGCTTCAATTACGGCGGCTTTAGCGGCAATTTTGTCGCCCATCAGACGGATATGGTCAGGCGACGGGCCAATAAAGGTAAATCCGTGTTCCTCAACCATTTCAGCAAAATCAGCGTTCTCAGATAAAAACCCATAACCGGGATGTATGGCGTCGGCGTTGGAAATGGTGGCTGCCGACAGGATTGCAGGAATGCTCAGATAACTGTCCTTGGCTGCGGCCGGGCCAATACAGACACTTTCATCGGCCAGCCGTACATGCATGGCGTCAACGTCCGCCGTTGAATGGACGGCGACGGTCTGAATGCCCATCTCACGGCAGGCGCGTAAAATTCGAAGGGCAATTTCTCCGCGGTTGGCGATTAAAACCTTTTCGATCATTGCCATTGCGACCCGCTCACAGACTATTCAACAATGACAAGCGGTTCGCCAAATTCGACCGGCGATCCGCTTTCCACCAGAATTTGGGTTACCCGTCCAGCTTTTGGTGCCAGAATCGGATTAAAGACTTTCATGGCTTCGATCAACAACAGGGTTTGGCCTTCACTGACGGTATCGCCAACCGTGATAAAGGCAGGGGAGTCAGGATCTGAAGAGGTATATACCACGCCGACCATGGGCGATTTAACGGTGCCGGGATGGGCCGCAGCGTTGGTTGTTTGTTCCAGGGCGACCGGGGCGGCAGGCACCGCTGGAGCGGCGACCGGGGCCGTTGAATAGGCAATATTCGCGGATTTGGAAACTCGGATATTTATCCCGTCAACGCCATATTCTATTTCTGTAAGTCCGGTCTCTTCCATCAGGGACGCAAGTTTTCGGACCAGTTTTTCGTCAATATCTGGCTTCGGTTGTTTTGCCATGGTTAAGGAGCCTCTTACGGTGACGTTAGTTTTTGAGCGAGTGATTCGAGCGCCATTTCGTATCCAAACGTGCCAAAACCGACGACGACGCCGTAGGCGACATTTGAAATATAAGAAATGTGCCGAAAGGATTCGCGCTGGTGGATATTGGAAATATGCACTTCAACGACAGGCAACTCGCTGACCAGCAGGGCATCCATAATGGCCACAGACGTATGGGTATAGGCACCGGCATTGATGATGATTCCATCGTGGTTCTGGCGGGATTCCTGTATCCAGGTTACCAGCTCTCCTTCAGAGTTTGACTGGCGAAAATCAATCTCAAGAGCCAGTTGATCTGCCCGTGTTTGGCATCTGTCGGCGACTTCACCCAACGTCTCTGCGCCGTAAATTTCCGGCTGACGCAATCCCAGCATATTCAGGTTTGGGCCATTTAGAATTAAGATTTCGAAACTCATTTGAGATCTCAGTATCACTATTTAACCATACCGCCTTATAACATGGACTTCCGGTTTTCAAACACCAATACAGACCTTGCCAAAATGCCTGCCGGACTGAAGGTGCCGAAAGGCAGACTGGGCCTCCGAAACGGGGAATATTTGATCAATAATGGGTTTGATGGCGTGGTCTTCCATAAATTGGCCCATGGTTTCCATTTGATCACGATTGCCGACAGTGATTCCCTGAAGGGTAATTTTGCGGCTGACGATAAACGGCAATAACAGGTCGCCAAATGTCGCGCCGGACAAAACACCGATAAGGCCAATTGTGCCGCCGGGTCGGATAGCGATGAGAGATTGTTTGAGGGTTTGTGTTCCCCCCAGTTCAACAATCTTATCGAGGCCTTTTCCGCCGGAAAGGGCGAGGGCGGTTTGCCCCCAGTTTTTATCGTTTGAATAATTAATCAGGTGGTCGGCACCGAGGGCCCTGGCTTTTTCAAGTTTTTGATCGGACGACGAAGTGATGATCACCCGGGCACCCGCCTGTTTGGCGAATTGCAGGGCAAACAGCGATACACCGCCGGTTCCCTGAGTGAGAATAAGATCACCGGCGTTGACTTTGCGCTCGCCCTGGATGGCGTTCCAGGCGGTAAGGCCCGCGCAGGGTAAACAGGCGGCTTCTGGGTCGGACAGGTGCGACGGCGTCGTTACCAATTGATGGGACTTGAAGACCTTTAAGGCGCACAACATGCCGTCACGGTCGCGGCCCCAATCGCTGACAATCGTCGCCTGGTCGGGATCGCCGGTGATCCAATCACTGAAAAAGATCGGAATGACACGGTCGCCAACCCGAAAATCCTTAATTTTATTGCCGACCGCAATGACGTCGCCGGCGGCATCGGAGGTTGGGATCAGGTTTTTGTGCTTTTGCCGTTTGCCATAGGCACCGTTGAGGATAACCAGATCCCGATAATTCAGGGAGACGGCACGAAGTCGCACCAAAATCTCGTCATCGGCAGGGCACGGGTCGGCAAGTTCAACCGGTTTTAAGGCACCCGGGCCCTTGGTTTTAGTTAAAATTACGGCTTGCACGTGCGATCCTCTCAAATTTCAGATATAGCAAGTTAAGGCATTTTGCGCAGGGGCTGCAACGCTTACCACAATGAATGACACGATGTAGGGGGCCCGGATTCCATGAGGACCTGTCAACTTCTGACGACAGACGATATCTACAGAGCCGATGCCGAGACCCATAAAGCAGGAGTTTCGGGTTTTCAACTTATGGAAAATGCCGGTGCCGCCGTCACCAGGGAAATTGTACGGCGCTGGCAACCACGTCGGACGGTTATCTGTTGTGGTCCCGGCAACAATGGCGGCGACGGGTTTGTTATCGCACGACGTTTGGCTGAGGCGGGCTGGCCGGTTCAGGTCAGGTTACTGGGTGCCCTGGACTCCCTGTCGGGTGACGCGGCGTTGGCGGCGCAAACCTGGGCTGGCACTATTGTCCCGCTTACGGCGGATTTTGCAAATTTCAGACCTTTGGTTGTCGATGCCCTGTTTGGTGCCGGTTTGAGCCGTACGCTGACGGGAATCGCCCTGGAGGTTGTTCGAACCCTTAACAAAAATCAATTGACGTATGTCGCCGTTGATGTGCCCAGTGGCGTTGATGGCAACCGGGGAACGGTCCTCGGGGATGCAGTCCGGGCCGCCCTGACCGTTACTTTTTTCCGCGCGAAACCTGGCCATGCCCTGATGCCGGCACGGGAATATATCGGCGATTTGGTTGTCGCTGATATTGGAATTTCAGACACGGTAATTACGCCCCAGTCGCCCCCGGTTTTCCTGAACGGGCCCGAGCTATGGGCCGAGTCCTTTGCCAAACCAGCCGTTGCCGCCCACAAATATACGCGCGGGCACCTCCTGGTCGCCGGCGGTCAGGAAATGACCGGGGCGGCTCGATTGGCGGCGCACGCGGCGCGGCGGGTCGGGGTCGGTCTGGTGACAATAACCAGCCACCCGGAATCCTGGCTGATTTACGCATCGGACCGCGCGGGACTGTTGGTTAAAAAAGTCGAAACCATCGCTGATTACCAGGTGCTGTTTGAAAACCGGCGGATCAATGGATTTGTGATCGGTCCCGGGTTCGGTCGAGGTCCGTCGACACAGGACCTCGTGCGAACCGCCCTGGCGACGCGCAAACCCGTGGTTCTTGATGCCGACGCGATAAGCGCCTTCGCCGATAATCCCGAGGATCTGTTCGACCAATTACATGCAAATTGCCTGTTAACGCCGCACGAAGGTGAGTTCACAAGGATTTTTGGATTTACGGGAAATAATTTGGAAAGAGCCCGAGACGCTGCGCACCGGTCGCGGGCGGTTGTTTTACTGAAGGGTGCCGATACGGTTATTGCGGAGCCTTCAGGCCGCGCGGCAATAAATACCACGGGTACACCCTATTTGGCGACGGCGGGTACGGGCGATGTTCTGGCGGGCCTAATTGGTGGCCTGATGGGGCAGGGCATGCGCCCCTTTGATGCGGCATCTGCCGCCGCCTGGATGCATGGCAAGGCGGCCGAAATTCACGGTCCCGGATTAATTGCCGAAGATATTTCCGAACTTATTCCAGAAATAACGACAACTATAATAAATTTGTCATTTCCTGCACCTTGAAATGGCGGACCGATTGGACGATCTTTTGATCATGAATGCCCAGTCAAAAAGCGGTTTCCTGGATCGCACTTTAAATAACTTAAAAAGCGGTTGGCAGGCCATTGCCGGGGCCTCCTACGACGCGTCAGTTGCCGGTGATCGGCCCGATTTGCCGGAAGGTGATTTGGACCGCATTCGCAAACAAATGCTGGATTGTCTGGAAGGCAAGGGGGGTGAAGTCTCCGCCCGGGCCCGCGCCGCCGCGCTCGGGCATGTCTATCTGGCCCTGGATGGTACTGGGCGCGAGCGATTTTTGAGCCTTCTGGCGACGGAATTTGACGTCAACCCCGTGGGTGTTGACCAAGCCATTGGTGAAGTCCGCCGGTCCGATACGGCGGGCAAGCGTTCAAAAGCCGAAGAGGTCCTCCGATCGGCCCTTGTCGCCCCGCGCGTCAAGTTGCTGACGCAATTTAACGCCCTGCCGGAAGGGGTAAAATTTCTGGTCGACATGCGTGCGGACCTGCTGCCGTTGGTCCGCCATAAACCCGAGCTCAAGGGCCTCGACAACGACCTCAAAAATTTACTGACGTCGTGGTTTGATGTTGGGTTTTTGGAACTCCGTTTGATTACCTGGGATTCATCGCCGGCTTCGCTTCTCGAAAAATTGATTGCCTATGAGGCCGTACATGCCATAGAAAGTTGGGACGATTTGAAAAACCGGCTCGATTCTGATCGACGCTGTTTCGCTTATTTTCATCCCCACATGCCTGACGAACCATTGATCTTTGTGGAAGTCGCCCTGGTAAATGGAATCGCTGGCGATGTTCGCGCCCTGTTGGATGAAAACGCCCCCGTTATCGACCCGCGGTCTGCGGATACAGCGATCTTTTATTCCATTTCCAATGCTCAGAAGGGGTTGGCCGGGATTAGTTTTGGAAACTTCCTGATCAAAGGAGTCGTTGCCGAACTGGCTGCGGAATTTAAAAATCTCAAAACGTTTTCTACCCTGTCGCCCATACCGGGATTTCGAAAGTGGTTGGATGAAGTGTTGGCGGAAGGTCGGGCTAACCTGCTGAAACCGAGCGAACGACGGGCCCTGAATTTGGCCACGGGCCGAGCCGGCGGGGCGAAGGGGGGACTGAAACAGGCGCTTAAAAGCGACGCCTGGTGTCAGGACGATAACCTGAATCTTGCCTTGCAGGCACCGCTTGTCAGGCTGGCAGCGCAATATTTGATGACGGCAAAGGGCCGGGATAACCGGGCGCGGGATCCGGTTGCCCATTTTCACCTCTCAAACGGTGCCATTATGGAGCGCCTGAACTGGATGGGAGACAGCTCGACAAACGGTATCAGGCAGTCTGCAGGGATAATGATTAACTATCTTTATAATCTGGATCGCATTGAGGACAATCATGAAGCTTATTCGGGTGCCAGACGAATAAAAACGTCATCATCTTTAAAAAACATCTGTAAAGGCTAAAGCTCCCAGTTTCTATATGGAACAAGGAAATTCGTAAGTGCCAATCCGGTAATTGACAGTGGGGGTATTTTGTTTATGTTCGCGTGCGCTTAGGGGGTCGAAGGGTCCTCGGCGGCAACGCGGTCGTGGCGGAATTGGTATACGCGCTGGTTTTAGGTACCAGTCTCTTCGGGGATGAGAGTTCGAGTCTCTCCGACCGCACCAGTTTTGCCCTGTCAGGGTCTGACAGGGTTGATGTCGAATTTTTTTTAACTCCGGACAATCCGCAATTTTCGGGTTGTCCACAGCTAATCCGGTTGGGATTTCCATGCAGGTTTCAGAGACAAAATCCGAAGGGTTGAGCCGCGAGTTTTCCGTCAGCTTACCCGCGAGCGAAATTGAAGAAAAGATCAGTCACCGATTGAAGGAGATTGCCAAGACTGCTCAGTTGCCAGGCTTTCGTCCCGGTAAGGTCCCTGTATCCATGTTGCGCAAGCGCTATGGTCCGTCAGTGATGGGTGAAATTTTGGAAAAAGCCGTTGGCGATTCTTCACAGCAGGCGTTAGCTGAAAAGGATGTCCGTCCGGCCATGCAGCCGGAAATCGAAATTACAGCCTTTGATGAAGGTAAGGATCTGGAATACACGATCAAAGTTGAATGTTTGCCGGAAATCAAACCCGTCGACTTTTCCAAGATCGAGCTGGAGCGCCTGATCCCGACGCCCGACGAAAAGGAAATTCAGTCGGCCTTAGAAAACATTGCCAGTAGCAATAAAACGTCTGCGCCGCTCAAAAAGAAACGCAAAAGTAAATCCGGTGATGTTTTGATCATCGATTTTGTCGGCAGTGTTGACGGCGAAGAGTTCGCCGGTGGCAAAGCCGACGGGTATGAACTGGAGCTTGGTTCAAATAGCTTTATTCCGGGATTTGAGGACCAGTTGGTCGGGACCAATGCCGAAGATGATGTGGTAGTAAACGTTGATTTTCCAGCCGAATACGGCGCGGCGGAATTAGCTGGTAAGGCAGCGGTATTTAAGGTTCTGGTCAAAGAAATACGCGAAGCTCAGCCAGCTGAAATCGATGATGAACTGGCCAAAAAGCTGGGCCTCGAGAGTTTGGACAAACTAAAAGCAACCATTGCCGAAGAACAGGGTCGTGAACTTAAGAGCATGGCCAGGTTGCGCACCAAACGTCACTTGCTCGACCAATTGACCGAATCCTGTGATTTTGATATTCCGCAAAAGCTTGCGGAAACGGAATTTGAGTCCATATGGACACAGTATGAGGAGCAAAAAAAATCCGGTGAAGCTGAAGACGATAACGAAGACCTGAGTGAGGAAGAGCAGCGCGCGGAATTTAAGGAGATTGCCGAACGCCGGGTGAGCCTAGGCCTGCTATTATCGGAAATTGGCCGTTTGAATAACATCCAGGTCAGCCAGGATGATGTCACCCGGGCGATCATGGAACAGGCGCAGCAGTACCAGGGTCAGGAACAAGCGGTTATGGAGTTTTACCAGAAAAACCCCGAGGCCATGCAGCAGATTACGGCACCGCTTTATGAAGAGAAGGTTGTCGATTTTATAATCGAACTCGCAAAAGTCACCGACCGGCCGGTAACCGTTGATGAAATGATGAAGGCCATGGAGGCTGACAGCGAAGAAGCGGAAAAGAAAGCCAAGAAAAAAACGAAGAATAAAACCCCGTCAAAAAAAGCAGCAAAATCAGTTGATGACAAACCGGCACCAAAGAAAAAGAAGTCTCCGGTTAAGAAAGCTGCCAAAAAGGATTAATCCCGCATCGCCATTTGATGCATAGAATGTGTAAAGAAAAGGATATTTGGCTCATGCACCATCCCGTAGACACCTACATGAACAATCTTGTTCCGATGGTTATAGAGACGACAAATCGGGGCGAACGATCCTATGATATTTATTCCCGTTTATTAAAAGAACGTATTATCTTTTTGACCGGTGGCGTAAACGATGCGGTGTCGAGTCTGATCTGCGCGCAGCTGCTGTTTTTGGAATCAGAAAATCCGTCGAAAGATATTTCGTTCTATATCAATTCTCCCGGCGGGGTCGTGACGTCAGGTTTGGCTATTTATGACACCATGCGCTACATTCGTCCGGATGTATCAACGGTTTGTATCGGCCAGGCGGCATCCATGGGGTCGTTGTTGTTATGCGCTGGTGCCGCCGGCAAACGGTATGCATTGCCAAATTCACGTGTCATGGTCCACCAACCCTCAGGCGGTGCCCAGGGACAGGCGTCTGATATCGAAATCCAGGCCCGTGAGATCCTTAAAATTCGTGAGCGTCTTAATCAGATTTACGTCGAGCATACGCAAAAGTCGCTCGACGAAATTGAAAAAACCCTGGACCGTGATAGCTACCTGAGCGCTGAAGAGGCCAAGGCCTTTGGGTTGATCGACGAGGTTGTCGACGCCCGTCCGGCGCTTGATGGTGATGATGTATCGTCGGATAGCAAGCCAAAAGACTGATCGTGATCGCTCACGGTTATAACTTTAAATCGGATCCGTGGCCTAAAAAACCCCGATATCTCATTATCTTAGGTGTCATTGCGATGTCTGCTAGGCGGTAAGTTTTTTTATCCTCCTGTTTTGCATTGTTTGTTCCCGTCTCAAGCGGGTAATATGAGGCACTCAGTACGATCTATCTAATGGAGTACCCATGAGCAAATCTTCCAGTGGAGATTCAAAAAATACGTTGTATTGCTCCTTTTGCGGAAAGAGCCAGCATGAAGTTCGCAAACTGATCGCCGGACCCACGGTATTTATTTGTGATGAATGTGTTGAGCTCTGTATGGATATCATCCGTGAAGAGCATAAAACGAGTCTCGTAAAATCCGGTGACGGTGTGCCAACTCCTGGTGATATCTGCAGTGTCCTTGACGATTACGTCATCGGCCAGTATCGCGCCAAACGGGTACTGTCCGTTGCCGTTCATAATCACTACAAAAGGCTGAACCACAGTGGCGGTAAGGGAAGTGATGTTGAACTGGCAAAATCCAATATTTTGCTGGTTGGTCCGACCGGGTGCGGTAAAACCCTGTTGGCACAGACTCTGGCGAGAATTCTTGACGTGCCCTTTACCATGGCAGATGCGACAACCTTGACGGAAGCCGGATATGTCGGCGAAGACGTCGAAAACATCATCTTAAAGCTGTTGCAATCGGCCGATTACAATGTGGAGCGGGCGCAGCGCGGCATCGTATATATTGACGAAGTCGATAAAATTTCACGTAAATCGGATAATCCGTCGATAACCCGTGATGTCTCCGGCGAAGGCGTGCAGCAGGCGTTACTGAAAATTATGGAAGGTACTGTTGCCAGTGTGCCCCCACAGGGCGGTCGCAAGCATCCCCAGCAGGAATTTTTACAAGTTGATACGACAAATATCCTATTCATTTGCGGCGGTGCTTTCGCCGGGCTCGATAAAATCATTTCGTCACGGGGAAAAGGGTCGTCAATTGGTTTTGGTGCCGACGTTGAATCCGAGGACGAACGTCAAACCGGTGAGATCCTGCGCGAACTGGAACCCGAAGATCTGTTGAAATTTGGATTGATTCCTGAATTTGTCGGTCGTTTGCCTGTATTGGCGACGCTTGAGGACCTGGACGAATCCGCATTAATTGAGATCCTAACGGAACCCAAAAATGCCTTGGTAAAACAGTACCAGCGCCTATTCGAAATGGAAGACGTAAAGCTTGGATTTTCGGAAGGGGCCTTGGAAGCGATTGCCAAAAAGGCCGTTCAGAGAAAAACCGGTGCCCGCGGATTGCGTTCCATCATGGAAAATATCCTTTTGGATACGATGTATGATTTACCTGGCATTGAAGGTGTTGAGGAAATTGTCATCAACCGGGAAGTCGCAGAGGACGGTGGAAATCCACTTTATATTTACGCCGAGCGGGCAGAAGAAGTAGAGACCAGCGCCTGATCAAGATCATTTGATCGGGGGTTGCACGTCGGGTTTTGTCATCCCATTTAATAGACGAACCGTTGGTTCATCTGTTTTAGTAATTTGACCACCTCTTTTAAAAAAGGCTGATATTCTGTGACGAATCAGATCGATAATTACCCCGTCCTTCCGTTACGCGACATTGTCGTTTTCCCACATATGATTGTGCCGCTTTTTGTTGGTCGGGAAAAGTCCGTACGCGCTTTGGAAGACGTCATGAAGGATGACAAACAAATTCTTCTTGTCGCGCAAAAAAATGCAACTCAGGATGACCCGGAACCCGGTGATATATATGGTGTCGGTACGGTTTCGACGGTTCTGCAATTGCTTAAGCTGCCCGATGGGACGGTAAAGGTCCTGGTTGAGGGTGTGCAACGGGCACATATATCAGAGTTCGTCGATAATCCTGAATTTTTTGAAGCCAGCGCCATGTTGCTGGAAGAGGACCCACAGGACGAAAGTGAGCTTGAGGCTCTTTCACGAACCGTGGTGGCACAATTTGAGCAATATATAAAACTTAATAAAAAAATTCCGCCGGAGGTATTGGTCTCGATAAATCAAATCGAAGATGCAAGTAAACTGGCTGACACCGTTGCCTCACATCTGGCCTTAAAGATTTCGGAAAAACAGGAATTGTTGGAAGCGGGTTCGATTACGGAACGACTGGAGCGGGTCTACTCCTATATGGAATCTGAAATCGACGTTTTGCAGGTTGAGAAAAAAATCCGCAATCGGGTCAAACGTCAGATGGAGAAAACCCAGCGCGAATATTATCTGAATGAGCAATTAAAAGCGATTCAGAAGGAGTTGGGTGATTCCGACGACGGTAAGGATGAAACCGCAGAACTCGAAGAAAAGATCAAAAAAACCAAACTTTCAAAAGAGGCACGAGAGAAATCTTTGGCCGAATTGAAAAAGCTGAAATCCATGAGCCCCATGTCGGCGGAAGCTACAGTTGTTCGCAACTATCTCGACTGGATGCTGGGTATTCCCTGGAAAAAACGTTCGCGGACGAAGAAGGATTTGACGGAAGCGCAAGGTATTTTGGATGCAGATCACTATGGTCTTGAAAAAGTCAAAGAACGTATCATTGAGTATCTTGCGGTTCAGCAGCGAACTAACAAAGTTTCAGGCCCGATCCTATGCCTTGTTGGACCCCCGGGTGTTGGCAAAACATCCTTGGGAAAATCCATAGCAACGGCAACGGGACGGAATTTTGTCCGGATGTCCTTAGGTGGGGTGCGGGATGAGTCCGAAATTCGGGGGCACCGGCGTACCTATATTGGTTCCATGCCGGGCAAAGTTGTCCAGGGTATGAAAAAAGCCAAGTCTTCCAATCCGCTGTTTCTGTTGGATGAAGTTGACAAAATGGGTCAGGACTGGCGCGGTGATCCTGCGTCTGCTTTGTTGGAAGTGCTTGATCCTGAACAAAACAATGCCTTTAATGACCATTACCTGGAAGTCGATTATGATCTGTCCGATGTGATGTTCGTGACAACCGCGAATACCATGAATATGCCGGCACCCCTATTGGACCGGATGGAAATTATTCGTCTGTCCGGATACACGGAAGATGAAAAAGTTGAAATTGCTAATCGACACCTGGTCTCGAAGCAGGTTAAGAACCATGGTTTGAAGGACGGCGAATGGTCAATTTCAGAATCCGGGTTGCGCGATTTGATCCGTTATTACACCCGTGAATCCGGTGTTCGAAATCTTGAACGTGAGCTGGCCAACCTGGCCCGCAAGGCGGTCAAGGAAATCATTACCAGCGACAAGGACCGGATCGAAGTCACCCATGAAAACCTCGGCTCCTACGCCGGCATTAAAAGGTATCGTTATGGTGAGATTGAGGCCGAAGACATGGTTGGCGTGACCACTGGGTTGGCCTGGACGGAAGTTGGCGGTGAATTATTGAATATCGAAGCCGTGATGGTTCCGGGTAAAGGTAAAATGACGATCACCGGTAAATTGGGCGAAGTTATGACCGAATCCATTCAGGCGGCTAAATCCTATGTCCAGTCGCGGGCCCTCGATTTTGGAATCATTCCGCCGGTATTTACGAAAAACGATATTCACGTTCACGTGCCAGAAGGGGCGACACCCAAGGACGGACCATCAGCCGGTGTGGGGATGGTGACCTCGATTGTTTCGGTGTTAACCAATACCGCCGTTCGCAAGGATGTCGCCATGACGGGTGAGGTCACCCTGCGTGGACGGGTTCTGCCAATTGGCGGGCTCAAGGAAAAACTTTTGGCAGCGTTGCGAGGTGGGATCAAAACCGTATTGATCCCGAAGGACAACGAGAAGGATCTGGAAGATATTCCCGAAAACGTCACGTCGGGGTTGAAAATCATTCCTGTGACCGTTGTTGATGAAGTTCTGGTTCATGCTTTGGTTAGTGAACTGACTCCCATCGAATGGTCCGAGGAGGACGCCCTGGCTGCACCGATTGCGAAAAATCCCGATGGGGAAGACGTCGGCGATCAGATGACCCATTAGACGGTGTGAAGTCTTAAAAAGGAAGAAGAGATGGTGTCTGACTGATTCTTTCCGATTCGCCTAATAACGCGCTGAAACCCCGGATTTCTAAGGGACAGCGCGTTTTTTTAGGGCCGATTGCTAATATTTCTGGCTTAAACATCGTTGCAGACTGGGGACTTAGCCCAAAACCGCAGTTTTCTGCGAAAAAAACAACGTTATCCAATTGACGTGATCGAAAACTGCCTTATAAATTTTACACATCTAGTGGGTTCAGCAAAGAGTTAGAAAGTTGGACCTAAATTACTTTTACCTTTCACCACCTTAATAGAAGGGGCTTTTAAATGAATAAAAATGATCTCGTAGCTGCGGTAGCTACAAGTACGGGTTTGTCCAAGGCCGACGCAACTAAGGCCGTAGATGGCGTATTTGATGCGATCACCGGCACACTTAAGGGCGGCTCGGAAGTTCGTCTTGTTGGATTTGGTACGTTCAGTGTTTCTGCCCGTGCCGCAACAACAGGACGTAACCCCCGTACGGGTGAGTCGATCCAGATTCCAGCTTCCAACCAGCCTAAATTCAAAGCCGGTAAGGGCCTGAAAGCGGCTGTCAACTAAGACGCGGTGATTGATCATATAGATCGGCCGTCCGGTTGGGCGGCCGATTTTATTTTGTCCGATAAAATGATTTAAAACACTTGTCATTACCCCGCTAAAACTTGTATTTATCGGCAATCAAAATAGCTTAAGGGCGGTTAGCTCAGCTGGGAGAGCGCCACGTTTACACCGTGGATGTCGGGGGTTCGAGCCCCTCACCGCCCACCATTTCCTTAATCTTATTTTGACTCCCTATCTGCCTCAAATAAGGGCGTTTTTGGAATCCCTGTTAAATGAGATTGTATTCTCTTGAAAGAATTTTTGATATTTGAATTACCTTGCTTGACACCCCATAGGGGGTAGATTACATCAAGCGTCGTTCGCAGGTGCCAGCATTAATCGGGTTTGCGATACGGTTTAGGAGGGGGTGTAGCTCAGGTGGTTAGAGCGCCGGCCTGTCACGCCGGAGGCCGCGAGTTCAAGTCTCGTCACTCCCGCCACTTTCCTAAAAGCGAATTGAAAATTGAATGTAAAAGCCCCGTAAGGGGCTTTTTGCTTTTTAGGTTAAGCCCTTGCGACACCGAGGTTTTTGTATTGCGAAAACCGGGATTGTAAGGCACGTTAAGTAAAATTAACCATGGCCTCCGCGAGAGTGGCAGAATACTAACAAAAAGGGTAACGACGTGGAATCGTTGGTCGCAAGTTACTTACCGATTCTGATTTTCCTGGGGATTGCGGTTGGCATTGCTGTCATCGCAATTTTGGCTTCTGTTATTGTTGCAACCCAACGCCCCGACGTCGAGAAAAATTCTCCGTACGAATGTGGATTTGAGCCGTTTGATGATGCGCGCCATAAATTTGACGTTCGGTTTTACCTGGTTGCTATTCTTTTTATTATTTTCGATCTCGAAGTCGCCTTTTTGTTCCCCTGGGCCATTAGTCTGGGTCAGATTGGCATGTTTGGTTTTTGGTCGATGATGATCTTCTTGGGAATTCTGACAATTGGTTTTGTCTACGAATGGCGTAAAGGAGCCCTGGAATGGGAGTAGAGGCATCCATGCAAGCCAATCAGGGAACGCCGTTGGCGCCGGGCCCGGATCAGGATTTAATCATCCGTCAGGTGACCGGCGAATTGCAGGACAAGGGGTTTGTTCTCGCCAATGTGGATAAGGTGGTTAACTGGGCCCGTACTGGCTCGTTGTGGCCGATGACCTTTGGTCTGGCCTGTTGTGCCGTCGAGATGATTCACGCCTATATGCCCCGTTATGACCTGGACCGATTTGGCGTTGTGCCCCGTCCGAGTCCTCGCCAATCCGACGTTATTATCGTGGCTGGAACTTTAACCAATAAAATGGCACCGGCATTTCGCAAAGTATATGATCAGATGGCGGAGCCGCGTTATGTACTTTCCAAGGGGTCGTGTGCCAATGGTGGCGGATATTACCATTATTCCTATTCTGTGGTTCGCGGATGTGATCGAATTGTTCCTGTCGATGTTTACGTACCGGGATGCCCTCCGACGGCGGAGGCACTGATTTATGGTGTTATGCAATTGCAGAAAAAAATTAGACGGACTGGGACGATTTGGCGTTAAGCCAATTTAAAAGCCCACTTATTTGAATAGGCCGGACGTAGGCATGGACCTGGATATAAAAGAGCTTGGAGATTACATATCTTCCACCATTGGTGCGGAAACTGAGGATGTTTCCTACGCTCAAAATGAACTCTCTATAACGGTTCCCGTTGACTCGCTTCTCAAGGTGTTGGGGTTCCTGCGGGATGACCCGAACTGTCAATTCAAACAATTGATGGATGTGTGCGGCGTCGATTATCCGAGTCAGGTTAATCGATTTTGCGTGGTCTATAACCTGCTGAGCCTGACGCTCAATCTTCGTGTTCGTGTTAAGGTCTGGACCGACGAAGATATGCCGGTGCCGACGGCGACGGAACTGTTCAGTTCGGCAAGTTGGTTCGAACGTGAAGTCTGGGATCTGTATGGGGTTTATTTCACCGACCATCCCGATTTGCGGCGTATTTTGACCGACTACGGGTTTGAGGGGCACCCCCTTCGTAAGGATTTTCCCTTAACCGGATATGTCGAACTTCGCTATGACGACGAGCAGAAGCGGGTTGTTTATGAACCGGTTAAACTGACACAGGAATTTCGATCCTTTGATTTTATGAGTCCGTGGGAAGGGGTGCAGGCGGTACTTCCGGGTGACGAAAAAGCGGCGGAAGCCGATAACGAGGGCACGTCCTAATGGCTCAAACGGAAATTAAGAACTACAATCTCAACTTCGGCCCGCAACATCCAGCGGCCCACGGCGTTTTGCGGATGGTGCTGGAGATGGACGGTGAAGTCATTGACCGTTGTGATCCCCATATCGGACTTCTCCACCGGGGAACCGAAAAACTGATTGAACATAAAACCTATTTACAGGCCGTTCCCTATTTTGACCGCTTGGATTATGTCGCTCCGCAAAATCAGGAACATGCATTTGCATTGGCAACGGAAAAGCTTTTGGGCATCGAAGTTCCACCCCGGGCGCAATACATACGGGTATTGTTTGCCGAAATTGGACGGGTCTTGAACCATTTGCTCAATATTACGTCCTATGCCATGGATGTCGGCGCTATGACCCCCATGCTCTGGGGGTTTGAAGAACGCGAAGTCCTCATGGAATTTTGTGAACGGGTTTCCGGTGCACGAATGCATATGAACTATTTTCGCCCGGGTGGTGTATCGGCAGATATGCCTGCAGGATTGAACGACGATATCAATCTGTGGGCCGAAAACTTTGTGCAGTTTATGGATGACCTGGAAACCCTGCTGACGGAAAACCGGATTTTCAAACAGCGTACAGTCGACATTGGCGTGATTACCGCTGAACAGTGCTTTGACTGGGGCTTTTCTGGTCCTAATATTCGGGCCTCGGGGATCGCCTGGGACCTTCGTAAATCGCAACCCTATGACTGTTATAGGGATTTGGAATTTGATGTTCCGATCGGCAAGAACGGCGATTGTTATGACCGCTATGTGGTGCGGATTCTTGAAATGCGCGAATCCCTGAAGCTCATTCACCAATGTTTAGAGAAGATGCCGGGTGGACCCTGTAAGGTTGACGACCAAAAGATTTCACCGCCGCCCAGGGCCGCGATGAAGTCGTCCATGGAAGCGTTAATCCACCATTTCAAGTTATATACGGAAGGGTACCATGTGCCGACCGGAGAAACGTACACGGCGGTCGAAGCGCCGAAGGGCGAGTTTGCCGTATTCCTGGTATCCGACGGTTCCAACAAACCCTACCGCTGTAAAATCAGGGCTCCGGGATTTGCTCATTTACAGGCCATGGAGTTTTTGTCAAAGGGGCATATGTTGGCCGACGCGGTTGCAAATATCGGCTCCATTGATGTTGTTTTTGGTGAGATTGATCGATGAGCGGACAAGTTGAGACTTTTGAGCAACCAGCGCATTTTTCCTTCAGTTCAGATAGTATGAAGGCGGTTGACGCGGTAATCGCAAAATATCCGGCGGGCTGGCAGGCCAGCGCGGTAATGCCGCTGCTTGATATTGCCCAGCGCCAACACGATGGTTGGTTGCCCCGGGTTGCCATGGATTATGTCGCCGAAATGTTGGGGATGCCGCGCATCCGGGTCTACGAAGTGGCAACCTTTTATACCATGTACAACCTCAAGCCGATCGGTCGGTTTCATGTCCAGGTTTGTACTAATCTGCCTTGCTGGCTGCGCGGGTCGGATGACATTGTTGCCAGCTGCAGACGTAAACTCGGGGTGGAAATGGGTGAGACGACCGATGATGGATTGTTTACCTTGAGCGAGGCTGAATGTTTGGGTGCCTGTGTAAACGCGCCGATGATGCAAATTAACGACGATTTTTATGAGGACCTGGACGCCGGTTCGACGGAATCCGTGCTGACGGAGCTAACGATCGGCGGAACGCCGAAAACCGGCTCACAGATCGGTCGTTATACCTGTGAGCCTGCCAGTGGTCTAACCAGTCTTGAACACCAGGCCGACGCCCGCGCCGTAAAATTGGGAGATGCATGATGTTAGCCGATAAGGACCGCATCTTTACAAATCTTTACGGCCTCGAAGACCCGTTTCTGGCGGGTGCCAAAAAGCGCGGTGATTGGGATGGCACCAAAAAAATTCTCGGGCTTGGCCGCGAGGAAATTGTCACCCGGATAAAAGCCTCTGGATTGCGCGGCCGTGGTGGTGCCGGGTTTTCGACAGGAATGAAATGGTCCTTTATGCCCAAGCAGTCCGATGGCCGGCCCCATTATCTGGTTATCAATGCCGACGAGGGGGAACCGGGAACCTGCAAGGATCGCGAAATCATGCGGCACGACCCCCACAAGTTGATCGAAGGTGCCTTGGTTGCGTCCTTCGCCATGGGGGCAAACGCCGCTTACTGTTATGTGCGCGGCGAATTTTATCGGGAAACGGAGGCTCTGCAGAGGGCTGTTGACGAAGCCTACGATGCCGGTTTGATCGGTGATGATGCCTGTGGATCCGGTTATAAATTTGATTTTTATATTCACCGCGGCATGGGCGCTTACATATGTGGCGAGGAAACCGCATTGATCGAGAGCCTCGAAGGTAAAAAAGGGCAACCACGCCTGAAACCCCCATTTCCGGCGAATGTGGGTCTGTATGGTACGCCGACAACGGTTAACAATGTCGAATCCATTGCCGTGGCACCGGAAATTTTACGACGTGGTGCCGATTGGTTTGCCGGGTTGGGGCGGCCTAACAATACGGGTACCAAACTGTTTATTATTTCCGGTCATGTGAACCAGCCCTGCACCGTCGAGGAAGAAATGGGGATTCCCCTTAAGGAATTGCTGGAAAAACATGCGGGCGGTGTCCGCGGCGGTTGGGACAACCTGCTGGCGGTTATACCCGGCGGCGCTTCCGTGCCGGTCTTGCCGAAAAAATTATGTGAGAACGTGTTGATGGATTTTGATTCGCTGCGAGAGGTTCAGTCGGGTTTGGGCACCGCAGCAGTCATGGTCATGGATAAATCGACGGATATCGTTCGCGCAATCACTCGGTTGTCGGCCTTTTATAAACACGAAAGTTGCGGTCAATGCACGCCATGCCGGGAAGGTACGGGGTGGATGTGGCGTATGATGAAAAAAATGGCAGCGGGAACAGCACACGTCGATGAAATCGATATGCTGGAAGAAGTGACCCGGCAAATCGAAGGACATACGATTTGCGCGCTTGGCGATGCGGCAGCATGGCCCATTCAGGGATTGATCCGGCATTTCCGTCCGGAACTTGAAAAACGAATTGCCGAGGCTAAAGCCGGCACTTCTCAGGCGGCATAAGGGTAACGAAATGGTAAAACTCACCATAGATGGTCAGGAAGTCGAAGCCGAAGGCGGTATGACCGTTATGCAGGCCTGTGAGCAGGTTGGTATAGAAATTCCCCGATTTTGTTATCATGAACGGCTTTCCATTGCCGGCAATTGCCGCATGTGCCTGGTTTCCATGGAACGGGCGCCAAAACCGGTTGCGTCCTGTGCGATGCCCGTTGCCGAAGGCATGGTTATTCAGACCGATACGCCAGAGGTTCAGAAAATGCGTAAGGGGGTTATGGAATTCCTGTTGATCAATCACCCGCTCGATTGCCCCATTTGTGACCAGGGCGGCGAGTGCGATCTGCAGGACCAGGCCATGGGATACGGTTCAGACAAAAGCCGGTTTTCCGAGAACAAACGGGCCGTAAAAGATAAGTATATGGGGCCGTTGATCAGCACAACAATGACCCGTTGCATCCATTGTACCCGTTGTATCCGTTTCGCCAGTGAAGTCGCCGGTGTGCCCGAACTGGGGGCAACAGGACGGGGCGAAAACATGGAAGTCGGGACCTATGTGGAACATGCCCTGACCTCGGAACTGTCGGGTAATATGATTGATTTGTGCCCTGTCGGTGCGTTGACCTCAGGGCCCTATGCTTTTAATGCCCGCCCTTGGGAATTAAAGAAAACGGAATCCATTGATGTGACCGATGCGCTTGGTTCGAACATCCGAATTGATGGTCGGGGACCTGAAGTCAAACGCATTTTACCGCGCCTCAATGAAGATATTAACGAAGAATGGATTTCCGACAAAGCACGGTTCTCCTGTGATGGGCTTCGCGCACAACGCCTTGATAAACCCTTTGTACGGCGCGACGGAAAATTGGTAGCAGCCAGTTGGCCGGAAGCTTTCACCGCTGTCTCTGACGCCCTGAAACCCCTGAAAGGCAAACAAATTGCCGCCATTGCGGGTGATCTCGCTGATTGTGAATCGATTACCGCGCTTCGCGATTTGATGGCATCGCTGGGCTCGGAAAATCTTGATTGCCGCCAGGACGGCGCCAAGCTGGACCCCAAGTCGCGTGCCAGTTATCTGTTTAATTCGACAATCAGCGGCATCGACCGAGCCGATGCGATTTTATTGATCGGGACCAATCCACGGCGCGAAGCGCCGGTGTTAAACGCCCGTATTCGAAAACGTTATGTGGCGGGTGGTGTAACCATCGCCAGCATCGGCGAACCCGTGGATATGACCTATCCGGTCGACAATCTGGGGAATACAGCGTTGTTATTGGCTGATATTGCTGCCGGCAAAAATGACTTTGCAGCTGTGTTAAAAAATGCCCAACGGCCGATGCTGATCATCGGGCAGGGGGCTCTGTCCCGTGCCGACGGGGGTGCCATCCTTCATTTGGCACGAAAAATCGCCGATCAATCGGGTTGTGTTGACGCCGCCCAGAACTGGAATGGATTTAATATTCTGCATACGGCTGCGGCGCGTGTTGGTGCCTTGGACCTTGGATTTGTTCCCGGGCCGTCGGGACGCGATACCGCTGGTATCCTGGAGGCAGCCCTGGCGGGCGATATCAAAGCCGTTTATCTGTTGGGTGCCGATGAAATCGATACATCGAAACTCGACAAGGCGTTTGTTATTTACCAGGGCCACCACGGTGATGCTGGCGCCCATTGCGCCGATGTGATCCTGCCGGGGGCCGCTTATACGGAAAAGTCCGGTACCTATGTAAATACCGAGGGCCGGGTTCAGATTGCGCGATTGGCAGTATTTCCGCCAGGTGATGCCCGGGAAGACTGGACCATTCTGCGGGCCCTGTCGGAAGCCATGGGGAAAACCCTTCCCTATGACAATCTGCAGCAGATCCGGGGTCGGATGGTGGATTTGAACGGCAATTTCCTGAATGTGGATGAGATCCAGTCGGCAAAATGGACCGGTTTTGGCCAAGCCGGTGACCTGGAAGACTCGGCATTTATTTCGCCAATCAACAATTTTTACATGACAAATTCCATAAGCCGCGCGTCGGTTACCATGGCCAAATGTGCGGATGAGTTTTTGGGCGTAACTGAACAGAAGACAGGTACCGATGGCTGAAGTGTGGGACATTTACCTTTGGCCGCTTCTGTGGACGGCCATTAAGATTGTTGCAATTGTATTGCCGGTTCTGTTGTCAGTGGCTTATTTGACCTACGCTGAACGCAAAGTTATCGGTGCCATGCAAATGCGCCGCGGGCCGAATATTGTCGGACCGTTTGGCCTGCTGCAGCCCATGGCGGACGGTCTCAAGCTGTTTCTCAAAGAGACCATAATCCCGTCGGGTGCCAATCGTGTGGTTTTCATGATTGCGCCGATGTTGACCTTCATTTTGGCCCTGGTGGCCTGGGCGGTAATTCCCTTTGATCAGGGAATGGTGCTGGCCGATATTAACGTCGGCATTCTTTATCTGTTTGCGATTTCGTCGCTCGGCGTATATGGAATTTTAATGGCGGGTTGGGCGTCAAATTCCCGCTATGCCTTCCTCGGCGCGATCCGTTCCGCCGCCCAGATGGTGTCCTATGAAGTTTCCATGGGGTTTATTATCATAACGGTCCTGCTGTGTGTTGGGTCTTTGAACCTGTCCGATATTGTTCTGGCGCAAAAGGGCATGTGGTTCATAATTCCGCTATTTCCCATGGCCGTGATTTTCTTTATCTCAACCCTGGCTGAAACCAACCGGCATCCGTTTGATATGCCAGAAGCGGAAGCCGAACTTGTTGCCGGATATAACGTCGAATATTCAGCCATGGGGTTCGCCCTGTTTTTCCTAGGCGAATATGCGAACATGATTTTGATGTCGGCGATGACCTCCATCCTGTTCCTTGGCGGTTGGTTGCCGCCCTTCGATATGGTGCCCTTTACGCTTATTCCCGGGCCCCTCTGGCTGGCCATTAAAATAGCCTTCTGTCTGTTTATCTTTTTGTGGGTTCGGGCAACCTTCCCACGCTATCGGTACGACCAGTTGATGCGGCTCGGTTGGAAGGTTTTCCTGCCGCTCTCATTGGCCGGTGTTGTCGTTGTTGCGGGCGTATTGGTCGCTTTTGATCTGGTTCCGAATGCGGGATGAGGAAAATATTATGAATTCCATCCGTCGTCATGCTAGAGCGTTTTTCCTTACTGAACTGGTCTTGGGAATGTGGTTGACCCTGCGTTATATGTTCAAGGCTAAAAAAACCATCAATTATCCCTTCGAAAAGGGCCCCCTAAGTCCGCGTTTTAGGGGCGAGCATGCCTTGCGTCGATATCCCAACGGTGAAGAGCGTTGTATCGCCTGCAAATTATGTGAAGCCATTTGCCCGGCACAGGCAATCACCATTGAGGCGGAACCCCGCGATGACGGAAGCCGTCGCACGACGCGTTACGATATTGATATGACAAAGTGTATTTATTGTGGTCTGTGCGAAGAAGCCTGCCCGGTTGATGCCATTGTTGAAGGCCCAAACTTTGAATTTGCCACGGAAACCCGCGAGGAGTTGTTGTATGACAAAGACAAACTGCTGGCAAATGGCGAGCGATGGGAAACAGAACTGGCCGAACGATTACGGCTTGATGCACCGTATCGGTGAACAAGTAGGTTCGGAACAGAGGAAGACCAGAAATTATGATTGAAGCGTTGGCTTTTTACATGTTTGCAGCGGTTACAGTTGCCTCCGGGGTGCTGGTCATTTCGGCCCGCAATCCCGTGCATTCGGTGTTATTCTTAATCCTGGCATTTTTTAATTCTGCGGGGCTGTTTGTCCTGTTGGGCGCCGAGTTTCTGGCAATGATTTTGGTCGTCGTTTATGTGGGCGCGGTTGCCGTCCTGTTTATGTTTGTCGTCATGATGCTGGACATTAATTTTGTCGAAATGCGGCAGGGGTTTTTGCAGTATTTGCCGATTGGTGGTGTCATTGGCTTGATTTTGTTGGTCGAACTGGCGGTCGTGGTCGGCGGTTGGCAACTCGGTCCCGCAATATCCGCTGCCGGTGTCGCGGCAACACCGGACGTCGCACAGGTGACAAATACGCAAGCCCTGGGACAATTGCTTTACACCCATTACATCTATTTGTTCCAGGCGGCGGGTATGGTTCTGTTGGTGGCGATGGTCGGTGCCATTGTGTTGACACACCGCAAACGCACGGGTGTTAAAAAGCAAGTGATCGCAGATCAATTGGCACGCCGTGCCGAAGAAAGTGTAAAACTCGTCAAGGTCGATACGGGGAAGGGAATTTAATGCTCGAAATCGGACTTGGCCATTACCTGACAGTAGCCGCCATTTTATTTACAACGGGTATCTTTGGGATTTTCCTGAACCGCAAGAACGTGATCATTATTTTGATGTCGGTTGAGCTTATGCTGCTCGCCGTTAACATCAACTTTGTTGCCTTTTCGGCTGAACTGAACGATCTGGTCGGTCAGGTGTTCGCTGTTTTCATTCTGACGGTTGCGGCGGCTGAAGCGGCTATTGGTCTGGCCATATTGGTGATTTATTTCCGTAATCGCGGCACCATTGCCGTCGAAGACATAAACATGATGAAGGGCTAGGGCACGATGTTGGATATGCTTGTCGTCTTTCTGCCGCTGCTCGGCGCGATCATCGCCGGTATAATTGTTTTTGTGCCAAGCGAGGACAAAGAAAAACAACACCAGCGTGATACCCTGGCGCAGGTCGTCACTTGTTTGGGATTGGTTTTATCGGCCGTCTGTGCCGTCGTCGTTTTCTATGATGTGGCCTTGGATGGCAACGCGCGGGTGACTGATTTGTTTACCTGGATCGATTCCGGCACCCTGGAGATTTCCTGGGCGTTAAAAGTCGACAGCTTAACCGCCGTGATGATGATCGTGGTTACCGTGGTTTCGGCCATGGTTCACATTTATTCCATTGGATATATGCATCATGACGGGTCAATTCCGCGCTTTATGAGTTATTTAAGTCTTTTTACCTTTTTTATGTTGATGCTGATTACCGGCGACAATCTGGTCCAGATCTTCTTCGGTTGGGAAGGCGTTGGGCTGGCCTCCTACCTGTTGATTGGTTTCTGGTACGAAAAGCCGTCAGCGAACGCCGCCGCCATTAAGGCTTTTGTTGTTAACCGGGTTGGTGATTTTGGTTTTGCGCTGGGAATTTTTGCGGTCTTTATGTTGTTCGACACGATCAATCTGGATAGCATTTTTATGGCAGCCGAAAGCAACAAGGACGCAACTCTGAATGTGTTCGGCGGCGAATTTCATGCCTTGACGGTTATCTGTTTGTTGCTGTTTGTCGGTGCCATGGGAAAATCCGCGCAGCTCGGCCTGCACACCTGGTTGCCGGACGCCATGGAAGGCCCAACTCCTGTGTCAGCCCTTATTCATGCGGCGACAATGGTTACTGCCGGCGTTTTTCTGGTCGCCCGGATGTCACCTTTGTTTGAATATTCCGACACCGCACTTACCGTGGTGACCCTGGTTGGCGGTACGACGGCGATCTTTGCTGCGACCGTGGGCTGTGTGCAAAATGATATAAAACGGGTTATTGCCTATTCGACCTGTTCGCAGCTCGGTTACATGTTTTTTGCCTGTGGTGTATCGGCCTATTCGGCCGGTATTTTCCATCTTATGACCCATGGATTTTTTAAAGCCTTGCTGTTTTTAGGGGCCGGTTCGGTTATTCACGCCATGTCTGACGAGCAGGACATGCGGAAAATGGGCGGCATATGGAAACTCATTCCTGTGACCTACGCCTTGATGTGGATCGGCAGTCTGGCGTTGGCGGGGATTGGTATTCCGGGAACATCCTTTGGCTTCGCCGGGTTTTTCTCCAAAGATGTTATAATTGAAGCGGCCTATGGCGCTCATACGGGAATTGGTATGTATGCGTTCTGGATGGGCATCGCGGCGGCATTTTTGACAGCTTTTTATTCCTGGCGTTTGCTGATCATGACATTCCATGGGACACCACGGGCTGACGAACGAACCATGGCACATGTGCACGAAAGCCCGAAAGTAATGGTGTTTCCGTTGCTTGTTTTGGCTGCCGGGGCGGTGTTCGCCGGGTTCTTGGGGGTTGAAAACTTCGTTGGCGTCAATACGGTCGAATTCTGGGGAAAATCGATCTTTATTCTGGAATCCCATCCGGCCCTGGAAAATGCCCACCATGTTCCGCTCTGGGTTAAGGTCGCGCCAATTGCAGTTGGTGTTGTTGGCATCGTTATGGCCTATTGGTTCTATTTGATCTCGCCTGATATTCCGGCGCGCATCGCCGCACGTTTCCAGGGCATTTATCTGTTCTTGCTGAACAAGTGGTATTTCGACGAGCTCTACGAGCGGATTATTATCCGGCCGTGTTTTGCCCTGGGCCGCGCCCTATGGAAAGTCGGTGACGGAACCTTGATCGATGGATTGGGGCCGGATGGTATCTCCGCCGCCGTCCGATATACATCCCGTCGCGCCTCGGCGCTGCAGACGGGATATCTTTATCATTACGCCTTTGCGATGCTTATCGGTGTGGTGGTTTTTGTAACTTGGTACATTTTGGCACACGCAGGGTGATCCGACGATGAGCGAAATACCTTTACTATCGCTATTGACGTTTTTGCCGCTGATTGGTGCCGGCATGATTTTGGTCTTAGCACGTGGCAGCGACGCGGATGTGGCGCGCAATTCCCGATGGGGTGCCCTGTGGACGTCCGGCGCAACATTTTTAGTGTCTCTCCCCCTGTGGTTTAAATTTGATATCACAACGGCGAATTTTCAGTTCGTCGAAAAAATTGAATGGATGCCGCAGTTCGGGATCAGTTATCACATGGGGGTGGATGGCATTTCCCTGCTGTTTGTCCTGCTGACAACTTTATTGACGCCGCTTTGTATACTGGCCAGCTGGGAAGCGATCAAAGACCGGGTTAAGGAATATATGATTTCCTTCCTGATTTTGGAAACTTTCATGATCGGCATGTTTTGTGCGCTTGATCTGTTTGTTTTTTATATTTTCTTCGAAGCGGTATTGATCCCGATGTTTATTATTATCGGTGTCTGGGGAGGGCCGCGGCGTGTCTACGCGGCCTTTAAGTTGTTTCTCTATACTCTGTTGGGTTCCGTATTAATGCTGGTGGCCATGCTCGCCATGTACTTCGATGCGGGGACATCGAACATGGTTGAACTGATGAGCCACAATTTCCCGGTCAGCCTGCAGCCCTGGCTCTGGCTGGCGTTCTTTGCCTCCTTTGCGGTTAAAGTGCCGATGTGGCCGGTTCATACCTGGTTGCCCGATGCCCACGTCGAAGCGCCGACAGCTGGATCGGTGATTCTGGCTGGTGTGTTATTAAAATTTGGTGGATACGGTTTCCTGCGATTTTCGTTGCCGATGTTTCCCGATGCGTCGGTGATGTTTGCGTCGCTAATTTTTACGCTCAGTATCATTGCCGTTATTTACACATCGCTGGTGGCGCTGGCGCAAACGGATATGAAAAAGTTAATCGCCTATTCGTCAGTTGCGCACATGGGATTTGTAACCGCCGGCACCTTTACCCTTAATATTCACGGTATTGAAGGGGCGATTTATCAGATGCTGTCGCACGGAATTGTCTCCGCTGCGTTGTTCCTGATTGTCGGTGTGGTTTATGATCGGATTCACAGTCGCGAAATCAGTGACTACGGTGGATTGGTCAAACGGATGCCGGCCTATTCTCTGGTCTTTATGTTGTTCATGCTGGCTTCGGTTGGATTGCCGGGTACCGGCGGTTTTGTCGGCGAAGTCCTGGTGCTGGTCGGCCTGTTCCAGGTTAACACCTGGGTTGCAGCCTTTGCCGCAACCGGCGTGATTCTGGGCGCAGCTTATATGCTTTATCTCTATCGGCGTATTATCTTTGGGCAGTTGACCAAAGAGGGATTGATGAAAATTAAGGATTTAAGCGCTCGCGAATGGGCCATTTTTGCGCCGCTCATCGTCTTGACTTTATGGATGGGCATTTACCCGTCATCGTTTCTTGATTTTATGCATGTATCCGTTGAAAACCTGATTAAACAGGTTGAAACGGCGCTGGTCGTGAGCGGCCAAGCGGTTCTTGCAGGCCGTTAGGAGTTATCCCAGATGCCGATGGCACAAGTACCCAGTTTGATCCCGGCGGCGCCGGAATTGTTTATGGCCGTTATGATAATGGCGATGTTGATGTTCGGGGTTTTTCAGAAATCCGCCAGCGCCGGCGATGAAGTTCGCACGGCTCGATATGTATCGCATTTGAGTGTCGCGGTTTTGGCACTTACAGTTCTGATTGCGGTCGCCTTCTCCGGTGGGCGGGTTCTGGTCTTTAATGAATTATTTGTGACGGATGATTTTGCGGTTTTTACCAAAGTCCTGGTACTGCTGGCATCCGCTGTCACCATTCTGATGGCGCAAAGTTTTCTGGAGCGTCATAAAATGGCGCGTTTTGAATATCCCATTTTAATTGCCTTTGCCTCCCTTGGCATGATGATGATGATTTCAGCCAACAATCTGATGTCACTCTATTTAGGTCTGGAACTTCAGAGTCTGTCCCTGTACGTCATTGCCTCTTTCCAACGCGACGACTCCCGCTCAACGGAAGCGGGACTTAAGTATTTTGTTCTGGGTGCCCTGGCATCGGGCATGTTGTTATATGGCAGTTCGCTGATTTACGGATTTACCGGAACAACAGATTTTGCCGCCATCACCGCCGCCGTTGCCGGCGACGGGACCCACGGCCCGGGCCTGGGGGTAATTTTCGGGATCGTCTTCATCCTGGCCGGTTTGGCATTCAAAGTTTCCGCTGTTCCCTTCCACATGTGGACACCGGATGTTTATGAGGGCGCGCCGACCCCGGTTACGGCATTTTTTGCAATCGCGCCAAAAATCGCTGCACTGGCGTTGTTTATGCGGGTCATGGTTGGCCCGTTTGGCGGCCTTCTTGCCGAGTGGCAGCAAATCGTGATTTTCATTTCCATGGCGTCCATGCTGTTGGGGGCCTTCGCCGCCCTCAACCAGACAAACATCAAACGTTTGATGGCCTATAGTTCCATTGGCCACGTTGGTTATGCGTTGATTGGCATCGCTGCAGGGTCAAAGGCTGGTATCCAGGGGGTTTTGATATATCTGACCATCTATCTGGCCATGAACCTCGGCACTTTCGCCTGCATTTTATGCATGCGCCGGGGCGATCAAATGGTTGAACAAATCAGTGACTTGGCGGGCCTCGGAAAGACCCATAAAATGTTGGCCTTGGCGCTTACGATTTTCATGTTTTCCATGGCGGGTATTCCACCTTTAGCCGGGTTCATTGGCAAGTTGTACATTTTCATGCCGGCCATTGACGCCGGCTTATATAGCCTCGCCGTGGTTGGCGTTTTGGCGAGCGTCGTCAGCGCAGTTTATTATCTGCGCATTATCAAAATCATGTATTTCGACGACGTTGCCGACAGTTTGGACCGGCCTGTCGAAAAAACCATCGGCTGGGTATTGACCCTGAGCGGGTTGTTTGTGGTCATCATGACGTTTTACCCCGGGCCAATTCTGGACAGTGCCAAATTAGCGGCGGCGGCACTGTTTGCAGGCTAATGCAAAACGTCAAAATTCCGAGCCTGTACAACGTCATCTCCTATGAAACCATCGGCAGTACCAATGGCGAAGCCGCGCGACTTGCCGCCTTGGGCGAAGACCTCACGCCGGACGGTACGTTGGTCTGGTCCCTGGAACAGACAGACGGACGTGGGCGCCGGGGGCGCGACTGGCAAAGTCCAGCCGGCAATTTATATACGTCGCTTGTCTTGCGCCCGGAAGTCCCCCTACGGGAAGCTGCCCAATTGGGTTTTGTTGCCGCCCTGGCGGTCTACGATGCGCTTGGAAATATTGGACCCGCAGGCCACCAGGTCCATTGTAAATGGCCGAACGATGTTTTGCTCAATGAAAAAAAAGTCGCGGGTATATTGCTCGAATCCCATGGTGGCGGAAACGACCAGCCGGCAGACTGGATTGTCCTGGGTATGGGATTGAATGTGGCCTCCCATCCGGAGGGCACCGAGTTTCCATCGACCTCCCTACGGTATGAGGGGTTTTCAAATACCCTGGAAGAAACCCTCAGTGCCTATACAAGAAGTTTTCTGTCTTGGAGCAGCCGTTGGCTTGATCAGGGGTTCGCGCCAATCCGCAAGGACTGGCGATGGCGCTGTATTGGCAGGGGCAAAGAGATCGACGTCCGGCTTGATAATCGAACCCTGCGGGGGGTCTTCGAAGACATTGATGAAGACGGTGCCTTGCTTTTGCGGGGCGACGGTAACGTTCAGAGAATTACTGCCGGAGATGTGTTTTTCCCGGCCGCCGGGTCTCGGGGATAGGGGAAAACAGCAATGCTTCTGGCCATAGATTCCGGCAATACCAATATCGTATTTGCAGTTTTTGACGACGATGGAACGGTCCGTGGCGAATGGCGTTCGTCGACCGATACCAACCGAACCGCGGACGAGTTTGGGATTTGGCTGGATCAACTTCTCAAACTATCAAATATTGATCGTAAGGATGTCGACCATGCGATCATTGCTACGGTTGTTCCGGCGACGCTGTTTGCCTTGAAGACCCTGTGCCGCAAATATTTTCAAATAGACCCTTTGGTTGTCGGAGAAGACGGCGTCGATCTGGGACTGAAAATCAGCATCGAAAAGCCGAATGAAGCCGGAGCCGACCGCCTGGTCAATGCGGTTGCAGCCCATGACAGTTACGGCGGTCCTTTGATTGTCATTGATTTTGGTACGGCAACAACCTTCGATGTGATCGGTGCGGACGGTAGTTATCAGGGCGGGGCGATTGCGCCGGGAATAAATCTCAGTATGGAAGCGCTGCACCAGGCGGCTGCCCAACTGCCGCGCATTGCCATTACCCGGCCAAGCCGGGTGATTGGAAAAAATACCGTTGATGCCATGCTTTCTGGAACTTTTTGGGGATATGTTGGAATGATTGAAGGCTTGGTCGCCCGTTTGAAGCAGGAAATGAGAGAAGGGCCCGTAAAGGTCATTTCAACGGGCGGGTTAGCGCCGTTGTTTACGGAATATTGTGATACCATAGAAATCGTTGATGCTGATCTAACCCTGCGGGGCCTGTTAGCCATCCATAGACGTAACGTCTCATGACCGACCAATCGGAAACCGACGAATTATTATTTGTTCCCTTAGGTGGTGCCGGCGAAATCGGCATGAACCTCAACTTGTATGGATATGGAACCCGGCATGATCAATCATGGATCATGGTCGACCTCGGGGTTACCTTTAATGATGGAACCTTGCCGGGCGTTGACCTGATCATGCCGGATCCGTCGTTTATCGAAGACCAGCGTAACGACTTATTGGCGCTCGTACTCACCCACGCCCATGAAGATCATTTGGGCGCGGTTCCGTACCTGTGGTGGCGGTTGCAATGTCCGATTTATGCTACGCCCTTTACGGCGTCCATCTTGCGGCGAAAACTGGCTGAAGCGGATTTGCTTGATGACGTCGAGGTGATCGTTGTGCCCCTTGCTGGCCGGTTTCAAATCGGGCCCTTTGATCTGGAATTGATTACGCTTACGCACTCCATTCCGGAGCCCAATGCAATTGCCATTCGAACCGCGTTGGGCACTGTTTTACATACCGGCGACTGGAAGTTTGACCCCGATCCTGTGATTGGCGAGTCGGCGGATATCGAGGCCTTGCGGGCATTGGGTGACGAAGGCATACGGGCTATTGTCTGCGATTCGACGAACGTCTTTTCGCCGGGCGAGTCTGGATCCGAATCGGACCTGCTCGAAAATTTGACCCGCTTGATCGGCGAGGCAACTGGCAAGGTGGCGGTTGCCTGCTTTGCCAGCAATGTGGCGCGCCTGGAAACCATTTCGCAGGCAGCGCGGGCCAACGGTCGACAAATTGTAATCGCCGGTCAATCGCTCATTCGAATAGAAAAGGCAGCTCGCGAAAATGGCTATTTGGCCAGCACGCCGCATTTCATCCAACAGGAAGAGGCTAGCCAAATACCAGGCAATAAAACCGTTGTCATTTGTACGGGAAGTCAGGGTGAACCCCGTGCCGCCCTGTCGCGGATCGCCGCCAATGACCACCCTTATATCAATCTCGGGAACGGCGATACGGTTTTGTTTTCATCCCGGGTCATTCCCGGTAACGAAACATCCATTGCCAATTTACAAAATCAGTTGGTCCGGTTGGGCGTCCAGATCATTACCGCCAGCGACGCATTTATTCATGTTTCCGGGCACCCGGCCCGGGATGAATTGACCCAAATGTATCAACTGGCGCGGCCTGAGGTCTCGATTCCGGTACATGGGGAACTCAGACATTTGCGTGAGCACGCCCGGTTGGCCAAGGAATGTCAGGTGGAAACGGCGGTCGTCGCTGAAAATGGCAGTGTCATTCGCATTGGCCCGGGTGAAGCGAAAATCATCGATCACGTCCATTCCGGTCGTTTGATCCTTGAAGGGACCCGGCTGGTTTCCATGGACAGCGAAATATTCAAAAGCCGTAAACGCGCCATGTGGCACGGAACGGCGACAATCAGTGTCGTAGTTGACGAGGACGGCGAAATTCTGGCTGACCCGCAACTGTCAACAACCGGATTGTTCGAGAATGAAACGGACCCTATATATTTAGAAACGATTCTGCAGGCGGAAGATGCCGTTGACGGGTTGTCCGCCAGTAATGTGAAAATTGATGCTAAAGTTAAAGAGGCGGTCCGTTTGGCAGTGCGCCGGCATTTGCGTCACCATTTAGGTAAAAACCCGGTAACGGATGTGCATTTGATGAGGGTTATTTAAGGTCAGTGTTGACGCGATTTGCAGAACCCGGGTGAGAGGGGACCTTTCCACAGGATTTGTGGGAAACTTTGCTGTGCGAAATGAGGCTTATAAATGGGTTCCAACCCGAGAACTTTAAGGATGTAGATAATGCTCGGTCGATTAAATCATATCGCAATTGCTGTACCCGATATTAAAGTTGCGGCAAAAACCTACCGGGACGTGCTTGGCGCCCATGTCACGGAACCGACGGATATTCCCGAACACGGCGTAAAAGTGGTGTTTGTTGAGTTGCCCAATACAAAAATTGAATTATTGGAGCCCTTGGACAGGGAGTCTCCCATCCAGGGGTTTTTGGATAAAAACATCAGCGGCGGTATGCATCATATCTGCTACGAGGTTGAGAACATCATAGAGGCCCGCGACCGATTGAAAGCGGAAGGTGCCCGGGTTCTGGGTTCCGGTGAACCGAAAATTGGTGCCCATGGCAAACCTGTACTTTTTCTTCACCCCAAAGACTTTGCCGGCACGCTCATTGAGCTCGAACAGGCTTAAAGGAATATAGGATGTCTATATCGGAAATGATTGTCGTATACATCATCGCTTGGTGGCTGGTGCTATTTATGGTTCTGCCGTTCGGGATCAGCCGCGTTGATCCTGAGACCTTACTGCCGGGCCAGGACCCGGGATCGCCTGCCCGGGGACGGATGGTCTTAAAACTGTCCATAACCAGTGCCATCGCCCTGGTGTTGCTGGTGGCTTATTATTTTATTGCAACATCCGGGCTCATTTCCTTTCGGGATATGGCGAAGTGAGCAGTTATTGTGACAGCGCCCCGGGGCAGGCCTTTCATGGGCCTTACCATGATACGGAATATGGATTCCCAACGAACGATGAAACGGTTTTGTTCGAACGGTTGGCCATGGAAATTATGCAGGCGGGGTTGTCATGGATTCTGATCTTGAAAAAACGCCAGGGCTTAAACGCCGCGTTCGCAGGGTTTGATGTGGACCGGGTGGCGGCCTTCGATGCACGGGACGTGGACCGGTTACTTGGTGACGAAAAGATCATACGCAACCGCCTGAAGATAGCCGCAGTTATTGAGAATGCCAACCGCATTCAGGCAATGCGGGATGATCATGGCGGATTTGCCTGCTGGCTCGCCCGCATGCACCCCTTGTCAAAGGTGGAATGGGTCAAATTATTCAAAAAAACCTTCAAATTTACCGGCGGTGAAATAACCGGTGAATTTCTGATGAGCATCGGTTACCTGCCGGGCGCCCATGATCAACAGTGTGCTATTGGCAGAAAATTAGTCGCCTTGTCTCCTCCCTGGGTCGACCCGGGTCCGGAATTTTATAGCTGAGTTTACCGACAGTATGAGCTGTAAAAACCCGGCATTGGAGTAATAGAAAAATGACCCAAGACACAAAAGAAAACATTCGGATCCTCTATGCCGAACCAAACCGTACTGTCAGAAAGGACGGCTGTTCTGCCCTGCGCCATTTGGGTTATCCGTCGATTGAAGAAACGGCCAATTACAAAGGGGTTGAAAAGGCCATATCCGAAAATAATATTGATCTTTTGATTTGTGATGCCAATTTGGGCGGTCAGGATATCGGCAAACTGATACACAAAATTCGCCATCAGGAATTTGGCAGAAATCCATTTTTTGCAGCGATCCTGATAACCGAAAACCTGGCCGCCGATTCCATAAAAAAAATGATCGATTGTGGCGTCGATGATGTTCTGGCGAAACCGTTGGCACCGGGCTTTCTTGCGGATCGAATTGATGCATTGACGTGGCGACGCAAGGGGTTCGTTGTGACCAGTGATTATATTGGACCCGACCGCCGAAGCACTGTGCGTCCAGATCGTCAAAAGGTGCCGGTGATTACCGTGCCCAATGCCCTTCAATACCTTGCCGAAGGACATACGGACCTGGAACAATTTCAAAGGATGATCGATACCTGTGCCCAGGAAGTGAAGATCCAGAAGATGGCCCGCCAAGCCCATCAAATTGACTACCTAGCAAAACTTATATTGTCTATCTTTTCCAACGAGGAAACAAAAAATGATGATACCGTCCCGCTTTTAGGGAGGTTGAGTTTTTTTACGAAAGATCTGGCAGCAAGGGTTATGGCGATGGAGATGCAGCAGATCGGTGAATTATGTGGGGCCCTGAACAATGTCATTACTTCGATCCTAAAGGACGTGAACCACCCGGAGACAAAGGATCTTCAGGTAATGGCGCAGTTGGCTAGTGACATTGATCGGGCCGCCAAACATTCGGAACGAAAATAAATGGATGCAGCAAGTGCCATAAATTCTTATGCGCAAGCGGAACAAAAAACCGAATAAAAGGATATTCTTTGTCGAAAGATCAAGGAGTTAACTGTTCTTTAAAATCCTGTAGTCATGCTGTGACACAATCGTCATTCCCACAGAAGTGGATCAAGAAAATGAAGAACTTCCTTTATGTAACCTGCCTTTGTACCCTTCCGGTATTGCTTGCCATCCAGCCCTATCGATTGTTTTACTGATTGCCGAGACCAATTTTCGGCAACCTGAACCCGCTGAAGGAAGGGCTTAAAATTGCTTTTGCAGTCCGCGACTCTTTTCGCCGATAACAAAGCGGTTAAGCTCGTCTGGCAGGATGGGTTTAGTGCGCGGTTCCATGCCCTGTGGCTGCGCGACAACGCGCTCGATAACGACACACGAAATCCGACCAATGGTCAGCGTCTCCTGTCCGTTCTCGACATCCCCAAAGAAACCGGGTTCAAGAACGTCTCAATATCAGAGACGAATGACCTGTGTATGACCCTGGTGCCGGGGAACAAATCTATTAAATACTCTTCGTCCTGGTTACGGGATCACGTTTATGACAATAACAGAACAGCTGCAAGCGGTTGGTTAGGCCCTAATACCACAACCTGGGCGGCGGACTTGCAGGGGCAGGTTGCGACCGCTCAGTGGCATGATTTGCTAAATTCCCGATCAGAACTGGGACGCTGGCTCAATGCCGTCAGAACCTTTGGCATTGCGGTGCTCGAAGGTGTGCCGACAGAACCCGGCGCGGTTTGTGAAGTTGTCCGCACTTTCGGTTATGTCCGCGAAACCAATTATGGCCGTTGCTTCGATGTCCGCTCGGAGGTCAATCCGGAAAATCTCGCCTATACCAATTTAGGTTTGCAAGCCCATACGGATAACCCCTATCGCGATCCACAACCGACGTTGCAGTTGTTGACGTGCCTGGAAAATTCCGTGGCCGGTGGCGAATCCCTTGTTGTAGACGGGTTTCGGATTGCCCAGCTGCTGCACGCCGAAGATCCACAGGGATTCACGCTGCTCACGAGTTATTGCGCTGATTTTGAGTTCTCCGGGTCCGCTGGTGTCACCTTGAAAACCCGTCAACCGATGATCGATTTGGCCGTCGACGGTCAGTTACGGGCAGTTCGTTTCAACAATCGCTCGACCGCAGCGTTTACCCAGATCCCCTTTGCCGTCATGGATGACTATTATAGCGCCTATCGCCGGTTTGCCGGACTGGTCGAAGATCGGCAGCACCAAGTCAGTTTTAAGCTGTCTCCGGGGCAACTTTTTATTGTCGACAATACCCGTATCCTCCATGCCCGAAAGGCTTTTTCCGGTTCGGGACGGCGCTGGTTGCAGGGGTGTTATGCGGATAAAGATGGCCTGCTTTCAACTCTGCGCGTGATCGAACAGGATGCCTGCAATGGCGCGGCCAGATAAAACTTCCATAATTAATCTCCTGACCGATATATTTGCCCGCCGGGGTGGCGACACGTATTTGGGCGAACAGGTAACCATGGCTGAACACATGCTGCAGGCGGCTTGGTTGGCCGAGGAGGCCGGGGCCAGTGAAGAACTCATAGCGGCGGCGTTACTCCACGATGTCGGGCATTTCACGGGTGTGTTTGGTGCTTACTCGCCTGCCGATACCAAGGACAGGAGCCACGATCAATCCGGGGCGCAGTTTCTTAGTCCCCATTTCCCGCCGCTGATATCGGAATGTGTGCGCCTTCATGTTGCGGCAAAACGCTATTTATGCGCGATGGAAGCCGGTTATTATGGACAGCTCTCCGAGGCTTCCGTGCATACCTTAAGCCTGCAGGGTGGCCCCATGGCCATCACGGAAGTCAACGATTTTGAAACCCATCGCTTTCACCAGGCGGCCATCCGTGTCCGAAAGTGGGACGATCAGGGCAAGATCGCGGGCAAAAAAACAAAAAAATTCGAAGACTATTTGCCGTTGCTGCAGGGGATGGTTTACAGCTGAGCGGCTTGGTCCATAAATATGTATCCGGTTGCAAGCAGATGGCGCGCGGAACGGGAACCAGAATTTCCGCACAGCAGGGCCCGTGTCGCGTGACATTGGGGTGGGTTTTCCATAAGTTCCCCCTCTAATATAAGTTCCCCTCTAATTCAACGGTCCCGTGATTTTCTCATTAACAAGGTTTGCTATGCGCTTATCCCAATATTTTTTGCCAACACTGAAAGATACTCCCGCTGAAGCCCAAATCGCTTCCCACCGCTTGATGCTGCGCGCCGGAATGGTTCGTCAGTCTAGTGCCGGAATTTATTCTTGGTTGCCCCTGGGATTGCGGGTCCTGAAGAAAATCGAAATGGTTGTTCGCGAGGAACAAAATGCGATCGGATGCCATGAAGTTCTAATGCCGACAATTCAACCGGCTGATCTGTGGCGTAAAAGTGGACGCTATGACGATTACGGACCGGAAATGCTGCGGTTCGTCGACCGGCACGAGCGAGACATGCTTTATGGTCCGACCAATGAAGAGCAAATTACAGAGATTTTTGCCGAAGCTGTCCGCAGCTACCGAGAATTGCCGCAAATGCTCTATCATATTCAATGGAAGTTTCGCGACGAAGTGCGACCGCGCTTTGGCGTTATGCGGGGCCGCGAGTTTCTAATGAAGGATGCCTATTCCTTTGATTTGGATGGGGCGGGGGCCCGACGGTCTTACAATAAAATGTTTGTCTCCTATCTCAAGACCTATGAGCGCCTCGGATTGAAAGCAATACCCATGGCGGCGGATACCGGTCCCATTGGCGGTGATATGAGCCATGAGTTTTTAATCCTGGCGGATACCGGTGAAAGTGAAATTGCCTGTCATCGGGATTTCCTGGAGATGAGCCTGATCAACCAAAGTATTGATTTCGACGGCGACCTGCAGCCCATTGTCGACCGGTTTACCGGCAAATATGCCGCCACCGATGAAATGCGAAATCTGGAAACAGAAAAGGCCCTGGGTGAAGACCTTGTGACGGCTCGCGGTATTGAGGTCGGCCATATCTTTAATTTTGGAACCAAATACTCCAAACCCATGGGCGCATCGGTGGCCGGACCTGATGGTCAGGATGTGGCAGTCGAAATGGGATCCTATGGGATCGGCGTGTCGCGGCTGGTAGGTGCCATTATTGAGGCGTCGCACGACGAAAATGGTGTCATATGGCCGGATTCCGTAGCGCCCTTCCAGGCCGGTATTATCAATTTAAAATCCGGCGATGGGGATTGTGACAACGTCTGTGAGGACATCTACCGTAAAATGCGCAACTTGGGAGTGGAAGTTCTTTATGATGACCGTGATGCCCGGGCCGGGGCGAAATTTGCCGACGCCGATTTGATCGGTTTGCCGTGGCAGATCATTGTCGGACCGCGGGGCGTCAAAAACGGTGTGGTCGAACTCAAAAACAGAAAGTCCGGTGACCGTGACGAACTAAGTCTGGAAGCGGCTTTCTCGAAAATCTCAGGATAGGAAAACGCGTTTTGTTCAGTGGATTTGAGTGGATGATGGCGTTCCGCTACCTGCGGGCGCGCCGACAGGAAGGGTTCATTTCTGTCATTACCTGGTTTTCCCTATTGGGAATTTGCCTGGGTGTGGCAACGTTGATTATTGTCATGTCGGTGATGAATGGTTTTCGTGAGGAATTGCTTAATCGTATCCTTGGTTTGAACGGTCACATGAGCGTTTACACGTCGGATGGCATCATGCGGGATTTTGACGATTTGGGGGACCGTGTCGCTGCGATCAACGGCGTTGTCTCCGTCACCCCGATGATCGAGGGTCAGGTGATGGCGACGGCCCGCGGCGTCGCTCAGGGGGCCGTCGTTCGTGCCTTGCGTAAGTCTGATCTGCAGAAACGGAATATTCTGGCGGACAACCTCGCCAGTGGGTCGCTTGACGCCTATGGGCAGGGTAACGGCCTGGTTATTGGTAATCGACTGGCCCAAAAAATGGGCGTACAGGTGGGTGATAAAATTACACTCATATCGCCAAAAGGTATGGTTACTGCGTTTGGCACTGTCCCCCGCATGAAAGCTTTCGAAGTTGCCGCGACCTTTGAAATTGGCATGTTTGAATATGATTCCAGTTTCATATTTATGCCGCTTGAGCTGGCCCAGGGGTATTTCAAGCTGGCCGATGCGGTTACCAATCTGGAGGTGTTTATCCAAAACCCGCAAGCCGCACCTGAAATGGCCACCAATGTCATGCTCGAACTGGGTAAGGGCATTCGTGTCCACGATTGGCAGCGGGCCAATGCCAGTTTTTTTAACGCCATACAGGTGGAACGTAACGTCATGTTCCTGATATTGACGCTGATTATTCTGGTCGCCGCATTTAACATCATATCGTCGATGATTATGCTGGTTAAGGACAAGGGACGCGACATCGCAATTCTTCGGACCATGGGGGCGACGCGCGGTACCATCATGCGCATCTTTTTTATTGCTGGCGCCAGTATTGGGGTGATCGGAACCCTTGCCGGATTTGCCCTCGGCCTGTCCTTTGCCAACAATATTGAAGCCATTCGGCAATGGATCCAATCGCTCAGCGGTAGTGAGCTATTTGCCGCAGAAATCTACTTCCTCTCACAATTGCCGGCGATCGTCGATACCCAAGAAGTCATTGCCGTGGTTTGTATGGGGTTTGGGCTGTCGATTATTGCCACTCTTTATCCGGCCTGGCGCGCCGCCCGCTTAGACCCGGCGGAGGCCCTGCGTTATGAATGAACCTCATGTGATGATGCCTTCCCAGGACGACATACCGGTATTGGTTCTGCAAGGTATTGTTCGAACTTTCCACCAGGGACGGGACGACCTGCGGGTGCTGTGCGGGGTCGATTTGGAAATTGCACCGGGAGAAGTGGTTGGTCTTGTTGGGCCATCGGGGGCCGGAAAATCGACCTTATTGCATATTGCCGGTTTGCTGGAAGCTGCGGATGCGGGCGAAACCTATGTCTGTGGTGAAGCCAGTTCCGGTATGAACGACAATCAACGCACGGCCATCAGACGTAATAGCCTGGGGTTTGTATATCAGTACCATCATCTGTTGCCGGAATTTTCGGCCGTGGAGAATGTAATGATTCCGCAGATCATTTCAGGATATTCGCGGCAGGAAGCCCGGGCCCGCGCGCGGGAACTGTTAAAATGGATGGGGCTCGAACCCCGTGAGAAACATCGTCCTGCCCGTTTGTCAGGTGGCGAGCAGCAACGTGTTGCCATTGCCAGGGCGATTGCCTCGGCACCAAAATTACTGATTGCCGACGAACCGACGGGAAATCTGGATCCCCATACGGCCGACGACGTATTTGATGTATTGCTTAAACTCGCTCGCGATTCGAACCTTTCAGCCCTGATTGCCACCCATAATACAGAATTGGCGGCAAAAATGGACCGGGTTGTCCGTATGCAGGATGGGATTCTCGTCCCCGCCTGACCCGTCACTACCAATTGTCGTTTTTTTGTGAATAATTTACCCATCAAATCGATGTCTCGATGACAAGAGCCGTTGACTGTGAAATTGTAGGATCATCATGAGCGGTTCTAAATTTATCCATCTTCGCGTCCATTCGGCCTATTCCCTGTCGGAAGGCGCAATTCCCGTCAAAGCTCTGGTCGCCCTGTGTCGTGCGCAGGACATGCCGGCGGTTGCCGTAACCGATACCAATAATTTATTCGGCGCCTTGGAATTTTCCGGTGCTGCGGCGAAAGATGGGATTCAGCCAATCATTGGTATTCAACTGGCCATTGAATATGAAACGGCAACGGAGGGTCCTGACCGGGATATGGTCGGCCGGGAAAAGCAATCACCGGCCGCGCCAATGGTCCTGCTGGCGCAATCCGATGCGGGCTACCGGAATATTCTTAAATTGCTGAGTTTTGCCTATTTGCAGGGTGAAGACGCCAACGATCCCCGCATACCGCTGGAAATTCTGCAAAATAATTCAACCGATATTATTGCTTTGACCGGCGGGCCGGCGGGCCCTTTGGGCAAGTTGATTCTTGATAGTCAGATTCCGGCAGCGGACGGTTTTTTAAAAACCCTGAAATCGATTTTTGCCAACCGCCTTTACATGGAAATCATGCGCCACGGCACGGAAGAAGAACACCAGACAGAAACCGCGTTTTTGAATATGGCCTATAGCCATGAGGTCCCATTGGTGGCGACAAATGAAGCCTTTTATCCCGACCGGAATATGTACGAGGCGCACGATGCGTTAATTTGCATTGAAGAAAAGTCCTATGTCTCACAGGCAGTGCGCCGTCGCCTGACTCCTGAACACTATTTTAAATCGGCGGCTGAAATGAGCCGAATTTTCGAGGACCTGCCTGAAGCCATCGACAACACGGTGGTTATTGCAAAACGTTGTGCGTTTCTGGTCGAAACAATCGATCCGATCCTGCCGCCGTTTGATTGTGGCGACGGTTTGACGGAGGAAGATGCGCTCAGACGCCAATCCCTGGAAGGACTGAATGCGCGGCTTGATGTTCATGTGTATTCAGAAGGAATGAGTGATCCGGAAAAACAGACAGCGGCTAAACCCTACCTGGAACGGCTAAATTTTGAATTGGATGTCATTATCCAGATGGGATTCCCTGGGTATTTTCTGATCGTTGCCGATTTTATCGGGTGGTCGAAGGAGCAGGGAATTCCGGTGGGTCCGGGTCGCGGTTCGGGGGCCGGGTCGGTCGTCGCCTGGGCATTGTCGATTACCGATTTGGATCCGTTGCGTTGGGGGTTGTTGTTCGAGCGGTTTCTCAATCCGGAACGGGTCTCGATGCCAGATTTCGATATTGATTTTTGCCAGGACCGACGCGATGAAGTTATTCGGTACGTGCAACAAAAATATGGCCGTGACCATGTGGCGCAGATTATCACCTTCGGCAAGTTGCAGGCACGTGCAGTGTTGCGTGACGTCGGTCGAGTTCTAGAAATGCCCTACGGCCAGGTTGATAAGATTTGCAAACTGGTTCCAAATAATCCCGCCAATCCGATGACCCTTCCCGAAGCCATCGAAAGCGAACCGCAATTGCGGCAAATGATTGACGAGGATACCGACGTACGTCGATTGACCGATATGGGGAAAAAATTGGAGGGCTTATACCGCCACGCATCAACTCATGCGGCCGGTGTGGTTATCGGTGACCGGCCTCTTGAAGAGTTAATTCCGTTATATCGCGATCCGAGGTCGGAACTTCCGGTGACCGGTTTTAATATGAAATTTGTGGAATCGGCGGGGTTGGTGAAGTTTGACTTCCTGGGACTGAAAACCCTGACGGTGCTGACAACAGCCGAACGCCTGGTCCGGGCGAAAGGTGTCGAGATTGATCTTCTGACCATTCCCCTGGATGATAAAAAATCCTTCGAGATGATGGGGCGTGGCGAAACGACGGGCGTTTTCCAGCTGGAAAGCGCAGGCATGCGCGATGTCCTGAAATCCATGAAACCCGACAGTTTTGAAGATATTATTGCTGTTGTTGCCCTTTATCGGCCAGGGCCCATGGATAACATTCCCGCCTACATTCGGCGTAAACATGGCGAAGAAGACCCGGATTATCTGCACCCAACTCTGGAAGGGATCCTGAAGGAAACCTATGGCATTATCATCTACCAGGAACAGGTCATGCAGATCGCCCAGGTGTTATCCGGTTATTCACTGGGGGCGGCCGACCTGTTGCGGCGCGCCATGGGTAAAAAAATTCAGGCCGAAATGGATCAGCAGAGGCAAATTTTTGTCGATGGCGCTGCGGAAAAGGGCGTCGATAAAAGACAGTCCAGCGACATTTTCGACCAGGTCAACAAGTTTGCTGGTTACGGATTTAACAAATCCCATGCAGCGGCCTATGCCCTGGTTGCCTATCAAACGGCCTATCTGAAGGCCAATCATCCGGTTGAGTTCCTTGCCGCTTCGATGACGCTGGATATGGGAAATACAGACAAGTTAAATATATTCAGACAGGAACTTGATCGCCTCGGCGTACCGTTGCTGACCCCTGATATCAATAAATCAGACGTGGTCTTTACTGTCGAGCGGCCGATTGATGGTCCGCCCGATGCTTTGGGCGCC
This sequence comes from Rhodospirillales bacterium, assembly GCA_021775095.1. Classification (GTDB taxonomy): domain Bacteria; phylum Pseudomonadota; class Alphaproteobacteria; order Rhodospirillales; family Casp-alpha2; genus JABMNT01. The sequence continues at coordinate 124,708 of JAJFII010000104.1, forward strand.
ATTCGCTATGCTTTAGCGGCTGTCAAAAATGTCGGTGAAGGGGCTATGCAAAGTCTGGTCGACGAACGCGTGGAACAAGGCGAATACAAAAATGTCGACGACTTTGTCTCGCGACTGGACAGTCAACAGGTCAATAAACGGCAGATTGAAAACCTCGCCCGGGTCGGTGCCTTCGAATGTTTGATCCCAAACCGTCGCCAGGTTTTCCAATCTGTTGAATCAATGATGCGCCATGCCAATTTGGCACGGGCCGAGCGCAACAGTAATCAGATCAGCCTGTTCGGCGGTGACTCCGATCCGGCACCGGGTATCGAACTCCCCGAGGTGGCCGAATGGGCACCGATGGACCGATTGAAGGAAGAGTTTGATGCGCTGGGCTATTATCTGTCTGCGCATCCCCTGGATACGTTTTCAAAAAGTCTCGAGAAACTGAAAGTTCGGCGCATCGCCGACGTTGCCGCAATGCGGCGACCGGGCGCGGTAAAACTGGCGGGGACCCTGATTGGGAAAAAGGAAAGAGTCTCCGCCAAGGGCAATCGTTTTGCCTTTGTTCAATTTTCGGACTCTTCCGGATCCTTTGAGGTGACGCTGTTCTCCGAAGCCCTGAATGCGGCAAGGGATTTACTGGAAGTTGGAAATTCATTGCTGATTGATGCTGTTGCCCAGTTCGAAGGCGACGAAGGTGAAGTAAAGTTTTTAGCCAATCGCTTCCAGCCACTGGAAAAAGCTGCTGCCAATGCGGTTGATGGTTTACGTGTATATATCAATTCGGAAGCCCCGCTGGAGCCCTTGAAAGAGGTTTTGTCGAATGAGCGCAAGGGCAGGGGACGGGTTGAAATTATTCCCCGCCAACCGGGTTACAAATCCATATCCATCGAACTTAAAGAAACATACGACATTTCACCGGGCATCTATCAGGCCGTACGGGCCATTCCCGGGGTACTGGATGTTCAGGAGATTTGATCTGACCGCACTGGTGCCGCCGTTGCTCGAAGACTTTCGTTGGTTAAGCACCGCGCCAAATTTACTTATCTCCAAGTGTGACGGCCTGGAGAGTATCCACCGTACGGCACAAACCCTTGTCGATGGCGCGCTTTTGCTTAGTGGCGAACAAACCGAACGCCTTATGGCCCACCGCACGGGTCAATTGGGTCGGTATGTTGAAATTCTGGTTTATACGGTCCTGTCGCTTGCCGACGATATTGAAGACCTGAAGGCAAACATCCAGGTTTTTGATGGGACAGCCACCCGTGGTGAGTTTGATTTGTTATATAAACGGGGCGGAAACTGGTGGCACATGGAACTGGCCGTAAAATTTTACCTTGGTGTCGGCAATTGCGCAGATCCCTTCAATTGGCATGGCCCGGCCCGTCGGGATACGCTTGGTCGTAAACTGGCAAGAATGAACGACCATCAATTGCTGCTGGCGCAGACAACGACGGGTCGGTTAACCCTTAAGCAATTTGGCATTGCCGAGGTCACGAGCCAGGCCCTGGTATTTGGTCGGCTTTTTCATCCTCATTTTGTTTGGAAAGCTGGGTCGTTTTGCGTGCCGGCCCTGATCGCCGCAAATCACCCGAAAGGGTGGTGGTCTGAAGCCCGAGCAATGCCGTCCAATGGTCGGGTTCAGTGGCGAGAACTTGTCAAAAGCGATTGGTTGGCAGCGGCTTCCAGAGACGGGCCGGGCCCGTGCCGCAATCCGGAATTTTGCAAACTTACCCGACCAACCCAATATTCCGCATTTGCAGAAACTGTTGGTCAAGGCCAGGAGCGCCATCGGGTGTTTGTTGTTCCCGACGGCTGGAGCGAGGATTTTGAGGGTCTCGCTTAAGGCAACTCCTCGGAACACTCAGACGCGGGCACGACACCGAAATCCACCGCAGCCATCTGAAATGGAACACAAGTGTTGCAATTGCCCTGATAGGGCAGTAAACCCACGCCCATATCACACGCGGTTACGCGGCCCCGGCGCAAATTCGTCGATGGTCGATCCGGTGTCAGACCTTGTGAGCTGACCAAGACCGCGGAGGATCAACCGGAAAATAAAGGAAAAAAAGCCATGGCGCTTCCTGCTTTTACTATGCGTCAGCTCTTGGAAGCTGGTGTACACTTCGGCCACAATACGCGTCGCTGGAATCCAAAAATGTCTCCGTTCCTGTTTGGTGTTCGGAACAACGTCCACGTTATTGACCTTCAACAAACTGTTCCGCTGCTGCATCAGGCGATGCTTGCCGTGAGTAAAACGGTCGCAGGTGGCGGGCGTGTGCTGTTTGTTGGTACAAAACGCCAGGCTGCAAGTCGTATTGCGGATGCAGCGCGTAAATGTGGTCAGTATTATATGAACCATCGCTGGCTTGGTGGAACCATGACCAACTGGCGTACGATTTCCAATTCAATCAAACGCCTGCGCGATCTTGACAGCCAATTGGCCGGCGAGACGGTTGGTTTCACTAAAAAAGAATTACTTGGATTGACCCGGGAGCGGGAAAAATTAGAGCGCGCTTTAGGTGGTATCAAGGAAATGGGGGGCCTGCCGGATATCCTGTTTGTCATTGATACCAACAAAGAGGCAATCGCAATCCACGAAGCCAATAATCTGGGCATTCCGGTGATTGCGGTCATTGATTCAAATAGCGATCCAAAAGGTGTGGATTTTCCCATTCCGGGCAATGATGATGCGATCCGTGCGATCGATCTCTATTGTGATCTGATTGCCGGTTCAGCGCTTGACGGGATTAAGGAAGAAATGTCCCACTCCGGCGTTGATTTGGGTGCCGCAGAAGAGGCACCTGTCGAGCAACTGCCGACGGAAGTTGCTGGCGCTGCAGTGCCGCCGGTTGCTGACGTGGCGGTTGAGACGCCAGCGGAAACGCCGGCTCCAAAGACACCTGCGGAACCCGCTTCCGCCTGAGTGATCTCAATCGTAGACGTTTGACATAATTTTAAAAAAATAGAGGTTAAAAAATGGCACAGATCACAGCTGCGCTTGTAAAGGAACTTCGCGAGAAGACCGGCGCTGGCATGATGGATTGTAAAAAGGCGTTGTCGGAGAACGATGGTGATGTTGAAGCATCGATTGACTGGTTGCGCACTAAGGGACTGGCTGCGGCGGCAAAGAAGGCTGGGCGGGTCGCCGCTGAAGGACTTGTTGGCGTTGCCGTAAACGGGACGGATGCAGCGATTGTTGAAATCAACGCGGAAACCGACTTCGTTGCCCGCAACGATACGTTTCAGGCGTTTGTCAAATCGGCGGCAGAAATTGCCCTGACGACGGGTAGTGATATTGCAGCCCTTAAGGCGTCTGCATTTCCCGGTGAAGACCGCACGGTTGAAGAGCAACTGACCCACCTGATCGCAACGATCGGTGAAAATATGTCAATTCGACGTGCACAAAAAATGTCAGTCGAGAATGGTGTGGTTTCGTCCTACATTCACAATGCGCTGGCACATGGTCTCGGCAAAATTGGTGTTTTGGTCGCTTTACAATCGACCGGTGACCCGGCGGTACTCGATGGTTTTGGTAAACAATTGGCGATGCATGTTGCCGCTGCAAAACCACAGTCGATTTCGCGGGATGACATGGACGGTGAAATTGTCGAACGTGAGCGGGCAATTTTTGCTGAACAAGCCCGAGAGTCGGGAAAACCCGCAGAAATCATTGAAAAAATGGTTGAAGGCCGGTTGCGCAAATTCTATGAGGAAGCTTGTCTCGTTGACCAAACCTTTGTCATTGACGGTGATTCCAAAGTTTCTGCGGCTGTCGAAGCCGCAGGCAAGGAGGCGAACGGCACCATTGCGGTAACGGGCTTTACACTATTTGTCCTCGGTGAGGGGATCGAAAAAGAAGAAGAAGATTTTGCTGCAGAAGTCGCTGCCGTTGCCGGCAGTTAATTGCATAATAAATTTTGATTTTTACATCGATGCCGCAGCCAGTTAAATAAATTGGCTGCGGTTATTGGTATCTGGTGGGCAACGGGTTCTTGCGCTAGTTTATGCAAAACAGAACCACAAAGATAACGAATAACACAGACAGGGGTGATGGATGTCAAATGGGCCAAAATATCGTCGGGTACTGTTAAAGTTATCCGGTGAGGGGCTGATGGGACAACGTGAGTTCGGATTAGATCCTGAAACTGTGGCGCGGATATGCGATGAAGTGAAATCCGTGCATGATCAGGGGATTCAGGTCTGCCTTGTTATTGGTGCTGGAAATATATTCCGCGGGGTTTCCGGGGCAGAAATCGGGATTGAACGCACCAGTGCCGACTATATGGGGATGTTAGCAACGGTTATTAACGCCCTGGCAGTGCAAAGTTCCTTGGAAAGCAAGGGTGTCAATACACGAGTCCTGTCGGCAATCCCCATGTCTACGGTATGCGAACCCTATATTAGACGACGGGCCGTGCGGCATATGGAAAAGGGCCGCGTTGTGATTTTTGCCGCTGGTACCGGTAATCCTTTTTTCACAACCGATACGGCAGCGGCCCTGCGGGCTGTTGAGATGGGGTGTGATGCACTTTTGAAGGGGACACAGGTGGATGGCGTATATGACAGTGATCCGAAAACCAACCCCGATGCCATTAGATATGACGAATTGAGCTACCAGGAAGTGATCAGTCGGGATCTAAAAGTTATGGATACGTCGGCAATTGCCCTGGCAAGAGAAAACAAGGTTCCAATTTTGGTATTTTCCATTCACAATCCCGGCGGATTTGCGGATGTTGTGTCGGGTGCGGGCCAGTTTACAATCATAAAGTAGCGCACGGCAAAATAGCGGAGAAGAACAATGAGCGATACATTCAACATTAATAAAATGAAAAAAGACACGTCGCGACGGATGGAGGGAGCAGTTGAAGTTCTACATCAGGAATTTGGCGGCCTGCGTACGGGGCGCGCTGCCACAAGTTTGTTGGATACCATAACCGTACAAGCCTATGGTGTAGATATGCCACTCAATCAGGTCGGAACCGTAAGTGTCCCGGAGCCGCGTATGCTTTCCGTTCAGGTTTGGGACAAGGGACTGGTGTCATCCGTCGAAAAAGCAATAATGGAATCCGGCCTTGGATTAAATCCCTCATCCGATGGTCAACTGGTCCGGGTTCCGATCCCCGCTTTAACTGAAGAACGTCGACAGGAACTCACAAAAGTTGCGGCTAAATACGCAGAAGATACGAGAATTGCTGTACGTAACGTCAGGCGGCATGCGATGGATAACTTAAAATCCGCCGAAAAGGACGGGGAAATTTCGCAGGATGAACATCGGGAATTTTCCGACGAAATCCAGAAATTGACGGATGAATTCGTCGGTAAAGTTGACGAATCCTTGAAAAACAAAGAACAAGAAATAATGCAGGTATAAAGTGATGGAGACGGCGTCCCTTAAAAACGACGTTTTGCCACCGGCACCGGTCCATGTTGCGATCATCATGGATGGCAACGGTCGCTGGGCAAAAGCGCGGGGGTTGCCGCGGTCAGCTGGTCATAAGCGTGGCGCTGAATCGGTTCGCCGGTCGGTTAAGGCAGCCATTTCAAATGGTGTTAAATATTTGACTCTATTTGGGTTTTCATCGGAAAACTGGAAACGTCCTGCGGAGGAAGTCCGCGATCTTATGGGACTGCTTCGATTTTATTTAAAGTCCGAGATAAAAGCCCTCCATAGGGAAGGAGTTTGCCTAAGCGTTATCGGTGACAGAACCCGTCTGGATGAAGATATTGTTGCGTTAATTGAAAAATCTGAACACCAAACAAAATCCAATAGCCGGCTGGTTTTGACGATTGCCCTGAGTTATGGCGGAAGATCAGAAATTCTTAATGGTGTTCGGAAGATCGCGGAAGCAGTCAAAAACGGCGATTTGGAAATTGATGATATTAACGAACATATTTTTGCATCTCACCTTTACACCACAAATATACCGGACCCGGATTTGCTCATCCGCACCAGTGGCGAACAGCGGATAAGTAATTTTTTGCTGTGGCAGTGCGCTTATACGGAATTTTCATTCATTGATACATTATGGCCGGACTTTTCCGAAGACCACTTCGGCGATGCGGTTAAGGATTTTCAAGCCCGTGACCGACGATACGGCACAACTTGAACCGAACCCAAGCAATAGTGGCCTGGTCACCCGGCTGCTATCTGCATGTGTGCTCATTCCGCCTGTTATCGCAGCTATTTATTTTGGTTCTCCCTACTTTGAATTCCTGATTTTGGTCGGTCTCGTGATAATGATTTGGGAGTGGGTCGCCCTGTGTGATCGCCGACCTGCGTGGTTAATTTTCGGGTTCATCTATATTGGCCTTTCGTCCTATTCATTGATCGAATTGCGTTTTCAATCCGAGCTTGGGTTCGAGACTGTGTTATGGGTGTTTTTGCTGGTCTGGGCTGCGGACAGCGGTGCCTATGCGGCGGGTCGTTCAGTCGGCGGACCAAAACTCGCGCCAAAAATAAGCCCAAATAAAACGGTTTCCGGACTTATTGGCGGTGTGTGTGCCGCAGGAATGGTCGGTTTTGCAGGAACCCTTGTACTTGAACTGGAAAATGTGATTCCATTGACCCTTCTGAGCGCTTGCTTGGGTGGCCTCTCACAGGGCGGAGACCTTTTGGAATCGTGGGTGAAACGAAGGTTTAATAAAAAAGATGCTGGCTCAATTATTCCCGGTCATGGTGGTGTTTTGGATCGTGTAGATGGATTGTTGGCGGCATCATTGGGCGCGGCGGCGCTTGGAATGATAAATGAAGGAAGTGCTTTGTTATGGGGGTAAGCCCAACCAAAATCGAACCGAATAGTGCGCCAAAACGAGTAACAGTGCTGGGCTCAACCGGTTCTGTTGGTACCAATACCATTGACCTCATTCGTCGAAATCGGGCGGGGTTCGAGGTCGAAGCTCTAACCGCCAATCGCAATGTTGCTGATTTGGCGCAGCAAGCGATTGCCTTAGGCGCACGCATGGCCGTCGTCGCTGACTCCAGTTGTTATTTGGAATTGAAGGCGGCTCTTTCGGGAACGTCCATTGAGGCTGCGGCAGGACCTGAAGCGGTGATTGAGGCGGCCATGCGCCCTTCGGACTGGGTCATGGCGGCAATCGTTGGGTCGGCTGGTTTGCGCCCAACCCTGGCGGCTGTCAGGCGGGGAATAACCGTCGGATTAGCCAATAAAGAATGTCTTGTCTCTGCCGGCGACATATTTGTGAAAGAAGTTCTATCCCATGGTGCCGAACTTTTGCCCGTCGATTCCGAACATAGCGCCATTTATCAGGTCCTTGATTTTGATCAGGCTGACAAAATTCGTCGTATTATTCTGACCGCATCTGGTGGTCCTTTCCGTGAATTCAGCCAACAACAGATGCTTTGCGTTACCCCGGAACAAGCCGTCGCCCACCCCAATTGGGACATGGGTGCCAAAATCTCCGTTGACTCAGCGACAATGATGAATAAAGGCCTTGAACTCATCGAAGCCTATTATTTATTCCCAGTTGACGAACCGGAAATCGACATTTTGGTGCATCCCCAATCGGTTATTCACAGTATGGTCGATTACGTCGATGGTTCCGTACTTGCCCAATTAGGAACCCCGGATATGCGGACACCCATTGCCTACGCCCTTGCCTGGCCCAACCGCATGGAGGCACCGGCACCCCAACTTTCCCTGGCCGATATTAAAACGCTGACCTTTGAGGCACCTGATCCGATCCGGTTTCCTTCCCTGCGGTTGGCCCGCGATGCACTGAGAGCTGGAAACGGCGCCCCGACCATCCTTAACGCCGCTAATGAAGTCGCCGTAGAACGATTTTTGCGTCGCGAGATTGGATTTCCCGATATCGCGCGCACTGTCGAAACAACACTTGAGGTCATGGGAAATAGAGTTATATCAAGTTTGGATGATGTCACCGATCTTGATTCTGAAGCGCGCGTGATAGCGGGTTCTGATTAACACAATTCGATTTGAAAATTTGGATACTTAAATGGAAATACTCGGGTTTACCTGGAACTATATTGTCGTGTTTTTGTTGGTACTTACCGTTTTGGTATTTGTCCACGAATGGGGACACTACTGGGTTGCTCGTAAAAACAACGTACGTGTCGAGGTTTTTTCCGTTGGTTTTGGGCCGGAATTATTCGGCTGGGACGACGCGTCCGGTACCCGCTGGAAAATCAGCGCTATTCCGCTGGGCGGATATGTTAAAATGTTTGGCGAAGGGGGCGATGCCGACGACACGGATAAGCCGAAACTGACGGCAGAGGAAAAAGCCGTATCCTTCCATTTTAAGACCGTTGGCCAACGTGCGGCAATTGTTGCTGCCGGGCCGATTGTAAATTTCCTTTTTGCCATTATTGCGTTTGCCGTATTAGCCGGGGCCATTGGTACGGCAATCCCCTTGGCAGCCGTCGGTAAGGTCTCCAAGGACAGCGCAGCAGCGGCTGCCGGGTTTCTCCCAGGTGACCGATTTATTGCGATTGATGGAGAAGATGTTAACTATTTTAGTGATCTCCGGCGCATTGTCAGTGCGAACCCCAATAAACCTCTGTCATTTGTTGTTACCCGAAATGGCCAGCAATTAAACCTGAACGCCACACCAACGGCGTCGTTTCGAAAAAATGACGAGGGCGTCGAAACAGAAGTCGGCTTGCTGGGGGTTGAGTGGAACCCGGAATTTGTTGAATATGAACGGCAAAACCCGGCAATGGCCCTGTGGGTTGGTGTTCAGCGCACCTATTTTGTGACCGCCAATATCCTTTCTTATATCGGTGATATGGTTGCTGGCCAACGTGGGACTGACGAATTAGGGGGGCCCCTGAGGATTGCACAAATATCGGGAGAAATGGCAAAACAGGGGGTGGCCGAAGTCATTTTACTGATGGCAATGCTTTCGGTAAATTTGGGGTTAATTAATTTGTTCCCTATTCCCATGCTGGATGGCGGACATCTGGCGTTTTATTCAGTCGAAGCGCTGTTGGGGAAACCTTTAGGAGCAAAAGCTCAAGAATACGGTTTTCGTTTCGGACTGATTCTGGTATTGATGCTCGTGGTTTTTGTCACATGGAACGATTTAGTTCATCTGGAAGTCATTGAATTTATTAAAGGACTCATTACGTAGTCTGATTTTAACAATTGGGAGAATTCATATGGGCCGCTTTCACCGGTTCATACTTCGTAGCGGTTTTCTAGCTGCTTTGTCCGTGATTCCGGGAGTGGGATTAGCCCAGTCGGCTGCGGATTCTGTTCAACTGGCGCAGACTGTAGTCGTCGGCAAAATCGTTATCGAAGGTGCCCTGCGGGTCGAGCCGGATACGGTAAAATCCTATCTTCTTATTCGCGAAGGCGATGCGTTTGACGAGCGCCGCTTGGATCGTTCCCTGAAAAGCCTCTTTGCAACGGGGCTTTTTGCCGACGTCAGCGTGCGTCGGGAGGGCAATATCCTGATCGTAAAAGTGCTTGAGAACCCGGTTATCAATCGAATTGCCTTTGAGGGAAATAAAAAAGTTACTGATGAGGACCTGGAAGCGGAAGTCACCTTACGTCCCCGGGTTATTTATACGCGAACCAAAGTACAAAACGACGTTAAACGTATATTGACTTTGTACCGTCGCAACGGTCGTTTCGCGGTTTCCGTGGACCCAAAAATCATTCAATTGCCGCAAAATCGAATAGACCTGGTTTTTGAAGTGTCCGAGGGCGCACTGACGCAGGTTGAAAGTATTCGTTTTGTCGGAAATAAGACCTTTAGTGACCGCCGGTTGCGTGAGGTTATCAGGACAAGGGAGACGGAATGGTGGCGGTTTTTGTCAAAAGACGATACCTACGATCCTGACCGGATAACCTTCGATCGCGAATTGTTGCGGCGGTTTTATTTGTCCGACGGATTTGCGGACTTTCGCGTGACCTCGGCCCTGGCCGAACTCACCCCCGACCGGGAAGATTTTTTTGTCACATTTACCGTTAATGAAGGTACCCGTTATACGTTTGGCGAACTGGACGTCGACGCGCGCCTGCGGGGCCTTAAAAAAGAACAGTTAATTGATATCATAGAAGTTGAAAAAGGCGATTGGTACGATATTTCTGCCGTCGATAAGATTGTTGACGGATTGACAAATCGGGTCGGCGAACTCGGTTACGCATTTGTAAATGTCCGACCGCGCATTAATCGTGATCGGCAAAAGAAAATCATCGATATTACGTTCGAAATTGTTGAGGGGCCGCGGGCCTTTGTCGAACGCATCGATATATCAGGAAATATCCGGACACTGGATAAAGTTATTCGCCGTGAATTTCGCATTGTCGAAGGCGACGCCTTTAATTCGTCGAAATTAAGAAGATCCAAGCAACGTCTGGAAGGCCTTGGGTTTTTTGAGAAAGTCGACATGCAACAAGTCGCGGGAAGTGAGCCGGACAAAGCCATAGTTAAAGTTGAAGTTGAAGAGAAATCGACGGGATCCATATCCCTCGGTGCCGGGTTCTCCTCATCGGTCGGTCCAATCGGTGATATTGGCATTTCAGAAAACAACCTGTTGGGTCGAGGGCAGAAGCTGGCGTTAAGTCTGCAAATCGCGTCGACCCGAAGCCAGATCGATCTGTCTTTTACCGAACCCTATTTTTTGAACCGCGAAATTCGCGCCGGGTTCGATGTCTTTCATGTCACTCAGGATTTGCAAGATACCAGCTCTTTTGATCTGAACCGAACAGGCTTTGCCCTGCGGGCCGGTTATCCAATTACCAGCTATTTGCGCCAGGACTGGAAGTATTTGTTTTCCAAGTCGACGATCGGAGACGTCAATTCCTCCGCATCGACATTGATTCAGGCGGTTGAAGGAACAACCCAAAAGTCGGAAGTCTCGCACACGGTTTTATATGACCGAAGGGACAATTTTACCAACCCGACGGACGGATATTTTGTCAGCCTCAACACGTCCGTCGCCGGTTTGGGCGGCGATGTGAACAGCCTGAGTAATGTGGTACGCGGCGGCAAATATCATGAAATTGCCGACCAGTGGATTTTGTCAATTGGCGGCCGGATGGGTTACATTGTTGGGCTCGGCGAGGACGTCGATCTGCTGGACCGTTTTCATGTTGGCGGTGATAATCTGCGGGGCTTTGAATCGCGCGGTGCAGGTCCACGTGATACGCTCACTGAAGATGCCCTCGGCGGTGAATGGTTGTATACGGGTACCCTGGAACTGAAATTCCCTCTTGGCTTGCCGGCGGAATTGGGCATCGGCGGTCGGGTATTCACTGACATCGGCAGCGCGGGCGGTGTAACGCCGGTAAATGCCACGACAAAGGATACGGGATCGGTACGTTTGGCATCGGGCGTTGGTATGACTTGGAATTCTCCGTTCGGGCCATTGGGCATCGATCTGGGATTTCCGCTACTCAAAGAAGAACATGATAAAACGGAAACCTTCCGCGTTAATTTTGGAACCCGGTTTTAGGAGCACTTGTTGACTGATATGAGAAAATTTACATTTTGGGCCCTGGTACTTACGCTTGGCATAATGATATCGGCCGACGTGGCACAGGCTCAAAACGTAGCTCCCGCCAGTAGTGGTTTGAACATCGCAATTCTCGATCTCGCGTCAATTCGCCGACAGGCGAAAGTTGTGAAAAGTGTTAGACAGCAATTAACGGCCTACCAGGACGGATTTCGAACGAGCATTCAAAAAGAAGATGCGGCCTTAAAAGCAGCCAATCAGGAATTGGCAAAAAAACGGACCCTATTGTCGCCGGAAGCCTTCGCCCAGGAGCGACGGGCTTTTGAGCAAAAGGTTGCGGCAGTTCAGAAATTGGTACAGTCGAGTAAAAAAGCGTTGGATCAGGTTCAGGCAAAGGCCATGTTGGAAGTGGAAAAATCCCTCAATAAGATTATTACGGGAATTGCCGAAAAAAATAACCTCAACCTGATTCTAAGGCGCGATGTGACCATTCTGGCGTCCCGTTCCCTGGAAATTACGGCCTCTGTTTTAGAAGCACTCAACAAAGAATTGCCTTCTGTCAAAGTTGAGAAACCGGTTATAAAGTGATGGCGGATTCGCGGTTTTTTAGTAACGCGGGGCCATTTTCTATCGAACAATTGGCAGAAATGACTGGGGCAAAGGCCACTGGCGCTGATGTCGCGCACCGGTCTTTTCTTGATGTTTGCCCATTGGATCAAGCCTCGGCCACGGACGTTAGTTTTCTTGACAATAATAAGTACAAATCGGACTTTTTGAAGAGTGCGGCGGGACTTTGTATCGTTCGCCCTGAATTTGCCGCGACGGCTCCAGACGGTATGGCACTGTTACTCACTGCGGACCCGTATACGGCTTATGCGCTAGTTGCATCGGCGTTTTATCCGGCTACTTATCGGGATGCGATGATTTCGCCAAGGGCGACGATCCAGGCAACTGCAAAAATTGGCGAGAATTGCTCAATTGCGCCGGGTGTCCATATTGCGGCACAGGTGGTTATCGGAGATAACTGCGTTATTGGCGCGAATACGGATATTTCCCAGGGATGCGAAATCGGCAGTGGTGCCATGATCGGCTCAAATGTGTCGATCCAGTGCAGCCGCATTGGGCGCTCAGTCATTGTTCACCCGGGTGCCCGTATCGGCCAGGATGGGTTCGGATTTGCGCCTGGCGCACAGGGGCACAGGAAAGTGCCGCAGTTGGGTCGGGTGCTCATTGGCAACGATGTTGAAATCGGCGCAAATACAACAATTGATCGGGGTACAGGACCCGATACCCGCATCGGCGACGGGACTAAAATTGATAATTTGGTGCAAATCGGCCACAACGTGGAGATTGGCCAGCATTGTTTCATCGTTGCCCATGTCGGAATATCGGGAAGCACGAAAATTGGAAACTTCACCATGATTGGCGGACAAGTGGGAATCGCCGGGCATTTACAAATTGGTTCCGGTGTCAAAATTGCAGCACAGAGCGGCCTCATGCGAGACGTTGGCGACGGACAAACCGTTGGGGGATCGCCGGCCCAACCCATGAAGGTATGGCTGCGCGAGATTGCCATGGTGCAAAAAATGGCGAAGAAAAAAAGGTGAGTAAATATGGATAGCGATATCAGTACGCAAAGCCGTACCATTGAAGTTGAAGAAATCATGGAAATGATTCCTCATCGGTACCCGTTCCTGCTGATTGATCGAGTCGGCGAATTGGTGCTCGATACCAGTGCGGTTGGAACTAAAAATGTAACGGTCAACGAACCTTTTTTTCAGGGCCATTTTCCCGATCATCCGATAATGCCGGGAGTTCTGCTGATCGAGGCGATGGCGCAAACCTCAGCTATTCTTGTGATCGAAACCACCGGAAAGGTAGCGGGGAGCGTGGTCTATTTTATGACCGTAGACAATGCGCGCTTTCGTAAGCCGGTACGCCCCGGCGATCAGGTGAAACTGCATGTGGTTAAAGTGCGTAGCCGGGGCAATGTCTGGAAATTCAAAGGTGAAGCCCGTGTTGACGGAAAACTGATGGCAGAAGCCACATATTCAGCCATGATTATGGAGTCTTAAATGGCATTCATTCATCCAACAGCCATTATTGACCCGGCTGCGGACGTCGGTGAAGGGGTCTCTATTGGCCCCTATTGCATTGTCGGTGCCGATGTTGTTCTTGATGTGGGCGTGGAGTTGATTTCGCATGTCTGCGTGTCCGGTCGGACAAAAATCGGGCCCAACACGCGGGTATTTCCATTTTCTTCGCTCGGTCATCAGCCGCAGGATCTAAAATACAGCGGTGAGCCATCAGAACTCACCATTGGTGCAAACAACGTTATTCGAGAACATGTGACCATGAATCCCGGTACGGAAGGTGGCGGAATGCAAACCCGCGTCGGCAACAACTGTTTATTTATGGTTGGTGCACATGTGGCCCATGATTGTACCATTGGCGACCACTCCATATTGGTGAACAATGCGACCCTAGCCGGTCATGTGGAGATCGGTGAATATGCGGTTATCGGCGGCCTGTCAGCGGTACACCAGTATGTTCGCATTGGAAAACATGCGATGATTGGTGGGATGTCGGGTGTCGAAAACGATGTCATTCCCTATGGATCCGTAATTGGCAACCGCGCACGACTTTCGAGCCTCAATTTGGTCGGTTTAAGGCGTCGAAATTTTTCGCGGGATCAAATACATGAACTGAGAAAGGCCTATCGGCTTATTTTTGCTGCCGAAGGGACATTGAGCGAACGATTGGCGGATGTGGCCGAAGACTTCGATGGAAACGAAGCGGTAATGGATATTGTAAATTTCATTCAACGGGACTCGTCGCGGGCCATTTGCCAACCCAGTACGGATGATGCCGCCTAAGTTAGGGATCATCGCCGGCGGGGGTGGCCTTCCCCTTGAAATCATTGCCGAGTGTCGACGGACGGGTCGTCCGTTTTTTGTCGTTGCCCTGTTAGGACATACGGATAAAGAAACCGTCACCGGGACGGCGCATAAATGGGTTCGCTTAGGGGCTGCCGGACAAATTGTCCAAGCCCTTCGTAGGAAAAAAGCTGTCGAAATCGTGTTGGCAGGATCGGTGAAACGGCCATCACTCCTGCAATTACGGCCCGACTTTTGGGCGTTAAAGTTTTTTGTACGAACCGGTGTCGCCTATCGCGGCGACAATGGATTGCTGCAGGCGATTGTCAAAACTCTTGAAACACGCGAAGGGTTTCAGGTTGTCGGTGCCCATACGCTGCTTCCTGGTTTGCTAGCCGATGAGGGATGTTTAGGGAAAATTGAAGCCGACAGTCGCGCCCTCAAGGATATCAGGGTCGCCTGGGCGGCCGCATTAAAACTGGGAGGGCGTGACGTTGGCCAAGGGGCAATCGCGCGCCATGGTGCTGTTTTAGGACTTGAGGGTGCCAGTGGGACCGCAGCCATGTTAGCTGCGGTGGAGCCAGATGCCGTTGACCCGGTTTCCGGCGTATTGGTTAAAGTTTGCAAACCAGATCAGGAACTGCGGGCCGACTTGCCGACAATTGGCCCGTCGACGGTTTCTCAGGCCGTCAGGGCCGGTTTGGCTGGCATTGCAATCGAAGCGGACAAATCCCTGGTTTTAGACAAAAAACGAACCATACAGACTGCCGACGAGGCTGGCCTGTTCATCGTCGCCCTTAAGGGGCTGAAGGAGTAGGGACGGGCCGTGGCCAAAAATGCCAAACCACTTTTTGTCTATATGATTGCCGGAGAACCGTCCGGCGATGCCCTGGGAGGGCGTTTAATGAGTGCCCTGATCGATGAAACCAATGGTGCCATAAAGTTTGCCGGTGTTGGTGGAGCCGATATGATCAACCAGGGGATGGATTCGCTATTTCCCATGAGTGAGTTGTCGGTCATGGGCATCGCAGAAATAGTCCCGAAAATTCCCAACTTGCTGCGCCGGATGTCTGAAGTTGTCAGCGATGTGAATAGGTTAAAACCGGACGCGGTCATCACCATTGATGCGCCGGATTTTTCGTTCCGTGTGGCTAAACGCCTTAAATCTGCCGACTTCCCTCTTATTCATCTGGTCGCACCGACAGTCTGGGCCTGGCGTCCCGGCAGGGCCGCCAAAGTGGCACAGTTTTTAGACCATTTATTATGCCTGTTCCCGTTCGAGCCTCAATATTTTGAGAAAGAAGGCCTGGCGGCGACATTTGTTGGGCATTCGCTCATCGAGAGTGCCGCCTGCCGGGCAGATGGTCGTGCTTTTCGCCAGCGCCATAAAATTCCTGCAGATATATCTCTGCTAGCGGTTTTACCTGGCAGTCGTATGGGTGAAATCACCCGCCATCTGCCTGTTTTTCGTGATACCGTCGAGCGCCTAGGGCAACGGCTCGCAAATCTACAAATTGTTGCTGTAACCACCGGGCAGGTCGCCAACCGGGTCAGATCGGAAATATCTGATTGGCCCCTACCAACCCACATTATTGACCGAAACGACGAAAAATATGACGCCATGGCAGCCGCTGACGTGGCCCTGGCAGCTTCCGGGACCGTCGCCCTGGAATTGGCTGTGGTCGGAACGCCATCGGTTATCGGCTACCGGGTAAATCCCCTAACCGCAATGATTGGAAAGTGGCTGGTTACGGCCCGATTTGCCAGTTTGGTTAATATCTTGCTGGAGAAGCCGGTCATGCCGGAGTTCCTGGTTGATCGATGTCGGGCCGATATTCTGGTGCCCGAATTGCTGCAGCTCTTTAACCAACCCGACGCTCGGCGGGCGCAGACGGACGCTTTCAAACGGGCGGTTTCCCTGTTGTCACCGGGACCCGATCTGTCACCCAGTCAAAAGGCCGCACAATCCATTCTCCGTACCATTGCCACTTATAAATAATAAACGGCGCTCTTTTGAAGCGCCGTTTAATTTCCCGAGATGCGAGTAGCCTATCGGTTGTCGACGGCCTGATAGGCCCGTCCAGTCTCGCCCGTATAGAGCTGGCGCGGGCGACCGATCTTTTGTGAAGGGTCCTCGATCATTTCATTCCACTGGGCGACCCAACCAACGGTTCGGGCGACAGAGAACAGGACCGTAAACATACTTGTTGGAATTCCCATGGCACGGAAAATTATACCCGAATAAAAATCCACGTTCGGGTACAGTTTTTTCTCAACGAAATAGGGGTCCTCGAGGGCGATGCGCTCCAACTCCATTGCAATATCGAGCAGCGGTTCATTGGTAATTCCCAATTCGTCTAATACCTCGTGACAGGTCTGTTGCATCACTTTCGCACGGGGATCAAAATTCTTATAAACCCGATGGCCAAAACCCATGAGACGGAACGAATCGCTCTTTTCTTTGGCTTTAGCGATATATGCCGGAATGTTTTTAACGTCGGCAATTTCCTCAAGCATATTGAGGACGGCTTCGTTGGCACCACCGTGCGCCGGCCCCCAAAGAGACGCAATTCCGGCAGAAATACAGGCGAACGGGTTCGCACCACTTGACCCCGCCAGACGAACCGTCGACGTTGACGCATTTTGTTCGTGGTCGGCATGCAGGATCAAAATCCGGTCCATCGCTTTGGCGAGAACCGGGTTGATCACATAGTCTTCGCACGGTGTGGAATACATCATATACAGAAAATTCTCGGCGTAGGTCAGATCATTGCGCGGATAGACAAAGGGTTGGCCAATCGAAAACTTGTAGGCCATTGCCGCTATTGTCGGCATTTTCGCCAGCAGCCGGTAGGAGGCCACCATTCGGTGTTTGGGATCTGTAATATCCGTCGAATCATGATAAAAAGCGGACAGGGCACCAACAACACCACACATAACGGCCATGGGATGGGCATCGCGCCGAAAACCACGGAAAAAATACATGAGTTGTTCGTTTAGCATCGTGTGATAGGTGATATCATGTTCGAATTTGGTTTTTTGTTCGGCTGTTGGCAGTTCGCCATATAACAATAAATAACTGGTTTCCATAAAGTCCGAATGGTCTGCCAGTTCAGCGATGGCATAACCGCGATAAAGCAGGATGCCTTCGTCGCCGTCGATATAGGTAATCTTTGATTCGCAGCTTCCGGTGGACGTAAACCCGGGGTCGTAGGTGAAATGGTTCGTATCCGCATAGAGTTTGCGAACATCAATCACATCCGGTCCAACCGATGCGGGAAGCACCGGTAATTCGTAGGATTTTCCCGTGTTGTTATCCGTAAGCGTGTAGGTATTTTTTGTATTATCGCTCATGTTTTCACCTTTCCTCAAATTCAAGCCAACGGTTTGCGCATCTGGCTGCAACGTCAGCGTCCATAGATTTCTTAAGTCCCATAAGTTGGGGGACATTTACACCTGAGTGATCGCGTCTTCAATACGACCTAGAGCCTCTTCGCGACCAAGTACAGCCATGACATCAAAAATACTGGGCGATACTGTTGTGCCCGTTATTGCAGCCCTGAGCGGCTGCGCGACTTTGCCCAGCTTTAACTGGGCAGATTCCGCAAACGCCTTCACGGTGGTCTCAATTGCATCCGGCTGCCAATTCGTCAGCGCAACCAGATCTTCTTGCAACTGTGAGAGATGTTTTCGCGTGTCGGAATCAAGAATTCCTTGCGCTTTTTCATCCATCTCCAAGGGGCGGGTTTTTGCATAAAATTCAGCACTTTCAAATAGTTCTACTATTGTTTTTGCGCGTTCCTTTAACCCTTTCATCCCCTTTTTTAACCGATCAGAGGTACCTTCGGCAAGCCTTCCGTCGTATTTTTTCTGCAACAGACCAATCACCAAATTGGTCAAGGTTTGGTCATCTGCCATTCGAATATAATGGCCGTTTAAGTTTGTCAGTTTGGCAAAATCAAACCGTGCGGCGGAACGGCCAACCGAGGTCAAATCAAACCATTCGATTGCCTGTTCGGTGGATATAATCTCCGCGTCGCCATGGGACCAGCCCAGACGTAATAAATAATTGCGCAGGGCGTCCGGCATAAAACCCTCGTCACGATAGGAATCTACGCCAAGGGCACCGTGCCGTTTTGACATTTTTGCGCCGTCAGGTCCATGGATCAGTGGGATATGAGCATATTCTGGCAGGGACCAGCCAAGCGCCTGATAAAGTTGGCATTGCCGGAAGGCGTTGGTCAGGTGATCATCGCCACGAATGACATGGGTCACGCCCATGTCGTGATCATCGACGACAACGGCCAACATATAAGTCGGTGTACCATCGGCACGCAACAAAACCATATCGTCTAATTCTTCGTTGGCGACCTTAACTTCGCCCTGTACCAAGTCCTTTATGGTCGTGACACCGGTCTGCGGCGCACGAAGGCGGACGACCGGTTTGACGCCGTCCGGTGCCTCTGACGGGTCACGGTCACGCCAACGGCCATCATACATGCGTTTTAGACCTTCAGACCGGGCTTTTTCCCGCATTACCGTCAGTTCATCGGCGGAGCAATAACAATAATAAGCTTCCCCAGAATTCACCAACTGGTGGGCAGCCGATTGATGGGAGCTGGCGCGTTCAAACTGCGAAATGGCGTCGCCGTCCCAATCGAGGCCAAGCCATTGCAGGCCATCCAAAATTGCCGTTACTGCGGCCTCCGAGGAACGGGCACGGTCGGTATCTTCGATCCGCAGTAAAAAGCGACCTCCGTCACCAAATCTTTGGTGGTGGTGGGCGAAAAGCCAGTTGTACAGGGCAGTTCGGGCACCGCCAATATGAAGAAAACCAGTGGGAGACGGGGCAAATCGGGTAACTACAGGCATTCGGTTTATCGGTCCATGTGTGAGTATTTTAAAGGTGCGTCGTTGTGTAGCACATTTAAATAGAATGGGCAGCAAAAGTGTCAGTGGGCTGGCTTGGTGGGAAATTTCGAAAATTCAAACGACAGAAATCTATGCAGATGGAGCAGAACGTGGGAAACTGATGGTTTAACCCTTGGAATGGCGTCCCATGTCGCGCTTCATCCGATCAATTTCCGACGTTTTTAGGAAGGACCGTGATCGTTGGGTTTTGTGGATTCCCGTTGGCCTGGCGGTGGGTATCGGGATCTATTTTCTGATCCCGTGGGAACCGGTGGCCTGGACGGGCGGCGCGAGCGTGATTCTTTGTTTAGCAATCCGCTGGACCGTGATTAAGGTTCCGTTGATCGGGGGGGGGCAGGCCATTGAACGGGGGGCATTGGTTATCGGTGTCATCGCCTTGGGATTTACGGCTGCCCAATTTAGGACCTATCACGTGGCCAGCCCGGTGCTCGGCGCGCCAATTTCCTTTGCCTCGTTGAGTGGACGTATTGTCCAGGTCGAACATTTCCCCAGCGGACCGCGAATTACTCTCGAAAGGCCCCAGATTTCGAAAGTGGCGCCCTACCTCGCGCCGACTCAGGTGAGGGTGCGCTTGCGCGGCAAGCAGCCCAAACTTGAGCCCGGCGATTGGATTCAGGGACGGGTTGGATTGGCACCGCCGGGTCCACCTGCGCTGCCCGGTGGCTTTGATTTTCAGCGGCATTCCTATTTTCAAAAAATTGGTGCCTATGGGTATTCACTGGGGTCTGTTCGAATTCTGGCAAAATCCACGGACTCCATGGGACTTTCACTGAAACTGTGGATTGCCTCCCTGCGCGACCACCTAACAGAACGCGTTATAAACGGCCTGAAGGCCCCGTTGGGTGGCATTGCCGCTGCCTTGATGACCGGTGAAAAACATGCAGTTGCTGAGCCCATTGTTGAAAATTTAAGGCGATCTGGCCTCGCCCATTTATTGGCCATATCGGGTCTTCATATTGGATTGATTGCCGGTCTCGTCTTTAGTGGCGTCCGCCTGATGTTGGTTGTCATTCCCGGTTTGGCGGTGTCCTGGCCAGTTAAAAAATGGGCCGCCGTTGCGGCAATTGGTGCCGCCTTTTGTTATGCCGTTGTCGCTGGCGCGACGTTGCCGACACAGCGGGCGTTTTTGATGGCGGCCATCGCATTGCTTGCGGTTGTTTGGGATCGCCGGGGGATTTCCCTGCGCTCCGTCGCCTGGGCCGCCACCCTTGTCCTTCTCATACAACCGGAAAGTTTATTAGGGCCAAGTTTTCAGATGTCATTTGCCGCCGCGGCGGCGTTGGTTGCCTGTTATGAATTTTGGAAGGATAAACGGCGAAACCGTATAAAGGGCGGGCACCAACCTGGTCCTTCGACACCCCTGAAAAAAGCGATTTCCTATGTCGGGGGCGTCAGCCTGACTACTCTGGTGGCCAGTGCCGCCACGGCACCGTTTTCACTTTATCATTTTAACCAATTTGCAGAATACAGTTTATTTGCAAATCTTATCGCCGTACCGCTAACGGCACTGTGGATTATGCCGTGGGCGGTCGTGACCTTCCTGGTTATGCCCTTTGGCCTCGAATCCTGGGCTCTGCAGCCCATGGGATGGGGCATTTCGGGAGTCATCGCCATCGCCGAATATGTCTCGAATTGGCCTGGTGCCGTTGTCCGTTTGCCAGCTATTCCCACATGGGGTCTTGTTTTGGTCGCCCTTAGCGGATCGTGGTTATTCATTTGGCGATATCGATGGCGGCTGCTGGCACTTCCGTTCCTGCTCATTGGTGTTGTTTCGTTCCAATTTACCGGGGAACCGGATATTCTTGTAGATGGGCAGGGGCGTTTGTTTGCGTTCAGAGGCAATGACGGGACCTTGCAGTTTTCTGATTTACGAAAAGCCAAACGGGACAGAGAGCTTTGGCTCAGGCAGTTGGGTAAAGAGAAAGCCAGCCTGATCAAAATGCGGCCCTCCGGCGATCCCGCTCGGCATCGGATTACCTGCGACAGCCGCGGTTGTCTTTATTCGAAATTTGGTTTGACCGTCGCCGTGACCGATTCGGAAAGTGCTCTTGCAGAGGATTGCTGGATCGCAGATATGGTTGTCTCGCTGGTCCCAATTCGCCAAAAGTGTCCGGCCCTCCACCAGATCGACCGGTTCGATTTATGGCGGAACGGCACCTACGCAATTTCCATTACCCAAAAGGGATTTCAGGTTCGATATGCCAACCAGAGCAGAGGTGAGCGGCCCTGGGTGTTGGTACCAGGCCCATCCCAATCCACAGCGGCACCCCAACCGGGGACATAAACAGATTCAATAACGGCGGATCAAACCGACCAGCCGACCCTGAACCTTAACTTGGTCGGGGCCACATATTCTGGTTTCATAGGCGGCATTGGCCGGTTCCAGGGCGATTGATTCGCCTTTACGGCGGATTCTCTTGAGGGTTACTTCTGAATCGTCGACAAGGGCTACGACAATTTCCCCATTGTCGGCTGTATCAGCCCGACGGATTAAAACGGTATCTCCATCAAAAATACCAGCTTCAATCATGGACTCTCCCTCAACTTCAAGGGCGTAGTGCTCACCAACTCCTAACATATCGGCCGGAATGTCTATTAAATTGGAATTATCCCGCAATGCCTCAATCGGTGTTCCTGCTGCTATTTTACCATATAAGGGCAGTTGAATCGCCGTTGCATCACCGCCAGCCTGGGTTCCAGGGATACTAAAATCGCCTTTTATGACATTGGGTGCAAATCCAATTGGATCCGGCTGTTGGGGTGAATTGTTGAAATGCGGCGGTGTATCTGCGTTTTCCGGTAAACGTAAGACTTCCAATGCCCGCGCCCGGTGTGGCAAGCGCCGGATAAAACCGCGTTCTTCGAGTCCGGTTATCAACCGATGAATACCTGATTTTGACTTTAAATCCAGAGCATCTTTCATTTCATCAAAGGATGGGGATATGCCGCTGATACGCAATTTTTCATCAATATACATTAAAAGTTCATATTGCTTTTTGGTCAGCATTAAAATCCCCTATTAACAAAGTTTACGAGGCTGTCCAAACCGAAGATAGGTACCCTTGGAACTATACAGGAATGTTCACGGAACATAGAACAAATAGAAAACATTCGCAAGTGTTCTAATTTAGTTCTCATTCGCCGTCAAGGTGGATTTTTACATTCTTTTCCCGTGGGGGCGATATCAGAATCGGTAACTTAAAAACCTAAGCGGCTAAAATTAAGGGGAATGATATCGACCCGATCACCTTTTTTTGCGGCGCGAGCAAGCGGCGGACGGACGATTAGGCAGTCGGCCTGGGCGAAACGAGCCATCATGGAACTGTCCTGGCGCGGGAACGCAACGGCGGTTTGGACGCCAAGTGAATCGATAGAAAGATGGGCCCGTAAATAGTCCTGACGGTGGTCATTGGCGTCCAGGTCGTCGCCTAAAACAACATTCACCAAAGCGCCATGAAATGGTGTCAATCCAAGCATCACGTCCATTGCGGCTCTCAGGAACAAGGCGGAAGTGACACCGGCAGATACCGGGTTGCCAGGCAGGCCAAGCACAGGCACATCGAGAAAACGTCCGAAAATCAATGGTTTTCCGGGGCGCATGGCAATTTTATAAAAACTCAATTCCAGACCCTGCTCACCCATTACAGATTGTACCAGATCATAATCGCCGACCGAGGCGCCGCCAATTGTAATCAGCAGATCGGCTCCTTTGGCGCTGGCCAAAGTATCGTGCAAGGATTGTCTGGTATCGCGGGCAATGCCCAGGTTAAGGGGATCGCCGCCCAGAGTGGCGACGTAAGCGGCTACCGCAAAAGCATTTGAGTTGATGATTTGATCGGGCCCGACGGTTTGGCCCGGCATCACCAATTCGTCACCGGTCGAAACGATGGCGACGCGAGGTTTTCGATGAACACCGACCCACGGCACATTCATCGCCGCCAACAGTCCAATATCGCGGGCGCTGATAATTTTTCCGCTTTTGAACATGACGTCGCCAGACCTGAAATCGAGCCCGGCCGGGCGTACAAATTTTCCAGGAGGAACCGTTTCAAGGACCTTTATTGAAGATCCGTCGACCGAGGTATTTTCCTGAATGACAATACTATCCGCTCCCTGGGGCAGGGGTGCTCCGGTAAATATTCGGACCGTTTGGCCCGTGCCGATTTGGCCGTCAAAACCAGAGCCAGCCTGCGCTACGCCAATTTGTGTCAGGGTACACGGAACGCCAGCTACATCCCTGGCCTGCACGGCATAACCGTCCATTGCCGAAACGGCGACCGGCGGGTGGCTGACCTGTGACGGCACTTCTTGCGCCAATGCGCGGCCCAAGGCACGATCAAGGGATACGGTTTCGAGGCCAAGAGGCGTAAACCCTTCGCAGACTTTTGCCAGCGCCTGTTCAACAGAAATCATCGATTATTCCGCCTGATATGTGCCGGACTTTCCACCGGACTTCTGCACAAGTCGAATGTTTGAAAGGCGCATACCTTTGTCGACAGCCTTGCACATGTCGTAAATCGTCAAGGCGGCAATGGAAACGGCAGTTAAGGCTTCCATCTCGACCCCGGTTTGACCCTTGAGTTTGCACGTCGCAGTAATATCAACACATGCGTCATCGCCATTGCATACCAGTTCGACCTTAACCGAGGTTAGCGCCAGAGGGTGGCATAGGGGGATCAGGTTTGGCGTCTGTTTGGCAGCCATGATGCCAGCCAGTTGGGCGACGCCAAGGACATCGCCTTTTTTGACGCCGCCGTCCATAATCAACGCCAAAGTTTCCGGTTGCATGATAACCGAGCCCTTTGCCGTGGCCAGGCGTTCGGTCTTCGACTTATCAGAAACATCGACCATTACAGCGTTTCCGTCCGCATCGATATGGGTGAATTCGGCCATTATCTAACCGGCGGCCCTGGGTTGGTGGACAGGGGCGGCCATCAGGGCTCTGACAGCTGCCGCAACGTCATCTTGTCGCATTAAAGATTCGCCGACCAAAAAACAATTGGCACCAGCTTGTGACATACGGCTCAGGTCTTGCGGTCCATAGAGTCCGCTTTCACTCACCAACAAACGGTCGTCGGGGACCCGGTCTGCCAGTATTTCGGTCATCGCAATATCGACTTCCAGAGTTTTCAGGTTGCGGTTGTTAATGCCAATAAGCGGGCTTTCGAGGTTTAAGGCGCGGTCCAGTTCCTGACCATTGTGAACCTCGATCAAGACATCCAGTCCCCACTGCATGGCGGTTTTTTCGAGTTCCTTTGCCTGCGTGTCGGTCAGGGCGGCCATGATTAACAAAATACAATCGGCGCCGAGGGCGCGGGCCTCAACGACCTGGTAGGCGTCGAGCATGAAATCTTTGCGTAATACGGGAAGCTGGACGGCGTTTCGGGCTTCGCTCAGGTAACGATCGTCACCTTGAAAATGAGGCCCGTCGGTCAACACGGAAAGGCAGGTAGCGCCCCCCAATTCGTAGGCCTGTGCAAGTTTTACCGGGTTAAAATCGGCGCGAATCAACCCCTTAGAAGGAGACGCCTTCTTAATTTCGGCAATCAATCCGTATCGGCCCGCGTCAAGCCGTTGTCTCAGATGGGATATGAAGCCGCGCGGCGCACTTGCAGATTTTGCGATTTTTTCGAGTTCCGCAATCCCCGTCCGGTTTTTACTGGTTTCAATATGATGCAATTTATCCGTACAGATTTTGGCTAGGACATCACTCATTTGGCAGAATTCGTGATCGTGACTAAATCAACCAATGCCTTTTGAGCCTTGCCGCTGTCGATCGAGTCGACGGCCACTGCCGCCCCGTATTTAAGGTCGGTAACGGTACCGGCGACAATCAAGCTGGCGGCGGCATTGTAGACGACAATGTCGCGGTAGGGGGATTTTGTACCTGTCAACAAAGCCTCAATGGCGGCACCATTTACCTGCGCATCACCGCCCTTCAAGTCGTCCGCCGACGCCAACGGTAAACCGGCGTCTTCGGGCGATACTTCGAAGGTTTCTATTTTGCCGTCTTTAAGGGCCACCACATGGCTCGGGCCCGTTGTTGTCAATTCGTCTAATCCGTCTGATCCATGGACAACCCAGGTTGCCTGACAGCCTAAGTTTTTCAGGGTTAGGGCCATTGGTTCGGCAAGTTCCTTTGCGTAGACACCGGTAAACTGCCGGGTCACGCCAGCCGGGTTGGAGAGCGGCCCCAGAATGTTAAAAATTGTTCTGATCCCCAGGGCTGCACGGGCTGGACCAACAAAACGCATGGCACTGTGATGTCGCGGTGCCATTAAAAAACCAATTCCAGCTTCCGCAATGGCTCGTTCAATCAATGAAAATTCCGCGTCCAGGTTGACACCAAGTACGGTCAAAACATCGGCGGCTCCGGACTTTGACGAAACCGCTTTATTACCATGTTTGGCGACCGGAACGCCGCACCCGGCGACCACTAAGGCGGTTGCCGTTGAAATGTTATAGGTACCCGATCCATCGCCACCGGTGCCAACAATATCGATTGCCGTCGGCGGCGCTGAGATCGGTGTCGCTTTGGCGCGCATGGTGCGCACCGCGCCGGTTATTTCATCGACCGTTTCGCCGCGCAGTCGCAAGCCCATCAGCAAAGCGCCAATCTGCGATTCTGCCGCATCACCGGACATGATAACATTAAAGGCGGCTTCGGCATCGGCTGTGCTTAGGGACCCACCTTCTGCGATCTGGCTTAGGTAGGGTTTTAAGTCGTCACTCATGCAGCCCGTCTCCCCATGGCAATATCAATGAAATTTTGCAGTAGTTTGTGGCCATGCTGGGAGGCAATGCTTTCCGGGTGGAACTGAACACCGTGAATATCCAGTTGCCGATGGCTCATGCCCTGTACCACACCGTCGGCGCTTTCCGCCGTAACTTGCAGGCAATCGGGAACCGTTGCCGGATCGATCGACAGAGAATGGTAACGGGTCGCTTCAAAAGGTGTTGGGAGACCGGCAAAAATGCCGGTTCCTCGGTGGGTGATTTCACTGACTTTTCCATGCATGGGTTCCGGTGATCGGATGACAGTGCCACCAAACACCTGGCCGATACATTGATGTCCAAGGCAAACACCAAAAATCGGAATTTTTCCGGCGGCTTTCTCAACCAGCTCGAGGCAGATACCGGCGCGATCCGGATCGCAGGGGCCCGGCGACAGGACGATACCGTCGGCCCCCATCGCCATCACATCGTCGGCGCTGACGGCGTCATTCCGATGAACAAGCACGTCCGTACCCAGTTCGCCAATGTAATGCAACAGGTTGTAAGTGAAGCTATCGTAATTATCAATTAATACAAACATTACAAATTCTTATGTTATTTTTTTAATGTATTGAATAAACATTCGCCAAAGCCAGCTTGACGGCCTAACAATAGCCCCACCAATCCCCTCGTCAAGCTTACGATGGACGCTCTATTAAATTTAGAATCCGTTGCATGGTAACGCCCGCGAACCGTCTTAAGTGAGGTTGAGCGCTACAGTCGACGGGTCGCGGTTTAAACCGGTGCCGTACCGGGATTAAGGTGCAACCGGGCCCATGAGGTCCGGTCGCGGGGCGACATAAGGTTAGATATATTTTAACCCGTGATGGGAAACAAAAAATGACCGTAACCGATAAAAACTTCTGATTTCCAAATTCTGATCCTTGACCTTCCAGTTGGGAGAAACCTTATATCATCATTACAGTAGACTGGAAGGTTAAAAACATGGATGGCATTCCCACCAAATACGACCCACTTGATCTCGACGCTGCGGCCCTTGATCTGCGGATTACCGGTATGACCTGCAGCGTTTGTGCCGGGCGCGTCGAAAAGGTATTGAGCGCAGTCGACGGCGTCGCTCGCGTGACGGTTAATCTGGCGACGGAAAAAGCCCATGTGGAATCCGCCGAGGGAACGCGCCTTGATCCGAAAATTTTGGCCAAGGCTGTTGTTGACGCCGGTTACGGCGCGCTCTTCGAGGCCGAACCGGAAAAACAGTCGCAAATCCTTCGCGCCGCCGACCGTCGCGAACTTTTCCTGTTGGTGGCAGCAGTAATTTTTACGTTGCCTTTTATCGTGCAGATGATGGCGATGCCAAGTTCCCTGGCTTTTGAATTTTCTCCCTTGGTACAACTGGCTCTGGCGTCTTTCGTGCAGTTTGTCCCAGGGTACCGATTTTACCGTCCGGCCTGGCGGGCACTGCAGGCCGGGAGCGCTAATATGGATCTGTTGGTCGTTCTCGGCACGTCAGCGACCTGGGGGCTCAGCACAACTCTTATTTGGATGGATTGGCCCGATATAAGGCCTCATTCTCTGTATTTTGAGGCATCTGCCAGTGTAATTACTTTGGTGCTTGTGGGAAAATTTTTGGAAACCAAAGCACGGCGGAATACGGCGTCCGCCATTAAAAGTCTGATGGCACTAAGGCCGGCGACAGCCAGAATTCGCCAGCACGGCGTGGATCGGGACATTCCATTGGCGCTGCTGAATAAGGGCGATTGTCTGGTGACCAAACCGGGCGAACGCATCGCCGCTGACGCAATAGTCAGAGACGGGGTCAGCCATGTTGATGAAGCGTTGATAACCGGCGAGAGTGCCGCTGTTGAAAAACACACAGGCGATATCTTGATCGGTGGGGCGATTAACGGTGAAGGCCTGCTGCTGGCTGAGGTCACAGCAATCGGTCAGGACAGCAAACTGGCACAAATCATTAAACTTGTGGAAACCGCACAAGTTAATAAAGCGCCCATCCAAAAGCTTGTAGATCGGATTTCTGGATATTTTGTCCCGTTGATTATTGTGCTGGCGGTTTTGACCATGGTCGGTTGGCTTTTGGTCGGCGCATCGCTTGAAGAGGCGTTGATCCATGCGGCGACGGTTTTGGTGATTGCCTGCCCCTGCGCCCTCGGACTGGCAACACCGACGGCGATAATGGTAGGCACGGGTGCCGCCGCGAAAGCCGGTATCCTGATCCGCGATATGGACGCATTGCAACAGGCAAGGCTCATCAATTGTGTGGTTTTCGACAAAACAGGTACCTTGACGCAAGGTGCGCCTGAAGTGATTGGCACAACCGCCACTGGCGTTGACGAAACCGAATTAATCCGGCTTGTCGCGGCCGCGCAACAAGGCAGCGAACATCCGCTGGCCAAGGCGCTCATTGCCCATGCCCAGGGGCTGACGCTGCCCGGGCTGAAACAGTTCGAAGCCTATCCGGGACGCGGTATCGGGGCGACGATTGACGGCCGATCCCTGGTTATTGGCAGCGCGCGATTGATGGGTGAGAACACAATTGATCTGTCAAACCTGAAGGACCAAGCCGGGCAGTACACGGCGGCGGGACATACATTGATTTGGGTCGGTGACCGGAATCGCCTGGAAATTCTTGGCGTAATTGCAGTTGGAGATGCGGTTCGCAGCGAAGCCTCTCAAGCGATAAAACATCTCAAAGCACAGGGCATGGAAATCGTATTGTTAAGTGGAGATAATTTTGATGCCGTCGAAAAAGTCGCGGCGCAGGTTGGAATTGAACGGGTCTTCGCCGATGTTCTGCCCGATGAAAAAGCCAATGTGATTAAAAAACTAAAATTGCAGGGGTTTAAGGTCGCCATGGTAGGCGATGGGGTCAATGACGCGCCGGCACTGGCCTTTGCGGACCTGGGTGTCGCGATGGGCAGTGGGACCGACGTGGCCATGGAAACCGCGGGTGTTACTTTAATGCGATCTGACGCCAATCTGGTCGTCAGTGCGATCGATGTCTCGCGGGCGACCTACCGCAAAATACAACAAAATTTGTTCTGGGCGTTTATCTATAACGTTGTTGCCATACCGTTGGCTGTCACCGGCGTTCTAAGTCCAGTTATAGCCGGTGCGGCAATGGCCATGAGCAGTGTTTCCGTTGTCTCTAACTCCTTGCTCCTAAAGGGGTGGCGGGAGAAGGGGGGTCACTCATGAGAATAGGTATCCTATCAGATTGCACGGGCGTTCCGGCAAAAACCATCCGCTATTATGAGAGTGTCGGTTTGATCCCTCGGGCAGACCGACACGAAAACGGCTACAGGTCCTATGCAAAACGCGATGTAGATATCCTGCTTTTTATCCAGCGTTCCAGATCTTTGGGTTTTTCCGTCAAAAAAGTTGGTGAATTGTTGGCCCTTTGGTATGACAGCAATCGATCCAGTTCGTCGGTTAAGGCCCTGGCGACGTCTCATATTCATGAGATCGAAGGCAAAATAACTGAATTGCAGGGCTTGCGTGCGACCTTGATCGACCTGACGGAGCGTTGTCACGGCGATGATCGACCCGATTGTCCGATCTTGGACAATCTGGCTGAACGGGTCGGTTAATCAGGCGACGTTATTTTGCCGACGGTCAACTTGCATAAAGTCAACGCTGCGGCGACGGCGGTCCGGTCCAAAAAACTGTGACGCACGAACAAACGGTCGATTGAAATCGAGAATACTGACGATTCGTGTATATAAAAGCCGGGCCGAAACCGGCTTGGCTAAAAACTCGGTCATCCCGGTATCGCGGGCCTCACATACGTGATGAAGTTCCGTATTGGCAGTCACGACAATGATCGGGACAAAGGGATTTGGTGTGTGTTCCGATTGGCGTACCCGACGCAAAAAGGCCATTCCATCAAGGCCGTGGGTCCAGTCGCTGAGGATTATATCCGTCGGAAAGTCACTGAACATATTCCAAGCGACCTGAGGTTCTGCAGTGCTTTGGACGTTTGGCACGCCAAACTCCGTAAAGACTTCTGTCAGCAGTTTTCGAACAAGTACATGTTTTTCGAGAACCAAAATATTCAATTTGGTAATGTCGTACGAAGCCAAACCCCCACCCCCTGTTAATCTTTTTATCAGTACAAAGCTATATGACCCCTCTAGTGCAAAAAACTAGATTATTTACCTTAAGGAATGCTGACACCTTCAGATCCTCCTGAACCCTATAACCAAATTATAGCCGAACTGGATTAAAATGGGAACCGATTGATTGGCGGGAGTGTTGAGAATTCCGTGTTATTGGCGTCGTTTAAGCACCCAGCACGACCTATCGGCCCGCAAATGCATTAGCCTGCCGTCACCGCCATTCGATACCTGCACTCCGATGAAAACAGATCCGGTGGCAGGGACGGCTGAGGTCGCCCAATTAACTGATTTGCCGGCCCCCGTCTGAATAAGTGACGCGTACCGTCAAGGACCCTTCGTTCAAAAGCCATGGGCGAATCCGATAGTCGCGCGCACCCGAAAGGTGCATGGGATCCTGATCGGCAATGTTTTTTGCCTGATCCAGGGATTCTGCCCGGATAATTACCATTCCCGCCCCGGACCAGACCTGCTCCTCGTCATCGGCAAAGGGCCCGGCAGCAAACATTATGCCGTCCTGCTCCAATTGTTTTTGGAACGCCAAATGGCCACCCATTTGAGCCAGAACGGCATCCATAGGGCCTGTGGGAGACGTTAATATTACATACAATTGCATTCCAAGAACGCCTTTCGCACGTACATCTGCGACCTTGTTCTGCCATTTGAGATTTTCGTCCGTCATCAATTCCTCCTGTCCATAAACCGCCAGTGTCGGTAATTGGACATAGACCTGATCAATCCTTATATCAAATGCCTGGTGAAGAAATTTCGATATTTTCGCATTATATTGACTTTTTTGGATAATTTCCTTTTTATGCACTGAATAATTTAGCAAAGGAATTTTGGATATGCGGTTAGTGACTTTTCAAGCCAGTGGGGGACCGGTGATTGGTGTCAGGGAGGGTGAAGTGGTAACTGATTTAAGCAAAGCGGCTGCCGATTTGCCACTTGACATGATTGAGTTCTTGGCGGCCGGGGACGGAGCAATGACGAGGGCTCGACTTGCCGTCGAGCAAGCCGACGACAGCAGCAAAACGGCGCTCAGCGATATAAAATTGTTGCCGCCTATTCCGCGACCCGGAAAAATCATCTGCATTGGCCGCAATTATGCGGCACATGCTGCCGAAGGCGGCGCAGAAACGCCGACCTACCCGGAAATATTCTATCGGGGGCCGACCACTTTAATCGCCCATGGAGATCCGATTATCCGGCCAAAATGCTCCGATAAACTTGACTACGAGGCCGAACTGGTTGTCGTCATCGGCAAAACAGCCAAACATGTGGCGGAAGCGGATGCCGGTTCAGTAATCGCCGGGTATTCGCTGTTTAATGAGGGAACCTTACGTGACTATCAGCGAAAATCGTCCCAATGGACAATAGGCAAAAACTTTGACAATACGGGTCCTTTCGGGCCTGAAATTGTTACCTCGGATGAACTTCCTGAAGGTGCCAAGGGACTACGTATTCAAAGCCGCTTAAACGGGCAGGTGATGCAGGATGCCAATACCGACGATTTGGTCTTCACGATCCATAACCTGATTTACCGTTTGACCGAATGTATGACCCTGGAACCTGGCGATATCATTGTGTCAGGGACGCCGGCGGGCGTCGGTTACGCACGCACGCCGCCGGTGTTCATGAAACCGGGAGACGTTTGTGAAATCGAAGTTGAGGGAATTGGAATCCTTTCCAATCCGATCGAAGACGAAAGGTAGTCGCCGATGGATTTGGTAGCGCAAGCGCACTCCGAGGTTCGCCAAACCCGGGAACGAATTGGCCGCCTGGATGACGATTCCATGGATTTGTTGTTTCGTAAAGCCCGTTCCTATCATGCCTTCACCGATAAACCGGTAGGGCATGATACATTGCGGGAACTCCATGGCTTGATGAACTGGGGGCCAACCAGTACCAACGGCAACCCGGGCCGGATCATTTTCCTGACAACAACTGATTCGAAAGCGCCGTTAATGCCGGCGATCAACCCGGGCAACGTTGCCAAAGTCGCAGGCGCGCCGGTGACGGCGATTATTGCCTATGACACGCAATGGTTCGAAAACCTGAGCCGGTTGTTTCCGCATCGCGATATGTCAGGGCCATATCGGAAGGATCAAGAGAAAGCAAACGTCGGTGGCTTGCGAAACAGCTCCTTGCAGGGGGCGTATTTTATGCTGGCGGCGCGGGCTATTGGTCTCGACGTCGGGGGCCTGTCAGGGTTCGATAATGCAGCCGTTGATGCGGCTTTTTTTGCCGGAACGAGCCTGCGCTCCAATTTTTTATGTAATCTCGGATACGGCGACGAGAAAGCCCTGTTTCAGCGGTTGCCGAGACTTGAATTTGATGAAATGTGCGAAATTCGATAGCCGACAACCCGTTACAATGATAGGACACCGATAATGGTAAATATTAAACCGAAAACACGTATTGTTATGACCATGGAGGGAACGGCCACATCCCATTCTCGAACAGATCTCAACATTCGGGGGCTTCCGATGATTATCGACGAGCCGGAGGAACGCGGCGGCACCAATCAGGGCCAATCGCCAACGGAGACGCTGGTTGCCGCGTTGATCGGCTGCACCAACGTCATCACCCATAAGGTCGCGCATATGCATGACATCGAGATCAGCGATATGCATGTGACCGTCGAAGCGACCTTTGACCGTCGCGGTGTCATTTTGCAAAAGGAAGTGGATGTGCCTTTTCCGGCCATGAAGATTATTATCGATCTCAAAACGCCTGCAAGTGACGAGGATTTTGCCAAGGTAAAGCAAGACTTGCCGAAGTTTTGCCCGGTTTCAAAAGTTATCGAACAATCAGGAACCGTATTGACGACGGTTTGGAATATTAACGCCGCCCCATAGACATCCTGGGTTTTGCATTCTGTTCCGCCGTATTCGCCCGGAAGTGCACTAACGGGTTGGCGAAAGAAAATCAGTGTCGCCGGCTAAAATAATATCGACAGTCCGGCTGTAGTGGGCATTTAATCCGGCAATTGCATCATCAGCCCGGCCATCGATGGCTGCCTCAAAAATCGCCCGATGTTCATCGAGTTCATTGCGTTTGGGGTAGGCTTTTTGGACGGCCAACTGCCGATATCGTTCAGCTTGATCATTTAACTGGTCACAAAATCCGATCAACCACTTGGAACCGCATCCCGATATCAAAGCCAAATGGAATGCGCGATGGCGGGTTTCCCAGTCCGGGTTGTGGGCATAGGCCCCTTCACTGGAAGACCGCGGTGTCCGCGACAGGCGGTGAAATGCAAGAACCAACCGTTCTTCCCATTCGGTTCCGCCGCCAGCGATTGACTGGCGAATGGCGACTTCTTCAAGCCAACACCGGGTTTTTACCAATTCGGCTAAGGCGTCTTTGCTGGCGTCCGCAACCCGAAATCCCTTTTGGTCCTCGCGGCTGACCATACCATCGGCGGCAAGCCTGTTTAAAGCTTCGCGCATGGGACTGTTACCAACCTCATAACGGTCCCTGAGCAAATCCGAGCGCAACCGTTCTCCCGGTTTAAGTTCACCGGCCATAATATCGCTGCGCAGTTTCTCGTAGACACTCGATGCCAAAGTGCCCCGTTCCCCGTTTGCCTGCGATGATCGCTCGGGCGATTCCTTTGATGTCATAATTTGTCCCGGTGTCGCTGAAAGGTGGTAAGCAAAATTCTGTTTGGATTTTAGAGGGTGCGCCAACGGAACGCAAATTTTTCATGATTTTGCAATTATTTTCGAAATTTTATTGGGTTTACCGATAATTTGGATTTTAATTTTCGAACATTTATGTGAACATAACGCCTACGGGAATTTTTTCAGGGAGAAAGACATGTCTTTAAAAGGGAAACATTGGTCAGCAATTGCTGTTGCTGGCGCCTTATTTCTTGGTGGTCAGGCCAATGCAACGGAAACAATTGAACTGACAGCGATTGATGGATATCCGCCGAAAGCCCTGTGGGTAAAGGAGTTTATCGATTTTTACATTCCGGAAATTGACAAACAACTGGCCAAAACGGGCAACTATAAAATTAAATGGAACCAGGCATGGGCGGGCCAAATTGTTAAACCCAAACACGTTTTGGAAGGTATTCAAAAGGGCCTGGGCGATATTGGTGTTGTCACCACGGTCTTCCATGCGGACAAGGTTCCGTTGCAGATGATTGCCTACGCAACTCCCTTTGTGACGACCGACCCGGGTCTGGTGGCGCGTACGGTTGACGATCTGGTCAATCGGTTCCCCGCCTACAGAGCCGCCTGGAAAAAGTATAACCAGGTATATCTGACCAATTTGGCGGTGCTTGATTCCTATCAAATTCTCAGTAAAGAACCGATCTCGACCTTGGCCGATTTTAACGGCACCAAGGTTGCAGGCGCCGGCATGAACCTGCGCTGGTTGCAGGGGTTTGGTGCCGCCGGTGTCGGTGGAAGCCTGGTTGGTTATTATAACAAACTCAAAACCGGTGTGGTCGATTCTGCTATGATCTGGGCCGATGCGACAATGCAATTTAAGATCTTTGAAGTAGCCCCTTATATGCTTCGGGCGAATTTGGGTACGGTCAACTCCAAGGCCATTACCATGAACGCCGACACCTGGAATGGGCTGCCCCGGGAAGTGCAAATCGTCATTCAGGATGCGGCAATCGCCTATCGGGATCACGTCGGTGTTCAGGCCCTTGAAAAGGCTGCCGGTAACTACAAAAAATACCAAGCTGCGGGTGGTAAAATAACCGTCATGTCTGAAGCCGAACGGAAAAAGTGGGCGGATACAATGCCCAACGTTGCCAAGGACTGGGTCGCGAGCCTCGAGAAAAAAGGGTTGCCGGGCAAGGAAATCCTGGCCTCCTACATGAATACCATGCGTGATGCCGGACAACCCATTCTGCGTCAGTGGGACAAAGAATAACCGTCGCTGATGTCTGAAACAGGTTCAAACTCCCGTGGTCAGGAACCCGCGTTAAGTTCGCTCTTAACGCGGGTTCTTTCCGGTTTAAATGCACTGGGGTCGGTGTGGATTTTTGGCTTGATGGTTCTCATAAATTCCGACGCCTTTGGCCGCACCTTTTTTCATGCACCTATAGACGGAGTGCCTGAGATGATAGAGTTGTCAATTGTCGGCATTGTTTTTTTACAACTGGGCGATGCCACCCGATGTGGTCGTTTGACCCGGTCAGACGGTTTTTATAATCTGCTGCTGGCCCAAAGCCCAAAGGTGGCACATATCATGGGAATTCTATTTGACAGCTTAGGCCTGCTTTTTTTAGGGCTGATCCTGTACGGCAGTTTTCCGCTGCTCATCGAGGCGTACGAAGGGGATTTTTATGCGGGAAACGAAGGTGTATTCACGGCACCTGTTTGGCCCATAAGACTGATTGTCGTAACCGGGTGCCTGGTGACACTCCTGCAGTTTGCTGCCTTTTGTCACCGTCACCTGCGGGCGATTACAGATCTAAATAAGGCCTAGGTGATTGCCATTTTACATGTGCTTTTGTCCTCAGAACACGACCGAAAACGGATAACCGAATGACCAGCATCGAAATCGGAATTTCTTCTGTTGTCCTGATCGTCGGATTGATCTACTCGGGTCTGTACATTCCTGTTGCCCTCGGCCTGGTATCGTTCCTCGGCGTCTGGATCATGAAGGGCAATCTCAACCTGCCGGTAAATCTGCTCGCCCTGGCGACCGCCGATACGGTTTCCCATTATGTCTTCGCGGTTATCCCATTGTTTGCGATGATGGGCTTGCTGGTCTCAAACTCCGGATTGGGCAAAGATCTTTACCAGGTTGCTAATTTTGTTTTTCATCGGATTAAAGGTGGCCTGGGAATCGCCACGGTTGCGGCAAACGCGGTATTTGCGGCGATCACCGGTTCATCGATTGCTTCGGCTTCTGTCTTTACCCGGATTTCCGTGCCCGAAATGCGGCGATTCGGTTACAACAAAAGATTTGCTGTCGGCGTTGTTGCCGGATCGTCGGTCCTTGGCATGTTAATTCCGCCAAGCGTGATGCTCATCCTTTATGCCATTGTTGCCGAACAATCGGTGGGTCAAATGTTCGTCGCCGGGATCCTTCCGGGCCTGTTGCTGGCCAGCGTCTATTGTCTGGCAATTCTGGCTATGGCCAAGTGGTGGCCGGGTTTTGTCGGCGATGGCGTTGCCACTGCAGATGTCGACAGCTCACAGGAAGACTGGGCCAACCTGAGCGCCCTGCAGGCAATTTGGAAACTGCTTCCCATCGCAACCTTGATTGTTGTCGTTCTGGGCGGTCTTTATGGTGGTGTGTTTACGCCCACCGAAGCGGGCGCAGCGGGTGCCTTGGCGGCCCTGATTATCGCCCAGTTGAGGGGCACCCTGACGTTTCGCGGGTTATGGGACGTACTGGTGGAAACCGGGCATATTACCGCGTCGATCCTGTTTTTGATTATTGCAGCCAGTATGTATAGCCGCATGTTGGGAATAGCCGGGTTACCAACGGAACTGGGGGCCTGGATACAAAACGTCGATCTTGATATTTATACGGTTTTAGCGATTTATGTGGTTCTGTTGCTCCTCCTCGGTACGATCCTCGATACGGCTTCCATTATTTTGATAGTTGTGCCGTTGTTTTTGCCTGTTATTGAAGCCAATAATTTTGATTTGGTTTGGTTCGGCATCGTCACGGTCGTCGGTGCCGAAATCGGCCTTTTGACACCTCCGCTCGGGATCTCGTGTTTCGTTATAAAAAGCACCATTGCCGACAAGGACATTTCGCTTTTCGACATTTTTTACGGCGCGTTTCCCTTTGCCGTACTGATGTTGTTTGTGCTGATCGCCCTCATCGCTTTTCCTGATTTAAGCCTTATTTTGGTTTGACGGAATTTGCGACTTACGACGATCTTAAAAAAAGTTATCGGGTACGCTATCGGATAACCCCATGCCGCCCAGCATTTGATCAACTGAGCGTAAGGCCGATAGGTGAATGCAACTGTTGTTGACGGAGGAATTCTCCGACCGCCTGGTTAACCGGTTGTGGGTATTCCCAGGCCGGAAAACCACCTGCGTTGGCGATCGTCGTCCGTTCGACGACGGGCAGCAGCTGTTGCAGTTTTTGCGCTGTTTGAACAAAATCGTCTAAATCAAATTGACCATTATAAACCAATGTTGGAACCGTCAGGTGACGGAGATCCTCATCGGAAATGTAGGCCGGTTCTGCCTCGTGCTCCTCGATCCACGGCGCACCGGCGAAATCTGCGAGAATATCATAATGCTCCCGTGCCCGGCATTGGTCGGGATGGCTGCGCATAACCGCGTACCAATCCGCCGCATAAAAAATATCGCGGATGGCCGCGGTGATGCCGTTTTTTTTGGCCGTTTGACTGGCTTGCGTCAGGGTTTTGGAGATATAAGGCATGACGGCACCGGAAACCACAGCGCCTTCCAATATCAGGGATCTGAAACGCTGTGGTTCGCGAATGGCCAGCAATAAACCGACGGCGGTTCCCGTGTGGGTTGCCCAAAAATGAGTGGGTCCAATGGCGGCATGATCCAGGGCACGACGCACATGGCCCATCATTTCCAGATGCCCGTAGGGACCGGGTACAGATGTCGCCAGTCCGTGGCCCGGCAGGTCAATGAGTAAAATCCGGTACTTTTCCCTAAAGGCATGGACCTGTGAAGAAAACACCCTGTGGTCCTGGGTCATGCCGTGAACCAGGGTCAGCCAGGGAGCCTCCGGGCCAGCCGAGGTGACCGTCTTGTAGGGGGTACTCATTGCGGCACTTCTCCGAGGATGGTCGTGCGCCGCATGACGCGACGTTCTGCCGTCGTATCATAGGGTGTTGCCCTATGTAACAGACGTCGGTTGTCCCAACCGATAAGATCACCCGGTAGATATTTGTGCGCATAAACAAATTGTGGTTTGACCAGTCTTGCGTTTAGATCGTCAATCAATCGACGACCGGTGTCGTAATCCATGCCGTCAATGGCCTCGGCGTGATCACCTAGAAAAATACTTTTACGCCCTGTCAGTGGATGGCGGCGAATCATCGGATGAATGACCGGAGGGGCGGCTATTTTCTGCGCCTCGGTCATCGGATCTTCACCGTGCCTGCGCAACCGCGAGAAGGCCAGGTTGTGGATCACTTTCAGCTGGGCAATTTGTTTTTTGGTTTGATCATCCAGCTGCTGGTAGGCGGCTTGCGTACAGCAAAAATGGGTTTCACCGCCTTGTTTGGGAATGACCTCTGCAACCATTAATGTGGCCTGACCCGGTCTGTCCCGCCAGGAGCCATCCGTATGCCAGTGTAGGGTTCCGCGGTCGGGATGTTTGCCGTTGGGTTCGCCGTCCGGGCCGAGGTTTGATAAATAATAGATTTCCGGGTGGCCATCGACCAAATACTGGTTCATCACATGAATTTGCACGTCGCCAAACCGGCGACCGAGCGCCACTTGATTTTCGACCGTTAAACCCTGGCCACGTATGAGAAACAAACCAGCATCGTTAAAGCATTTCCAAATGACATTGAACGCCCGGTCATCGATACCGCCGGACAAATCGAGCCCAATTATTTCTGTTCCAAAGAACGGATTTAGCGAGCTGAATTCTACGGTCATGTTATCCTCCAGCGACGCCTTGGGTGTTCACGTAGACCGCATAGAGAGATTGGCTGGCCGCCATAAACAAACGGTTTCGTTTCGGCCCACCAAAACAGACATTGGCACAGCGTTCGGGTAATCGAATACGCCCGATTTTGTCGCCGTCCGGTGCAAATATCAACACCCCGTCCAGGTCCGCAGTACCCATACCCCAACCGCACCACAAATTGCCATCCATATCAACGCGAAACCCATCCGGCGTGCCACCGGGACCGGCATCAATAAATACCCGTTTGTTGGACACCTCCCGGCCGTTTTCGGAAACGTCAAATGCCAGTATTTTTCGGTACGGTTCGCCGCGCGATTCGACAAGATATAAAATACGCTCATCAGGCGAAAACGCCAGTCCGTTTGGCCCTAAAACATCATCGGTAACGAGGGTCGCCTGCAGGCTTTCGCCATCGACCCGGTAGGTTGCCTGTGGTAATTCCTGTTCCGCTTTATTGCCTTCGTAATTTCCCAGCAAACCAAATGGCGGGTCGGTAAACCATATGGACCCATCGGATTTGACCACCACATCGTTGGGGGAATTCAAGGGTTTACCGTTCCAGCGATCCATAACCACAGTTATTGAACCGTCGTACTCCGTTCGCGTCACCCGACGGCCGCCGTGCTCGCAAGTAATTAACCGCCCCTGACGGTCTCTTGTGTGGCCGTTGCCATAATTTGTAGGTTTGCGAAAAATACTGACAGCACTGGTTTCCTCTTCCCATTTTAAGATCCGGTTGTTGGGGATGTCGCTCCACAACAGATAGCGACCGTCACCAAACCAGACGGGGCCCTCCGACCATCGGCACCCCGTATACAAACGTTCAACGGCGGCACTGAAGATCATGTATTTGCGAAACCGCTCATCTAACGCCTCAATGGCGGGGTCAGGATAACGCGGATGGTCGCGCCAGCCGGCAGTTAAGGGAAGCATCGTCGTCATCGATGGACCTCGTGTTTAAAATTTCAGGGCGGTCGGTTCAAGTAAAGGAATCTTATCGCGAGGAGGGGGGAAGGGGCAATTTAATTACCGTCAATGTGTGAGAGAAATTCCCAGATATATGGTCGTACCGTGATTGTTGACAGGCAGTCGGTCAATATCAGATCGGGGGTATCGTACAAAATCCGGTATATATGAGTGACCGATTAACCGTTACCGCTCTGCCGGGTGATCTGAATTTTAGTTTCTGTTATCCCGACAGGAAAAGCTGCGGATACCGGCGAGATTGGATAACGGGCAGTGGGGAAATAATGCGGCACTCATCGTAACGACGCCAAAACACCGAAAGCAGCGACAAGGATTTGATGGTCATTCAGGCATAGGGTCAGGTCCCATATAATCCAAAAGGACGGCGACAATGCGACTTGCCAGCCGATCCAAATTGTGTAAATTTCGCGTCGTTGGTCGTGTCTTTGTGATCTCAAAGTTTCACTTCCAGCATATCCGAACGATCGGTAAATTATTTTGGTGATTATCTGAAGGGAAGAAATCGGTTCATCATTCCTATGCATTAACGGTGTTGAATGAATGATCATGGAGTTTCGGCCTGCCAAATCAATTGCAAAAACAACGTTGACGTTACACCGAATGCCGTCCCGTCAGGAGGGCATTTACCCGCCCTGAATTAAACCCTGACGGATTGGATTGGTTGCGTGTCACTGGCCCCACCATCGTTCATGGAGAAAACCTGGTTTGCTTATGCGCTGGTCGTTTTTACGACATTGTGCTGGGGAGCAAATGCGGTTTTTGGGCAGATGGCCGTAGGCGAAGTTTCGCCCATGGCATTGGTTGCTCTGCGCTGGTTCGGCGTGGCACTTTTGCTGGTGGTGTTTTTTAATAAACCGGTGCGCCGGGACTGGCCGAATTTAAAACCCCATCTGCTGTTCTTTTCGGCCATGGGTATTGTCGGTTATTCGACGTTTAACGGCCTGTTTTACGTCGCTGCATATACAACGAGTGGCGTAAACGTTGGTATTTTGCAGGGCTCCATCCCGGTTTTTGTTATGGTTGGCGCCTTTCTGGTTTATCGCACACCGGTCTCTGTGATGCAGATGGCCGGAGTAATCTGTGCGTTTTTTGGTGTCGCCATTGTTGCCGCAGGCGGAGATTTAAGTAATTTGCGGGATTTGGCGTTTCGGGTCGGTGATCTTTTGATGATCATCGCCTGTGTTCTTTACGCCGCCTATACGGTGGGCCTGCAAAAGCGACCGCAGGTTTCCGCCATGGGTATGTTCACGGTGATGGCGGGCGCAGCTTTTCTGGCGACCCTGCCGATGGTTGCAATCGAAGTTCAGATGGGACAATTTCTCGCACCCACCCCTAAAGGTTATGCCATTGTCGTTATGGTCACGTTGTTTCCGTCTTTTTTAGCACAATTGGCCTTTATTCACGCGGTTAAGTTAATCGGGCCAAACCGCGCAGGGGTCATGGTAAACTTGGCACCGGTGTTTGCCGCAGCCATGGTCGTTATGGTTTTGAACGAGCCGTTTCACTGGTTCCATGGTATGGCTTTAGGGCTTGTGCTCGGCGGCATTTTGTTGTCGGAAAGAGGCAAACCGAAAACTTAACGGGCGATCCTATCCGCAAGGATTTGGAGATCTCGGTTTCGACGGCGTCTGATCAAGGAAAAACCTATGAACGCTTTTTTAATATCGGCTGTTGGCTTGTTGGTCAGTATTTTTGTGTCTGTCACAGGTGCCGCACAATCCCCCCCTTCGGACCGGGAAACGGCGACCTATAACCGATTTTTTAAGGCGGTTTACGCCGGTGATCAGGCTGCGGTACGGGAAATTCTGGCAACGGGTGTTGATTTGGAACAAAAGGATGGCTCTGGCAGGACAGCCCTCCACATTGCCGCATTTCAGTCCCATGACTCTGTTTTTCAACAGTTGGCAGGCGCTGGCAGCAATGTAAATGCCCTGGAAAACAGTCAGTATGACGTGATTACGATTGCCGCAGTCGCCAATGATTTGGAGATGTTAAGGCTCGCCTTGAAGTTTGGTGGCAACCCCAAGAACGTCACCAGTCCCTACGGGGGAACGGCACTCATCGCCGCCGCTCATTTAGGCCATGTTGATGTTGTAAGAACTCTTTTGGCCGCCGGTTCCAGCGTTGACCACATCAATAACCTGGGATGGACGGCACTGTTGGAAGCCGTCATTTTGGGGGACGGAGGAACCAATTATCAAGCCGTCGTCAAAGATCTGCTGCTGTATGGTGCCAATAAATTGCTTACAGATGGTGACGGAAGAACTGCATTGATGTTGGCCAGGCAGAGCGGTTACGCGGAAATCGAGACCCTGCTTAAATAGAACAGGCGATCGAATTGAACGAAAATCGAGCGCTGAAAGAGAAATCAGGTCGGTATAAACCGTTGGTTAAAATTTCCAATTGTACCCTAACAAAAATTTATTCCTGAAACCGACGGCAAACTTTGACCGAAGGTGCGCAGGAGCGTATGGGTAGGAGATTCTTTCAGCCCGCAGAAAATACACAAGATACCCATGAACATTCAACCGTCCAGTTCCACGGATCCATACGATAGTCCCTATTCCTGGCGACGGCTTGCCGTATCCCTGGCCCTGAGCACCATCGGTGGCATCGGTCTGTGGTCGGTGGTTGTGGTTCTGCCAACCATTGAAGCGGAATTTGGCGTTGATCGCGGCGGTGCGTCCTTGCCCTATACGGCGACGATGATTGGATTTGCCATCGGCGGCATCTATATGGGTCGAATGGCGGATCAGCGTGGTGTTTTTGCACCGTTGCTGATGAGCTCGATCATGATGTTCATTGGTTATATGGCGGCCGGAAATGCCACCACCCTGTGGCAATTCATTTTGGCGCAAGCCCTGTTTATTGGTATGCTAGGCAGTTCGGCAACCTTCGCGCCGCTGGTCGCCGACGTGACCCATTGGTTTTTAAAACGACGGGGGGTGGCCATTGCCGTCGTTGCCAGCGGGAATTATCTCTCGGGAACGATCTGGCCACCGATCCTGACCTATAGCATTGAACTCTATGGATGGCGACTCTCCTATATGGCGATTGGCGTGTTTTGTCTCGTGACCATGGCCCCCTTGGCGATGCTGCT
Source organism: Rhodospirillales bacterium (assembly GCA_021775095.1). Lineage (GTDB taxonomy): Bacteria > Pseudomonadota > Alphaproteobacteria > Rhodospirillales > Casp-alpha2 > JABMNT01. The sequence goes on from JAJFII010000104.1 coordinate 167,512, forward strand.
GCGGCGGCGACCTGATCTGAGTGATAGTTCAAATCCCGGCAATTCGGTCGCCGAACGATATAAGCTGAATTTATCGCCGCGGGCCTTGCAGGTGATTCTGGTGATTGCCGGAATATCTTGTTGTGTCGCCATGTCCATGCCGCAGGTTCACATTGTCGCCTATAGTGCAGATTTGGGTTACGGGGTCGCGCGCGGTGCCGAAATGCTCTCGCTTATGCTGGGGTTTGGTATTATCAGCCGTCTGGTTTCTGGAATGATTGGCGACATCATTGGCGGCGTTGGAACGCTCATTCTTGGTTCCGTTCTGCAGTGCCTGGCGTTGTTGTTTTATATCCCCTTTGACGGTTTAACATCGCTTTATATCGTTTCGGCCTTTTTCGGTCTGGCACAGGGTGGAATCGTCCCCAGTTATGCACTTATTGTCAGAGAATATTTGCCCGCCAAAGAGGCCGGTGCACGGGTCAGTCTGGTATTGATGATGACTGTTGTCGGTATGGCGTTGGGGGGGTGGATGTCAGGCGTAATATTCGATTTGACCGGATCCTACAAAGCGGCATTCCTGAACGGTATCGCCTTTAATTTAATCAATATGTCGATTGCCGTGTGGTTGCTGGTTGGACAGCTAAAATCCCGGCGTAAATTTGCTTAAAGAGCTTTTCTTTTGAGTAACGGAAAGGCAAAAGGTTAGGCGAGATCGCGATAACCCGTCAGGGACCCCAGCTTGTGCCTAGAAAACCCTTAAAGCCGCTAAAGCTTAAGCCAAATCCACTCAGACAGGCGATCCTGGTGGGGTTGGCATTTGCTGGTATCGCCATTGGTTATGGAATGGGGTATTTGCTCAAAAAAGACGAACCAACCGTGCCGCGTCAGGTTGAAGTCGAACACCCCAAAGAACCTGCAAAACCAGTTGAGGCGGAAGACAAATCGACGGCAATGACGCCGGAAATCACCGCCGTATTGCCTGAAAAACACGACGGCGACGCCACGGCACGGGCTTACGAAGAAGCACTGCCGAAGGAAATTGTCGAATTTCCGGCGATTATCGTTCCAGCCCCGGTGAAACGTCGTCAGATGCCCGATCCGGCCGTACCCGACAACGGCCAGGGCGGGGCAACCGCGCCGCCGGTGGTCGTCGGCCCATCGGCCGGCCGGCCGGAACCTCAGGTCCTGAACAACAGTCTGACCGGACCTGTCGAAACCCGGTCACAGCCCGCCGAACCGGCCGGCACCAAAACCGAGGCCGACAAAGCGACAGTGCCTGAACTTTTAACCGGGTGGAAAAAAAATGCCCTTTTCGTTGTTCTTACGGACAAACCGAAGATCGCCATTGTGATTGACGACATGGGGGTCGATCGCCGGCGTTCACGGATAGCAACTGAACTGCCCGGGCCATTGACCCTGTCCTATCTAACCTATGCCCGTGATCTGCCAGGACAAACCCAACAGGCCCGGCAAGGTGGCCATGAACTGATGCTGCACGTTCCCATGGAACCATCGAGCAAGGACATTGACCCGGGGCCCAATGTTCTGCTCAGCGGCCTCCCCAAAGAAGAAATTCAGGCCGCCTTAACCTGGGGGCTAAATCAGTTTGACGGTTATGTCGGCATCAATAATCATATGGGATCACGGTTTACCTCCCATTTGGATGGCATGAAAACCGTCATGGAGGAATTACGGCGGCGCAAACTGATCTTTTTGGATTCGGTCACCTCCGGTTCCACTACAGGGCAGTTAGCGGCCCATCAGATCGGTGTTCCGTTTATTGCCCGTAATATATTCCTGGACCATATTGATGATATTCAAGAAATCAGAAATCGACTGAACGAGGTTAAACGATTGGCCAGAAAACGCGGGTACGCGGTCGCCATTGGCCACCCCCGTGACGCGACATTAAAGGCCCTGGGACCTTGGTTGCAAACCGTCGAAAATGACGGTTTTCAGTTGGTTCCAATTTCTGCCTTGATTCGTTTGGCATCAATGGCAGACACTACGCAAGTTTTGACAGACAAAAAGGAATCTAAATCAAAATGACCATTACCAGACACAATACCAACCAACGCATGTCACAACTCGTGATCCACGGCAATGTTGCCTATTTGGCTGGCCAGGTCGGTGATACCCATTACGATTCAACGGCTGACCAAACCAATCAGGTTCTGGCTAAAATTGATCGTTTGCTGGCCCTCGCCGGAACCGACAAATCGAAACTGCTGTCTGCGCAAATCTGGCTCGATGACATTCGCAAATTTGATGAGATGAATGCGGCATGGGACGCCTGGGTACCTGCTGGAAACGCGCCAACCCGCGCCTGTACGGAAGCCCGGATGGCCAATCCGGGCTGGTTTGTCGAAATTATGGTGACGGCGGCGATCGACTGATCACTTATTCACCATCGACGGCGAACCGAACCGCTTCATGGGTGGCTCGAACCAGGGCCTGGGCTTTGTTAACCGATTCCTGATATTCGAATTCCGGGTCGCTGTCGGCGACCACACCCCCGCCGGCCTGGATATAAACGATTTCGTCCTTGACCACGGCCGTGCGCAGGGCAATGCAGGTATCCATATCCCCGTCGGCACCAAAGTAGCCAATGCAGCCGCCATAAACACCGCGTCGCTCCGGCTCCAATTCGTCGATGATTTCCATGGCTCGAACTTTTGGTGCCCCTGAAACCGTACCCGCTGGGAAACCCGCAAGCAGGGCATCTATGGCGTCATATTTATCGGTGTCCAATTTACCGACGACGTTCGACGCAATATGCATAACGTGGGAATAATATTCGACAATAAATTGTTCCGTCGGTTTAACCGAACCGATTTTAGCGACGCGGCCCACATCATTGCGGCCCAGGTCCAACAACATCAGGTGTTCAGCTCTTTCTTTTGGGTCTGACAGAAGTTCTTCAGAAAGTTGACGGTCTTCTTCGGCATTGGCGCCGCGTTTGCGAGTGCCAGCCAAGGGGCGCAAGGTGATGTTGCCGTCACGGACCCGCACAAGTATTTCTGGACTGGATCCGACAACAGAAAATTTACCAAAATCCAAAAAGAACAAAAAGGGTGATGGGTTCAGACGGCGCAGGGAGCGATAGAGGGCAAAGGGCGGTAATTTAAAAGGCAATCGGAAACGCTGGGAGGGGACAATCTGAAAGGCGTCGCCGGCCTTGATGTAATCGACCGCCTTTCGAACCATCGCGTGAAACTGCTCGCGCGTACAATTTGATTGGGGTGCGGGCATTTCGCTCTGTGGAGATTCCTGATCGGCACGGGGCGGCAGCGGCCTGTCGAAGTCGTCGACGACATTTTGCAGGCGTCCCAGGGCAGCGTCATAGGCGGTATCAACTGAGCTGTTTTGGGTATTCCAGACGGGCGTGACGACAGTGACCGTATCCTGCAGCGCATCAAACACGGCAATGACAGTTGGACGCAGAAAAATACTATCGGGCACGCCCAGTACATTGGGGTTGTTATCGGGCAGGTATTCAACCAGCCGAACCATGTCATAGGCCATGTATCCAACAAGACCAGCGGCCATCGGTGGCATGCCATCGGGTAAATCTATTCGGCTTTCTGCGACCAGTGCTCTCAATGAATTGAGCGCACCAGAAGCCTGACTGACTGGGCAGGGCGTGAAGGTGTCAACATCCGTCACTGCCATTCGGTTGATTTCCGCCGTGTTACCGAAACAGCGCCATATGACATCCGGATTTAACCCAACAAATGAGTAACGGCCGCGAATCGTTCCGCCTTCAACGGATTCCAGCAGGAAACTATTGGGCCTCGACCTGGCAATTTTAAGCATTGCCGAAACCGGCGTTTCCAGGTCCGCAACCAATGTGGTCCAGACAATTTGCGATTTATTCGCAGAAAAAATGCGTCCAAAGTCACTGAGTTCAGGAGAAGCCTTCATGAGGAGCTCGTGCTTTTTATCGGCTGCCGATGATTAATATTGAACGGGATTTTGATCGGCAAACAATTGATTTAACAAACCTCGATTGACATCGACGCCAATATCATCACGCAAAGCGGTCACCAGTTGCTGGGTCACGTCGGTTTGCAGGGCCCCCGTCAAAGATGCACGCAGTCCATCCATTGCCGACTTGTCGGCGACCGAGTCGGCCGGCGTTACACGCATTAACAAGGCAATCTGGTAGCCCGCCGATGATGGTCCGGCGGCGGCTCTGTTTATATCGAGATCAAAGACTTTTTTTACCAGATCAGCACTTAAACCGGAATTGGCACCGGTGTCTTCACGGGTAAAAGGTTTGTTTTCTGTAAAAGTTAATCCATTTGCATTGGCGATGGCCGATACAACACCACCGGCATTGATTTCGGCGGTAATTTTTTCTGCCATTTTTTTTGATCGATCGTTTCGTTGGTCGGTCTTCCAGGCCTCAAGGACCGCATCGCGAACCGTATCCAGGGGACGCAGGGCCGGTGCCGTTATGCCGTCCACACGAACCACAAAAAAACCTTCGGGACCGGATTCGGTGAGCGCACTGTCCTGGCCTTCATCGGTGGAAAAAGTGGTTTGGATGAACGCCGGGCCTGCCGGGACGTCGGCAATTGAATTTCCGGCCAGGTCCTTTCCGGCGGAATTGATCGCCGGCACTCTGATGGCTTTCAGGTTCATGGCGTTCGCGGCTTCCTCGATGGTCGCACCGCCACCCAATTGGTCTTCCAGAGCATTGGATAATTCATACAAACTGTCTACGGCTTTTTCCTTGGCGACAGACGCCTGCAATTGGTCACGGACCTGGTCCAGTGTTTTTGCACCACCCGGTTGAATTTCCGTGACCTTCAGGAGATGCCATCCCAAGGCGCTTTTTACCGGCACGGATACGGTCCCCTGCATCAAAGCAAAGGCCGGGTCCGCCAATTCGGGAAGCAAATCCGATTTTGTAATTTTGCCCAGATCAAGGGCGCTTTCTTCGAGACCGGCGACTTCCTTGGCGACGGTAGCAAAGTCACGGCCTTCCAGCAGCAGTTTGTGAGCTGTTTTCGCCGTCGCTTCGTCAGGCAGGACCATTTGCAGCAGATTACGGCTTTCGATGGTCACAAATTCTTCCGCCCGCGCGTCAAAGGCTTTTACAAGATCTTCGTCCGTGACGACAATTTCCGATGCCAGATCTGCCGCATCTAAACGAAGAAAAGTGATTTTTCGGTACTCCGGAGCGGTAAAATCCTTGGCGTTTTTCTTGTGAAAGGCTTCGATCTGTGATGCGTCGGGTTCTGGAATATCGGTAAAGGTTGTGGCCAGAATTGTCGCCACATTGACAATCCGTTTTTCATTGCGGTATTTAAAAATTGTATCCACCAGGACTTTTGGCGCACGGGTCCCGGAGCGAAAACTATCGGTATACTGAAGCCCCGTGAGACTGCGGCGGATGGTATTTATGTAGTCACCCTCCGTCAGACCGTTTGATGCCAATACCTGATTAAACCGGATGCGGTCAAAATTACCGGCGAGGCCTTTAAATCCGTCCTGTGATCTAATATCACTACTGATTAAACCGTCACTAATAGTGACGCCCAATTTTGATGCCCCCTGATTGATCAGCGTCTGATTGACTTGTTCGTTGACAATGCCGTCAACGATGCCAAATGAAACGGCCTGCTCGATCGTAAACTGATCACCAAACAACCGACGCATGCGGTTCATTTCCTGGTTAACCCGGCGCCGTACATCAAAGGCAGCGATTTCTTCGCTTCCGACCGTCGCAACGGCATTCCCGGAAATTGCGGGGTTTAACCAGTCCTGAATACCCCACGCGCCAAAACTAATCATGAGCAATATCAAAAGAGATTTTACGACGATGCCGCCGGATCGTTTTCGAAGCGCAGAAATCATTTTATATATCGAACCTGTGTTCCAGAAATTCTGTTAAACGCGGTGGAAATAAATCAAACGCGATTTTCGGCGGCATCATAGGTAACCCGACGGGTGCGGGCAACCACGGAGTGAAAAGAAACGGCCCCATAACCATCACTATTTCTTTACCGACTGGGGTCATGGTTTTGGACGGAACCGATAAATCGTGTTAAAGCACTGGACAACACTCACAAACTGACATTTAGGAAAACAAATGAGCTCGACACGACGCCTTTTGATTGCCGGTAACTGGAAGATGAACGGACTTAAAAAAGAAGCCCGACAGCTTTCATCGCAGTTGGCAAAACGTATGTCCAAAGCAAATAAACCGGCCTTTGATATGGTTGTCTGCCCACCCTATCCGGTGATGGGTCTGGTTGGCGATTTGCTAAAGGGCTCTGGAGTGAAAATGGGATCCCAGGACAACCATGCCCAGGTGTCGGGAGCGCACACGGGAGATTCGAGTGCGACCTTATTGAAAAACATAGGGTGCACTTATGCCATTGTGGGTCACTCGGAACGGCGTACCGATCATAATGAAAAGGATGCCGATGTGAAAGCCAAGGCGGAGGCCGCCATCGCCGCCCGAATGATTTCTATTGTATGTATTGGCGAGACCTTAAAACAACGCAATGCGGGCCGAACTTTGTCGACAAATCGCAAACAACTGCTCGGTTCCCTGCCAACCGACGCCAACGCAAAAAATACGGTGATCGCCTATGAGCCGGTATGGGCGATCGGTACCGGCGAAGTGGCGACACCGGCACAGGCGCAAGAAGTTCATGCGGCTATTCGGGCAGAATTAGCGGGAGCAATTGGCCCCAAGGAAGCGGCGAAAATGAGAATTCTTTATGGGGGGTCCATGAAACCTGGCAACGCCAAAGAGCTGATCGCTTTGCCGGACGTGGATGGGGGACTCATTGGCGGGGCCAGCCTGAATGCGGCGGACTTTTGGGCGATTGCCGAAGCCGCTCACCAAAAATAATTGGGGATTTGCCACGGAACCTGAATTAGTAAGCGCACGGGATTTAAATGAAAATTATCAGTTATCTGGACAACAAAATGCCGACCTACGGGGTCGCACAACCGGACCGGACGGGCGCCGGATATCTCATTCCCCTAAGGCCAGATTTTTTAAAAACCTATCCGTCTATCAAGGCACTGCTGGAAAACGACGCAATGGACGCCCTTGCCGACGAAATCAAGGGTCGGGAGGCGACGGTTTCTCTCGCGGACATCGATTATCTGCCGCCCCTGTATGACGCGGAAAAAGTCATCTGTATCGGTGTCAATTATCGCAAGCGCCATCCCGTCGACGGGGATATCCCACCGCCCAAACATATTACCACTTTTGGCAAGTTCGAGGGTTCGGTAATTGGTCACAATCAGGCCCTGCACTATCCCGACAGTCCGATGTGTGACACTTATGATTATGAGGGGGAGTTGGTTCTTGTTATTGGTAAGGCTGGGCGCAATATCAAAAAGGAAGATGCGTTTTCTCACATTGCCGGTTACACCATCATGGATGACGGCTCCGTTCGGGAATGGCAAAAACACAGTGTGCCTGCCGGTAAAAACTTTTATGCAGCCAGCGCCTGTGGCCCCTGGATGGTGACGGCGGATGAAATTGATGATCCGTTTTCCATGCGCCTTTCTACCCGTCTGAACGGCGAGCAGGTTCAGTCAACGACCGCTGGAGAAATGATATTCTCGATCCCCACTTTGGTGGGTTACCTTTCGACGTTTTTACACCTAAAACCAGGAGACATCATCTCCACGGGATCGCCCGAAGGATCAGGTGGCAGCCGCATACCGCAACGATTCCTTAAAAAAGGTGACCAGTTGGAGATTGAATGGTCGGGAATCGGGATCTTAAAAACCTGGGTCGGCGACACGTCAAAGAGATGATTAGGTGCCCAAGTGTGGATGGACGGTTAGAAGACGCAGCCTAAAGCGTGATGATATAAAAAATACCGCAGAAGGTCGCCAGGCAAATCAGCGCATAAATGCCATTCCAGCGCCAGGTCAGGGTCGTCGGCGCGATACCACAGGTTCCTGATATGAGGATTGTTGCGGTGGCATTGGGTGACGCGGTCATACTTAAGGCCCAGCCGGCGCCCATGGCAAATACGATATGACTGGGGTCGGCAGGCAGCCCCGGTAATTCCCGCATGATCGCGCTCAAAAAGACCACAACCATCAACGGACTGAGGGCAATTTGTCCGCACAGACTGATTAAGACCGGCAGGCTGGAGAGGAACAACCAAGCCGGGATTTGCTCGAAATTTACATGTTCCGCCATCCACTGGACCGGGGCCAGTATGGCGGCTGTTTCGCCGATGAACCCGGCTGAACCCAAGGCAAATGTGTTCCGGGCCAGCGGCTGTGCGGTAGTTCGGAGTATGCTTGCCAGAGTTGACCCGGTGGAAACCAGGCTGTCGCCAAAGCGTTCCTGCTGGTTTTGAGCAAATACCCAAAACCCCATGACCAGAGGTGCCATTAACATCAGTGCCCGGGCGGTGGAAACGTTGGCAAGCCCTACGACCGCATAGGTTAAGCCCAACAGCAGGCCACAAACAAACAAAAGGATCAGGGCTGATTTTTTGGGAAATTTGAGGCTGCTGGCCGGTCTGGATATGATGAGGTGTCGCCAACGAAGCTGTTCCTCAATGCGACCGATCAGGATCATGATGACTGCTGCAATACCACCCAGGGACATCACCGTTATCAAATCAACCCCGGGCAGGGTGGTTAACAATACGGCCTGGGTCAGGGCCGTCGGTGACCACAGGATCATCCAGGAAAACCCGCGCAGGAGAGCAGAAATTTGCCTTTGTTCTCTGATTGCCGCCCGTCGTTCGTCCTGTTCGGTTATTATCGGGTCGGCCCGTGCTCCGCGTTGGATCAGCGGAGCTAAAAGACTGACCGCACCAAAGTTTAGCAATACACCCATAAAATGACCGCCGATGGCCGTCGCGAAAAAACGGCGTCCGGGTGGTTGATTGGTCAGATACCGTCCCAATTCCAGGACAGACGGGGAGCGGACGGCGGCTTCTTTCAGGAGGGTAATCAGATAGATAAAAGCGCCAAAAAAAGCAGCGCGATCAAGCCCATGGACAATGCCATCCGCCGTCGGTTCCACGATGACAAGGCCCCCCGTCAACAGGACGGCCATTAAACTCAATGCCCATTCCCGCAGTGTAAAATGAGGAATAACGCACAAGCACACGGCACAAATCGCCAGCCGGCTAACCAAACCGGCCCCATCAGCACCGGTATATAGAAATAACAGTTCTGCAACGGACAAAGTTGCCAACGAAAAAAACGTCAAACTCAATATCCGATACTTAATACAGATTGGTTCAGTTGTCTTTGGCTCCGGACAGGTTGGAGGTTTGCCAATCCGAATCAACTTCCGCCGGTTCCGACTTATACCCAGCCTTTATAATGGCAGCAATGGCGCAATATTCGTCCTTTTCCGAGGTGTCGCCGCTAATGCCGACAGCGCCGATTGTAAAACCATCGGCGTCGTCAATGAGCACGCCACCAGGAACCGGGATGAATTTTCCATCCGACGCGGCGGTGACACCTGTCAAAAATGTCGCTCGACTGCCGAGCCGATCACCAACGAGTCGGCTTGAAATTCCCATTCCCAGGGCTCCCCAGGCTTTGCCCATGGCAATACCAAATCGCAGCAAACCGGCCCCGTCTTCACTTTTTACGTTTATTATTTTGCCGCCGGAATCCAAAACAACAACGGTTTGCGGCAGCATCTGTTCCTGGCGCGCCAAGCGCAGGGCTTCATCAACAATGCGTGTCGCTGTGTCGAGCGGTAACAGTGTTTTTAAGCGCATTTTATTTCCTCGGGTTCGGTGTGGGTAGAGCCGACGATCATTCGCAGCATCTGACGGGGTTCATTGTAATCATTGACAGCACAATGCATTGAAGCACGATTATCAAGCCCAACCAAACTCCCTAACGCCCATTTATGGCAGTATTGAAATTCTGGAGCTAAGGCATGGGAAAACAGCTCTTGTAACAGGTCGTCACTCTCGTTCTTTTCTAACTCATTGATTTTCATCGTATAACCCGGATTCACGTATAATATTCGTTTCTTGGTTTTCGGGTGGATGCGAACAAGAGGGTGGGTAACGTCGGGATGGGTGATCTGCTGTTTTTTATTTAGAGTTGGTGTGCCGCCACCGGTATTCCAGCCCCACCGATGGGTCGCGGTTAAATCGTTAATTTTTGTTTTGGTCTCATTGGGCAGATCATCATAAGCCCGACACATATCTGCAACCAGGGTATCTCCACCGCTGTGGGGAAGGTGGGTGGCGTAAAGAAAAATGGCATCTGATGGATGTTTTTCGTAACTCAAATCGGAATGCCAAAAGGCACCGGCAGGAATTGCTGTGGTCCTCGATTGGCGGGTGTCGCGATGGCGGGCAATAATCGAAACTTCGGCTGACTCCGGGTGGTGATATTGGTCAAGCACGTGCGGAACCAATGGCCCAAACCGGCGGCCGAAGTTCCGCAACCAGGTGACATCCTCCGGCAAATCCGGCATCACGATGGCAATTCGCTTCAACAGGGCACCTTCGATGCGTTGGAATTCTCCGTCATTTATGGGGCGTGACACCTCCACACCCCAAATCAACGCACCTATTGGACCCGGCAGGTCTTCAATTTTTAACCCCATATGACTCTCCCCATTGGCACACAAAGGTGCACATTCATTTTATTGGCGTCGACTGGCGAATGGCAATCCACCTGCGTAAATAATACGCCTTTTCACTGGCATTTAAGGGAAAGAACGATTAGATAACCGACGGATCTAAATTCTTGGTGCCTAAAACCCAGGTTCAGGGCATTGTAGACGACAATATCGGAACTTAATTATGCAACAAGTTGTTTTGGTTATACACCTAATGCTCGCCATCGCATTGGTTGGCGCTGTTCTGTTACAAAAGAATGAAGGCGGTGGCCTAGGGATGGGCGGCGGCGGTCAGGGCGGCGGCATGGGCGGCTTTATGACCGGCCGGGCGGCGGCTGATTTGTTGACCCGGACAACCGCCATTCTGGCAGCAGGATTTATCTGTACCAGTCTGATTATGGCAATTATGGCCGGCAATGGGCGCGAATCGAAATCAATTCTTGATCAGCCGGCAGCAAAAATCGAACAACCGGCGACGCCTTCGACGCCGGCTGCTCCGGTTGCCAATTAGTTAAAAATGAGACAAATAAAGGGATCGGTTCCCCCTAGGAAAGAGGTCGTGGATTTGCGTCCTCTTTTCTTTTTGCCAAACGGTAATTTGATGTACAGTGTGCGCCCATGACGCGGTTTATATTTATCACCGGCGGCGTGGTTTCCTCTCTCGGTAAAGGCCTCGCATCTGCGGCTTTGGCAGCATTGTTGCAAGCCCGTGGATTTAAGGTTCGCCTGCGGAAGCTCGACCCCTATATCAACGTTGATCCCGGCACCCCGCTGTCGAAT
>JAJFII010000105.1 GCA_021775095.1 Rhodospirillales bacterium
AGGATGCCGCGATACAACTGTCGGCAATTCCACTTTTTCTTTTGATTTTAAAGTTGACTCCAGTCATTGACCTTAAAATTGAGCGGGCGCTCACTGTTTTGCGCCGCGCATTGTTAGCGGAGGTATTGGCGGGCAATAGTACAGATGCTGGCCTTCCCTTTTCGGCAGCCCTGGCGCTACAATGTTTCGCAAACGAGTATGTTTATTTTGAGACAAATGACGAAGAAATATCAGTAGAACGTCTGCAAACACAAATTGCAGAACTGCTGGAGACGAACAGAGATGTGCCGCCTGTTCTTATAATAGCACTTGCTGCCTATAGGCCTCTTCACAGGATTCCATGGTCCAAAAAATTATACGATCAGGAATGGTCCGACGAAATCAAGGCCGTAATCAAACAACAAATAACAGAACCGCTAACGGAGATATCCCTGCGCTCCCAAATTCAATCCGTGACGCCGGTGAAACATGCGGTTTCTAAATCCGTACAGGCGCAATATGAAGAAAACCCCTACCCCCGTTGGATTAAGACAGATATAAAGCCGGTAAATAAATCCATAAAAGCTACTCTCCAAGGTGCGCCAGTTCATCTTGATCTCGGGAATTTTACCTCTCCTGAAAATCCCGAAATATTGGTCGCAGGATGTGGCACAGGTCAACATGCCATCAGTACGGCTTGCCGGTTCTCAAACGCTCAGGTTTTTGCTGTGGATTTAAGTTTTAGCAGTCTCTCTTACGCGATGAGAAAAACCAATGAACTTGGCTTGTCCAATATTAGGTACGCCCATGCCGACATCATGGAGCTAAAGGACCTGGGGCGACAATTTGACCTTATTGAATGCTCCGGGGTGCTTCATCATCTTCACGACCCGATAGCAGGTTGGCGAATTTTGGTTGACCTCCTGCGTCCGGGCGGTGTTTTAAACATTGGTCTATACAGCGAGACAGCCCGAATGGACGTTGTTAGAGGCCGTGCTCTGATTGCGGAAAAACAATATCTTCCGACACCGACAGATATACGCCGCGCTCGCCGGGACATCGTGGCATTGGCTGAAGCAGGAAATGCGACAATGGAGGAACTCATTCATCGAATGAGTTTTTATACTACAAGTGAATGCCGGGATTTGCTCTTCCACGTTCAGGAACACAGATTTACCTTACCGGAAATTCGTGATGCTCTTAAGACACTCAAATTAAAATTTTTAGGGTTTGAATTTCCTGACCGAAATGTGAAGCGGAAATCCCAATCTTCCTTTCCTAACAAACGGACACTTACCTCCCTCTCGCAATGGCATCGGTTCGAGCTAAAGAATCCACAGACCTTCAGAAGCATGTATCAGTTTTGGTGTCAAAAAAAATGACGTCGATGACCTAACGTTCGCGGAAGGCCTCACTCATCGCCTTATAAATCGGTTTCAGCAAATATTCCGACAAGGTTTTTTCACCGGTGCGGATATCAGCAATGACGGTCATACCCGGCACCACCAAATTGCGTTTGGGGTCCTGGCCGACGTAATTTTTGTCGAGGCGGATATAGGATTTGTAATAGGGATTGCCCTTTTCGTCTTCAAAAGTGGTAGCCGAGATGCGAAGAATTTTGCCGGTGACGTCACCATAACGGGTGAAATCGTAAGCCTCGACCTTCACCCGAGCCGCCTGCCCCTCATAAATAAACCCGATGTCCTGGGTCGAGACCCGCGCCTCGACCACCAGGTCGGCACCTTCGGGGATGATCTCGGCGACCGTGGCCCCCGAGGCGACCACACCGCCCAGGGTTTTGACGGCCAGGGTCTGGACGATGCCCCGCACCGGCGACTGAATATCGAGGCGTTCGACCCGTGAGCGAACTTCGGCAATGGCATCTTTCAGTTCAGCGATTTCGTTGGCGGTTTTACCAAGACTTTCCGCCGCCACCATGGAAATCCGGGCACTGACCTCGGCCTGGCGGCTTTCCAGTTCGGAAATGGCTTCCGCATTGCGCCGTTGTTTGCCGATGACTTCCGCCAATTGCGCCTGGGTTCGGGCCAGTTCCCGCTGGTTTTCCAGCATCACGACCTTCGACATTAAACCCTTTTCCAGCAGGGTTCTCCGCATGGCGACTTCTTCTTCAATAAATCCGATCTGGCGTTTTACCGCCGCCGCCTGATTGATCAGCAGGCGGGTATCAGCATTGCGCTGGGCAATTTGTTTTTTGATAACGTCAAGCTGGGTTTCCGTGGCATGGCGTTTGGCTTCAATCACCAGGGCCTGGGTTGTCGCCAATCCCTGGTGGCGTTGGCCCACATTGTTCGACGCCAACGGTGCCCCGGTCATCATCGCCGACAGTTGATCGGCCTCCAGCTCAAGCCCGACGAGCCGGGTCTGCATCTGTTCCAGTTCCGACTGAACCGTACTGCTGTCGAGGGTCAGCAGAATCTGGCCCTGATCCACAAGATCCCCTTCGGCGACGTCAATCGATTGAACGATCCCGCCCTCCAGATGCTGAACGGTTTTGATCGAACCAACCGGAGACACTTCCCCTGACGTAACGACCACTTCCGAAATCCGGGTGTGCGACGCCCAGACCAGAAAAGCGGCGACAAAACAAATAATCACAACTGCCATCACTCGGCTGCCGCCGCCGGGACCGCGCTCTTCAAGCATCAGGGACTGGGCCAACCGCTTGCGACCGACCATCCAGGCACCGTTTTCGGGATCGGCCCTGTCGGGATGCGGTTTTTTCGCCGCAGATTTTTTTGGCTGCGGACGCAACATACTGGGCAATTCATCAATCTCGTCGCGGGCTGCACGTTTGCCCGATTTGCGTACGGCGTATTGGGTATCAACCATTTTTTCGTCTCCTGCCAGCTCCGGCTAAATCGTCTGGTGTTCCATCAAAGACAACCCGCCCCTCGCGCAGGGCGATCACCCGATCAGCGACCCGGATATATTCCGGACGGTGGGTGACCAGCAAGGTCGTCACTTTGCCTTTAAAGCCTTCCAGTTCCTTCAACAGCATTTCGTCGGATTCCGTATCAAGGCCGACACCCGGTTCATCGAACAGATAAATATTGGCGCCCGACAGGAAAGTCCGGGCCAGGGCCAGGCCCTTGCGAAAACCGGTTGAAACCTGTTTGACCGTTTGTTCGGTCATTTGCGTGTTGAGGCCGTCGGTCAGGGCTTCCACATCATCAAGAATACCCGCCCGGTAACAGGCATCCTCAATTTCCGTGCGAGTCGCCGTCGGGTTAGTAACGATCAGGTTTTCAAGGATCGAGCCGGAGAACAGATCGGCCTGTTGCGGCAAATAACCCAGGGCCTGGCGCAAATCCAGCATGTTCATTTGACGGGTGTCGACACCGTCAATCATCACCGTACCGGCCTGGGCCTGATACAAATCGGCGACCAGTTTGAGGATCGTCGACTTTCCGCAACCGTTGGGGCCAACAATGGCGACCACTTCACCCGGGTTAATTTCGAACGATACACCCGCCAGCGCCGGTTCCTGGTTGGCCAGATAACGCAAGACCACTCGATTAAAGGTAATGCGCCCTTCGAACTCCCGTTCACGCGCCACGGTCTCGCCAGATGAGCGCATCTTGGTTTCCGTCGGTTGCGCCATTAACTGGTCCATGCGGTTCATCGCCGACTTGATTTCCTCGAGACGGGTGAATGTAACAAACAGCATCTGCAACGGCGACAACACCCGCCAGACCAGGGCCATACAGGCGATCAAGGCACCCATGGAAAACTGTCCGGCGATCGCGAACGACGCCCCCACCGCCAGGGTCGTTGCCCCGGCGATGATGGTTATGGCCGATGAGAAGTTCTGGAACGCCGCGTTAAGACGGGCTCCCTTCAGGTTGGCCAGGGCCAGTTGGGTGGAGCGCTCGCGAAACCGTTCCATCCAGATTTCTTCTGTGCCTTCGTCCTTAATGAACCGAAGGTTCTGCAAAATTTCCAGTAACAAAGTCTGGCAGTCCGCACTGCCGGCCGACGACTGCTGGACAGCCGTTTTGGCAAAGCGGATTGCCAGAATTGCTCCGCTGCTGAGGACCACCACCAGGGCAACCGGCACGATCGCCAGCCAGCCGCCGATCAGGGCGATGGCAATCAGAAAGATGATCACAAACGGCAGTTCGAGAATTCCCAACGCCAAAGGCCCGGTGAAAAAATTGCGAACCCCTTCAAATTCTTTCAGACGCGACAATTGGGTGCCCACTGTTGCCTTTTCCAGTCGTTTCAACGGCAGGTCCATTATTTTGTTGACCACCGACGCGTTAACGATCATGTCGAGGCGGCCGCCGATGTGGGCAAGCAGGGCGCTGCGCATAAGCCGGATAACCCCATCACAAACAATCGCAATGGCCACACCAATTGCCAGATAAAACAGGGTTTCCTCACTGCGTGCACCAATAACCTTGTCATAAACCGACATGACAAACAGCGGAGTCGCCAGGGCCAGCGTATTGAGCAAAACCGTCAACACCATGAGGCGTGAAACCAGGGGATCAAACCGGCGCGCGATGGTGCGGATCCAACTGCCCTTTTTTGGGCTCGCTTCGTCGTCTTCGGGGACAAAAAAGTAGGCCGTGCCGACGCTCAGATTCTTTAGTTTTTTAACCGGTTGCCCCGTCCCGGCGTCGTAACTTTCGATCTTGCCGCCCCGTCCGCGCCACAGAACCAGGGCCTCACCCCGTTTGGTTTCAAACAGGCAGGGCAGCAATCGCGGATCAATTTTGCCAATGCGCAGTTTCTCGCCCCAACTGCGAAAGTTGAGATTTGCCATGGTGTTAAGAATGTCGTGGATGTCGAGCCGGTCCCAGGCACCGGTCAGGGCCTCGGCGATCTGACGCGGCGTGCCGCGCCAGGACATGGCATCGAGCAGTGGTGCCAGACAGGTGGCCGGGTCGGACATGGATCGTCCCTGGGTCAGGCGATTGATCACGGCAAGGTTGGTCATCCCACATCCTCCCGCAGTTTTTCCCTTAACTGACCCTCATGCATATGATAATGGCGGTCGGCCAGGGCCAGTATATCTGCCCGGTGACTGACCAGAATCATGGTGCTGCCTTCGCCCTTTAATTTTAACAACAACCGCTGCAGGCGTTTGTCGGCCGACGCGTCGAGCGACAAATTGGCTTCGTCGAACAGAATAACCCGGGGCCGGTCAACCAGGGCCCGGACAATCGCAACCCGTTGACGGATTCCGGCAGGAATGCGTTCGACCGTACTGCCGCCGACTTTGGTGTCATAACCTTCCGGCAAAACCTTGATTTCCTGCTCTAGTCCCAATTCCTCGGCCAGTTCCAACGCCTGCCCGACCATATCGCCCCACTGGTAGTTGGTCATATTTTCCACCAGATTTCCGCTGTACAGGGGCGCGTTGTGGGACAGTAAAGAGACTTCGCCACGGACCGAAATGGGATCGAAGTCAAAAATATCCTGACCATCCATCAAAATCTGCCCGCTTTGCGGCTTCAACAGGGCGAGGATCAACAATAACAAGGTGGTCCGGCCAGAACTGTTCGCCCCCTCAATGGAAATCACATCGCCGGGTGCCAGTTTCAAATTGATGTTTCGAATGAACGGTTGCGTGGCACCGCCATAGGCAAAATTCACATTTCGCAATTCCAGGGCGCCCTGCAGGGGCGGGATTTTTGGCAGTCCCCGTTGGCATTCCTCAGGCAGGGTCAGGACCCGGTTGGCATGCCCGGCGGCAACCCGAATGGATTGGTAATTGGTCCACATGCTCATGGCCGACTGCATGGGTTGCATGGCCCGACCCGACAGCAACATACAGGCGGCCAGTTTGCCGCCGGTCAATTGCCCGTCGAGCAGCATCATCGCGCCGATGCCGACGACACAGACCATATTTAACTGGGTAAACAAAGTGCCCAGGCCCTGCGCGTAACCACTGTTCATGGCGACCTTTTGAATGGCCAGCGCCGTCCGTTCCTGCAGCCCCTCAAATCGTCGCTGCATCATGGTTTTCAGGTTCATGGCTTTTATGGTTTGAATGCCGTTCAGCACTTCGATCATAAAATCATAACGGCGATTGTCGCTGGTGGTGCGTTCACTGACAACCCGGTGCAAGCGTGAGCCGACGACCACAGCCAGTAAGGCAAAGGTCACCATCAGGGCAATCGGAACAACCACCAATATGCCGCCCAAGTACCAAATGAGTACCAAAAATAGGACGGCGAACGGCAGATCTACAAAGAGGGTAACAATTTGTGAGGAATGAAAATCCTTTACCGTACTGATCGCATTGATGCGTTCCAGATAGTCACCCGGAGAATCCCGCTCGTATAGTTCCAGGGGTGAACGAAATACTTTGTCGAGCGCCGAGCACCGCGCCAAATGTTCGAATTGCGCACCGTTCCAGGTAGTAATTTTTGAGCGGGCGGTTTTCAGGATCATGTCGAACAGGATCACAAGAGCCAGGCCAAAGACCATTACCTTAAGCGAACCGTCGGCCTTCAGCGGCAGGACCCGATCATAAATCTGCAGAATAAAGATCGGCAGCGCCAACCCAAAAAGATTGATAATCGCCGACTGACCGAGAATTTCCAGACGGTTCCACGACCGTTTGGGTGTCGCATTTAATACAGCGCGTAAACTGGCTCCTGCCATTGGGTCCTCCCCATTGAATCCTCGGCAAGATATGGCAAAGACGTGTAAATGTCATAAAAAAATTGGCCCGGGTTCAGCCTGTCTTAACCTGAATCCCGTTTCATAACGCTATTTTCAGACGTTCTGTCCTATCCATAATCTTCCCTCAAAACACGAATACTCCAAGGAATCCTTAACCCATCGCTCCATTCTGGCGCGTCGTCACTGATTTAATGATGACGGAAGGGTAAGAATGTTCTCTTTACGTTCCTGTGCATTATAACATCGCAAATAAACGGTTCCTCATTTAAGACTCCTTTTGTCCCCAAAGGGAAGCAAAGATTTGCGTTTTGCGTGTATTTAAAACACACTCATTAATGTTATCGGATTATCCAGGAGTCCCTAACGATGGCTGAAGAAACTCCAGATACAAACAATAACGCCCCTGGGGGTGAACCTAACGCCGATCAGAACCGTCAGCAAAACCAAGACGAAGATTGGTCCGACAGCCAGGGCACGGGACCCGGCCGGCAAACCCAGGTGGATGAAACGGAAGACGCCTTTAGCGGTGGCCTCAATGACCTGGAAGGCCCGGATCAGTCCCTGTCTAACATTCATACCGGCGAGCGCGCAGAACATGACGCGGTGCAAACGGCAGTCCCGGAAGAAGACGGGTTTACACCGGTCACGCCCGAAGTCCCGGTTCGCGACGTCGACGGCGGCGAACCCATTGACCCCATCACACCACCCGAAATTCCCAATGAAACAGCGGACCCGACCTACGAAGTTCCGGAGCCCGACTGGCAGCGCCATTCGCAAGACAGTGACCGGCCCAGTGAACCGCCAGTAACGGATGCCATCGCCCGCGCCATAGAGGTCGTTCGTGAAGCCCTGGACTCGCCGGAAAATAATCCGGACCCCAGCCCTGCGGAACCCGATGCGGCAACCGCCGTGGAACCGGAAATTCCACCAGAGCCTGCGGTTGATCTTGTGCCTGACCTTGAACCGGAACCAGAACCAGAGCCGGAGCCAGAACCGGAGCCAGAACCGGAGCCAGAACCGGAGCCCGAGCCAGAACCGGAGCCAGAACCGGAGCCAGAACCGGAGCCCGAGCCAGAACCGGAGCCCGAGCCAGAACCTGAGCCGGAGCCAGAACCGGAGC
>JAJFII010000106.1 GCA_021775095.1 Rhodospirillales bacterium
TGCGAAAACAAGGCTCGAATATGCCCAGCATGTCCTTGCGCTTGTTTTCTTGTATTCGTAAGCTTACGGACAAACAGAATTGCATGAAATTAATCGGTCCTGACCCTAGTTCCAGCCTTCGACGCCAGCCATATTGGGCAATTGATGGGCGATGCCCTTATGGCAATCAATGCAGGTTTTTTCGCCGGTGCCCAGCAATCGGGTATGATGATCCGCCGCCCGTGGACTTTGCAAGGTAATGTCCATGGACTCAAATTCATGACAATTGCGGCATTCCAGAGAATCGTTGGCCTTGAACCGGGCCCACTCGTGTTTGGCCAGTTCGAGACGTTTATTCTGAAACTTTTCGCGGGTCGAAATGGTACCAAAGACTTTACCCCAGACCTCCTTTGACGCCGCCATTTTTCGGGCGATTTTATTTGTCCAGTTGTGTGGCACATGACAATCGGGACAGGTCGCACGGACACCGGAGCGATTGGTATAGTGGATGGTCTGTTTTAATTCGACAAAGACATTTTCACGCATTTCGTGGCAACTGATACAAAAGGTTTCGGTGTTTGTCAGTTCCAGCGCCGTGTTAAATCCGCCCCAAAATATAACCCCGGCAACAAACCCGCCGGTCGTCAATAAAAGCAAACTCAGATGACGGGCCGGACGTGCCATCAGCCGCCAAAATTCAGATATTCTTTTTATCACGATTACTGCCCCTATTTACTAATCAGCGAATCGGCGTCAATAAACCGATTGCCGACCAGGGGTTTAGTCAGGTGCTGCGGCACATGACATTGGGTACAAAAATACCGTCTGGGGGTAACTGCAGAAAGCACCTGGCCATCGCGATCCATAAAATGGGTAACGCTGACCATCGGTGCCTGCGACCGGGCGATGGCGGTTCGGCTATGGCAGCTCAGGCATTTGTTGGTATTGAGATCGATCTGATAGCCCCGGATGTTATGGGGGATGATCGGCGGCTGCTCGGCAAAGTTTCGCACTTCGCGGATATCCGTATTGACCAAATTCGTCATGGTCGGGGCTGGCCCGTTTTTATCCAGCGCGGCGTCGCGCAGGGTGGTGATAGGCTCGTCAGCAAAAACCAACGAATTCATACTGACAAAAAGAAAAACGGCGATTGTCTTTTTAATGAACGTTTCCATAATCTTATACCGCTTCAATTCTGACGGCACATTTTTTGTAGTCCGTCTGTTTGGAAATGGGGTCGGTAGCGTCCAGGGTGACCTTGTTGATTAACTGACTGGCATCAAACCACGGGACAAAGATCAGGCCCCTTGGGGGTTTGTTACGGCCCCGGGTTTCGACCCGCGTTCTGATTTGGCCGCGCCTAGAAATCACCCGGATTTCTGTACCACGTTTTAACCCGCGGGCCGCCGCGTCGTCGGGATGGATAAAGGCAACGGCATCCGGGAAAGCGCGATACAATTCCGGCACCCGCTGGGTCATCGAGCCGGAATGCCAATGTTCAATGACCCGGCCGGTTGATAACCACAGGTCAAATTCGTCGTCAGGCGATTCGGCTGGGGGTTCATAAGGCAGCGCAAAAATAACCGCCTTATTGTCGGCCTTGCCATAAAACTGATAGCCGGACCCGGCCGCGACGTAGGGATCTTCGCCTTCACGAAAACGCCAGCGGGTTTCCTTGCCGTCAACCACCGGCCAACGCAATCCACGTTCCTCGTGGTAACGCTCGAACGGCGCCAGATCATGGCCATGTCCACGGCCGAACGCCGCATATTCTTCGAATAGGCCTTTCTGCAGATAAAATCCAAAGGCCTGGGCCTCATGATTGGCTTTGTCTTTCGCCGTTTCTGACAACGGAAACCGATTCACATTGCCATTTTTATAAAGCACCTCATACAGGGTTTTACCCTTGTATTCCGGGTTTTTGTCCAACAACTCCTGCGGCCAGACTTCGTCTGTCAGGAACCGTTTGGAGAACTCGACCAATTGCCAAAGATCGGACATGGACTGGCCCGGCGCATCGACCAACTGATGCCAAAACTGAGTCCGCCGTTCGGCATTTCCGTAAGCCCCCTCCTTTTCAACCCACATGGCCGTCGGCAAAATCAAGTCGGCGGCCTGGGCGGTGACGGTCGGATATGCATCGGAGACGACAATGAAATTGTCCGGGTTGCGGTATCCCGGCAGGGTCTCTTCCATCATGTTGGCTGCCGCCTGCATGTTGTTGTTCACCTGTACCCAATAGGCGTTAATTTTGCCATCCTTAAGGGCGCGGTTTTGAGCGACCGCATGGAGGCCGGGTTTGCCCGGAATGGTGCCATCAGGCAATTTCCAAATCTTTTCGGCAAAGGCCCGGTGTTTGGGATTATTGACAACCAAATCGGCCGGCAGCCGATGGGAAAAGGTGCCGACTTCGCGGGCCGTACCACAGGCCGAGGGTTGACCGGTCAGGGAGAACGGACTGTTGCCCGGTTCGGATATTTTACCGGTCAACAAATGAATGTTATAGACCAGGTTATTGGCCCAGACGCCGCGTGTGTGCTGATTAAAACCCATGGTCCACAAGGACATCACCTTGATTTTCGGATCGGCATAAAGTTTGGCCAGTTGCAGCAGTTTGTTTTCCGGCACCCCGGACAATTTGGACACGGATTTTACGTCATAATCACTGACAAAGCGGGCGTATTCATCAAAACTCATGGGTTTCGATCCCCCCGCCTTGTCGGCATTTTTCGCCTTTTTTTCCAGCGGATGGTCAGAACGGAGCCCATAGCCAATATCGGTATTACCGCGCCTGAAGTGGGTATGTTTGTCAACGAAGGCCTGATTGACGTGGCCATTCTGAATGATGTAGTTGGCAATAAAATTGAGGATCGCCAGATCCGTCTGCGGGGTAAAAATTATGCCGTTGTCGGCCAGATCGAAACACCGGTGTTCGAAGGTCGACAGGACCGCAACCTGGACGTGGGGCGCACTGAGCCGGCGGTCGGTAATTCGCGTCCACAGGATCGGGTGCATTTCCGCCATGTTCGAGCCCCACAGAACAAACGCGTCGGCCGCTTCCATATCGTCGTAACAACCCATGGGTTCGTCGATGCCAAAGGTTCGCATAAACCCGCCAACCGCCGAAGCCATGCAATGGCGGGCGTTGGGATCAATGTTATTGGAGCGAAAACCGCCCTTCATCAGTTTTGAGGCCGCATAACCCTCCCAAACCGTCCATTGTCCGGACCCGAACATGCCAACAGCTTCCGGCCCCTTTTGATTTAGCGCCGCTTTCCATTTTTCCGCCATCACATCGAAGGCCTGGTCCCAGGAAACCGGGGTAAACGCACCATTTTTGTCGAACTTGCCGTTGGTCATGCGCAACAGGGGTTCGGTCAACCGATCATTGCCATACATGATTTTGGAAAGAAAATAACCTTTAACACAATTGAGACCACGATTGACTTCCGATTTGACGTCGCCATGGGTTGCAACGATACGCCCCGCCTTGGTGCCAACCATGACCGAACATCCCGTGCCGCAGAACCGGCAGGCGGCTTTTGACCAGGTCAGTTTGGTTTTGCTTTTATCGGTAACAAGGTTTGCCGCCGATGCGGGAACGGAGATCCCCGCCGCCGCCGCTGCGGTCGCTATCGCATGGGCTTTGATATAGTCCCGGCGGGTCAGCAAAGCGGTGGCAGGCGCGTCTGATTTTTTCGTTGCCATCCTATATTTCCTCGATCTGGTGATAAACCAATTGTGCGTTGATGACATGCTTTTGATCCTGGATGGCTGACACCAAATCCATAAAATGCTGATCATCCCGCGCCTCCACAGTTACAACCATACGTCCGGTTACAGCACTGGCGTGGACTTCTACGCCTTCCATGGCGTTCAGATCCGGCGTTAGGGAAGCCATATGTTCCGGCCGCGCCTGGATCATCAAACTGGCAATGGTTGTCCGTGAAATTTTGGCTTTGAGGAAATCGCGCCGACTGGCTGATATTCCGTTTGCAGGACGATTAAGCATATTCGAGAGTGCTCCTGTTTCATAACTGCGGGCGGGTGTTTACGGCGCGCTCGGCGGGCCGGCCAGCAGTTGATAAATCCAAATGGCAAATCCATAGGTACCAACCAAAGCCACGGACAGGGCCGGGATCAGAACCGCCGTAATGATTAGAAAACCTTTGATTTCCTGGCCCTGGGTCGATGGTAGCGGTTCAGTCACGGCAGTTCCTTCGCTCAATTGGGCAGCGGGCCCACTTATCAATTTTCAGGTCGGCCTACCCGGCACCAGCGTCCGCTACAATTAACAATACCGCACGCCTGAGTGGGTACCAATGTGGCAACACAATAGGCGGATTCTAGACCGGCCACTGGGGGCCTGTCTTTGACATGGATCAATTGTAAATGAAAAAAACCTTTGATCGGCGAAGGCTGATTTCAGGGAGGGCTGCCTGATGAAACCCGCGCTTTTAACGGGGGGCCGTCGACACCATTTGTTTATTGGTTGAGCCGACCAGTGATTAACGAAAACGCAACGGTCCACATGACCAGACAAACGGTCCCGTCCAACAGCTGCGCGCCCCTTTGGCTGCGAAAAAAGTGAGCAACCTGGATGGCGCCAAAGGCCAGTCCATAGAACCATATAAACGACGCAACGATGGCACCGGCAGTAAAGGACAGGCGGGAATGAAGGTCATATTGGGCGGCAACGCCACCAACCAGCACCACCGTATCCAAATAGACATGGGGATTGAGATAGGTCAGAGCGATGGTCGTCAGGGTGATGTTCCACAGGGTTTGACGCTTCACCATATCGTCTTCCCAGTCCATGGGATTGGGGTTAAAAACCGCAAAGGCGGATTTCAGCCCATAGACGATCAGGAAAAACCCGCCGCCCCAGGCCGCCACGGATCGCAACAATTCATCTGAGGCGATAACCGCACCAACGCCGGCTGCTCCGATAACCATTAAAACGGCATCTGACAGGAAACACAGGGTCGCAATAAAGTAGACCCGTTCACCACGGACTCCCTGGCGGATCAAATAGGCATTTTGGGCACCAATGGCGATGATCAAGCCGCCGCCAAGCAGGAACCCTTCGAGACCAGCCCAGAGGTCGGGAGACAAAAAAGAAGACAGCTTAGACACCCCAATTCGGATTACAGAGAGGCATCATATTCACATACAAAACGAAAACAATTCTTTGTTTTATTATTTCTTTCCGAGATCCATATCCTTTCGCTCTTAAACCCGCTTTTAACAGTTATCAGACTCAATTGCCGGTGGCTTATTAGCGGATTCGATTTCAACAATCCGCCGATAGGCAATCAAACAAGCTTGTACGGCAATATCTTCTGGTGCCAGTTTTTGGTCCGTCAGGGCATTGGCAACAGCTTCGATAATGGCAATAACCGCCCTGTCCTGATCGCTCGACGTACGCGGCCGCCAAT
Source organism: Rhodospirillales bacterium (assembly GCA_021775095.1). Classification (GTDB taxonomy): domain Bacteria; phylum Pseudomonadota; class Alphaproteobacteria; order Rhodospirillales; family Casp-alpha2; genus JABMNT01. Next base: position 5,418 of record JAJFII010000106.1, read on the forward strand.
CCTTAAGGGTCGCGCTTATGGAAGGTTTTTCAGGGTCAATCCCGCTAAAAAAATGGGTGCGGCAATCATAATACTGGCAGGTTCGCGGTCGGTGGTCATAAACCGAACAACGGCCACAGTGAAGTTCTGAGCAACTGCCGTCGGGTTTTGGCAAATAAAGATTTCCGTCGTTGGTTCGCACGGCATATCCGGCTCGACAACAGGCGTTGCAATCGCCGCAGGGTACGGAAACTCCGGCGTTGGTCTCGAGGTTTTTGCCAAACTGCATGAGCCATTCATAGGCACCGGCAGTCACGCGCGTCGGTTGTTTTGAATTGGCCGGTCGCTGTGGATTTTTTATTTTGGGTGACTTGACCATCATCAATTACCAAAGATTTGTTGTTTGACGAAATTACCGTTCCCTGTCCTGCAAACCGGGCCGGGAACAAATCGAGACCTGATACGCGCCGCCTGAGATGCAGGCCCTTTGGCGGTTCTCGCCGATCCCCACACCATCCGCTGTTATTTCGCGACGGGGCGCAAAACCAAAACCAGCAGAACACCTAAACCATCGGAACCCTATTCGAATTCCACTATGATTTGATCGACCATCAAACTGTCTCCGGCCGCGGCATTTACGGATTTGATAACCTGATCCTTTTCCGCCCGCAGGACGTTTTCCATTTTCATGGCTTCCACCACCGCCAGTTCGTCGCCTGCCTTAACCTCGTCACCGGCAGCGACGGAGACGGAGACAAGCAAACCGGGCATGGGGGATAACAGCCATTTCGACGTGTCGGCCGGTTCCTTAAGGAGCATCAGTGCGTTGAGTTCCGCCGCCCGGGCCCGCAAAACAAGCACGTCCGCTTCGGCACCCCGGTAGGCAAGGCGATAGGCAATGCCCTGACGTCCCACCTGCAGGCAAACATCGCTGCCGTTCACTTTTGCCACAAATAACGGGTCCTGAAACTGCCAGTTTGTGACTACCGCCGAAGACGTACCATCCATCGCAACTTGGTAATTGCCGTTTTCGCCGGAAACGGAAATCGGATGCTGCTGACCCCGTAAGATAACAATCCAGTCGCCGCCAACGGCCCGCGGATGGCCGCTAATTTGCCCGCTAATTTGCGCCGCCCGGTTTTGCAAGGTGTGGTGCATGACGCTGGCAACCGCGATCATGATATGTGGGTCCTGCAGCACCAGGTCCTTGGCATGAAAACCGTCCGGGTATTCGTCGGCAATAAAGTTTGTGGTCAGGTTGCCCGTGGCAAACCGCGGGTGGGCGATCAGAGCCGCCAAAAAAGCCATGTTGTGGTTGACCCCGCGGATGTAATAGCCATCCAGAGCTTTCTGTAAATTCTCAATGGCGGTCGCCCGATCTTTTCCATAGGCAATAAGCTTGGCAATCATCGGGTCGTAGTAGATTGAAATTTCGCCGCCTTCATAAACCCCGGTATCCAGACGCACCACATCGGACTCGATCGGTGCGAGATATTTAACCAGTCGACCGGTGGAAGGCATAAAGTTGCGGAACGGATCTTCAGCGTAAATGCGGGCCTCGATGGCCCAGCCCGTTAAACGCACCTCTTGCTGGCTCAGCGGCAGTTTTTCGCCGTTGGCGACACGGATCATCAGCTCAACCAAATCCAACCCGGTGATCCGTTCGGTGACCGGGTGTTCGACCTGTAATCGGGTATTCATTTCCAGAAAATAAAAATTCCGGTTTTTATCAACGATAAATTCAACGGTACCGGCCGACAGATAATCAACGGCCTTCGACAACAAAACCGCTTGTTCACCCATGGCCGCCCGGGTTTTGGCATCGAGAAAAGGCGACGGTGCTTCTTCGATAACTTTTTGGTGGCGGCGCTGAATTGAACATTCACGCTCTCCCAGATAAATCACATTGCCATGGGAATCGCCAATGACCTGTATTTCAATGTGATGCGGTTGTTCAATGAATTTTTCGACAAACACCCGGTCATCGCCAAAGCTCGCCTTCGCTTCATTGGTTGCCCGAATCAGACCCTCCCGGCACTCTTCGTCATTATGGGCAATGCGCATGCCTTTGCCACCACCGCCAGCCGACGCCTTCAGCATCACTGGATATCCAATATCATTGGCAATCGTCACGGCATCGTCCGGATCCCTAATGGCTTCCGTATGGCCAGGAACGGTATTCACCCCAGCTGCCATGGCCAATTTTTTCGATTCGATTTTATCGCCCATGGCTTTGATTGCCAGGGGTTTTGGCCCAATGAAAGTAACACCCTGTTTTTCCAGGGTTTCCGCAAAACCGGCATTTTCCGAGAGAAACCCATAACCGGGATGAACCGCATCCGCCTGCGTCTCTTTCAGGGCACGAAGAATGTTGTCGACAACCAAATAACTTTCCGCCGAAGGTGCGGGCCCGATACAGACCGCTTCATCGGCCAACACCACATGCAAGGCGTCTCGATCGGCTTCAGAATAAACAGCGACCGTCGCGATACCCATCTTTTTTGCGGTTTTTATAACCCGACAAGCAATTTCGCCCCGGTTCGCAATTAATAGTTTCTTTATCATCAAACGGGTTCACATTCTTAGGGTCAGGTCTCATTAATTTCATGCAATTCTGTTTGTCAGTAAGCTTACGAATACATGAAAACAAGCGCAAGGACATGCTGGGCATATTCGAGCCTTGTTTTCGCAGAAGGCGTGAGCTTACTGACAAACCCCCTGGGGCGGGGCGCTTTAACTCTCTGGCTTCGTTGAAAAAACTTGAAAACCGTGAGGTTTCCTGCGTCTTTCCGCCTAACCGATAAGATAAATCACCTCCGCAGAATGGATGAAATTAATGGGTCCTGACCTTAAATCAAAGGGGATAAACAGTTTTATCGGCTCGCTGCCAAATAATCCAGATCGCAATCCAAACCCCGATCAACCCTGGGAAGTCGATCCGCCAAATAAACCGAGGACAAAAGCCACGTGGATGGCCAGCATACTGCCCCACCCAACCAGCGGAAAAACAAACCAAAGGGTTTCGGAATACACAAACAAGTTAACCGGAACCAAAACAACCATCGCCGCAAAATAGGCAAGCAAATGCCAGGCGAATCCCCGCAGGCGGTTTTGTGCAGGCTCGGTTTGAGACTGGTTTTTTTTTGTTTCAGTCATCGCTCATTTATTCTCCGGCACGGTTCAATCGGGTCGATTTTAACTGCCGCAGGAGCACCTGGGGTTAAAGGGGAATATTTCCATGTTTGCGCCAGGGGTTTTCGAGTTTTTTATCGCGCAGCATCCGCAAGGAGCGGCTGACGCGGGCGCGGGTATTATGCGGCATGATGACGTCATCTATAAACCCACGATGCCCCGCTATGAAGGGGTTCGCGAATTGTTTGCGGTATTCTTCTGTCCGGTTTTCGATCTTTTCCGCATCTCCAATATCCTGGCGGAATATTATCTCAACGGCGCCTTTTGATCCCATGACCGCGATTTCGGCCGACGGCCAGGCATAATTAACGTCACCACGCAGGTGGGTAGAGCTCATCACATCATAGGCCCCGCCATAAGCTTTGCGGGTAATCACTGTCACTTTTGGGACTGTTGCCTCGGCATAGGCATAAAGCAACTTAGCACCGTGTTTGATGATGCCACTGTATTCCTGCGCTGTGCCCGGCAAAAAACCGGGGACATCGACCAGGGTGATCAACGGGATATTAAAACAATCACAATATCGAACAAACCGGGCGGCTTTTATACTCGAGGAAATATCCAGGCAGCCGGCCAGAACCAGAGGCTGGTTGGCGACGATGCCAACCGTCGACCCTTCAATCCGTCCGAAACCGGTAATAATGTTGCCGGCATAGTCCGGTTGCAATTGAAAAAAATCTCCCTCATCCAGCAGTTTCGTAATCAACTCCATCATGTCGTAGGGTTTGTTGGGGTTGTCTGGAATCAGGGTATCAAGAGAGGGCTCTGCACGATTGTGGGGGTCCGTTGTCGGCCGCAGAGGTGGTTTTTGCCGATTGTTGGCTGGCATAAAGTCGATAAAACGTCGCAATTGCAACAGGGCGTCGACATCATCCTCAAAGGCTTTGTCGGCGACCCCCGACGTTTGTGTGTGGGTCGTCGCGCCGCCCAATTCCTCGTGGGTAACTTCCTCATGGGTAACCGTTTTAACAACATCAGGTCCAGTAACGAACATGTAACTGGAATCCTTCACCATGAAAATAAAATCCGTCATTGCCGGCGAATAAACCGCACCTCCGGCACACGGCCCCATGATCATGGACACCTGAGGTATCACCCCAGACGCCATCACATTGCGTTGAAAAACCTCCGCATATCCGGCAAGCGAAGCAATGCCTTCCTGAATGCGCGCCCCGCCCGAGTCGTTAAGACCGACAACTGGAGCCCCTACTTTCATCGCCTGGTCCATTATTTTACATATTTTTTCAGCGTGGCTTTCTGACAGAGAGCCGCCAAAAACTGTAAAATCCTGGGAAAACACAAAAACCAATCGACCATTTACCGTACCAAACCCGGTTACCACGCCATCACCGGCAATGGTCTGCTGATCCATGCCAAAATCTGAGCTGCGATGCTCAACAAACATATCGCGCTCTTCAAAACTATCGGGGTCCAAAAACAAATCAATCCGTTCACGCGCCGTTAATTTGCCTTTGGCGTGTTGATTCTCGATTCGACGCGCACCACCGCCCTGTCGGGCCTGCTCACGTTTTTGTTCCAGTTGATTGATGATGTCATGCATGACTGATCTCCCACCGATAGGCCCACTCAGTAAAAACCGTTCAGAAGATGTAAGCCATGCTTCAGGACACCACCAGCAAATTTACCTTTATTGCGTGCCCGCTTGTTCACCAAAAGTAATTAAATCTTAAATTCTATTGTTCAGGTTAGCGTCAGTATTTTTTATTAGAGTCATGTCCTGAGAAACGGGTGTAAACAGACAAACAATGGCAAATTACAACATTAAAAACCTGAAGATACTGGTTGTCGAACAAAACAGTTTGTCAGCTGCGGCCCTTATTAAAATGCTTCACGAGTTGGGCGTTAGAGAGGTCTTTGCAGCGGCATCTGTTGATGACGGCTTTAAGATATTCAAAAATCAGCAATTGGATTTGGTTTTTAGTGACTGGTCTCCGGGAGTTGACGGAATTCGCTTTCTCGATATGGTCAGAAACGACCGTATGAAAACAAACCCTTTTATTCCGGTGATCATTTTGTCGGCCTATTCCGACACCAAACAACTGACCCAAGCAATAAACGCCGGCATTAATAATTTCCTGAGCAAACCGTTGTCGGCCAGAGGCATTTATAAACAAATCAAAAGAACCATCGAAATCCCTAACTTTTTTGTCCGCTCGGGGCACTATTTTGGCCCCTGCCGCCGCCATATGACGACAAATTATCGCTCATCCGCAGCTTTTGAAGGTCAGGAACGACGGGTCCGAACCATCCCCATGGGCGATGAATCCTTGACCTACGGTTCTGTCGGTCACCTCTCCCATTAGTCCACCCGTTGGGCGCTTACATCAGCGCATTGATGAAACGGACGGCCGACTGAATATCATACTCCAGATTTTTTCTGCGCTCAGCCGCTTCGTGATCCTCGCCCCATTTATCGGCTTGCCAATCGTCATCCAATTGGCAAGCTAAAAACACCTGCTCTCCAGTCAGGTGGCCATTAGAGCAGGCAACGGCAAGCACCAGAGACCCTGTCAATTGCGTCAGTTCGCCTAAACCGGCCAACGGATAATCGTCATAAACGGCGACCATTTCGGTCAATTTACGGAGCGCTGTTGCCGGCTGCTGCACATGGACAATTCCTTGAGTAACCTTCAGGACAATGCCATGGGTACTTTCCAGCCAATCCAATGTGGGTTGCCAGGAAGCCTCCTGGTGGGCGACCAGATCATCCGGTTCGGTGGAACGATAACACAGCAAGTCGCTCTGCCCATACCGTGCGATCTGTTCGATAACCCGTTGGCGAACCGGTGCCACCTTATCAACCGCTGTACAAGCAAGTCGCATCAGCGGCATGGTCAGCGGATTGATTTCGTCGCCCTGGTTGGACCATTCGCTGGCAACGGCGTTTGCCAAAGGCAGCGTCGGCAGCAGGATCGGACTGCCTTCCGGCGTGCGGAGCGGCCGATCGTCCAGTCTTACTCCGTAATCGTCGCCTTCACGAACGACCTGTGCGGATTTAAAGAACCTTTGAACTTTTTTAATACCCATTGCTGCAGGCTCGACCTAATCGTGAACCGATTCTCTAGTTTCCAAACAGGCTTTTCAGGCCGGAACCAATGCCTTTTGTAATCCCTTCAACTGGGTTATCTGATTTGGCAGGGGCTGGTTTCGACGTATCAGGCTTAGGGGTTTCCTCAGCAGATGCCTTTTGCGGTTCTCCGGGTACAATTTTTTTGCCTGCCAGGGCCGGGGTACAATAGTCGGCATTGTCAATTTTTTTGGTTACCGATCCGACAACTTTTTCAGCGAGAACCGAAAGTCCCAGGGTTGCGATCGCAGCCCCAGTGCGTGCTGCACCAGCAACCACATTGCCGGCCATGGCGGCCTTATCAATTGTCCATACCGGTGCCGCCAGGGTGCCACTGACGTCAATCGGCACCATCGCCGCAGAAGCAACACTGGCTTTTTTTGCGCGCGGATCAATCCTTAGTTTTGGCGTCTCGTCTTGCAGGTTGACGGTGCCCGTACCAATAACTGAAAAACCGCCAGTCTCGATGACCAAGGCTCTGGTATCAGCCCTGCCGCCCTTGATGTCAAAATGAATGACCGCACATATAAGTTTTTTGTCATCCTTGCTATCGAAAACATTCAACAAGTCCGTCGAAACAATATTGAGGGTACCACTTTTAATTTGCCCGTCTATGGCTTGAATACGGGTTTCCCCGTTTAAGCCCGCCATTAATGCCCTGACTGATCCGCCTTGGCCGCTCACATCGATATCCAGATCAACTTTTCCGGTCGCAATATCATCCATGCCCTGGGATTTTAAAGCGGCACCGTAATCCAGTTGTTTAACCCCTAAAACGGCCTTAAGCGATGGTTGACCGGTGGCACTGTCCAGGGCCAGGCTGCCAGAAACTTTACCGCCAAAAACTTCGGCTGCAAGCGGCGCAACATTTAGTTTGCCATTCTGCAGGGACAGGGCAAGAGATGTATTAGAGACTTCAATTCCCTGGGCAGTTATTTTCTTAACCTCCAGTTTCACCTTGGCATTAACAGCCTTTAAACCGTCCAAAGGCAAAGGATCATTGGGAAACAGGCGACCGTCATTAATTTTTTGGGCGGGTTGCGAAGAAACTGCCGCATCTCCCGGAGGCAACAATTTATCAATATTAATCGAATCCGACGCCAGAGCCACGTCGACCGAAGGTACCGAACCGCCCAAATCCGCCCTAATGCGACCCGTCAACACCGTATCATCGAGCTTAATAAACAAATCGTCCAGGGTTAGTGACGTCGCCTGATAAGCAATTTTAGAACCTAGGGAGTAGGCGTTGATTGGTGGAAGCACTATTTCGGCCAATTGTGGGACCACGACCGCGGCAGCGGCTAAAGTATCGGTCAGTTTTGCACCGGACAGGGAAAACGACAGGTCGGCGGCAGGACGTCTGTCAACCAGTCCCGCTTTACCCTCAAGTGCGATTTCCACCGCCAACGCGGATATGTCCAGCTTCAGTGGGAATAAACCCCCACCGACCAGGGCTCTTATTGTCCCTACGGTGCCGGCAACCTTCAGTGCCTGACCGTTAATATCCGCATTCAAATCGATCCCCAAGGGGGCATCGGGGCTGTCTGCCCGCAAGTCGATATTCTGGATGATCAGGTTCTGTGTTTGGCCGGTCACTCCATCCCTATAGGCAATTTTAACGTCGCGTACGGAAACCAACCGAACAACCGGAATGACACCGTCGTCAGCATCCGATCCGTCGGGCTTTTCATCCGGCTTTGCTGCCCCGTCAAGGATCCAGTTGCCCTTACCGTTTACGTCGGTTTCCGCTAACAGGTCAACGCCTTGTAAAACGACTCTGTTGACATCAATGGTTCCCGACAGCAACGGCATCAGAGATACTTCGGCGGCAAATTTTTCGACGGAAATCATGTCTTTGCGTGATCCCCAATCGGCATTAGATAATTGTACCCCTTCGACGGCAATTTTCGGATTCAATGAAATTTCCAGGTTCAGTTCTCCGGCAATAATTAGATCCCGGCCGGTCGCTTCTTTCACCTGCTCTGCAATCAGGTCCTTGTATTCGTTAAAATCCAAAGATTTTAAGATCGCGACACCAGCAACAACCACGCCTATGACCAATACGACAAGGACAGAAAGTATCTTAAATCCGGTTTTCATTATTTGTTCTCCGATTTCTGAGTAAGGGCCGATTTTAGGTCCTCAAACCTGTTGATCACACATTCAGCACCACAGGCCATCAACTCGCTGGCGTCATGATAGCCCCAATTCACTCCGATCGCACGCACACCGGCATTGCGTGACATATCCATATCAAACGTTGTGTCACCGATCATTACCGCATTCGCCTTGTCGACATCGGCTTCATCGAGCGCTGCCAAAAGCATATCCGGATAGGGTTTGCCGCAGGCAACCTTGTCCGATGTCTGCAGGGTCACGAACTTTTCATATATCCCGTAGTGGTTCAAGGTGGCGACCAGGCCCGCGTAGGACTTTCCCGTGGCCACTCCCAACAACCAACCCGCCGCCGACAAGTCTTCAATGACCTCGAGGGTTCCGGGATATAGAGGTTCCTCAAGAGTTTGGCTTTTTCTCATTTTTTGCCACTCATTGGAATAGGCCGCACGCAGACCCTCAACCAGCTCTGGTGAGGCCGTTGGCGCAAGTTGGGAAATGGCACCCGCCAACGGCAACCCGACAATCCGCCGTACGTCCTCACGGCCAGGCACCGGCAAACCGAAGTTGTTAAACGCGACTTCCATAGAGCGAAATATGGCATGCTGAGAATCAACAAGCGTCCCGTCACAATCAAAAACTACCAATCCCAATGCCTTCACCTTCGCAATAAATACTGACCTGAACCTTACCGTTTGCACTTCGGTTTAACCGCAAATTACAGGGCGGTCACGAAAAACTGTCATAGGGGAGGATGAGACGCCCAGGCGCAACCGGTCCAGCTACAGGTTGTTCTTCTTTGCCAGGGCGAATTCAAGGCGGCAAACGGTCCCACCGCCCTCTTTATCTTCAATATTCAATTGTGTCCCATGCGCTTCCGCAATCCGTTGTACAATGGACAGGCCCAGCCCCCGATTGGGCCCTCGGCGATCAAACCGAATTTGCGGATTTTCAAGTCCCTCTTTTACGCTTTCAGGAATTCCCGGACCTACGTCTATAACCTGGAGTGCACCGGTTTTATCGACTTCGACAATGATATCCGTATCTTTCGGAACATATTGAATGGCATTCTCCACTAAATTCCTAAAGGCAATGACTATCGGTTCTTTCAGACCACTCACCCAAACGGGATGATCAGCACCCTTCAGTTCCAAATGTCGGCCGGAGCGAATGGCATTCAACGCCAGGTCAGAGACAACGTCCTGGGCAACCCGCGAAAGGTCAACCCGATCATAAACGGCGACTTCGGTATTTTCCCATTTTGTCGCATCCAGGAGTTGCTCGACGGACCGGGACATGGCACCCAGGTCCTGGCGCAGGGAGGCAGCGGTCTTTTTGTCCTCCATATTGTCAATATTCGCACTCAAGACTGCCAGCGGCGTACGCAGGTCATGACCTACGTTCATGGCGAAGATCCGGTTGCGTTCGGCACTTTTCCGCAGGGCATCTTCGACAAGTTTTAATTCCGTAATATCCGTTGAAAAGGTCGCCGTACTCCCGTCGTCCAATTTTATTTCGGCAATTTGCAGGACCAATCCATCCTGACGGCGAATTTCAAAGGTCCCATGCGGATTGCGATGCAGATACAGACGGTAGGTGATCCATTCGTCTTCTTTACCATCGGCATCCGGAACCAGACCCAAATCAACAATCCGACGCACATGGGCTTCGAAAGTTGAACCCATAATCGCCTCGCCTTCGGTGATCTGGTTCAACTTGCGAAAAGTTCGATTGGCGGCAACAAAACGCCCGTTGCTATCGGTCATAAAAAAGAAACCCGGGTAGTTTTCCATGGCATACCCAAGTTTTTCGGATGCCTCGCGGTTGGCTTTATCTGACGTGATATCTCTCGATATGCCACGGATTCCAGAAAAATCACCTATTAGCGGATCATAAACGGGTACGCCACTGATAATAATATGGCGGACCTTTCCGTCGCGATTTTCGCCTTCGAACGCCAGATCGCGAAAGGGCCGGGTAAAGTCAGGATGAATGGTTTGCCCGAGCGGCGACCGGAAAACACCAAATTGAGTGATTTTTTTACCCAGTGCCTCTTCAACCGTTATCCCTAAACTCTGATAGATTTTCTCCGACACATAAGTCAGACGAAATTCGGAATCAGTTTCCCAAACCCAGTCAGAGATCAGGCGCGTCAAATCACTGAGCATCTCCCGATACTCATTGACGGCAACCAGAGGATCGTTACTTTTGATCCTCCAGGCGGATACAGAATTATTATCCATTACCAGTATTCACCTCAACGCCGATCACACTAAGCCATTATTTTCTTCATCGACCGCCAACAAATAACCGACTCCGCGAATGGTGTGAACTGCGCAGTCCGCGTGCGACGCCGTCAGCCGCTTTCGCAAGCGCGATACATGGACTTCAACGGAATTGGACGAAACTTCTTCGTCAAACCCATAAATTTTATCTTCGATGACGTCCTTGGGCACAACCCGGCCGGCGCGCCGCATAAGATGCTCCAATACACCCATTTCCCGCCGCGATATGGTAATGGCCTTATTTTGAATTCTGACTTCTCGGGCCGACGTATCAAAGGCGATATTTCCGACCTCAATGACTGTACCCAGCGTCCCCCCCGGGCGCCGTAACAGCGCGCGAATTCGAGCGATCAATTCCTGCATTTCGAAGGGTTTTAACAGATAATCGTCGCCGCCTGAATTGAGGCCTTTGACACGGTCATCAACGCCATCACGTGCCGTTAGAATGAGAACAGGTGTGCTGTTTCCCTGGTCACGCCAGGCTTTCAATAACGTCAACCCATCGGCATCCGGCAATCCCAGATCCAGGATAACCGTATCATAAGATACGGCGGCAAAGGCCGCGTCCGCGTTGGCTGCCGTGGTTACCGCATCGACGGTAAATCCCTCGCGCTCCAGTCCATTTTTAACAAATTCCGCAAAACGCTCATGATCTTCCACCAAAAGTAGTCTCATAGACGATACCTTAATCACTCAACAGATTATTCTGTTTCAAGAATCCAATCATACTCTGGTTGCACCTGAAACCCAAGGAAACGACAACTTTCAGAAAAATGCGTCGGCTCAGACGCATAAATTTCGAGCCGGCCGCCGGCCAAATTCGGAACCTGTATACCGCGCGCGTGCAGATGCATCTTTTTGCTGTATTGCAACCCATCAATGTGGGCGTCCGCGCCGCCATATTTACCGTCACCTAATATCGGTGTACCAAGACCCTCAAAAGCGTGGATGCGAATTTGGTGGGTTCGTCCGGTAACCGGTTGAAAGGCGATCCACGAAATTTTTTGACCAGCGGTTTCGAGGATTCGATAGGCAGTCCTGGCGAATTTTCCTTCGTCGTGGTCCACCACCATTCGTTCACCGCCCGCACCCAACTGCTTGGACAGCGGCAGTGTGATCATTCCTTCACGGGGTCGTGGCGTGCCGACGACCAACGCCCAATACAGTTTTTGTGCTTCTTTGCTTTTGAAGGCGTCCGCATACCAGGTTGCGGCCTTTCTGGAGCGCGCAATCAGCAGGGTTCCACTGGTATCCTTATCCAGTCGATGCACAAGGCGTGGTCGTTCATCCCTGTCGAACTGCAACGCCCCCAATAGTCCATCCACATGTTTTTTTGTTCCGCTGCCCCCCTGGGCCGCCAGACCTGCCGGTTTATTAATGACAATCAAATGATCATCCTGATGCAGGATCCAGCTGCGAACCTCCTGCACTTGCGTTTCTGTTATTTGTTGTTTTATCCGCGCCGGTGGTTGCCAGCCGGGACCGTCGTCGATCGGTGGTACGCGAACGATTTGTGCGGTTTCCATGCGGGTATTGGATTTTGCCCGACCGCCATCGACACGAATTTGACCGGTTCGCAGCAATTTTTGTAATTTGCCATGACCTAGGTGGGGGAATCTGACTTTAAACCAGCGGTCCAGACGCATTCCGTCCTCCGCTGGCGATACTTCAAGGTTTTGGACCTGATTCATGCAAATAATTGGCGTACGAGCGCCACTCCTGAAATCAAAGCGACAATTCCGACAACCACGGAAACACCAATATATAACCCCGCCCCCAGGTAATCGCCCCGGGAGATTTGATAGTAAGCATCCATGGAAAAAGTTGAAAACGTCGTAAACGCCCCCAAAATTCCGACCTGCAGAAAAGATCTGAATTCCGGCGATGGTGGCGCGTCCACGGCAGACGCCGCCAGAAGCCCCCCCAACAGGAACGATCCGACAACATTTACGACCACGGTTCCAAAGGGGAAACTGCTTGCCGTCCACTGTGTGACTGCGACGGTCACCGAGTAACGGCCCACGGCTCCAAGGGCACCCCCCAAAGCAACGAAAATAAGAATTTTTGCTGACATACGATTCGCTCCAGGGAAACCGATCTCGCTTCGATCAATCGGACCCTTTTTCCTGCCGCAACTTATCCCAGTATTCCAGGCGTTTCACAATCTCTCTCTCAAATCCTTTTCCTTTTGGCCGGTATAATCGCGACCGCAGCATTTCATCGGGAAAATAATTTTGTCCAGAAAACCCGTCTTTGGCATCATGGTCATAGGCATATCCACTGCCATAACCCAAATCTTTCATGAGCCCCGTCGGCGCGTTCAGAATGTGTTTCGGCGGCATTAAGGAACCGGTTTCCCTGGCCGCCATTTTTGCCATTTTTTCAGCCAGGTAAGCGGCGTTGGATTTGGGTGCTGTCGCCAGGTAAATCACACATTGGGCAAGGGCCAGCTCGCCCTCTGGAGCGCCCAGTCGATCAAAAGCGTCCCACGCAGCAATGGACTGGGTAAGCGCCATCGGATCGGCCATTCCCACGTCCTCAGAGGCAAATCGCACCAGGCGGCGGGCAATATAGGTGGGGTCCTCGCCGCCACCTAACATACGGGCAAACCAGTATAGGGCTGCATCCGTATCCGACCCCCGCAAGGACTTGTGCAGTGCACTGATCAAATTGTAATGTCCGTCCCGCGACTTGTCATAAAGTGGCATTCTTTTTTGCACGGCGACCGCCAATGCGGTGGTATCGAGTATGACAGCCGACGGCAGTTCGAAGACCTCCTCCGTCATGTTCAACAGATAACGTCCATCTCCGTCGGCCATGGCCCTGAGCGACGCCCTGGCATCCCCATCGACAGGTAAATCTCTGCCAACCTCCTCTTCAGCCCGTTTCAGAATGATTTCCATGGCATTATCACTGAGTCGGTTTAACACCAAAACCTGGGCACGGGACAGGAGGGCGGCGTTGAGTTCAAAGGAAGGGTTTTCCGTCGTCGCCCCGACCAGCACGACCGTGCCGTCTTCGACGTAGGGTAAAAACCCATCCTGCTGAGCCCGGTTAAACCGGTGAATTTCATCTATAAAAAGTAAGGTTCCACGGCCAACGGACCGGCGCTCCCGGGCCCGCTCAAAAACCTTTCTGAGATCGGCGACACCGGAGAACACCGCTGACAGGGGTTCAAACTCCAAATCACTATGATCTGCCAACAACCGGGCTATGGTGGTTTTCCCTGTGCCCGGCGGCCCCCACAAAATGACCGAAGTCAGACGGTTGCCGGCAACCATGCGCCCGAGGGGGCCGTTCTCACCGATAAGATGGTCCTGACCAACAACGTCCTCAAGCACCAAGGGCCGCATTCGATCAGCCAGAGGCCGGGTCAACGTTTTATCAAACAGCGTGTTCATCTGATTAGCGATTAATCACAAGATCACGTTGTTCGCCGTCCCGTTCGACGGTGATGCGCCAGCGCTCAACCGGCTTTTTAACCAGGGTCAGGAGTTTTCGAACGGAGTCAACCGTTTGGCCATTGATCGCCCGGATAAAATCACCGCGGCGGAACCCTAACCGATTGGCTGGCGACCCCCTGCTGATCGCGAGAATCAATACACCTATTTGAAAGGGATCCAAATCCAATTCATCGGCCAAAGCCGGTGAAAGATTTGCCACACGCGAACCGCGCAAGGGTTGCTCACCGTCAAGATTCTGAATATTTCGTTTTGGAATTTCCGGCGGCGGCATCAATGACAACTTTAAGGCTTTGGTTTGTGCGCCACGTAAAACCCGCAAAACCGCCTGCTCCCCAACCGGCAATGTCGCAATTCGATGGGCCAGGGCATTGCCGTCGAGCACATCATGGCCATTGACAGCGAGAATAACATCGCCTACCCGCAACCCGGCCTGCTTGGCCGCACCACTTTTGTGGACGGAATTGATCAATACTCCGCTTGGTCGCTCCAGCCCTAAAGAATTCGCAATATCCTGATTGACGGTTTGCCCCGTGGCCCCCAACCAGGGGCGCACCAACTTTCCAACTTGCGACACGCCTCTAATCACCGCCCGCACCATATTTGAAGGCACCGCGAATCCGATTCCCTGGGAACCACCGCTTTTTGAAAAAATTGCCGTGTTAATTCCGACCAATCGGCCATCCAGGCCAATGAGCGCGCCACCTGAGTTTCCCGGGTTAATGGCCGCATCGGTTTGAATGAATGAACCCAGGTTCGACAGGCCAACACCGGACCGTGACAGCGCAGACACAATTCCACTGGTCACCGTTTGCCCGACCCCAAATGGGTTGCCAATAGCAAGAACCAGGTCCCCCACTTCCAAGTCATCTGAGTCCGCCAACCCGACTACTGGAAAAACTTTTCCATTGGTTTCAATCTTTAATATGGCGAGATCAGTTTTTTCGTCCGTCGCCACCAACGTCGCATCAAATTCGCGTCGGTCATGCAGCACAACCCGAATTTCATCAGCCCCCTCGATGACGTGGTTATTGGTCACAATCACACCATTTTTTGCAACAATAACACCGGACCCCAGGGAGTTTTGTTGGCGTTTGACCTCAGGCCCTTGCGGATTCAGGCCAAATTGTTTGCCAAAAAACTGCCGAAAAAACGGATCATCGAAAAGTGGCATTCGGGCCCGCGCCCGGACTATTTTACGGGTATATATATTCACCACCGCCGGCGCGGTCTTTTTAACCAATGGAGCAAAAGACAGCTGGATTTCCTGTATGTTACTTGGTGGAGATTTTTCATCCGCAAATGGCGTACTGCCCCAAAACAACAGGACACTTAGCACTCCCGCCAATGCCATATTTCGTAAAAATGAAATCATTGTTCTCCGCCGTCGATTAGCCGAACAAAACCAGCAACCCGATTTGGTGCCTGCAAACACTTAAGTTTAGCACCCCGTAAAAGCAAAAGGCAGCCCATAAGGCTGCCTTTCTGTAAACATTTATCAAGGCAAATAACTATGCCTCCAGTGCTCCGCCTGCCTCTTCAAGTTCAGCCGCATAACGTGCAATATCAGCAGCCCCTTTCGCATCGGGATCACGTTCAACAAATTCAATGAATGCCAGTGGCGCGTCATCGCCATACCGAAAGCCAGCTTTCATGACCCGTGAATAGCCGCCTTGGCGGTCTTTGTACCGGTCAGCCAAGACACCAAATAACTTAGAAACAGCTTCGTCATCACGCAGGAACGCAAATGCCTGGCGACGCGCATGGACGGTCCCGCGCTTGCCAAGGGTAACCATTTTATCGGCAAACCGACGCAACTCTTTGGCTTTGGGTAAGGTTGTTTTGATCTGTTCGTGGGTAATTAAAGATACCACCATGTTCGAAAACATCGCCTTGCGATGGGAACTGGTGCGGTTCAATAACCGATGTTTAAATCCATGTCTCATTTTTTAGGCTCCTTGATTTATCTACGCGTGCCATTTAACCCGCAGATTTTTTTTTGGTTAACGATTAAAAAAAGCTTCGGATCAAAACGGATCTTCCAGCCGTTTTGCCAATTCCTCGATATTCTCTGGTGGCCAACTGGTGATTTCCATCCCCAGATGAAGCCCCATTTGGCTCAGGACCTCTTTAATTTCATTCAAGGACTTGCGGCCAAAGTTTGGTGTCCGAAGCATATCTGCTTCACTTTTCTGGACCAAATCACCAATATAAATGATGTTGTCATTCTTCAAGCAATTGGCAGATCGGACGGAAAGCTCAAGTTCTTCAACCTTACGAAGAAGATTGCGATTGAACGGCAGATCGTCTTTCTGTTCATCCGCAGATTTCTGATCTGGCTCGTCGAAATTGATAAACAATTGCAACTGATCCTGCAGAATGCGCGCCGCCAAAGCGACCGCGTCATCGGGCGTTACGGCACCATTTGTGACGACTTCGACGGCCAATTTGTCATGGTCTGTCACTTGGCCAACCCGTGAATTTTCAACTTTGTAGGAGACCTTACGGACCGGCGAAAACATGGCATCGATGGGGATCAGGCCAATCGGGCTGTCTTCCGGTTTGTTTTGGTTTGCCGCAATGTAACCCTTGCCGTTTTCGACAATCAATTCCATTGACAATTTAGCACCTTTATCAAGGTGGCAAATAACAAGATCCGGATTCATAACTTCGATATCCGGGCCCGTGTCGATCTGGCCAGCGGTAACTTCACCGGGACCCGTCGCCGTCAAGGAAACGCGTTTCGGCCCTTCAACATGCATTTTTAAGGCCACACCCTTCATATTCAGCACAATATCCGTTACATCTTCGCGCACACCGGCAACCGATGAAAACTCGTGCAACACACCATCAATTTGAATGGCCGTAACAGCAGCCCCCTGCAGAGACGACAACAGGATACGACGCAATGCATTACCGAGCGTCAGGCCGAAACCCCGCTCTAAAGGTTCTGCAACAATGGTTGCGGCGCGGTTCGGGTCCGTACCCGGCGCTACTTCAAGTTTCGCCGGTTTAATTAATTCTTGCCAATTTTTTTGAATCACGGGGGTGACCTCACACTCGTAGAGTTAATCCCAGGCCTCACAAAGGAGACCTTGAAGTAACCGAAACCCGCCGGGTTCGGTTACGAAAAGGAGGCCGATTTAACGAATAAATCAGCCCAGAAACAACTAGACCCGCCGGCGCTTGCGCGGACGACAGCCATTGTGTGGAATTGGTGTTACATCACGAATTGCGGTAATTGTGAATCCAACTGCCTGCAAAGCTCGCAATGCGGACTCGCGTCCGGCACCGGGGCCTTTCACTTCAACTTCAAGCGTCTTCATGCCATGTTCGATCGCCTTATTTCCGGCATCTTCACCGGCCATCTGAGCCGCATAAGGAGTCGATTTACGCGATCCCTTAAAACCCATCGTACCGGCCGAAGACCACGCAATAGCGTTGCCCTGGGCGTCGGTAATTGTAATCATTGTATTGTTAAAACTAGCGTTAACATGTGCAACGCCGGAGACAATGTTTTTGCGCTCGCGACGACGCGGGCGTTGAGTAGTCTGCTTAGCCATTTTGCGTCCTCAATTTATTTCTTTTTGCCCGCAATCGATTTTGCAGGCCCCTTGCGGGTACGGGCATTTGTATGGGTCCGTTGGCCACGAACCGGCAACCCACGGCGATGCCGTAATCCCCGGTAACAGCCCAGATCCATTAAACGTTTGATGTTGATTGCCCGCTCACGACGCAAGTCACCTTCGACTTGGTAATCTTGGTCGATAAGCTCGCGAACTTTCGTCAGTTCGTCATCTGTCAATTCGTTCACCCGACGTTCCGCTGGAATGCCGCATGCCACGCAAATTTTTTGCGCAGAAGTTCTTCCGATACCGTGGATATAGGTCAGGGCGATAATCGCCCGTTTTCCGGTCGGAATGTTTACACCAGAAATACGCGCCAAAGCTCGATCTCCTTAAACTTTGGATTAAAAAAAATGTCCGAGTGGGATTCGGAAAGTGCGCGATTATAGGTATTCCAATCAGCAAGTCAACCAATCAAAATAGTCTTTAACCAAGGCACCTCTTTACCCCGTAATATCGGCCAACTGCTTCGTTACTTCGTCAATATCCGCCATACCGTCAACTGTTTTCAACGTACCCTTATTACGATAGTAGGCGATTATCGGCGCCGTCTGCTCGTGGTAGGCACTCAAACGTGACCGCACAGTGGTCTCATTGTCGTCTGCACGGCGCGAAAATTCATTCCCACCGCATTTGTCACAAATGCCATCAACCGATGGCTTTTGGTATTCATCGTGATAACCGGTGCCACAGTTTGCGCAGGTAAACCGACCGGTAATTCTTTTGACCATGGCGTCATCGTCGACTGCCAACTCGACCACATGGTCAATCTTAAGCCCTCTGTCTTCAAGCATAACGTCCAGGGCACCCGCCTGTGGAGTGGTCCTGGGAAAACCGTCCAGAATGAACCCATCCGCACAATCCGCCTGGTTGATCCGGTTTGAGATCATCCCAATCAGGATTTCATCGGAAACCAGTTGTCCGGCATCCATAACTTCTTTGGCCTTGTTGCCCAAGTCGCTGCCGGCAGAAACTTCCGCCCGCAACATATCGCCGGTCGACAACTGGATAATCCCGCGCGCTTCCTGCAACAGCTTGGCTTGCGTCCCTTTGCCAGCTCCTGGAGGTCCTAACAGGATTACATTCACGAGCGCCGGCCCCGCAGCTTGGATTTCTTAATCAGACCTTCATATTGGTGCGCCAGCAGGTGAGATTGTACCTGCGCAACGGTATCCATGGTTACGGTCACAACAATCAGCAAGCTTGTGCCGCCAAAATAAAAGGGAACCGAATATTCCGAGATCAACAATTCTGGAAGCAGACAAATAATCGCCAGATACGCCGCACCGACACAGGTTAATCGCGTTAAAACACGGTCCAGATATTCAGCGGTGTTTTTACCAGGGCGAATACCAGGTACAAAACCGCCATATTTTTTCAGGTTGTCTGCCGTTTCCTCTGGATTAAAAACAACCGCTGTGTAGAAAAATGCGAAAAACACAACCATAGAAAGATACAACAGCAGATAAACCGGCTGACCACGGCCCAAATAAGAAGCCATCGTCGTCAACCACTCCGGCCCCGTACCTGCCGAAAAACTGATAACCGTGATCGGCATAAGCAAAATGGAACTGGCAAAAATTGGCGGAATAACGCCAGCCGTATTCAATTTGAGCGGCAAATGGGAGCTTTCACCACCGGTCATTTTGTTGCCGCGCTGGCGTTTTGGATACTGGATAAGGATGCGCCTTTGGGCGCGTTCGACAAACACAATAAAGTAAATAACACCGACCGACATGACCAATAGGGTCAGAATGAACCCGGTTGACAGGGCACCGGTCCGGCCCAACTCCAAAACACTGGCCAGGGCCGATGGCAGGTTTGCAACGATACCGGAAAAGATAATCAGTGAAATGCCGTTGCCAATACCACGCGCAGTGATTTGTTCGCCAAGCCACATCAAAAAGATCGTTCCGCCAACCAGGGTAATGACAACAGGGATCCGAAACTCCATAAATCCCGGATTATGTACTGCCGGTCCTGCACTTGAAGAAATTCCTTCAAGGCCGGCAGCAATGCCATAGGCCTGCACGGCACATATAAGAACCGTCAGATAGCGGGTATATTGGTTTATTTTTTTGCGGCCTGCCTCGCCCTCTTTTTTTAACTGTTCCATCTGTGGCGAAACGGCAGTCATTAGCTGCATAATAATCGACGCCGAGATGTAAGGCATAATATTGAGCGCAAAAATCGTCATCCGGCTCAGGGCGCCGCCAGAAAACATATCAAACATACCCAGGATACCCCCCTGGTTTTGCCTGAAGATATCTTCGAGCACGGTGGGGTCAATCCCGGGAAGCGGGATGAACGTACCCAACCGATAGACAAGCAGAGCACCGAGCGTAAACCAGATGCGATTCTTTAATTCGGTCGCCTTGGCAAAGGCCCCGAAGTTTACATTGGCTGCGAGTTGTTCGGCGGCTGAAGCCATATACTTAGTCTCATTTTGTATTCCGTGCCTTCACCAGGCGCGCAATAGGATTAATCCATTACTCAGATGCGGCTTTCGCCAATGCAGCTTTTCTCTCTGCTGAGATGCGATGTCTGGCTTTTCCCTTACCCTCAGGCTTAACCTTCGGTTCCGGCAAAACAACACTTCCCCCCGCTTTTTCAACGGCCGCAATGGCGGCTTTTGATGCATGGGCAACCTGTATCTCTAATTTGGTCTTAATTTCCCCTTGCGCAAGGAGCTTTACACCATCTTTGCTTCTGGAAACCAGTCCGGCGGCCAACAGACCTTCGCCGGTAACCGGCTGTTTCGGATCAAGGCGACCCGCTTCAACGGCCTTTTCCAGTTTACTGAGGTTGATAACGGCAAAGTCCTTGGAAAAAGGGTTATTAAAACCCCGTTTCGGCAAACGCCGATACAAAGGCATTTGACCGCCTTCGAAACCCAGCAATGAAACTCCGCTTCTTGCTTTTTGTCCCTTATGACCGGAACCGGATGTTTTGCCGGTGCCCGAGCCAATCCCACGTCCGACGCGCTTGCGATTTTTTACAGCACCCGGATTGTCGTTAATTTCATTGAGTCGCATTTTGCAAACTTCCTGTATTTTATCTAAGTCAACAACCCCGGTATTAACCGGCGTCTTCAACACGAACAAGATGACTAACTTTGTTAATCATGCCACGAACGGCTGGTGTGTCTTCTAATACACGGGTCCGTCGTATCTTGTTCAAGCCAAGCCCTTTCAGAGTAGCAAGTTGATCGCCTGGACGACCAATCGGGCTCGCCGTTTGGGTAACCGTTAGGGTAGGTTTCTTTGCCATGATCTAATTTCCGTCCTTAAGCCGTTTCGAGCTGGTCGGAACGCCGTGCAACGATCTCACCAACTTTTTTACCGCGGCGCGCAGCGACACCCCGTGGCGATTGACACGCATTCAACGCCTGGAACGTGGCTTTAATCATATTGTGCGGGTTAGACGTCCCAATCGACTTGGCAACGACGTCCTGCACACCCATGGTTTCGAATACGGCGCGCATGGGACCACCGGCAATGATACCGGTGCCTGGAGGTGCCGCACGCATGACAACTTTGCCTGCACCAAACCGGCCTTCCATATCGTGGTGAAGAGTTCGTCCTTCACGAAGCGGAACCCGTACCATGTCCCGTTTGGCCTGATCCGTCGCCTTACGAATGGCTTCCGGAACCTCGCGGGCTTTGCCGGTTCCGTAGCCAACACGGCCACGACCGTCGCCGACCACGACCAAAGCCGAGAACGAGAATCGACGTCCGCCTTTGATAACCTTGGAAACACGATTGATATGAACCAGTTTATCAATGAGATCATCGCCCTCTTCGCGATCATTACCGCGGCCACGGTTATCGCCGCCACGTCCACGTCCGCCGCCGCCTGAGCCTTTTGGGTTGCGTCCTGGAGAACGCGGTGTTGCTGTATCTGCCATCTGAGTAACTCCTAAAAACTCAAGCCGCCCTCACGGGCAGCATCGGCCAGCGCTTTGATGCGGCCATGATATTTAAACTCACCACGATCAAAAACGACTTCCTTGACGCCTTTTTTAATCGCCCGTTCGGCAATTAACTTACCGATGGCGGTAGCCGACGCGGTGGTCGAACCGGTCTTTAGAGCTGCCCGCTGATCTTTTTCCACCGTCGAGGCAGCGGCTACAGTTTGCCCAAGAACATCGTCAATCAACTGAACATAAATGTGCCGACCGGAACGAAATACCGACAAACGAGGACGGCCACCACCGTTACGTTTGATTTTCATGCGGGTCCTCTGCTTACGGCGGGCCACCATCCGATTAGAATTAGCCATGACTATTTCTTCTTTCCTTCTTTACGCAGGATGTATTCGTTTTCGTACTTCACACCCTTGCCCTTATAGGGCTCTGGCGGACGGTAGTTACGAATTTCAGCTGCGATTTGTCCGACCTTCTGTTTGTCGGAACCCGAAATCGAAACGTGGGTTTGGTCCGCACACTTGATTTCAATTCCCTCGGGGATTGGATATTTCACGTCGTGGCTAAAGCCCAACTGTAACACCAATTCCTTGCCCTGAACCTGAGCCCGGTAACCGACGCCGTTGATTTCCAGTTTTTTCTCAAATCCTTCAGAAACACCGACCACCAGATTGTTGATCATGGTGCGTGAGGTTCCCCACATTTTGCGGGCATGCATACTCTCACTGCGCGGATTTACGCTAATCAAGTTTCCGTCTTGTGCGACTTCAATTTCATCGACCAAAGTCGTGCTCATTTCACCGAGCTTGCCTTTGGCAGTAACCAACTGTCCGGCGATATTTACCGAAACGCCGTCGGGAACCGCCACTGGGTTTTTACCGATACGGGACATGGGCTTTCCTATTCTCTCTACAACCGGGTCTTACATAGACCTGGAATTAAAATACCTGGCAAAGGACTTCGCCGCCGACATTGCCTTCGCGTGCTTCCGTATCGGAAAGCACACCGCGCGGTGTCGAAAGAATGGCGATTCCCAGTCCGTTATAAACCCGCGAAAGGTCCTTGATACCCGAGTACACACGACGCCCCGGAGTGGACACGCGTTTGATTTCACGGATCACGGGATCACCTTCGTGGTACTTCAGTTCAATTTCAATTTCACTAACGCCGGGGCGAAGCTCATGCTGAGAATAACCGCGAATGTAACCTTCCCGCTGCAACACGTCGAGGACCCCGTTCCGCAATTTGGAAGCAGGTGATGAAATCATGTTTTTACGAGCGCGCTGACCGTTACGTATACGGGTCAGCATATCGCCCAAGGGATCTGTCATAGACATTTACTGTATCTCCCTACCAGCTCGACTTGACCATACCGGGGATCTGCCCGGATGATGCCAAATCACGCAGAGCAATCCGGCTCAGCTTGAATTTTCTATAATTGCCACGGGGACGCCCCGACAGCTCACAACGTAATCTTTGACGAACGGGCGCAGCGTTCCGAGGAACCTCTGCCAGTTTCAAGCGAGCATTAAATCTCTCTTCAGGCGTCAAAGACGTATCTTTTGCCAAAGCTTTCAAAGCCGTACGTTTTGCAGCGTACTTGTTTGCAAGTCTGGTGCGCTTCTTATCGCGCTCGACGGCACTTTTCTTAGCCATTTATATTCTCCAGTTTCAATCAGTTCGTGAATGGCATGTCGAAGCCCTTAAGGAGCGCTTTTGCTTCAGCGTCCGTCTTGGCTGTCGTACAAACAATGATGTCCATGCCTCTGACCTGATCGACTTGATCGTAGTCAATTTCCGGAAACACGATTTGTTCCTTCAGGCCCATGGCATAATTGCCATTGCCATCGAAACTTTTTCCCGAAATTCCGCGGAAATCTCGAACACGTGGTAACGCAACTGTCACCAGGCGATCAAGAAACTCATACATACGGTGCCGGCGCAGCGTTACTTTTGTTCCGACAATCATGCCGTCTCGTAACTTGAACGTCGCAATCGATTTTTTTGCTTTGGTAATCACCGGCTTTTGCCCGGTTATACGCATCAAATCCTCTACCGCACCGGTAATCTTCTTTTTGTCCTGCGAAGCTTCGCCAACGCCCATATTTAGAACGATTTTATCGAGCTTCGGGACTTCCATTGCACTTTTGTAACCGAACTCTTCCGTAAGAGCGGCACGGATCGTGCTGTTATATACGTCCTGTAACCTTGTCATCTTACCAAGTCCCCTTAGGAATCAATTACTTCACCGGACCGCTTGGCGAAACGGACTTTCCGTCCGTCATCAAGAACTTTGATACCAACACGCGTTGGTTTATCGTCCTTCGGGTCGAGGTGAGCTAAATTTGAAACGTGAATTGCGGCTTCTTTTTCGATGATTCCACCGGCTTCAGTGCCACTAGGCCGGGTGTGACGTTTGATCATGTTCACACCCTGGACAATGGCTTTATCCTGTTTCGTTAAAATCTTAACCACATCACCGGTTTTACCTTTGTCACGTCCAGACGTGACCGCAACGCGATCGCCTTTTTTAATACGAGCAGCCATTACAATACCTCCGGCGCGAGCGAGATAATTTTCATGAAACGCTTCGCGCGCAGTTCCCGTGTAACTGGTCCGAAAATACGCGTTCCAACGGGTTCACCGGCCGTGTTGATTAACACAGCGGCATTGCCATCGAACCGTATGGTCGTCCCGTCGGGGCGGTGGATGTCTTTTGCCGTACGTACGACAACAGCTTTCATCACATCACCCTTTTTAACGCGACCGCGCGGAATTGCTTCCTTTACGCTGACAACAATAATGTCGCCGACAGAGGCATACTTACGCTTCGAACCGCCCAATACCTTGATGCATTGCACCCGGCGTGCGCCCGAATTGTCCGCAATCTCCAAATTTGTTTCCGCTTGGATCATCTTTTATATCCTTTAATCTTCGAGGTATTCCCTTAGGAACCGTCGGAGACAACTTCCCAACGCTTACGCTTCGATATGGGCGTGCATTCACGAATACTGACCATATCACCCGTCTTGTATGCGTTTTGCTCATCGTGAGCTGCATACTTTTTGGAGCGCCTGATCACTTTCTTGTAAAGCGGGTGCATAACACGGCGCTCCACCTGAACAGTGATTGTTTTTTCCATTTTGTCGCTTACGACGACACCTTGTAGAACCCGTTTCGGCATTCCGCCTGCTCCTACTTTAGGACGGTGCCTGGGCACTACGTGCACCCAGAACCGTCTTTATGCGCGCAATGTCACGTCGTACACGACGAACTTGCGCTGTATTTTCCAATTGACCACTGGCCGTACGGAACCTCATATTGAAGGCTTCCTTACGGAGATCCAAAAGCTGCTCTTTGAGCTCATCATCACTTTTGGCGTGTACTTCTTCCGCTTTCATCGCCTTAACCCTCTTCACCCATACGGGTTACAAATTTTGTCCGCACCGGGAGTTTTGCAGCGGCCAATTCAAAAGCCCGCTTCGCTGTCTCCAGGGGAACACCATCAACCTCAAACATGATACGACCGGGTTTAACCCGCGCTGCCCAATATTCAGGTGTACCCTTACCTTTACCCTGGCGAACTTCCGCAGGTTTTTGGGAAACCGGCACATCCGGAAAAATCCGGATCCAGACTTTTCCGGCACGTTTCATATGCCGTGTCATGGCCCGTCGGGCGGCCTCAATCTGGCGAGCCGTCACGCGATCCGGCGTCAAGGCTTTTAAACCATAGGAGCCAAAATTTAGCGTATATCCGCCTTTAGCCTTTCCGTGAATTCGGCCCTTGTGGGCTTTCCGGAATTTTGTACGTTTAGGACTCAACATTTTGTTATTTCCTTATCCCTGCAACCGTTACTTAACGCGCCGGCTGCTGGTCTTGAGCAAGTTTTTCTAACGCCATCGGATCATGATCCATGATGTCGCCCTTATAAATCCAGACCTTCACGCCGGTGGCACCGTAGGTCGTGAACGCCGTTGCCTCGCCATAATCAATATTGGCGCGCAAAGTGTGCAACGGAACCCGGCCCTCACGGTACCATTGGGTACGGGCAATCTCGGCTCCGCCTAAACGACCGGCACAGTTTATCCGGATCCCGCCAGCCCCCATACGCATGGCAGATTGCACCGACCGTTTCATGGCGCGGCGAATGGAGACCCGCCGTTCAAGCTGCTGGGCGATATTTTCGGCAACCAACTGGCCGTCAATTTCCGGCTTGCGCACTTCAACGATATTCAGGTGAACTTCAGAACCCGTCATCCTTGAAATTTCGCTGCGTAATTTTTCGATATCGGCACCTTTTTTACCGATGACGACGCCGGGACGTGCCGTATGAATGGTGACGCGAGCTTTTTTCGCAGGCCGCTCAACAATGACTTTGGAAATCCCGGCTTGCGCCAATTTTTTGTGCAAAAACTCACGAATTTTCAGGTCTTCGTGCAATAACTTTGCGTATTCGCCATCGGCAAACCACCGAGAGTCCCAAGTCCGGTTAATTCCCAGACGCAGGCTGATTGGATTTACTTTCTGACCCATTATACAGTTTCCTCACGTTCGCGAACGACAACACGCAGGTTGCTGAACGGCTTTAAAATCTTGCCGGTACGGCCACGTGCCCGTGCGCGCCAGCGCTTCATGGTAATGTCCTTGCCAACCGATGCTTCAGCCACAAACAACCGGTCGACATCAAGCTGATGGTTGTTTTCGGCATTTGCGATGGCGCTTTCCAGAACCTTTTTCACATCAACCGCAATGCGACGGTGAGAGAATGCCAGGGCGGCCAACGCGCTTTCGCAGTCCTTGCCGCGAATGGTTGCGGCAACCAGGTTCAGTTTCTGAGGACTGGTACGAAGGTGTTTGGTTGTCGCCAGGGCTTCGTTATCGGCAAGTTTGCGCTCTGCTGCTTTCTTACCCATGATTAAACCCTCTTCGCTTTCTTATCGGCCGTATGGCCAACGTAGGTACGAGTTGGCGAAAATTCTCCAAGTTTATGACCGATCATGTCTTCGGTAACGAGAACCGGGATAAATTTTTTGCCGTTGTACACACCAAACGTCAGACCAACGAACTGTGGCAACACCGTTGACCGACGGGACCAGGTTTTAATGACCGTATTACGGCCTGAGGCCCGAGTAACTTCAGCTTTTTTAAGTAGGTAACCGTCAACAAACGGACCTTTCCAAACGGAACGAGGCACTTGTGCTCTCCTTTATTTCTTAACGTGACGACGGCGCATAATAAGCCGATCCGTCTTTTTGTTGGAACGGGTCCGTTTACCTTTTGTGGGTTTGCCCCACGGAGATACGGGATGGCGGCCACCGGATGTCCGGCCTTCGCCACCACCATGCGGGTGATCGATCGGGTTCATGGCAACCCCTCGAACTGCCGGACGTTTGCCCAACCACCGCTTACGGCCTGCTTTACCTAATTTTACGTTTTGCTGATCAGGATTTGAGACAGCACCGACCGTCGCCATACATTCGGCGCGGATCAATCGCAATTCCCCGGAACTCAAACGAAGCTGAGCGTATCCTTGATCTTTACCGATAATCTGCGCGTAGGTACCAGCCGAGCGAGCAATCTGCCCCCCCTTACCGACCTTCATTTCCACGTTGTGAATAATCGTGCCAACCGGAATGCTCTGCATGGGCATTGCATTCCCTGGTTTAATATCCACCGCTTTACCCGCAATAACCTTGTCTCCGGCGCTGATCCGTTGTGGTGCCAGAATGTAGACGACTTCGTCGTCCGGATATCGCACGAGAGCGATAAAAGCCGTTCGATTGGGATCATATTCCAAACGTTCAACTGTGCCTTCAACATCATATTTCAACCGTTTGAAATCGATGACGCGGTAACGCTGTTTGTGACCGCCACCGCGCCGACGCGCGGTGATACGACCCCTATTATTACGGCCACCCTTGGAATGAAGGCCTTCGGTCAAGCTCTTTTCAGGCTTGCCTTTCCACAAATCCGAGCGATCGACGAGGACTAAACCCCGTTGGCCCGGCGTGTTCGGTTTGAACTTTTTAAGTGCCATGCGAACGTGTCCTCTACTATATACCGGTGGTCACGTCGATTGATTGACCTTCGGCCAATGTTACGACGGCTTTTTTGGTTTCGATACGCTGCCCCAGTTTGCCACGGAACCGCTTGACCTTACCTTTGGTGCGAAGGGTGTTAACCGCGTTAACTTTGACTTTAAACAGATCTTCAACTGCCAGCTTGATTTCGAACTTGTTGGAATCAACCGGAACTCGGAACGTAACCTGATTAAACTCGGAAAGCAGGGTTGCTTTTTCGGTAATAACCGGGAACCGGATCAATTCGAACATCCGTTCCTTACTCGGTTTCTTATCGCGAAGTGCCGCATATTTGCTCATTTTAGACGCTCCACTAACTTTTCCACCGCATCTTTGGTCAAAACCAGTGTGTCGCGGCGAAGGATGTCATAAACATTTGCACCGGCGGTCGGCAATACATCGAGACCGATGATGTTGCGTGCCGCTAAAGCAAAGTTCTTATCAACTTCAGCACCGTCGATGACTAAGGCACGACCCCATCCCATGACAGAAACCTGCTTCGACAGATCAGCTGTCTTCGGGGTTTTTGATTTGGCATCTTCAATGACAATCAACTTACCTTCAGCCTGTTTGGCGGACAAAGCGGACTTCAAAGCCAACCGGCGTACCTTTTTTGGCAAATTGTGGGAGTGATCTCGCACAATTGGACCAAAAACCTGGCCCCCACCACGCATTTGCGGCGCACGGAGTGTTCCCTGACGGGCCCGACCGCTGCCCTTCTGTGCAAAGGGTTTGCCTTTACGTCCACTGACTTCTGAACGTCCTTTAACTTTGTGATCGCCGGAGCGGCGTTTCGCCAACTGCCAGTTTACCGCCCGTGCCAAAAGATCGCCCCGAACTTCAAGCCCGAAGACACTGTCGTCCAGCTCGATCGTCCCGGCTTTCTTATTGGCCAGACTGATTACGTCACATTTCATGACCAACTATTCCTTTTTTTCTTCTGCATCTTCGGAAGGTGCATCCGCCGTGGGTGCCTCTTCAGAAACGTGTTCGGCTGGCGACGCATCAACCACAGCATCTGTCGCTGCTTCGACACTTTCGTCTGCGGCAGCTGCGTCTTGTGGCGCGTCAACTGTTTTCAGTCCGGCAGGAAAGGGCAGGCCTTCAACCATCGCTTTTTTGACGGCATCGGTTATCCGTACATATCCGCCTTTTGAACCAGGGACAGCGCCCTTTACCAAAATCAGTCCGCGCGCATCATCCGTGCTGACGATTTCGAGATTTTGTGTGGTTACCCGAGTGGCCCCCATCTGACCGGCCATCTTTTTGCCTTTGAAGACACGGCCCGGGTCCTGACACTGACCCGTGGACCCCAAAGAACGGTGACTAATCGAAACCCCGTGCGATGCGCGCAATCCGGCAAACCCATGGCGCTTCATACCACCGGCGAATCCTTTACCAATACTGGTGCCGCAGCAGTCGACATATTGACCATCAACAAAGTGATTTGCCGAAAACTCAGCGCCAATATCAACAAAGTTATCGTCGGAAATCCGAAACTCGACCAACCGTTGTTTGGGCTCGATTTTCGATTTTGCATAGTGGCCACGCATGGCCTTCGAGACATTTTTGACCTTGGCTTTGCCAAATCCAACCTGAAGGGCATTGTAGCCATCTTTTTCGTCGGTTTTATGGGCAACAACACGCAGGTCATCAATCTGCAGAACAGTGACAGGAACGTTCTCGCCTTTTTCACGAAAGACGCGGGTCATGCCAACTTTACGAGCAAGTAATCCGGTACGCATTTCTCGTCCCCTACAGTTTGATTTCGACATCAACACCGGCAGCCAGATCGAGCTTCATCAAAGCATCAACAGTCTGTGGTGTTGGGTCGACAATATCGAGTACCCGTTTATGGGTGCGAATTTCGAACTGCTCGCGTGACTTTTTATTGACGTGTGGCGAACGAAGAACGGTGAATTTCTCGATACGGGTTGGCAAAGGAATCGGTCCACGGACCGTTGCTCCGGTTCGTTGCGCCGTGTTTACGATTTCACCCGCAGACTGATCTAAAACACGATGATCAAACGCTTTTAACCGGATACGTATATTTTGTTGTTCCATGGCTTACGCCCTAACTTTCAAAACAAGGAGCCGCCCCGGAGGGGCGGCCATAAAAATCAAACTTACTCGACGACAGTTGCGACGACGCCGGCACCAACGGTGCGGCCGCCTTCGCGGATTGCGAACCGCAGACCTTCGTCCATGGCAATCGGTGCAATCAGATTTACTTCCATGGCGATGTTGTCACCGGGCATAACCATTT
>JAJFII010000107.1 GCA_021775095.1 Rhodospirillales bacterium
AACAACCAAAATTGCCCCATCCATCTGGGCCGCACCGGTGATCATGTTTTTCACATAATCGGCGTGACCCGGGCAGTCGACGTGGGCGTAGTGACGGGCTTCGGTCTCGTATTCAACGTGGGCCGTTGAAATGGTGATGCCCCGGGCCTTCTCTTCCGGCGCCTTGTCGATATCCGCATAGTCCTGGAACTCGGCACCGCCGGATTCCGCCAAAATCTTGGTGATCGCTGCGGTCAGCGTCGTTTTACCGTGGTCAACGTGGCCGATTGTGCCGATGTTGCAATGCGGTTTATTGCGTTCAAACTTCTCTTTAGCCATCTTATCCTATCTCTTTCATCCCCAAGTGGTTTGACGGGTCGTAAACATAATTCGCCGTCTAACGAATTGGAGCGGGTGAAGGGAATCGAACCCTCGTCGTAAGCTTGGAAGGCTTCTGCTCTACCATTGAGCTACACCCGCTTAACACTCGCTCCGGCGCGTAAAACAATACCGAAACCTTAAAAGTGGTGGAGGGAGTTGGATTCGAACCAACGTAGACGTACGTCAACGGGTTTACAGCCCGTCCCCTTTAGCCACTCGGGCATCCCTCCATCACAAAACCCCGACAATCTTTCGACCGTCGGGAGACCCGCAATATGAGGATTTGCAGACCATTGTCAACGCTTAAAACCATGATTTTTAAAAGCATCTGCAAGTTGGCCGAAACGGATCGCCAAAGACAGTTACAGACAAGTTCGGATTATCATGGTAAAGCGCCCCATGAGCAGACGAAAACCACACCAAAACCGCCGCAAACCCGAGCCATCGCCCGCCCCGCAACGGGGCCGCTCAGAGCTCTGGTTATATGGTGTTCATGCCTGTCTGGCGGCGCTCAATAATCCCAAACGCCGGGTCCATCACATCGTTTTGACCCGCCATGCCGCCGATCTTTTAAAAACCGTCACCCACCCGTCCCTGCCGCAGCCGCAAATTGTCGACCGCGGGCACCTGGATTCCATCCTTCCGCCGGAATCCGTGCACCAGGGCATTGCCATCAATTGCAATCCATTACACAGTCCCGATATTGCTGAACTGGTGGCCCAAGAGCGGTCACAGAGCGCCGTCGTCGTCCTCGACCAGGCCAATGACCCCCGCAATATCGGCTCGGTCCTGCGCTCCGCCGCCGCCTTTGGCGCGCATGCGGTCATCGTGCCCGACCGGGGCACCCCGGAAGTTTCCGGTGCCATGGCGAAAGCCGCCGCCGGTGCCATGGAGCAAGTGCCCTTCGTCCGGGTCAGCAATCTGGCCCGCGCCCTGCGTGCACTCAAGGACGCCGGATACTGGTGCGTCGGCCTCGATGGCCGGGCCAGCCAGACCCTGGCGGAAATCGACCTGGGCGGCAAAACCGCCATCGTCATGGGGGCCGAAGGCAGTGGATTGAGGCAATTAACCGCCGAAACCTGTGATTTTCTGGCGAAAATTCCCATATCAGGCCAGATCGAAAGCCTTAATTTGTCCATCGCCACCTCCATTGCGCTTTATGAACGCAATCGCAAATCCTGAATATTTTTCCAAATAACCCCAAACAGCCACTTGCCGGGAGCCATCGGGCGGAGTATGTTCCCGCCGAATCGAAGATCACGTGCCGGTTTAGCTCAGTTGGTAGAGCGGCTGATTTGTAATCAGTAGGTCGCGAGTTCAAATCTTGCAACCGGCACCATTTTTTTCAAGGACTTAGCAATGTTTGGCTAAGTCATTTTCATTTCACGTGACCAAGAGGTGACCATTAGCACTGATTTTCGAACTCAAAGCGCTGATTAAGCAACCTGATGTCTGGAAATTTGGATTTGGCCTGATCAGTCATCGTGTTTTTCCCATTTGATATATACCTTGTCAGCGGCAGCCAATTTGTCATGACTCCTCCTCACATCGATGCCTGTTTTGTTTCTGTCTGTCCGGCAGCGACGACGGAGGCCTGGCTGGACGGTCACAACAGGGCCTTTGTCTTTTTTGGCGGTGTCCCCCAATCAATTCTCTACGATAACGACAAGAGCCTGGTGGCGTGAATAGGCTGGATGGCAATTTGGAAGGTGATCTGGAATTTATTGATCATCACCGCCCCTATTATTATTGGATTTCTCGCCAGACTGTGGCTAAGTGTTAAGAGCAGGGTGGTCAAGACAAACCTGGAGCCCGCCCAGCTTTGGGAACGACAGCGACAGACCTGAATTAATCCTCGCGGCTCATGGCGATGCCACAGCGGCGACATTCTACTTTTTCAACACCACCGGCGTGACCAAACCCTAACGTTGCTTCGACAACCACGAAATCATGAAACCCGAGCCAACACAACAAGCGACCTATGAATAAAGGCATGTCTGATTTTACATTATATATGCTTATCTGTGAACTCTTCGCCGTTATAAAATCAGGGGAATCGCATATGGAATTTAGGAATTAACGAAAAGGAATCAAATTGTGCTGAAACAGTTCTCCGTCTTGATGAGGAGAGTATCTTTGGAAGAATTTGAAGCCTGTTTTGAAGATTTGAATGATCCATGTGCGTGCAATGCGCGTCACGATTTGCTGGAAATTTTAATGATC
>JAJFII010000108.1 GCA_021775095.1 Rhodospirillales bacterium
CCGTCATTGTCGTCACGAAGACCTGCTCGCCGACCACGCAAATATGAAAAGGCCAAACGTGTGACTGGTTACCCCCAATGAAAGACGATCCAAACGAAATCTGCAGATATCTTATAACCCAGCACGGCAGCATCACGGCCGCCCTGGCCGCCGCCATTGAGAGCGCTGCCGAGGCCCAGGCAATGGAGGATTTGTACGCATTAAGCATCTGGCGGGACGTGAAACGGATATTAAGAGAAAAAATCACTGACCAACCAGATCTGGCGCAAAAAGCTGACTGATCGCATTGATTTACGCGCACCGGTAACGATTGCCGGGTCAGCATACTTCTCTTTTTTTTACATTGCCCTGCCAAATGCCCGTTAAATGCCCTGCCAAATCCGTTGCCAAACCCACTGCTTAAAAAAACCGCCACCGGCCACCGAAGCCAGAACAAAATCTCTAAATTTGCGCCCGCCGCGCTGACCTCGGTCTTGTGGTTGACGGACCTTGCCCCTGCCCACATGATAACGGACGGCACCGCGCGCCGGTTTGCGCCCCTATCGGTATTCGATCCATGAACAAACAATCTGACCTGTCATCAATCCCCAAAGCCGAACTTCACGCCCATATTGAGGGCACGGCGACGCCGGATTTGGTGCGCCGGCTGGCGCGCCGTAACCACCTGGAATTGCCGGCCGACATGTTCACCGCCGACGGCAGTTATAACTGGTCGGGGTTTCACCAATTTTTGCAGGCCTATGACCGCGCTGCGGCCTGCATCATTACCAAACAGGATTATTACGACGTGACCCGGGCGTACCTGCGGATGTGCGCAGAGGAGGGGGCCATATACGTCGAGTTTTTTACCTCACCGGATCATCCCGCTGTTCACGGTATTGGCTTTGCAGAACATCTCGAAAATATTTCCATGGCTATTGATGACGCCTGTGCCGATAGCGGCCTTGTTGCCCGAATGATTGTCAGTTGTGTCCGTCACCTGGGTCCGGAAAAGGCGGTTGCGGTGGCAAAAACAATCGCCGCGAACCCTGATCGCCACGTCGTCGGGTTTGGCATGGGGGGTGACGAACTGCAGTATTCCATTGAAGATTTCAGGCCAGCCTACGAGATCGCTGCCGGGGCCGGATTGGGATGCACGGTGCATGCCGGCGAAGCCGATGGGCCGAACAGCGTGCGCGATGCCATTTCGCTGTTGCCGGTAACCCGAATTGGGCATGGTGTCAGAGCCATCGAAGACCAGGCTCTGGTCCAGGAAATCGCCGACCGTAAAATTGTCCTGGAAATCTGCCTCAACAGTAACTTGCGTACCGGCATTTACGACCAGTTCAGCGATCACCCGTTTCTGCAGTTACGCCAGGCCGGATGTCGGGTGACCCTGAATTCCGATGATCCGCCCTTTTTCTTTAGCAGTATTGGCAAGGAATACGCCGACGCGGCGACCCATTTTGGCCTGGACCGTGCCCAGCTGACGGAAATTACCCGTACGGCTATCGACGCGTCTTTTGTTGAGCACGAAACGAAAATAAAATTGTTGGCGCGATTGAACGGCGAGAAGGCGGGTGCAACCACGCAAACCGGATAAGATATTTCCTGCGGCGAACAACAGGGCCATCGGTACCAAAACACCGATTCATCAAATTGATGGGAAGTTGCGCTGACCGATAGAACCCATCCGCCCTCCTATAAACCGGGGTATCACTTGTTACTGTCTTGCGGGACGCGGGGGGCTTCGACGGAGCCATTGGCGAGAAATAGGATTCGCAGGACAATTTTCAATACCTCAGCCAAATGATTTTCCGATTTGACGAGTATCCGGAAACCTATATCGCGACAGAGATGTTTCCTAAGCGTTCCGTTAGCTTCATATTTTCAGCATAATCAACCGGAACGGCGATGACAGCCGGGCCCTTTTGTTGGAAAGCCATTTCGAGGGACGGGGTTATTTGGTCGACAGATGTAAGCGTTTTCCCCCATATCCCAAAGGCTTTAGCGAGATACTCAAAATCTGGGTTATTGAAAGCCAACTGGGAATGGCGACCATCGAACTGGGCCTGCTGCTTCCATTTGATCAGGCCATATTCGCCATCCAGCCAGACCATGATCACGATATTCAGATTGTACCGTGCCGCCGTTTCCAGATCCTGCACATTCATCAAGAAACCGGCATCGCCGCTGATAGCTAATACACGTCTATCGGGCAAAGCAAATTTTGCCCCAATGGCACCAGGCAGAGCGAAACCCATGGAACAAAAGCCGTTTGAAATCAAGCAGGTATTGGCCTCAACACATTGATAATAACGCGATACCCACATTTTATGGGCACCAACGTCGGAGAGTAGAATATCACCATCTCCGAGGAAATGGCGTACATCCCATAGGATCTTTTGCGGTTTCGCCGGGAACGATTGATCATCTTTTTCTTCGGCAAAATCGTCGCTCATAGTGGCCCGTAATTTGGCCCGAGATTGAATGTCAAAAAGCGGCAATCGACCTTCGCTCTTTTCGTCTAAAAGCTCGTTGATTTGCCACAGGGCATCGGCCAAGTCGGAAACAATATCAACCATCACAGGAAAATTTCGATCCACTTCGGCGGGCAAAAAGTCGACATGTATAATTTTCTTCCCGGCCTTCCTGTTCCAGGCTTCCGGCGAATATTCAACAAGATCATAGCCAACCGTAATCACCACATCGGCATCATCAAAAGCCAAATTGATGTAGTCACCTGAGCCTAAACCCATGGTATAGAGGCAATGATCGTCATCCATGGGGATCGCGCCCTTGCCCATAAAGGTATTAACTACACCGATGCCGGTTTTTCGGGCGAGGCGGCGCAATTGATCTGCGGCCCTTTTTCGAACACAGCCGTTACCGGCAAGGATAATGGGATTTTTCGCTTCCAGGATAATTTCGACGGCTTGGCGGACGGCTTTATGATCCGCTGCGGAACGCCTGAGGACAACCGGCTCCATGGGGACATCATTGAGCTCTTCTTTGGCGATATCCTCTGGCAGTTCGATAACGGTAACGCCGGGTTTTTCTGTTTCAGCGATTTTGAAGGCCTTACGCACCACTTCGGTAATATTTTTGCTGTCAAAAATTGTCTGTGCCCATTTGGAAATCGGCCGACACATTTCGATGGCGTTCATATTCTGGTGGCTTTCCTTGTGAAGTCGATTGGTTGAGGCCTGGCCAATAATCGCGACAACCGGAGCGCGATCCATATTGGCATCGGCCAAACCCGTCACCAGATTGGTAACGCCAGGACCCAGTGTCGCCAAACATACGCCTGCTTTTCCGGTCAGGCGTCCATAGGCATCCGCGGCAAAGGCTGCGGCTTGCTCGTGGCGACAAAGAATGAACTCAATGGGACTGGTGAGGAGTGAAATCATGAGATCGGCATTTTCTTCCCCCGGAACGCCAAAAATCCGCTCGACACCTTCTTTTTCCAGGCAGGCAACAAATAGATCGGACGCTTTCATCTTATTTCTCCTTGGGCAAGGTTCTCACAGGGGCCGAGGGGACACCTTCCATCGGCTAGGATGTTAGCAAAAATTTGTAATCGTTATCGTATAAATACAAATTCCGTATCGTTACAGAATAGCAGAAACATTTTTCATACCCAATCTGTCAAACGATCCGCTGCAAATGTGCCAATTGTGCCCCTAATACTCAAATTGCATAAAAGCATTATTTTTACCCACTTTCTATTCACATAAAACCCGCGAACTAGCGCAATAGGCGTAGATAATCTATTTAATTCCAATTAAAATGTATGTAACATGACATCAAAATAATGCTGTGCTTGGTTGATCCAGCGGTCCCGGCTACCAGAATGTAACTGCGATGCACAACAGTCGCTGACCGGAAATTAATATCCGACAGACGGGCGCGCGGATTACCGGCTTTAGTCAATAAAGCGTATAGACTTGGGTGGCTGTAAAATGAGGGGTTGGCGTGATCGATATGAGTAAATTGTCGCAAGCTGTCGCGATATCAGTTTTTGCTGCTGTGGCGTTGACAAATTTTCCAGGTCTGGGTTCGGCAGCAAAATCATCGCAAAGCACTAAGAAAAATCCTTCACCGGTATCGATCTTCCCCGCTCTCGAGATTGCCGCGACAAGCGCCACCAAAACGAAGGGCGAGGAATGCGACAGCCTCGTTAAGGAAGATTGCAATGATCTTCTGGTTGAAGAAAAAGACGATCTCCTGATTGAAGAGAAAGACGATCTCCTGGTTGAAGAGAAAGACGATCTCCTGGTTGACGAGAAAGACGATCTCCTGGTTGACGAGAAAGACGATCTCCTGGTTGACGAGAAAGACGATCTCCTGGTTGAAGAGAAAGACGATCTCCTGGTTGACGAGAAAGACGATCTCCTGGTTGAAGAGAAAGACGATCTCCTGGTTGACGAGAAAGACGATCTCCTGGTTGACGAAAAAAAGGGCGATGAATTACTCGACAGCAAGAAAGAGGACGACAACCTTCTCGTCGACGATAAAGAGGATGAAAAAGAAGCTGACGGTCTTCTCACAGACGAAAAAAATAGTGATAATAAAACACAAAAAAACGCAACTTCGGATGATCCCGCTGCAGATCCAACGTCCAAGGAAGCCCTGAAGGCCCACCGGGATCTGTTTATCGAAGCAAACTATCCGTCGGCGAACACCTGCGCGACCTGCCACCCCAAGCAATATGAAGAATGGTCCGTCTCGCAACATGCTTATTCTCAGATCAGTCCGGTTTATGGGGCCATGCAACGGACAATCAACAAGCTGACCAGCACGACGAATGGGGACTTTTGTATTCGATGTCATAATCAGGTGGGTATGAACCTAAATGAGTCGATTAACATTTCCAACCTCGAGCGCCCGGCAGCCTCTCGTGAGGGTATCACTTGCATCGTCTGTCACCGGGTGCCCAACTCCTATGGCAAAGTAACCGGTCGTTTTCCGGTGAAATCGGGGGATCTTTTCCAGCCCGTCTATGGCCCCACTGGCAACGAAGAACTCAAGCGGGTTCTTTCCCTGCCGGAAAAATATCGGGTCGTTACGGAAAAGGGCCAGTCGGGTCGGCAGATTCATACGGAGGCAAAAAAGTTCTTTGGCCTGACAACGCCTGGCTTTTGTGCCTCCTGCCACGATGTAACCCTACTAAATGGCTTCCGTCTGGAAGAGGCTTTTGCCGAATACAAGCGCTCGCCTGCCGCCAGGAACGGGGTCTCCTGCCAAGACTGCCATATGGGAAAAGAGCAGGGTGTCAATGCGGGATATGAAACGGGCCCCGCTGCGATTGTCGGCGGCGTACCAACAGGCGATCGCCGTCTGACCAATCATTTTTTCGCCGGCCCAGATTATTCTGTCGTTCATCCCGGGATCTTCCCACACAATGTGGAAGCGGCCGAGTTCAAGTCATTGGAAGAGTGGCTTTTATTTGATCACGAAGCTGGATGGGGGACCGATAAATTTGAAGATAGCGTCAAGGACACCTTTATGTTCCCGGAAACCTGGGCTTCTGTCGATGATCGGTACGACGCCAGAGATATTCTCAATGTCCAATTTGAACGCTTGCGTTACGCCGAAGACAAACGTCTCGAGGTTTTGCGTAACGGCTTTAAACTTGACGAAATTCAAGTGACACAATCTGGCGCCGACGGTCTGGCATTCAATATCGACGTAAGAAGTGGTACCGATGGTCATGGCGTACCGACAGGCTTTGACGCGGAAAGACTGCTCTATCTGGAGGTCATGGTGACCGATCCCAAGGGAAAGCTAATCTTCCAATCCGGCGACCGGGACCCCAACGGAGACGTCCGGGACGCACACTCGCTTTATGTTCACAATGGTGATCTGCCCTTTGATAAAGATCTGTTCAATCTGCAGAGTAAGTTCATTGTTCGATTAGC
The DNA here is from genome assembly GCA_021775095.1 of Rhodospirillales bacterium. GTDB lineage: Bacteria > Pseudomonadota > Alphaproteobacteria > Rhodospirillales > Casp-alpha2 > JABMNT01. Next base: position 5,901 of record JAJFII010000108.1, read on the forward strand.
CCGAGGCGGCGAACGGGAACAGGTGCTCGCAATTAATCGCTCCGTGAGCGCCCAACCCTTCGTCAGGCCAGAACGTCGCGCGACAACCATATACGGACGCCCGCGCGGCGCACGTAAACATAAACAGACCATTGAACCTTTGGGAAAACGCACCGCCCACTATGAAATAGATCGAGACTTGTTATCGGAACCCGGAGAATACCGCATAAAGGTTCGAATGAACTCGCAAATGATTCCGATAAATTTGCTTGCTGCCATTCAAGGCGTCGGTTTCGACTACAACATGAGCCCCGCCGAAATCGGGCGGCGGGTCGTCAAAGGAGCATCGACGCTGTGGGAGCGCGAAGCTAAAGTGAAGATCGAGCCGTAGGGATGCTAAATACAGTGAAATTAACAACAGTATGTTATCCGGGGCATCGCCAATGGACCTGGTTCACGTTGCTTGGCGTATTCGGTCTTGCCCTGGCGCTCATTGCAAATGACGCGGCGGCGGAGGAAAAAAAACCGTCCGGAGCGCTTCTGGAAACACCCTTGCCTTATTTATCCGATGGACAGATTCCCGAGCGCACTCCGCCAATCATTGAGATCGGACCGCGATTCCTTGGCACCGGTGCCATTGATGAGGGTTTTGAGCTGCCGACCGGTGCCGTCTGGCAGCCGGCATTATGGGTTTTCGGCGATTATCGATCGGCCTTAAGTTATGTCGCCAATAACGATGCCGGAGACCTTGGCGAATGGGCAAATAGCCTCGATATTTTCACCAATTTACAATTGTCCGGTACGGAACGAATATTATTAGGTCTTGATCCCATTCAATTTAACGGTGCCTCATCGGGACACCGTTGGCGGCCAAGTGGTTCTGACCAGGGATGGCAGAACGAATTTAACAGCCGAATTTCCACGTTATTTTTCGAAGGTGAACTCGGTGAGATTTTCCCGCGCCTGGATCCGGAAGATCGCAGCGCTTATGATCTGGGTTTTTCCATTGGACGTCAGCCAATCTTCTTTCAGGAAGGCGTGATGCTGAACGACACCATTGATGCCATTGCGATAAACCGCGATACACTACAATTTCCCTATGTCGTAGATAGCCGCCTGACTTTTCTATATGGCTGGAATCAGGTCAACCGGGATGACAATGTCGAAGATGAGGATGCGCAGATTTTTGGCCTCTTCAGTGAAACCGATTTCCGGGCGTCGACGGTTAATTTGGATCTGGCCTATGTGAAGAGCGGCGATGATCGCATTGGCCAGGCCGGCGGTCGTGGCGACGGCTTTTACGCGGGTTTGGCTGCGACCCAGAGAATTGGTCAAATCAATACCTCCTTCCGGATCAATGGATCCTTTGCCCTGGACACCCCGAATGCAGCGATTGATGACGGCGTATTGCTGATGGCGGAAACGTCTTTTGCCCCCTTGAAAAGTCACGATGTGGTATATTTTAATGCGTTTGCCGGGATCGACCATTATTCATCGGCGTCCCGTGGTGCCTCCACCGGTGGCCCTTTGGGTCAGGTCGGAATTTTGTTTGCGTCTCTGGGAACGGGCTCTGTCGGAGCACCCATATCAAATCGCGCCGATGAAGTTGTCGGATCGGCGATTGGATATCAAATGTTTTTTGATGATGACCGCCGGCAGATAATCTTTGAAGTGGCTGGACGTCTCGGATCTGAGACGACGGTTAGCGACCAAGGCGGCATTGGTGCGAGATTCCAGCAGGCCGTTGGTCGTCGATCGGTTTTGCAACTGGATGGCTTTGCAATTGCAAAAGAAAATCAGAGCGACGTCTTGGGTATGCGAAGCGAGTGGATACTGCGTTTTTAGAATTAGCCACAGATAAATAGCGGAGCAATAAAATTTGTTTCTGCTTTTCTAAAAACGAATTACGAACGGGGAGACTGAGATGCAAGCTGTTTTGGAATTGGCCGGTTACGCGACACTTCTCGCTGCATTTACCTATGCGTTCATTGGTGGCGTTCGGTCGTTAAGTGAATGGCGTCATTCGACCCGGCTGGGCTTGGAAGAGTTGGATTTTTTCCGCCGCCGCTCCAAAATCGTCTTGCAGGCCGCCATTGTCCAAAGAGCACGCGAAGAACATAAGTGGAATGGATATCGAAAATTTACCATTTCCAAAAAGAATCCAGAATCCGCCAACAAGGATATTTGCTCGTTTTATCTCACCGCCCATGATGGCAAACCGATCCCACCCTTTGAGCCCGGCCAGTTTCTGACTTTTCGCCTGCGGATCAAAGACCAGCCGAGCGAAATCGTCCGCTGTTACTCGCTATCGGATTCCCCCCTGGAACGGGATTTTTATCGGGTATCGATAAAGCGGGTTCCGCCTCCCAGGGATCGTGATGATCTGCCGCCTGGCCTCTCTTCCAATTATTTTCACGATCACTTAAACGAGGGCGATATTCTCGATGTCGGTGCGCCCAGCGGAAAATTTTATCTCAATATGGAAAGTGACCGGCCGGTCGTCCTCATCGGTGGCGGCGTCGGCTTGACACCGGTTCTGTCAATGATCAATACCCTGGCCAAATCGGACAGCAAAAGAGAAGTCTGGTTCTTTTATGGCGTCATCAACAGTCTGGATGCTGCGATGACGGAGCACCTGCGAAACATCGAAAAAGAACATGAAAATATCCATGTGATCATCTGTTATTCCAATGCGACAGAGGCCTGTCGCAAAGGCTATCACTATGACTATACGGAACATGTCAGTGTCGATTTATTTAAGCGTTTGCTCGACTCGCCAAATTACGAATTTTACATTTGCGGACCGCCGCCGATGATGTCTGCAATCACTGCCGGCCTTAAACAATGGGGGGTGCCGGATAAGGACGTCCATTTCGAAGCCTTTGGCCCCGCAACCGTGAAAAAATCACCTGCTGCTGCAGAAGAAAAAGCTGAGGCGGTCGGTACAAAGATAACTTTGGCGGCCAGTGGCAAAGTCGTTGAATGGACCGGTGATACGGATTCGATTTTGGAATTGGCCAAGAACAACGATGTTGATATTCCCTTTGGCTGCGGGGCCGGCAGTTGCGGCACCTGCGTGACGGCGATCAAAAAAGGTAAGGTTAAATACCTGAGTGATCCGGCAAGCCCGCCAGAGGAGGGGACCTGTCTTGTCTGTATTGCGGTACCGGACGGGGATTTGGTTTTGGACGCCTGACAGCACGAAAAGCCTGAACTTCTGCATTTAAATAAACAGTATGGGAATGGATAGAATGACAAAAACAATCAATCTGGGCACGGTCATAATGAATAGAACCTGTTTTTTCGAAAATCCATTGCGGCGTGTTCTAACCATCGCCATGGGGTTGGCCCTATATGTCTTTGTGGGTGTCGTGGGAACGCCCGTTGCCAGAGCTGATGCGGCCAATGTTGTTGGCCCGACCAAATGTACCGAGTGCCACAAAGCGACCGGCGCCGTTTGGGAAGCAACACACCATTTTTCCACCTTCCGTGATATGCCGCGGGCAAAAGAAGGCCGCGAAATTGCAAAGAAAATGGGTTTCAAACGGATCAAAGCCGGTAGCCTTTGTTTAGACTGTCATTTCACCTCTGTCGTGGAAGCAGACAAGCTCAAACCGATCGCCGGAATCAGTTGCGAATCCTGTCATAGTGGCGGCAAGGACTGGATCAAGGTGCACAGCGAATTTAGTGGCAAGAAAAAGGAAGCTGAAACGGCTGACGAAGCCAATGCCCGTTGGGCGATGGCCGAAGCCAAGGGCATGATCCGTCCCAAGGAAATGTATCGTTGGGCGAAGAACTGCTACAGTTGTCACACCGTGCCCAATGAGAAACTGGTAAATATGGGCGGTCACACGCCTGGCAGCCCGTTTGAATTGGTCGCCTGGTCACAGGGCGAAGTCCGGCACAATTTGTGGTACACAAAAACCAATGACCCGGCCAGCGATTCGCGCAAAAACCTGATGTATGTCGTCGGTCAGGCGATCGAGCTGGAAACCGCCCTGAATGCCGTCGGAAAAGCGACAGAAAAGAAAACCTATGCCATCAAGATGGCCGGACGGGCCTCCAAAGCACGCAAGCGGTTCTATAAAATTGCGGCGGCGGTTGACCTGCCCGAAATCAAAGAAGTCGCCAAGTTAGCGAAGGGTGCCAAACTCAAGCTCAATAACGGTGCCAGCCTGAGTAAAATTGCCGAGGCCATTGCTGTCCAGACCCAGGCTATTGTCGCCAATTATGATGGCAGCCAAATGGCCGGTGTGAAAGCCATGTTACCGGCAGCCGACAAATATATGGGCAAAGCCGCGCAATAAAAACCGACGCCAAACCTAGGGATTTATAATGGCCAAAAAAGCATCGATCGACCGACCAAAACGCTGGGATCAACCCTTTGGTCCCAAAATGAAGGAGCGGGACATTGATCAGGCTTTGTCCTTGCCACTTCTTTCGTCGATCGATGCCAAGGCCTTTCCCAAATCCCAAAAACTGCGCGATATCATTAAATTTGATTCGCGCAAGGTCGCCTATAAAAAAGGCGATATTGTCATCCGGCAAGGCGACTATGGCAACTCCGTGTTTTTGCCCATTTCCGGATCGCAGAGATTGATCGTTAAGGTACCGGAATCCATCGTAAAAGACGAACCCGCACTAACGACGGATACGACTGATGGGCACAAACAGAGTTTTTGGCAGGCCCTAAAACGCCGCATAACACAACCCAAATATGCGGAAGTCCGCGATCTCCAAAGCTATGTGGGAACCAGCACTTCTGTTCGCAATGTCGGATCCGGTGCGGTACCCGTGGCCCGGTCTTTTATCAAAAACGTTGAACGCATACGGGCAGAATGCGAAACCGTTAAAATGTCGATCGAACAAAATAATATGTTCGGCGAAATCGCTGCGCTGACGCGAAGCGTGCGAACAGCAACCATTTTCGCTGACGAGGATTCCGAGCTTCTCGAGATCCGCTGGCAGGGATTGCGCGATATTCGCAACCGGGATAAATGGTTTCGCGCGTTTATTGATGATCGTTACCGGGAAAGGGCAATGCTCCGTCAGTTGCAAAGCCTGCCGCTGTTTGCCCATATGCCGGAGGACACCCTTGCCGAAATTTGTCAACAGACCCGCTACGAGACTTTTGGCGATTTTGAATGGAACCGGACCTTTAAAAAGGCCGACGCCAGAGATTCAGAAAGCGTTATCGACAACGAACCGGTTATTGCCCAGCAAGGCCACTACCCCAACGACCTGATCGTGATTGCTTCGGGTTTCGGGCGGGTGAGTGAGATGCTGGATCGCAAGGAACGGACCGTCGATTACCTGGACCGGCACGATGTTTTTGGACTGGAGGAAATTGTCGCCAATTGGCGCGGCGATGATCATGTCCCCTATGTGCGCTCGCTGCGGGCCATCGGTTATGTCGATATTTTACTGATTCCCAGTGCGCTGATCGAACGGCATCTATTGCCCAATATTCCGGAAGATCAACTGCCGAACCTGGTTGTTGACGACGAAAACCCTTGGGAACAGCGAAGCCACGAAGGTCGAATGGACCAAAACTTGATCGACTTCCTGATTAACAACAGGACCATCAACGGAACACAAACCATGATGGTTAATACGGACCGGTGCGTCAATTGCGACGATTGTGTACGGGCTTGCGCCGCAGCGCACGACAACAATCCCCGTTTCGTTCGCCATGGCCCGAGTGAAGGCAACCTGATGGTGGCCAATGCCTGCATGCATTGTGTCGATCCCGTTTGCCTGATCGGTTGTCCCACGGGGGCGATTGGCCGCCATCAAATTACCGGCAATGTGATCATTAACGATCTGTCCTGCATCGGCTGCGGCACCTGCGCCGCGTCCTGCCCCTATGATAACATTCGAATGGTTGAAATCCGCGACCAAAATGGCGACTTTATTGTCGATCGGGCGACCTACGCACCGATTGTCAAGGCGACGAAATGTGATCTGTGCCAGGATCAGTTAACCGGTCCGGCGTGCCAATTGGCCTGCCCCCATGATGCTTTGGTCCGCATTGATATGAGAGATCACAAATCTGTCGTTGAGTGGTTAAATCGATGATAAGCACCTTTTTCATGGCAAGACGGCTGCGCAACGGAGTGCTTTTGCTGACAGCACTTATTGTTACGTTTGCCCTGGCCTGGGCCTATGGTGTCACCCTCCACCAAGTGCCCTATGCCACGGGATGGGGACTTTTCATAATGGTCGTCTTTTTGACGTTCTTTAATCTCCGTAAAAAACTGTCCTTTTTGCCCCTGATGCCGGCGGCCGTATGGATGCAGTTCCATGCCTATGGCGGTATCTTCACCCTGGTTCTTTTTCTGCTTCATACGGACGGGTCCCTGCCCACGGGGCGGTTTGAAACGATCCTCTGGGGGATGTTCATGATTGTCGGCGTGAGCGGGCTGATCGGCCTTGCCATTAATCGTATCATCCCGATCCGCCAACAGCAAAGGGGCGAGCCGGTTTTTCGCGACCGCATGGGTCTTTTTCGTTCGCAACTGGCGTCAGAAGTCGAAACCCTTATTTTGAATACAATGGAAGAGACCCAAACCCGGACCTTATCCAAGCTCTATACGGCCCGTCTCAGCCCGTTTTTTGCGGCACCGCGGAATCTCTTCGAACACCTTTTAGGGCAACGCGGTGGCATCGATAAATTGCTGCAAGACATGGATTCTGCTGATCGCTATCTTGATAATAAGGCGCGTGAAACCCTCGCGCAAATTCGCGAAAAGGTTTTACAAAAGGACGGCCTCGATTTTCAGTACGCACATTTGACCCTGTTGCGCGCCTGGTTATTTGTTCATATACCGGCAACCTATTCCCTGTTGCTGCTTAGCGTCCTTCATCTTTCATTGGTTTACGGCTATCGGTTGGGCACCTCATGACGGACGAAAACACCCGCCAACTGCAATTCTTCGGGTTCCGTGACAGCAATTATCAGCGGCCCAACGACATGTGGGTTTGTGGTCGCCTGGCGGCCGGCAAACCGTGCCGGCACGGGCCGGATCCCTCGGGAAGCTGTGGTGTCAGGGCAAGCTGTCTGCCAACTCAGGAAGGCGATCTCTGGGTCTGCACGCGGCCCAAAGGCGATGGCGGTGGCTGTCAACAGGGCCCGACTTCAAAGGGTCACTGTTCGATCCCGCCGCAAAAATGTGTGCCGAAAAAATCTCTGGCGAACCTGCGCGGTGTTGCAACCAAATGGCTTGCGGCGGTTACGCTCGGATTTATCGCCCTTTTAATTTCGGCCTCTTACGGTTCGGACTGGCTGTCGCCTGGGCCCCTGTCAGGTCAGCATGCCGGGATCGGCGATTGTGTGACATGTCATCAAGATCAGGAAAAATCCATGTCCCATTGGATCGGCCAGATCACGGCACCCAGCAATGCTGAACAGGGCAGCACTGGCTGTCAAAATTGTCATAAAATGGGGGCGGAGCCCCTGTTGGCCCACAATTTGACGCCGAAAAATTTGGCGGCGACGATTATGAACGAAGCCGAAACCACAGCGTCGCCAACAGGCCTTACCCTCGCCCGAGCCGTTTTCCCGGGGCCAACCGCGCCCGGTGAAAAAATTGCCTGCGCCACCTGTCATCAGGAACATCAGGGGGCGACCAGCAACATATCTGAAATGTCGTCAGATCAATGCCAATCGTGTCACAAAGAAAACTTCGAGCGCTTTGACGAAGGCCATCCGCCGTTTGGTGCCTATCCATATTTTAATCGGACCGCCATCTTATTTGACCACCAAAGTCACATTTCCAGGCATTTCCCGGAAAGCAAAAACAATCAAAAACCCACCGATTGCCAGGACTGCCACGAGGCTGGACCGCAAGGCCGGGTGATGACAGTAAAACCCTTTGATCAGACCTGCGCGTCTTGTCATTTGGACGAGATTACCGGTCGCACGGGTTCCGGCCCGCGCAACATGATTTTCCTTAGCCTTCCGGGCTTTGATTTGGAAACATTGCAGGACCAAAATATCGCCATCGGCTATTGGCCTGAATTTTCTGAAAATCCCATTACGCCATTCATGAAATTACTTCTGGCTACGGACATGGGGCTTAAGGCGGATTTGCAAATGCTCGAAGGGCAAGACCTGCTCGACCTCGGCGAAGCCAGCCCCGAATCATTGGTTGCCGTCGAAAACGTCGCCTGGGGGGTCAAAAAACTGCTCTTTGGTCTGCTTGTTGACGGGCCAACGATGCTGGTTGAAAAAATCACAATGGACAGCTCTCTGAGCCAATCCCTGACCGCCGATATGATGGCCTCTCTGCCCTACGATGTGGTCCGCCGGACCCTCGATTCCTGGCTGCCCAACCTGGCCCAGGAAATGATTGAGCTAAAAGCCGGAAAAATTTTACCAACCCGGTTAAGCCTTTTGGACGCAGTTACAAAAAAACCTACGCCCATCGCCGATGGGCAGATAAAAGATGGGCAGATAAACGATCCGCAGATAAACAAAGATGCCGGCAAAAATGGCGATATATTAGGCGACGACATACTAGCCGACGAAAAATCCGATGATGATATTCTGGCACAACAAAAAGACGGCGAAAAAGACGCCGACGATATTTTATCCGATGGGGAGGATATTCTATCTGATGGGGAGGATATCTTATCCGATGGGGAGGATATCTTATCCGATGGGGAGGATATTCTATCCGATGGGGAGGATATCTTATCCGATGGGGAGGATATTTTATCAGATGAAGCGGACGCGGACGATGAAATCCTCGCTGACAATTCAGATGATGAAGAAATTTTGGACGGGGAAAGCAAAGATCAAGGGCCAGCCCCTTCGCCGGCAGGCATTGTCGAGGCAGCTCTTCTGCCGGCCCCTGATATGAAAACCTGGATGTATTTTGGTGGCTGGCGGGGAGAAGATTTTGGCCTGGTATACAGGGCGAAAGAACATAGCGACCCGTTCTTTTTCAGCTGGATATCCGTTGGTTCTCGGGCCTCTGCCGGAACCTTGAAAGATCTTGCCGAGCCGGTATTTGATCGTCTCGTCGATCCTGGCGCGCCCGGAAAATGTGGTAAATGCCACAGCGTCGATGTCGACAAACAAGGGGTTGCAAAGATCAATTGGCAGGCCCGATACCCGGTCAAACAGGTTAAGTTGGCGACCCTTTTCTCGCACGAAAAACATGCCGCCGTGCTGCGCGAAGATGGTTGCCAGAACTGCCATGTGGTTGATCCTGAGGCGAAATATCAGGCCTCCTACAAAGATCGTAACCCCAAAACCCATAGTGCCAATTTCAAACCAATGGATAAGGCCACCTGCCTGCAGTGCCACAACAGCGAAACGGAAGTTCAAGAGTGCACCGACTGCCACAACTACCATTTCGGCAAAGTAACCCTCTCCGACATGATCGCGCCGCTCAGTAAGCCTGGTTTATAGCGGATTAGTCAGAAGGGTTGCCGATTACAGATAACAGATCATTAGTTATCGCGTGTCCGTCCGGTTAACCCGCTCTGGCACTCTCTGTCGGAATACCCTTAGTGTCCACTAACGATAGTGGACACTAAGGGTATTGGAATGGTCGGTCGAAAGCGTCGATTTTGGTCGTCGGAAGAGAAGCGTTTAATTTGTCGTCAGGCGTCGGCGTCAGGGGTTTCGGTAGCGCAGGTTGCCCTTCGTTATTCGC
>JAJFII010000109.1 GCA_021775095.1 Rhodospirillales bacterium
CTGGGCATATTCGAGCCTTGTTTTCGCACAAGGCGTGAGCTTACGGACAAACCCCTTGGGGCGGGGCGCTTTATCTCTCTGGCTTCGTTGAAAAAACTTGAAAACCGTGGGGTTTCCTGCGTCTTCCCGCCTAACCGATAAGATAAATCGCCTCCGCAGAATGGATCAAATTAAGGGGTCCTGACCCTAGTCGAATCAGAATTTTTATTTGCGCTCGTGATTTTGCAATGCGAGTTCATCCAACAGACTTTGTTGTTTTTTTTCAAGTTCCGCCGCTTCCCGTTTTTCTCGTTGTCGATGGATAATTTCGAACTTTTTGAGTTCCCGATAAGCCTCGTTTAAATCGTCCCGGGCGGCTTGTACTTGCTTTTCCATCTCATTGATATCGGATTTGAATTGGTCACGCCGACTGATCACCCCATTCGCGTAGGTACCATAAAATAACCCGGCTTCCTGCGGCGATTGCTGAGCCACACTTTGTTCATTCAAGACTTCCTCTTCAAGCGCCGTCAGGCCATCCTCCAAAGCAGAAATTTGCGACAGTCGTTCTCCCAATATGCGGCGTTTTTCGTCAACCTTCCATTCGTTCAGGCGTACTAAGGATTTAAGGCCTTTCGCCATTAACCGGCGGCCCCTTCAGGCGGTGTCGGTTGAGACGCCGCGTCAGACGGCTGTATCGTCAACCCAAGAATATCTGCCAGCATATGATAACAGGCATCGAGTTCGGTCGCTTCGCCTATCTCCTGCGCCAGAAACGATTCCAGGGGTTCGTGATAACGTATCGCTTCATCGATCTGTGGATCAGTCCCGCGTCGATAGGCACCCAAACGAACCAGTTCCGCCATATCTTCGTAAACGGCCATCAACTGTCGGGCACGGGCGATTAGGGCATTTTGATCTGCCGTATTACAACCCGGCATGGTTCTTGAAACGCTGCGCAGGATGTTTATTGCCGGATAACGTCCGCGTTCGGCAATTTCACGTTCCAGAACAATATGGCCATCCAAGATTCCGCGAACGGCATCTGCAACGGGTTCATTGTGATCATCACCCTCAACCAATACGGTAAAAAGTCCGGTGATGCTTCCCTGCCCTTCAGCGCCCGGGCCCGCCCGTTCCAGTAAACGCGGCAGTTCAGCAAAAACCGACGGTGTATAACCCTTGCTGGTCGGCGGTTCTCCGGTTGACAGGGATATTTCGCGTTGCGCCATGGCAAAACGGGTCACGCTATCCATTAAACACAAAACCTGTTTGGGTTGATCGCGAAAAAACTCGGCGATGGCCATTGTCATGTAAGCGGCTTGCCGGCGGACCAACGGCGATTCATCGGACGTGGCGACAACGACGACACTTTTTGCCAACCCGTCTTCGCCCAGATGATCTTCGATAAATTCGCGCGCTTCCCGCCCCCGTTCACCGATCAGCCCAATGACCCCAACCTCGGCATTTGTGTGCCGGGCCATCATCGAAAGAATACTTGATTTGCCAATTCCGGACCCGGCAAAAATGCCCATGCGTTGACCTTGGCAGCAGGTCAAAAATGTATTGATAGAACGCACCCCCAAGTCGAGCTTTTGGCCGACCCGTTGGCGGGTATGAGAAGGCGGCGGTGCGTTTCTTATGGGGTAACCGGTCGCCCCTACGGCCAGCGGCCCCTTACCATCGATCGGTTCACCAAAGGCATTAATGACCCGCCCCAGCCATGCCATGGTGGGGTAAATGGACGGGTCCGCATTACCAACCTGCGCCCGACACCCCATTCCGATTCCATCTAATGAACCAAATGGCATTACCAAAACATTGCCATTTGCAAATCCGACAACCTCACAGGTAACAGGCACATTGGAACGTGTCGAGATAATGCAATGGTCGCCAATGGATAAATTGCCTTGAACACCACCAACTTCAATCAGTAGTCCAACAATGTTTTTTACCTGTCCATAGACATCATACGCAGATAAGTGATTGATTTCGCTAACTATATTTGAACCAAACCCGCTCAATACACACCTCCGTCTGAACCCGGCACTTCCTAACCACCCACTTGTTGCAGCCTAATATGCGCAACCAGCACTTAAGTTATCGTAAAATTTCATATCTTAATGGCAGGGACATTAATCGTTATTGTCTGCAGCCCTTGCACAAATCCACACTGAGGAATATGGTTAACAGAATCTTATTTGACGTCAAGAGGCTAATAATATGCGGGTGCTTCTGGTAGAAGACGATCCAACCACACAACAGAGCATCAAAATGATGCTTGAATCTGCAAGTATGGTGGTTGACGCCACCGAACTGGGAGAAGATGGTCTGGAAATTGGTAAACTTTATGATTACGACATAATCATATTGGATTTAATGCTGCCGGATATTGACGGCATGGAAGTTCTGCGTCGCCTGCGTGACGCCCGTGTGGTGACGCCGGTATTGATTTTGTCGGGCCTTACGGAGTCTGAAAACAAAGTCAAAGGACTTGCCAGTGGTGCCGACGACTATTTGACGAAACCTTTTAATAAAGCGGAATTGATCGCCCGCATACAAGCGATCGTTCGGCGCTCCCAGGGTCACTCCCAGTCGGTAATCGAGACAGGGAAACTGACTGTCAATCTTGATGCCCGTTCCGTTGACGTTGGCGGTCAGTCCATACATTTGACCGGCAAGGAATATGGCATTCTCGAATTATTGTCCCTGCGTAAGGGCACCACGCTAACCAAGGAGATGTTCTTAAATCATCTTTATGGAGGCATGGATGAGCCTGAACTGAAGATTATAGATGTCTTTATTTGCAAGTTGCGCAAAAAACTGTCAACGGCGACGGATGGCGATAATTATATCGAAACCGTATGGGGTCGTGGATATGTAATGCGGGACCCTGAGACGGAACAGCCACCAAAGCAGGCCAGCGCCTGATTTAGGGCGACGGTCCCTACTTGCCGGTCAGTTTGTAAATTCCACGCTGACCGGGAACAGGCTCAAACTTATCGGTTATACCAAGCACGGTTTCTGCGCCGCCAAGGAATACCACCCCGTCTTCGGGGAGCATTTTGGCGATGCGCTCCAAAACTTGTTTTTTGGTTTCCTGATCAAAGTAAATGAGTACATTGCGGCAAAACACCACATCGAATTGACCAAGCGGCGCAAAATTGTCCAGGAGATTATACTCCCGATATTTGACCATTTCCTGGATGTCGCGGTTTATTTGCCAATATTCACCGTCCTTGCTGAAATATTTTACAAGCAACTGGATAGCGAGGCCCCGTTGTACTTCAAACTGGCTGTATCGACCACTTTTGGCGCGTTCGAGAATATCGTTTGAAATATCTGTGCCGACGATTTCTGGTCGCCACCCCGTCAACTGTGCAGCCGCCTCTTTGAGTAAAATTGCCAGGGAATAAGGTTCCTGACCACTGGATGCTGCAGCGCACCAAATACGAAAGGACCTTTTACCGGCACGGGACTTGATCAGGTGCGGCAAAACATTGTCGCGGAAAATATCGAAGGGTTTTACATCACGAAAAAAGAACGACTCGTTTGTCGTCATCGCCTCGGTTATGTCAATCAGCAGATTTTCGCTCGGTGCCATACGAACTTTACTCAGGATGTCATCCAAGTCGTTAAGTCCGTGTTTCCGTGCAACTGGGGTGAGCCGGCTTTCCAGCAGATAGGCCTTTTCATCTCCCAGAACCAACCCGGATCGATCTCTCAAAATTTTGCGGATCAGATCAAAATCTTCTGGTTTCATGCTCTGCCCTTAGCTACAAAATTATTAATATAAGTTGCGATCTCGTTGATCGGAAGCACGGCACTACAGATTCCCTGGGCCGCCGTCGCACTGGGCATTCCCCATACGACACTTGTTTTTTCATCTTGTGTAATAACCGTTCCCCCGCCATCGGCGATAACTTTAGCACCGCGACTCCCATCAGACCCCATCCCGGTGAGAACCACGGACAATACGCGGGGGCCAAATACCTCAGAAATGCTTCGAAACATAGGATCAACCGCCGGGCGGCAATAGTTTTCTGGAGGATTCTGGTTCAAGCGAATGACTTTATTTGCCGCTTGGGATTCCACAACCATGTGATAATCGCCAGGTGCCAAATAAATATGCCCCGGTTGTATCACTTCTCTGTCAATCCCTTCCGTGCATTCACGGCCAACTGAATTTGTAATGTGTTTGGCTAAAATCGTCGTAAACGATGCTGGCATATGCTGGGTGATTAATATGGGGACTCGTACGGCTGGGGATATGTTTTTCAAGACTTCGAACAAGGCTTGCGGGCCCCCTGTTGAGCTGCCAATCGCGACGATTTCCGGCGGAAATTTAGCCGGCGATGGGCGCAGCTGAATATTACCGATCGCATTCGCCAGGCGCGAACGCGTAGCTGTTTCTGTTCGGAGTTCGCTTGTCGCCTGAGGCCTCGGTCTGGTTGCAGGAATCAAAGGGTGTCGGGACGGGCCAAGGGCCTTGATTTTCTCAATTATATTATCGCGAAATTCACTGGCACCGCCAATTTGTGACGTCGACGTCGGTTTTGGCACATAATCTGCCGCCCCCATTTTCATCGCTTCAATACTTATTTCGGCATTTTTCGATGTCAACGTCGAGGCCATTACGACTTTCACTTTGGGGTCAATTTCCATCAGTTTCGGCAGCGCCGTCAACCCATCCATGACAGGCATTTCAATATCCAGAACGATAACGTCAATGCCGCCGCTGGCCAGTCGTTTAACTGCCAACTCTCCGTTACTGACGGATGCGACGACTTCTATGTTGGCTTCCGTATCAATCATCCTTTTGATTAGGCCACGAATAACCGCGGAATCATCAACCAGCATCACGCGAATCATTCGACTATTACCCATACTAATTTATTGAGGGCCAACACGACTTCCTTTGAGGCAGGTCGCATGATTAACCAGCCCGTTTACAGAAGACCGACCTGAGAAAATTTCGCCTGAATAATTTCACTATCAAAGGGTTTCATAATGTACTCATTGGCACCCGCTTCAATAGCCTTTTGTATATGTTCAATGTCATTTTCCGTTGTACAAAAAACCACAATTGGACCGTCTCCGCCTGGCAACGCGCGCAGTTCCACAAGATATTGCAAGCCGTCCATAACGGGCATATTCCAGTCAAGAAGGACCGCATCCGGCAGTTCTTGTTTGCAGACATCCAACGCTTCAAGGCCATCTGCGGCCTCAAGAGTTTTAAAACCTAACTCCTGAAGAATTTTACGGGCCACCATGCGAATGACTTTGGAATCGTCAACTATAAGACAAGATTTCATTTTTACGAAAATTCTTTCATTTTTAACGAGCTTACATCCAATGCCTCAAAACAACGCCTCTTACATCTGTCCCGGACACCCATTATTATGCAGCCCAACAACGGCCCGCGCAAGCTGCCTAAGTCGCAATCGTAAACCGAAAATCGGTGCGCCGGAAATCCGGATTTACGATGCCCTTAGCCCTCTGCACGACATCCTAGTCGGTTCACGGTTCCGGATGGATCGCTAGGGCAACGGTTTGCGCAAGACTTGAAACAAGAGCTTCACGATCAAATTTCGCTACGTAATCGTCAAACCCGGCCTGCCGCCCCTTGCTTAAGTCGCTTTCCGATGCGTTGCCAGACAAGGCAACCATTGGGGTTTTCTGCCAACGCTCATCTCCTCTGACGGCTTCAGCGAATTCGAATCCATTCATGCCGGGCATTTCAATGTCACTAATTATGACGTCAAATTTCGCGCCGCGTTCCCGTAATGCCAAGGCTGCATCTCCGGATTCCGCTGTTATCACTTCCCACCCGGCGACCGACAAAAGCGGCGACAGGAGGTTGCGGAAAAATGGGCTGTCATCCACCAACAGGGCGCGACGACCGCCCTCCGCGCCACGGTAGGACGTAGAGTCGGCGGTACCAAACCAATCGGCAAAGGCTTTTGTAAGAAAGTATCCCGCATCGATAATATCGGTCGCCTTGCCGGCAACAACGGCACTGCCAACCAATCCAACGGAATTGGTCGCTAATTCAATTTTAAGGCGATCTTCGACAATATCGACGATCTCATCAACGACAAGTCCCATGGAACGTTCCTGGTCCGTAAAGACCAAAATCGGCTGGCGGCCTTCCGTTTTAAACGTATGGTTTGTATCAAACGGAACAAGCGGCATCAATTGGCCCCGGTATTGAACCATAACTTCCCCATGGGAAATCTCGGCCGTTGCCATATCAATTTCTTCGAGGCGCGCGACCAGAGCCAGGGGCACAGCTTTGAGTTCATTAGCACCGGCCCTGAAGACCAACAGTGAGGTTTTTTGGTCAGAAGCACCGACACCGGCGTTTGAATCGCTGTCAGCTGTCATATCTGTCGCATCCATTTGTCCTGCGGCCGTGGCTATTCCATTGGGGTCCAAAATCATAATTACACTGCCGTCGCCAAGGATCGTATTGCCCGAATAAAAAGTAATGTCTCTCAAAATAGGTGCCACCGGTTTGACAACAATCTCTTCCGTGTCAAAGACCCGATCGACAATGATACCAAAAGTATTGTTACCGACCTGCGTGACGACAATAAATAATTCATCATTTTCCTCTTCGGCAACGGCTTCCACTGGATCAGCACGATCTTCTGCAGGGATTTCAGTGTTGGTATCGTCTTTTGGGGTTTCCACCACCTCAACAACCAGCTCTTCAACTTCTTTTTTCTCTAGTTTTAGGAGTGTCTGCAGGGAAATTAACGGCAACAGCCTGTTGCGCAGCCGCAGAACAGGCGAATCATTGATCATCTCAATTGCATTGTCGGAATTTAAGGACGCGCGAACCAGTTCCAGGACGCTAATCTGCGGTATCGCAAACCGTTCATCACAACAAGCCACAATCAACGCGGAAACAATGGCTAGCGTCAACGGGATCTTGATCGTAAAGGTCGTACCTTTGCCTTCAATGGACTTAAGTTCAACGGTACCGCCTATTTTCTCGATATTGGTACGAACAACATCCATCCCAACGCCGCGGCCGGAAACACTGGTGACTTTTTCAGCCGTAGAGAAACCAGCGGCGAATATATACTGCTGAATTTGCTGATCGCTCATACCAGCCAGTTCCAAATCGGAGACCAGACCATTATCCAGGCATTTTTGCCGGATCCGGTCCATGTTCAATCCTTTACCATCATCGGCGATTTCAATGATGATATGACCGCCTTCGTGGAAGGCATTTAGGGTAATTGTCCCTTTGCGTGGTTTGCCAATATCAGCCCGTTCATTCGGCATTTCCAATCCGTGATCAGCCGAATTACGAACCATATGGGTCAAAGGATCTTTAATTAATTCCAGAACCTGACGATCCAGTTCCGTTTCGGCACCCAGCATAACGAGGTCGATTTGTTTCCCCGATTCAACCGACAAATCACGAACAATCCGCGGCAATTTTGCCCAGGCGTTTCCGATCGGTTGCATACGGGTTTTCATAACCCCTTCCTGCAGGTCGGATGTGATATGGCTGAGGCGTTGTAAAGGAACGGTAAATTCACTATCATCCAGCCCGCGAACCATCTGCAAAAGCTGATTTCGCGTAAGGACCAATTCGCTGACCAGCGTCATCAGATCCTCAAGAACATCAACATGAACGCGGATACTCGATTGCGCCACTGTTGACTCCTTGGATGCGGTTTTTTCTGGCTTTTTGGCAGGAGTCGCCGTTTTTTCCACCGGTGCAGGAACCTGTGCCACTTCGACCGGTTCCGGCACACCCATTCCCGAATCAGCTGACCGTTCTGCATCAACGTCGGCCTTTATTGCAGCTGGCGTTGCCGCTGTCATGCCTGCAGCTTCGGCCTGTTCAACTTCATCGAGCAGTTCCTGAGCGATCGGTGCGCCAAAATCGTTGGTTTGCGGGCCCGTCGGGCTTTGCTTCCCCGCAGCCACCCCGTTGTCTGGTGCCGCCTCGATTCCGGCAGATTGCGCCTGCATGACTTCGTCGAGCAATTCCTGGGCAACTGGCGCGCCAAATTCGTTGGCGGACGGTGTCCCTTCTGCCTTCGCGACAGGCGCTTCGGCAACGGCAGGTGCAGCAGCCGCTGGCGCGGCACCGGCCGTTCGGCCTTCCGCCATGGCGTTCATTTCTCCAATGATTTCACTGTCTTCCCCGTCGGGCTCTTGACCCGAGGATTCAAGCTCACCCAATAGGTCTCGAATGGTGTCAATGCAGCGTAAAATCAGGGTCACGGCCTCTGGTGTAACCTGCAGGGCACCGTCGCGGAATTTCCCCAGAATATTTTCACCGGCGTGGGCAACGGATTCCAATCGCGGCAGACCTAGAAAACCACAGGTTCCCTTGATGGTATGAACAAGCCGGAAAATATTACCCAATATCGCTTCATCCTGGGGGTCCTGTTCAAATTTGACCAACTCAACGTCGATTACGGCCAAACTTTCCGACGTCTCTGTTAAAAACTCTGTTAACAGGTCATCCATACCAGTCGTCTCCTTAAATTATTACTTAATCTCCGCGACACAATTGGCGCCGAAATATGCCGAACAACATTGCTGCCGATCGTCCCTAGTGTGCCAAACCTTCACAGCCCTACAGAGGATCAACCGGATGCTAAATTAACGAAGTCAAATTACATTTCAATGACAGCGATATTAACAGACGTTAATCATCTGGCTTGTTTCCATATGTTTCGGAATGTGATCGATGACAACGGCTGGTATGCGGGATTTAATCGGGCAACATACAGGCAATTTGCACGATACCTGCACCGACGACCAATTCCAATGACCCGCGCGCAGATATCGCCAACTGATTGGCGAAATAGGCGTGCACATTTCGCGCCGTCAACTGGTCATTCACTTGTCGGGCATCAAGCGCCTGTTGAAGGGGGTCTGGCAGTCGTACATCAGGTCCCCGGCCCTCAACGGCAATTCCCAGGCCACCTTCCATGGGTGCCAAATGAACATTTGCGTCACCGCCGCGCGGCAAACAATCGTTGAGAATAACCATCATCAAACAGAGCAATTTACCCGCCAGGGATATTCTTTGGGGCGAAGATTTTTCAAAATTAATGTCATTCCAGGTAATTTGGATTTTTTTATCAGACAGGTAATCATCAATTAATTTCCGCAGGGCCGCCGGATCCATCGGACGATCGGCACCACTTGCCGCACCAAATGCAACCCGAAAAAACGACAACCGCCGCGTTACCTGTTCCGCGCTTGTTGCCATTAGCTCAAGCGGTGCAGCCAAATCAGAGGGATCTTCGCCTAACAGTTCAATACCCGCATTTATCGCGCCGGCAGCGCCGACCAGATCGTGGCATAAGCGCGAACAAATCAGTTGTGACAGACTTATTTCTGTGGTCATTAGATTGCCAATTCCAGGGCGTTAAAAAACAAGCTGATCATTGAATACAGCGATCCAATCTCCTTGTAGTCGATTTCAGACTGTTGGACAAAGATCAATTCGTTACTTTGCGTGGGATCCTTGTTAATTTGCATCTTTCGCAGGAGGACATCACCGTGGTATACATAATGCCAAGGAGATTATTGATTGAATTATTGGCGCTTTTGATGCCGGACGGAAGGGTAGAAAATGTCGGAAACCATGGAAAAACGGCCTGCAACAGGTAAAAAAAAACCTGGGTTATATCGCCCGAAAGGCCGCCAGGTTACCGATGACGCACGCCGGGATATCCAGATTCTCCTCGGCGACCGTCCCCGCAAACCCGACATGCTCATCGAATATTTGCATTTAATACAGGACAAATATAAACATTTGTCGGCATCGCATCTCGCCGCCCTTGCCAGGGAAATGCGCCTCGCCATGGCGGAAGTCTATGAAGTTGCTACCTTTTACCATCACTTTGATATCGTCAAGGAAGGCGAAACCGCGCCCGCCCCGCTTACGGTGCGGGTGTGCGATGGGATAGCCTGTGAACTCAAAGGCGCGGGATCGCTGCAAAGTGAACTCCTGACCAAATTTGGTGGCGGTGTGCGCGTTATTACCGCGCCCTGCGTCGGTGCCTGCGACCGCGCCCCCGTCGCCGTTGTCGGTCAAAATCAAATCCACGACGCAACGGTATCGACAGTTGTCGAAGCGGTAGAGACCGGCCACACAAAACCGCAAACCAACGCCTATACGGACCTGGTGGCCTATCAGGCCGCAGGCGGGTATCGGCTTTGGGCCGCGTGCCTGGCCGGAACAAACGACCGCGAAAGCATATGCGACATCGTCGATGGTTCCGGGCTGCGCGGGTTGGGTGGCGCCGGTTTCCCAACGGCACGCAAATGGCGATTTTTAAAAGACACGCCTAAGCCAAGGTTGGTTGCCATAAACGCCGACGAAGGAGAACCAGGCACATTCAAAGATCGATTTTGTCTTGAAACCGACCCCCATCGGGTTCTAGAGGGGATCCTCATTGCCGCGTGGGCCGTCGAAGCGGAAGCCGTCTATATTTACTTGCGTGATGAGTATCCGCATATTCGCGACATCCTGATCCAGGAAATGGCCAAATTGCAGGATGCCAAACTAACCGGCGGCATTACAATCCACCTGCGCCGCGGGGCCGGTGCCTACATCTGCGGCGAGGAATCCGCCATGTTGGAAAGCATTGAAGGCAAACGAGGTCTGCCCCGCAACCGCCCGCCCTTTCCGGCGCAGCGTGGTTTGTTTGGACGTCCAACCCTTATCAATAATGTCGAAACCATGTTTTGGCTTCGTGACATCATCGAAAAAGGCTCAGACTGGTATCAGGATCAGGGCCGCCCTCACTATTTTTCCGTATCCGGACGGGTCAACAACCCCGGCGTAAAATGTGTACCTGCGGGGGTCACTGCCAACCAATTGATTAACGATTATTGTGGCGGCATGGAAGACGGCCATTCGTTTTTTGCTTTTCTTCCGGGCGGTGCCTCCGGCGGCCTTTTGCCCGCCGACAAGGGCGATGTCCCCCTTGATTTTGGTACGCTTGACGAATACGGATGTTTTATTGGCTCGTCAGCGGTTGTCATATTCTCCCAGGACGACAGTGTCAGAGATATTTGTAAAAATCTTATTCATTTCTTCGAAGATGAAAGTTGCGGACAATGTACGCCGTGCCGTGTGGGATGCGAAAAAATGCTCAAGCTGATTGATAAACCTGTATGGGATAAGGATCTGATAAAGGAACTCAGTGACACCATGCGTGACGCCTCCATCTGCGGGTTGGGCCAGGCCGCACCGAACCCCGTATTAAGTGCGCTTAGGTTTTTTTCGGAGGACGTGACATGAGTAACCCGATCCGCTTCACACTCGACGGCAATCAGGTCGAAGGCCAATCTGGCGAAACCATCTGGGATGTGGCTAAACGACTGGGCAATACCATTCCCCATCTTTGCCATCGTGACAAACCGGGGTACCGTCCGGATGCCAATTGCCGCGCCTGTATGGTGGAGATCGACGGTGAGCGGGTTCTGGCGCCGTCCTGTCGGCGTGAACCAACATCGGATATGAACGTGACAACCGATAGCCATCGGGCACTCACGGCCCGGAAAATGGTTCTGGAACTGTTGCTGACTGATCAACCCGACCGCGCCGCCGCCCCTGACCCGGAGTCTCTGTTATGGTATTGGGCCGACAAAGCCGGCATCAATGACAGCCGGTTCGAGCCTCGGGAAATGCCGGCAAACGATTCCTCGCACCCGGCGATGGCAGTCAATCTGGACGCCTGCATAAACTGTAACCTCTGCGTGCGCGCCTGCCGCGAAGTTCAGGTTAACGATGTTATCGGTATGGCCCTGCGCGGATCGCATTCGAAGATCGTTTTTGACATGGACGACCCCATGGGCGACAGCAGTTGCGTCGCCTGCGGCGAATGCGTCCAGGCATGCCCCACCGGAGCCCTCATGCCAGCCTTGATGGTCGACGAAAATCAGGTCCATGTGGGTGCCCCCGACAAACAGGTAGATAGCCTGTGCCCCTATTGTGGTGTTGGCTGCCAGGTAACCTTTCACATCAAAGATGACGAAATCAAATATGTCGAAGGCCGAGACGGCCCGGCCAACCAGAACCGGCTTTGCGTCAAAGGTCGGTTCGGATTTGACTATGCCCGGCATCCGGATCGCCTAACGGTTCCTCTGATCCGCAAGGAGGGCGTGGCAAAAGATGGTGACGAAAAACTCGATCCAGGCAACCCCTTCAGCCATTTCCGTGAAGCCAGTTGGGAAGAGGCTCTGGACCGGGCTGCGGCGGGTTTCAAATCCATTCGCGACAGCCAGGGCAGCCAGGCCTTGGCTGGTTTTGGCTCCGCCAAGGGATCCAACGAAGAAGCCTATATGGTACAAAAACTGGTACGCCAGGGTTTTGGTACCAATAACGTCGATCATTGCACCCGGCTGTGCCACGCTTCCAGTGTTGCCGCCCTCATGGAAGGGGTCAATTCCGGCGCAGTGACGGCACCGTTTACCGCCGCTGAGGACGCCGACTGCATTATCGTTATTGGCGCACGGCCGACACAAAATCACCCGGTTGCCGCGACCTTTTTGAAAAATGCCGCAAAGCGCGGAAAGGATCTTATTATTATGGATCCGCGCGGCCAGGGCCTGGTCCGGCACGCAACCCAGTTTTTGCAATTTAAACCTGGTCAGGACGTTGCCCTGTTGGGTGCGATGATCCACACCATCATCGAAGAAGGGCTGACCGACGAGCAGTATATTCAGGGCTACACGGACGGGTTTGAAGCGATCAAAGAAAATGCTAAAAACTTCGTGCCGGAAGAGATGGCGAAAGTCTGTGGAATTGATGCCGAGACCATTCGTTCCGTCGCCCGCACCTATGCTACTGCAAAAAAGTCAATCATCTTTTGGGGTATGGGCATTTCCCAAAGCGTCCACGGCACAGACAACGCCCGTTGTTTGATTGCCTTGAGTATGATCACCGGACAGGTGGGTCGGCCAGGCACGGGCCTGCACCCGTTGCGCGGCCAAAATAACGTCCAGGGAGCTTCCGATGCGGGTTTGATCCCCTTTGTTTTTCCCGATTACAAGTCCGTTGAAGCAACGGAAATTCGCTCGGTTTATGAGGACCTTTGGAACGCCGAAC
Organism: Rhodospirillales bacterium; assembly: GCA_021775095.1. Lineage (GTDB taxonomy): Bacteria > Pseudomonadota > Alphaproteobacteria > Rhodospirillales > Casp-alpha2 > JABMNT01. The sequence continues at coordinate 13,082 of JAJFII010000109.1, forward strand.
TGGACAGCAAAAACGGCCTGACCGTTGTCGAGATCATGGACGCCGTGCACGCCGATATTATCAAGGGCATCTATATTATGGGCGAAAACCCGGCCATGTCCGATCCCGACGCAACCCATGCCCGCCAAGGGCTGGCAAAACTCGAACACCTGGTCGTCCAGGATATCTTTTTAACGGAAACTGCCTTCCTGGCCGATGTTGTTTTGCCGGCATCGGCGTTCCCGGAAAAAGCGGGAACTTTCACCAACACCAACCGTCAGGTACAAATGGCCCGCCCTGCCCTTGAGTTGCTTGCCGATTGCCGCCAGGACTGGTGGATTATACAGGAGCTTGCCAACCGCTTGGAATTAGATTGGAATTATTCGGGTCCGGCCGACGTCTACCGGGAAATGACGATCACTATGCAGTCGCTGGACAACATTTCCTGGGAACGACTGGAGCGCGAAGACGCGGTCACTTATCCCTGTGATGGACCGGATCAACCGGGTAACGACATTATCTTCACGGACGGATACCCAACGGCCAACGGTCGTGCCAAACTGGTCCCGGCCTCCTTAACACCACCAGCCGAACTGCCAAACGACGCGTTCCCCATGATCCTGACGACGGGCCGCATGCTGGAACATTGGCATACCGGCGCGATGACCCGGCGTTCAGCCGTCCTTGACCTGCTGGAGCCGGAAGCCGTCGCCAATATGAACCCCTATCAATTGGGCCAGTTTGGCTGCGGACCCGGTGATACGGTGCGGGTTTCCAGTCGGCGCGGCGAAATTACCATCAAAGTCCGTGCCGACCGGGATGTCCCCGACGGCATGATCTTTATTCCCTTCTGTTTCCACGAAGCCGCTGCCAACATCCTGACCAATCCGCAACTCGACCCGGTCGGCAAAATCCCCGAGTTTAAATTCTGTGCGGTGCGCGTCGAAAAAGTAGAGGACGCGGTGCAGGCGGCGGAGTGACCAAAAGTTGAAATAGGTGCAGTTGGGGTCTTTATCCCCGGTTAATGTCACCACACTTCTAAACCCTGTTGCGTTTGATCCGCTTGGGTCGGATGGAGACATCCAAGCGTCGTCATCTTGGAGATTTCCCTGACCGGATTTACCGATGACCACTGGTTATATTAAATGATCGATCCGAACTGCGCAATACAGCTCTGTCGCAGCGCGTGGCCAGACAACCCTCAAATTCAGAGCTAATTTAAATTCTTCCACATCAGGTTCGAATTTGCCGACGGCATTCCTGCGAATAAATTCATCCGGTTTGCCTCGGCAATTTTCGGTTTGACAATAAAATTTGTCGGACACCCGTCGTAACTATAAAGTTCAAATCCAGCGCAGCTGTTGCCCTTCCCCTATTGGAAGAGGCCACAAGAGAGTGAGGACACGGGTTTAGGAAAGGAGGGTTTCTAAATCCGGGTATTTGCTGTCGAGAAGGCCGCGCCGCTGCTCATGGCGTATTCCTGAAGAACAAGCGCCGCAATAACAGCGATGACGATGGCGGCGGCGGTGCCAAACCAAAAGGATTTCCAGTTGTCTGTCATAATTCATATCTCCACTATTTGGTTTATTGACGAAATTAGTTTATCCTGAATGAAAAACAAAATAAATGTACGCTATGGTGCCGGTTTGTCTCGTTTGTGCATCGACATTTTGAAAGAAGGAACCCATGGACCCCAACAACGACAATATCCAACCGGACCCCACACAGATATTCCTCAAACATTTAGAAACAACCGGTTTTGTTGAACAAATTAAAAACCTGGAAACATCTCTCAAGTCAATTGGTGGTGAAATCGCACAATTTAATGCGGCCACCAATCAACGCCAGGAAAGCGCAGAAAACATTGCGGCGCATATTCTTGCTATGGAATCCCTGTTAACGGCAATCTTGAAAAAATACCCGGTTAAAGAATCAGAACTTATCGGTGAGATCAAACACCAAGCAACCGTTTTAACGGGCCGCAACATTGCAAATCCAGCGGTCGAAGCCGTTGCCGTTGAGCTCTTGCGCCGATCTCAAGTCAGAAAATAACCGTCGCTATTCAGCAGGTTGCTGGGGGGTTTCTTTCGCCTGAACTTCCTCGACCCAAAGGCTGTGGTGTTCGCGGGCCCAATTAATATCCACTTGCCCACTGCCGACCGCGTCGATCGCCCCTTCCATACCAACAGATCCGATGTAAATGTGGCCGATGATCACGGTCATCATAATCAGCGCAATCAGGGAATGCCATATGACGGAAAGCTGGGTTTCCTGAAGGGCCGACAATTCCGTCGGTAAGGAAAAACCCAGGACATTCAGAAATTGGAAGGTCCCCGCCCAAATCGATACTTCAAAGGGAAACATCAGTGCGATACCTGATATGCTCAGGGAGCCGCCACCCAAAATCACCGCCCAGAAGATTAATTTTTGGCCGGCATTAAACCGACTGGCCGGGGGATGAAGCCCCTTTGAAAACAGGCCGCCGCCGACCGCCAGCCAACGCAAATCGCCCCTATTGGGGATGTTATAACGCACCCACAGGACAAACATCAGGACAATGCCAGCCATAAAAGCAAAGGCGATATAATTATGAAACAGTTTGCCGTAATAGGTTACGGTTGCAAACCCGTCTGCGCCAAGAATTGGTTTCAGCAGGTATCGTCCGTAAAGCAGGTTGAGGCCTGTGAACGCGAGAACAATGAAAGACGATGCTGTTAACCAGTGGGTCGCCCGCTCAAGCCCGTTGAAACGCTCCATGGTTTGACCGGACAGGCCGGAATCAACCATGATTTTCCCACGCACCAGATAAAACAAACCCAGTATCAAGATTACGGCAAACAGGGCCCAGCCGCCAAATTGCGACAACGGCCCGTTTTTAAAACTCCGCCAAGTGTCACCATCCGACTGTACCAGACAAGCCGCCTGTTTGTTTGGGATGGTAACTGTACCACATAACCCGCCGCGCAGCTTTCCCCACAGTTGCGTGGTGCTTAGATTACCGGACCAGTTTCCAGGGACATTCCCTTGAGACTGTGCAGCGGCAACTCCAACCGATAAATCAGCTGCCCCCGTCAGGCCAAACCCCGCGGACACCATCAATATCATTACCAATCCAAAGGTCCTCAAACACCTGCGAACCGCTTTCAATTCCATAACATGCGCCCCTATTCCCACCAAATCCTGAACCCGATACCCCGTTGCAGTCATAAACGCGCATTAATCCTCACGCAGACCGATCTTTTGGTTTACCAATGGTTTACCAATAAAACGGGCTGCGGCCGGGATTTCCCGGAATTTCCCACAACCGGTTTACCCTTCACCCTGATATACCCAGCGCCAAAGCAGAGCACGACTTGTCTGTAAGGTTACTCGGGTTTCCTTGTGATTCCCTTGTGGTTTCCTTGGGATTTCCCCCTGGTAAATACCGGGATGGTCACGCGCCCCTGTCCTTCAAACCAGCATGCAACCCAACTACCGTATTCAGAGTTCACACTCCATAAACTTAAAAACAAATCGCGTCCATAGGAAGGGGGAGCAGCCCACAATTGCGTGCTGCTCCCCCTGAACCCAAGAGTTTTTTAGGAGCCTGCCTTTAACTGATAAGCCGTACCCCATCCCCAAGCGCCGGAGCCAAATCCACGGCTGACAATACGCTCACGGTAAATGTTGCTGACCATGTTGCCATCGCCACCGAGCAGGGCTTTGGTGGAACACATTTCTGCGCAAATTGGCAATTTGCCTTCAGCCAGACGGTTACGTCCGTACTTCTTGAACTCGCTGGCCGAGAGATCGTCTTCCGGCCCACCGGCACAGAATGTACATTTGTCCATTTTCCCCCGGCTGCCAAAGTTCCCAGCTTGTGGGAACTGCGGTGCGCCAAACGGGCAGGCGTAAAAACAATAGCCGCAACCAATGCACAGGTCTTTCGAATGTAAAACCACACCGTCTTCGGTCTGGTAAATACAATCGACCGGACAAACCGCGATACAGGGCGCATCCGAACAATGCATACAAGCCACGGAAATTGACCGTTCACCGGGTTTTCCATCATTGATGGTAACCACCCGACGTCGGTTAATACCCCACGGAACTTCATGTTCGTTCTTACACGCCGTTACACATGCGTTGCATTCAATGCAGCGCTCGGCATCACACAAAAATTTCATTCTTGCCATGATTTATCTCCTTCCTACGCTGCTTCAACGCGACACAGGGTAACTTTCGTTTCCTGCATCTGTGTGACGGAATCATACCCATAGGTACCGACCATATTTGAGGCTTCACCCAAAACATAGGGATCCGCACCTTCCGGGTATTTATCTCGCAGGTCCTTACCCTGCCAATGCCCACCGAAGTGGAAGGGCATGAAGGCAACTCCCTCGCCGACCCGCTCGGTAACCAGCGCCTGGACAAGAACTTTGCCGCCTTCCGGCGAGTAGACCCACATGTTCTGACCGTCCCGAATACCGGCGTTATTGGCATCGATCGGGTTGATTTCGCAGAACATGTCCTGCTGCAGTTCAGCCAACCACTTGTTGGAACGACTTTCATCACCGCCCCCTTCGTATTCGACCAAACGGCCCGACGTCAGGATCACAGGGAATTCCTTTGAGAAGTCCTTGTTTTGGATCGATTCATACATCGTCGGCAGACGATACGCCTGTTTGTCCTTGTAGGTTTTATACTTGGGCAACAGGTCGCGCCGCGGCGTGTAGAGGGGTTCTCTGTGCAGCGGTACCGGATCGGGGAAGGTCCAAACCACAACCCGCGCTTTGGCATTGCCAAACGGCGCACAGCCGTGCTTGATGGCAACCCGCTGGATACCACCGGACAGGTCGGTTTTCCAGTTGGTTTTATCACCGGCGACCTTTTCGATTGCGGCATTTTCTTCCGCCGTCAGGTCACCATCCCACCCCAGTTTTTTAAGCATTGCCATGGAAAACTCCGGATGGCCGTCCTTCAACTCGTTACCCACCGGATAGGAACCTTCAGCCAACAGGTTGGCACCTTTATATTCCACACCAAACCGGGCGCGGAAATTCAGGCCACCTTCAGCAACAGGTTTTGACGGATCATAAAGGTTCGGCGTTCCTGGATGTTTGAGAGCAGCAGTTCCCCAACACGGCCAGGGAAGACCATAATAGTCCCCACTGACAGGGCCTCCACGGGCCAGCAAACTTGTTTTGTCAAAGGTATGCTGCGCAGCCATATGAGCCTTCAAACGCTCCGGCGACTGACCGGTATAACCGATGGTCCACATGCCTGTGTTGAATTCGCGGGTGATGTCCTCAATCACGGGCTCATCGCCCTCGACCTTAATGTTTTTGAACATCTCCTTATCGAATCCCAGTTTTTTGGCCAGCAGATACATGATTTCATGATCCACCTTGGATTCGTAAACCGGATCAACAATTTTATCACGCCACTGCAAAGAGCGGTTCGATGCGGTGACAGAGCCACGGGTTTCGAACTGCGTGGTCGCCGGCAAAACATAAATACCGTCTTTACGATCGGGAATGACAGAGGCGAAGGTCGGTACCGGATCGATGACAACCATCAAATCCAGTTTCTCCATGGCCTTTTTCATTTCCGGCAATCGGGTTTGCGAATTCACCGCATGTCCCCACAGCACCATCGCCCGGAGATTATCCGGCTGATCAATGTTTTTCTTGTCTTCAAGAACACCATCAATCCATCGGCTGACGGGAATACCACTGGACTGCATCAGTTTTTCCGACGCAAAACGATCCTTGAGATAATCATATTTGACATCCCATACCCGCGCCCAATGCGCCCAGGAACCTTTCTTCAGGCCATAGTAGCCGGGAAGCGAATGGGACAGAATACAAAAATCCGTCGCACCTTGGACGTTGTCGTGCCCGCGGAAAATATTTGCGCCCCCACCAGCGACACCAATATTGCCCAGCGACAGCTGCAAGGCACAATAGGCACGGGTATTGTTGTTGCCATTGGTATGCTGGGTTCCCCCCATGCACCAGATGAAGGTACCCGGGCGGTTGTTCGCCATGGCACGGGCAACCCGACGCAATTGCGAACCGGGCACGCCGGTGACAAGTTCGGTCTCTGCCGGTGTCCATTTTTTGACTTCGGCTCTGACCTGATCCATACCCCAAACCCGTTGTTTGATGTATTCTTTATCTTCCCAGCTGTTTTCAAAAATGTGCCACATGATGCCCCAGATGAGCGCAACATCGGTTCCGGGACGGAACCGGACATATTCATCCGCATGGGACGCCGTGCGGGTAAAGCGCGGGTCACAGACGATCATCACCGCGTTATTCTGCTCTTTGGCTTTCAACAGATGTTGAACCGCGACCGGATGGGCCTCGGCCGGGTTGGAGCCAATCAGGAAGATCGCACGGCTGTTGTGGATATCATTGTAAGAGTTGGTCATCGCCCCATAACCCCAGGTGTTGGCGACGCCAGCAACCGTGGTCGAGTGGCAAATCCGAGCCTGGTGATCGCCGTTATTCGATCCCCAAAAGGCATAAAACTTGCGGAACAGGTACGATTGTTCGTTGCTGAACTTGGCCGAGCCCAGCCAGTAAACGGAATCCGGACCGGAAGTCTTGCGAATATCCAGCATCTTATCGCCAATTTCATTAATCGCGTCGTCCCAGGAAACTTTTTTCCACTTCCCGCCTTCCATCTTCATCGGATAGCGTAAGCGACGTTCACTATGGGCGTGCTCGCGGACACTGGCACCTTTGGCGCAATGGGCACCGAGATTAATCGGGCTGTCGAACCCAGGCTCCTGGCCGACCCAGACGCCGTTATCAACCTCAGCAATCACCGAGCAGCCGACTGAACAGTGGGTGCAAACCGACTTGATTCGGTTTAATTTCTTAGTTGCCGTTGCGGCTTTCGCCGGCTTGGCCATCCCCAGCGGAACAGCCGACGCCAGCGCAGCACCACCTGCCGTAATCCCTGATTTTTTCAGGAACGAGCGCCGATCCATGGCACCGCCGATTACCCCTGCCAGGGCCTTCTTTAAGCGGGGGCCTCGCGCAACCCCGCCGCTCTTTTTCGTGAGCATTTAGATTTCTCCCTTAAGAAATTCGATTAAAAACGTGCCAAATCATAATAGGTTTTGACGTGCTCGGTTTCCTCATAACCCGCAGAACTGCTGGCTTTGGTAACCGCTGCATCGGCCTGATTTCCAGAAAGTGTCACCGCAGCAACGCCCGCCGCCGCGCCGGTTAAACCGGCCGCTTTCAGAAACTCCCGCCGTTCAAGCGTTTTCTTTTCTGATTTACCCATCGCTATCTCCCTTTGGTTAATACTCTACTCCCTACCAGCCCCTAACGCGGGGCTTTCTCGCTTCCATCAAACGTTCATATGGCAATCATCTCAAAAGCTTCATTTTCAAGCGCCATGAAAATCCCTCCCAATGTCCCCACAGGCATATATACTTTGGCATTTTTTGCCTTCTCCAGATCTTTGAAGAACGGACCTGCCCACGGTGCGATATGGTGCATAAAAAATGCCTGTTGGCGTTGCGCCCCCTGGGATCCACCCAAATGTCCCATTATCAGGCCATGCATCACTTCCATCAAAAAGGCAATGTGATCTTCCGGTTCATCGCTGACCTGTGCGGTTTCAATACCCATTTCCGTCAATTCCCGGCGCAAATCGGCGAGTGGTTTTTCGTAAACGAAACCGGTCAGATAATAGGACGCATAAGGATGCAGCTCACCGCCAGAACCCATTCCATAAAACAGGGCAGAATATTCATCTTCGACAACCGCACGGGGTGTCCGGGTCGCTAACGTGCCAAGACTTTTAAGCGCTGCGCCCAATTCCGTTTCGGCATTTACATCGGCTAAACCGCGAAGAATAGCTAATGTCGAATCGCTCATCGGCAGCGCCAATACACGCGACAGCAGTCCATAAACCTGGGCCCGCAACGAGTCTTCTTCCGCGACTGACACGGCTGAATTTATCGGCTCGGGGATATTTACATCATTATCAGATGATTCGGGGTCTAAAACCGGTTGTGCTTCCACTGCCGTCCTCTAAATTATTTAGCAAAACGTCGCTGTTTCCTCCGACAATTTCTGACATTTACCACTAGTCCTGCAAGCAGCTAAATGGGGCACCGCCCAATTTCAGAAATCTCCTGACGGTAATTATCCGCTTCATTTGAATACGAAGTCAAATGAATTCGCATTTACGTGCACGTCAAATATCAGTAAAAATGTTAATAAGTACAGGCGCTTAATTGTGCTCCCAGTTATGACATTATTGCTGCAGTACAGCATCAAAATACAATTGAACGGGCCGCTCCATTAAAACCCGACTATGTCATTTCTGGAGATCCGCCGTGAGCTTTGCTTTACGCTTAATATCCATAAATTAATAAGGGAGAAACGACAGCTCTGGAGTGCGGGGATCACGCCATGGATTTTATGCTGCACTGCACTATATTCGGCTGCACGCAACGCCCCTGTTATATTTTTTTTTGGGAGGTATCGGTTGTCAGACGTCTCGCCCGGTATCGGGTTTCACCGATGCGACGGGCTCGTGATCATCTTGTGGTGTCTTATTTTCATCTGCTTTCGCCTCAACGAACGCTTCTTGGGCCTGATCCTTTTCGGCAGCCTTCCCATCGGACTCAGGGTCTCCTTCAATTTCAGGCGTTTCCTGATCCTTCACGGTGTCAGCGTTTTCCTCAGTGTCCGGCAATTCTTCGTCCTTTTCGAGCGCAGCTTCCTGGCCCTGGCCGACTTTATAAGAGGACTGGGTGGCCGCATCGATCAATTTATCGATAAGATTATAATCTTCGTCATAGTCGTTCAGACCATCCCGAAAACCCAGGATCGGATGGGTCTGATAGAGCACCCGCAGGGCCTTCCGGCGGATGAATTCCGGAACTTTTGTCGACATAAACGGTGTAAAATCGGAATCATTGGTCAGGGTTTCAATTGGCGGCAATTCTGCAACCACTGCCGCTTCTTCCGGCGTTAGGTCTCTTGTTGACGCCTCCGCGTCCAGTGCGTCTGCGGCACCGTCAAATATCGAGCCTGCCGGCTCCGCAGATTCCGGGTCATGCGGGACGTCACCAGCTAGCATCGCGAGGGCCGCTTGGGGGGGGGCTTCAAAGGCATCATCGGCATCGTCATATCCGGCCAATGGTGCCATAACAGGTGCGGCGACCCGCCGATAGGGGTTGGCGGGAAAATCGCCGGTAATGGTCATTTCCGCTCCTGCAGTAAAACCCTCAGGTGAACCCTCTGGATTTTTAACAGCTGTCGTTTCCAGGGCCTTTCGGGCGGCGGTATGTTCTTCTTCAGACGCCCCCCCTTTGCTTTTTAATCGCGACCAGCGCGAAACCCGGCCCTTATTTCTATCCATCATCATCGTCCCCACGCCCGGCCAATTCGACCCTTGGCCTTGAACCTAAACCGCCTTTTCTTGGGTCATAAGCTTTCTTTTGTTTACGTTTCAAAAAGGGTTGATCCACATGGTGTTTTTCGATAAACGCCTGCAACCATGCGACAATTTCCGGCGGCATCGGGACGCCTTCTACGATATCTTCGCCACTTTCCGTATACCGTTCGGCCTCATAGGGACAAACGGTAAGCAAAAATGGCACCACATCTGGATCATCGGCCTCTTCACCCGGATTCAGAACCACATATACTTTGGGCGGATCGTTGGACATGTTTGATCGATATCCCTCTGTTTCTCCGCGGAACAGCTCGATCATCATGCTCCCAATCAAATAATGGATAACCCCCTCTTCCTCCCTGATAATCTTCCAACTGCTGTCCGGTTCTATCACAATCCCCGGAATCACATCGATCGGCGTCCAACGAAACTCCTGCCAGGGATTGTCGATTTTTCGACGCTCGACAACCACACCAACGGAAAGCTGTTCCAACGCACTCATGATTCTGCCCTCGCTGTCGTTTCTCTCAAGTAGTGTTCGGCCCGTGCGAGATTTTCCGGTTTATTGATATTAAAAAACGGGTCAATTCCGGTATCTTCAAAAACCACATGGGAGACCTTATAACGTGCCGTCCACAAATCAATTTTGCGCATATCTTCATCGATCATCGCTTGGCGCAAGTCATCTTTCAGGCGTACCGGCCAAAGGGCAATTGGCGGGTGGGTCCGTCCCTTTGATTTGGCACAGGCCATATCAGTGCCTTCGGCGTCAATCGCGTCACTTAATCGTTTTACCAGAACCAGTGGCAAAAACGGTGCATCTGTCGGAAACGTTGCCACCCATCGGCAGGTTGGTCGATGGACACTGGCCCATTCCAGGCCGGTAAGGATACCCGCCAGGGGACCCGCATACCCGGCAATAACATCGGCAATAACCGGCAGCTGAAAATCGGAAAACCGTGCCGCGTCCCCATTGGCATTAAGGATTAACGTCTGAACCTGCGGTTTTACACGATCTATCGATCGTTTGAGAATGGGTTGTCCGTCAAGGGTAAGCAGGTTTTTGTCGCCGCCTCCCATCCGACGGGATAATCCACCTGCCAACAGCACACCAACAATATCGTTGCCATCACTCACGATGAAGCTCCCTTGCGGCCAGATCGCGTCGGCTCTTCCGCATCGCGGGAAATATCAGCGTCAAATACGATCCGCTCTTCGCCAGCCAAGGCAATGAACCGTTTGCCTTTGGCGCGGCCGATCAGAGTCAGGCCAACCTGGCGCGCCAATTCCACCCCCCAGGCCGTAAAACCGGAGCGCGAAACCAAAATAGGAATCCCCATTTGAACGGTCTTGATCACCATCTCGGATGTCAGGCGTCCCGTCGTATAAAAGATTTTGTTGTCGCCGGTAATGCCGTGCTGAAACATATATCCGGCGATCTTGTCGACCGCATTGTGGCGTCCGACATCTTCCATGTAGAGCAGTGGTTTATCCCTGTCGTAAAGGGCGCAGCCGTGGATGGCACCAGCTTCAAGATAAAGGCTTGGGACGGTATTTATTTGTTTCGTCAGGGCATATAACCAGGATGTTTTAATCAGGGCAGTAGACGAAAGTTTGGCCCCATCAAATTTCTCCATAACATCGCCAAACACGGTGCCTTGAGCGCAACCGGAGGTCAGGGTCTTTTTTTTCAGTTTATCCTCAAAATCTGTTTGTACGGCTGTCCGGACGACCACCGTTTCGATATCTGCCTCATAGTCAATGCCCAATACCTGATCATCCGGGTTCAACATATTTTGGTTCAGGAGGTATCCAATGGCCAAATATTCCGGGTAATCGCAAATCGTCATCATCGTGACAATTTCACGACCATTGAGAAAAAGCGTAAGTGGACGTTCGACGGTGACCGATGTCTCGACCCGGCGGCCGTCATGCGATAATCCGACAACCCGTTCAGTCAGGCGCGGGTCATCGGGATTTGGCAGCACTAAAAATTGGTGTTGGTCTTGCATCGGGAAAAGCGTATCCATTTGGTTTGTGACGGTTCTGTGCCTATGTGCATATAGGGGTGAAACTATGCAGAGCCAATAGGTACTCGGCAAGCGCCAGCTCGCCGGCCACACCAATATACTTTGCAAATTGGCGCGACGGTTGAATTATCGTGCGTATCCTGCGACATAGTCTCTGGTATTATTTCTCGCACAATTAAGGACCCTCTGGTAACGATCGAATGGATGATTTTGGCGAAGCGATTGGTGCGGCATTTCATTTGCTGTTTACCTTGGATGATCAATTAATGGAAATCGTCGGGTTGTCCTTGCAGGTCAGTCTGATCGCGGTTTTAATTGCCTGTTTGATTGGTTTGCCCCTGGGTGCCGCGATCGCGCTGTTTAGATTTCCGGGTCGTAAATTTTTTGCAATCCTGTTAAACGCCCTCATGGGGTTGCCCCCGGTCGTTGTCGGGCTAATTGTTTATTTGGCGCTCAGCCGATCCGGGCCCTTTGGGGTCTTTGGGTTGCTTTACACGCCTGCGGCAATGATTATCGCCCAGGTAATTTTGATTGTTCCGATCATCGCCGCCCTGACCCGACAGGTTATCGAGGATCTTTGGCTGGAATATGAAGACCAGTTGCGCTCCCTTGGTGCCAATTCAACCCGCGCCATACCGACACTCCTATGGGATGGTCGATTTTCCTTGATAACAGCCGTCCTTGCCGGTTTTGGCCGGGCCAGCGCTGAAGTCGGTGCGGTCATGATTGTTGGCGGAAATATCGATCACGTGACCCGGGTTATGACAACAGCCATCGCGCTTGAAGTTTCTAAGGGCGATCTGGCCCTGGCCCTGGGTTTGGGTATCATCCTTCTTTGTTTGTCGCTGACCGTGAATGGCGCTGTCTATGCAATTAAAGAAACTGCGCAAAGGCGCCACGCATGAACGAACCCCTACCGCTATTGCCACTGACCCTTAAAGACGTCTCCTTTGAGGCGGGCGGAAAACGCCTGATCAAAGACCTGAATTGCTGTTTCGAGGCGGGTCCCAGAACCGTGATTATAGGCCCAAATGGTGCCGGTAAAAGTCTGTTTTTGAAACTTTGCCATGGTCTGGTGCCGCCGCTTGAGGGGCAGATTACCTGGAACGACAGCAACGAAATTTCGTCCCGTTTTAAGCAAGCAATGGTTTTTCAACGACCGATCATGCTGCGCCGTTCAGTCAGCGCCAACATTCATTATCCCCTAAAATTACGCGGGATCCTTAAACGCGACCGGATTTCACTCACCGAAGAAGCCCTGTCACGGGCCGGTCTGGGCCGCTTGCGCGAACACCCGGCGCGCGTCCTGTCCGTCGGCGAACAACAAAAACTGGCCCTCGCCCGTGCCTGGGCCCTGAAACCGCAGGTGTTGTTTTTAGACGAACCGACGGCCAGCCTCGACCCGGCAGCCACCCACGCTGTCGAAGAATTAATTGATGCCATACATAAACAAGGTGCCAAGGTGATCATGACGACCCACGATTTGAGTCAGGCCAAACGCATCGCCGACGAAATCCTGTTTTTATTCCGCGGCCGTTTGCTCGAGCGGGCACCCGTTGAACGGTTTTTCAGGCAACCGGAAAATGATTTGGCACAAGCATTTGTCAAGGGCGAACTGCTATGGTGGCGGCTGGGCAAAGCCAACCGTAAAAACCAAAGGAAACGCGATGGAGATAAATAACCAAACCGCCTGTTGGGACCGTTTATCAGCGACAGAATCCTTCTTTCTCCCTGTGGATACTGTTCAATTTTTGCATCTCCTTCGAAATGACGGAACGCCCGTCCGCATCGGGCGAATTGGCTGGTGTTCGTGTTTACGATAAGGCGTTCGCAGAGAAATTATTCTTGCATTGCCTCGGCCGTTTTTGAATTTTGCCCGTGGGCTTGGCGACGTTGCGGGTTTTGTCGAGAAATACGGAACCGGGGAAACCGTTGTATCTTATGCATTGACCGAACCGGTAAAAACCTATGAAATCTTGTATAAGAAGAACCGACGGTTCGATCAGAACCGTGGACCTCCGGGTGGCGTGACGCCCCGGCGGGTACTCAGAACAGGGATGGTGGGCGACCACCACAATTAGGTCAAATGAAAATTAATGACAGACGTGTCCTCGTATGTAATTGCGAGGGTACGATGGATATTGACTCGGAAAAGTTAGCAAAGGCCTGCGGTTCTGACGATGGGTTAACGCTTGCCAGCTCCCTGTGCCGGGCACAAATCGAGATGTTTGAGCAAGCAACTCAAGACCAAAAAGTGCTTGTCGCCTGCACCCAGGAAGCGCCCATGTTCCTCGAAACCAATGATGAATTGGGCGCCAATGGGGCCGACTTAAAATTCACCAATATCCGCGAACGGGCCGGCTGGAGTCGGGCAAAAGGGGCCGCCCTGACCGCAAAGATGGCAGCACTTTTGGCAGAAGCTGCACTCGATATCAGCCAAGCCAATTCGGTTACCATGATTTCGGAAGGATCCTTGGTCATATTGGGCGACGATGATACGGCCGTCGCCGCGGCCCTGGCCGTTGCTAATCGATTAGATGTAAGCCTCATTTTGAGCGGACGCCACGATGTTTTGCCACCAAAATCCATGGAAGTCCCGATATTTAAAGGTTCGGTCACTTCTGCTTCAGGTCATTTGGGCTCGTTTGAATTAAAACTGAGCGACTATGCCCCGGCGGCTCCCGCTTCCAGAGGATATCTGGAATTTGCTGCAGCCAGCCAGACAGGAACGGCAGTATGTGATTTAATTCTCGATTTGCGCGGCACCACGCCGCTGTTCCCGGCACCGCAAAAACGGGACGGTTATTTTAACCCGGACCCCAAAAACCCGGCGCTTGTTCAGGCCGCCTTGCTCGAATTAACAGACATGGTCGGCGAATTTGAAAAACCCAAGTATATTGATTACAAATCCGGTTTGTGCGCCCATTCCCGCTCCGGTATTGTGGGCTGTTCCCGGTGTATTGACCATTGTCCGACCAGCGCCATTACGAGCGCTGGCGATCACGTCAAGTTCAACCCTTATACCTGCGCCGGATGCGGTACCTGTGCGAGCTTATGCCCGACCGGCGCGGCAAAATACGAACTTCCCGCCGCCGACAGCCTGTTCGAACGCCTCCGGGTTTTAATGACCACTTACATCGGTGCCGGCGGTACAAACCCCGTTGTCCTGCTTCACGACCCCGAATGGGGCGAAGAAATGATTTCAACCATTGCCCGTTTCGGCAAAGGCCTGCCGGCCCATGTCATTCCCTTTGCGGTTAATTCCGTCATGCAAACTGGGCTCGAGTTTATTCTATCGGCTGCGGCCTATGGGGCCGCAAAAGTGGTTCTCTTGTTACCGCCGGCAAATGCCGACGAAGGGCCCGTGCTCGAACGGGAAATGGAACTGGCTGAAACCATATTTGAGGGGCTTGGATACGGCCGCAACCGAACGCTGATCATTAATTCTTCGGACCCAAGCCAAATTGAAGACATTCTGGCGGACCTGAAATCAGACGACGTTATGCCGCATGGCGCGTTTCTCGCCATGGGCCGGAAACGGGCAGTCATGGCTTTGGCGCTTGCCCAGTTGCATGACCATGCACCCAATCGGGTTGACCAAATACCCTTACCCGTTGGTGCGCCCTTTGGTGCCGTAGAGATTGATGCCGACGGCTGCACCTTGTGTCTGGCCTGTGTTGGGGCCTGCCCAACCGGGGCTCTTAAAGACAATCCTGATAAACCGCAACTTGCCTTTTCGGAGAACGCCTGCGTGCAGTGCGGACTGTGCAAAAACACCTGCCCGGAGAAAGTCATCTCTCTGTCGCCACGCCTCAGTTTTGCTGAGCAGGCGCGCACTCACCAAACCCTTAAGGAGGAGGAATCCTTCGAATGTATTCGATGTTCCAAACCGTTTGGCACAAAATCAACCGTCGAAAACATGTTGAAAAAACTCGATGGCCATCCGATGTTTAAAGATGCCCAGGCGCTGGATCGATTGAAGATGTGCGATGATTGTCGGATTATTGCCATGTCGGAAGTTGGGGATAACCCCATGGCATTGGGTGAAGTTCCCGTCACCCGGACAACAGACGACTACATTCGTGAGCGCGACGAACTGCGCCGGGAGGCAGCCAAGGACATGATGAAAAAAGGTTTATTGCCGCCTGAGGGTGAAGCCTGACCGGCAGTCAGAATACCCCTTAAAAAATTGGGGGCGACAAATTAACACCCAATGACTAAATATATGGGGTATTATGCCCTGGCGCTTTTGCGTAGACATGATTTAAGTCAAGGCTATATGTCGGCGAAAATGCCATTTATCGAATTATGAAAAGAGATTTTGAATTGGCCACAGAGCATACGACAGATATGATAGATCCTTTTGGACGCGCGGTTAATTATTTGCGAGTATCGGTGACCGACCGTTGCGACTTCAGATGTGTTTATTGCATGTCCGAAGACATGACTTTTTTGCCCAAGAAGGAAGTCCTGACGCTTGAAGAGATGGACCGATTATGCGGTGCGTTCATTCGTAAGGGAGTAAGAAAACTTCGCCTAACGGGTGGCGAACCCCTGGTCCGCCGCAATATCATGAGTTTGATGCACAGTTTAGGTGCCCATTTGCAAACTGGCGCACTCGAGGACTTAACGCTGACGACCAACGGCAGCCAGCTTTCGAGATTTGCCGACGAGTTGGTCGATTGTGGTGTTAAGCGAATTAACGTTTCGCTTGATACCCGCGACCCTGAGAAATTTAAAAAAATTACCCGCTGGGGAAACCTGGATAAAGTAATCGGTGGTTTGAAGGCGGCCACCAAAGCCGGTCTCCACATCAAAATAAACATGGTCGCCCTGAAAAATTTTAACGATCGGGAAATCGACGATATGTTACTGTGGTGTGGTGACAACGGGTACGATCTGACGTTAATCGAAACCATGCCCATGGGGGAGATCACCGGTGATCGTAACGATCAGTATCTGCCGCTTTCGCAGGTACGTGAGGATCTCAACAGCCGTTGGTCGCTCAAGGATATCGATTATAAGACCGGCGGCCCGGCCCGCTATGTGGAAGTCGGCGAAACAGGCGCAAAACTGGGCATGATCACACCCATGACCCACAATTTTTGCGAAAGCTGCAACCGGGTTCGGTTAACCTGCACCGGAACTCTATATATGTGTCTGGGACAGGATGACGCCGCCGATCTGCGCCAGCCCTTACGAGCATCAGAAGGTGACGAATTGCTCGAAAACGCCATCGACGAAGCCATTGGCCGTAAACCCAAAGGCCATGATTTTATCATTGATCGGAATACCAAAGCACCATCGCAACAACGTCATATGAGTGTGACCGGCGGTTAAGCCTTTTTATTCGGCTAGCGCCCTTGGGTTATTCGGCTAACGGCCTTGGGCATCTTTGGTAAATTGACGCTGCTGGGTTAACAATTGATTAGTTAAATTTATCTGTTGCTGTTCTAGGGCGCGAGCGATCTCCGCCTGTTGGCGGGTTCGCCGATCCTGTTCCGACGAAAGGGCCCGCGACCGGGTCAATTGTTCCTGATGGAGTTCCGCAGTTTGTTGCTGTATCTCTTTTACCCGTTGTTTTGCGTCGGATAACAGCGATTTGACCCGGCGGCGATCTTCTTCTGTCAAATCTTGCTGTTGTGAAATTGCTGTCACTTGGCGCAATATTTGTGTTACGGCCCGCTGCTGCAGCTGAATTCCCCGCGCCGATATGCCGGTATTGCGTCCGCTTTTCAATTTATTGACACATTCCATGAGGCCGGTTTTTTTATTGAGCTTGAGAAAAAATCGGCCACAATCGGCGGATGTATCGGCGACGGCAGTCGCAATTAGCGGGGCCGGCTGAATAGCCAGGACCATTAACACCGAGCTTATATAAAACAACCGGCCGCGTTGGAATGAGGGGACCTTATGGATCAAATTCCTTATGCCTCTTTACACAACCAGGTCACATGCTGTCCATGATCTCGGCAATCAATTGCTCTTCGCCTTCATTATCATGGGTAAATTCGATGGCGGCTGTTTGATGATCGCAGCGGATCACCCATCCGCTCAGGTTGGACAGGTTATCAATCGTAATTTCAACGGAATCCCCAGGTTTGAATAGTGGTTTGCCGCGCCGTCCTGGGACCGAGAAAACAATTGAAGCTCCGGCCGCGGAAATATCTTTCAATTTACCTTCATAAGCCTGATGCTCACCCCGTGCGAGGGCGTGATTTTCTATGCCAATACGTACGCGCTTACGTGTTTCACCTATCACCATTTTCCCATCCCAACCTGTCAGTTCATAAGGGTGCTCCCATTAGGGCCACCAGTTCAAGATATTTTATAAACACGCTGCTCCCGCTCTTTCCGAATACCGCTAAGCAAGGTAAATTTAGTTATGGACTATCAAAAGTTAGCCTTTGTTGCTGCTCAACACATTCAAGCTCAGGATGCCCTCACTCGCTTGCAGGACCGGTATGCGCATGTGGTTCCCGAGGAAGCAGATGTAATCGTCGCCTTGGGAGGCGACGGTTTTGTTCTGGAAACACTGCATCGGTACTTGGACGCGAAAACGCCAATCTATGGCATGAACCGCGGAACAGTCGGGTTTTTAATGAATGAATACGACGAAGAAAACCTGATTGAGAGGTTAAAAAACGCCGACGCCTCGGAACTGAAACCGCTACGAATGCAGGCTTGGGACATGTCAGGAACCAAACACGAAGCCCTTGCCATCAATGAAGTTTCCCTGTTGCGCGAAACACGACAAGCCGCAAAACTTAAAATTCTGATTGATGATATCGAGCGACTAGATGGCATGATCTGCGATGGGGCGTTGGTTTCAACGCCGGCCGGCAGCACGGCCTATAATTTATCAGCCCACGGCCCGATTATCCCGATCGGTGCAGCTGTCCTGGCACTTACGCCGATTAGTGTGTTTCGACCACGCCGTTGGCGTGGTGCCCTATTGCCCATATCAGCAAAAATCGAGTTTCAAGTCGCCACACCCGACTTGCGCCCAGTCAGCGCTACAGCGGATTCAACGGAAATACGCGACGTTACCCATGTCATCGTTCGCGAAGATAAAGAGAGTGCCCTCACCCTGCTTTATGATCCGGAACACAATTTGAAAGAACGCATTTTAAAGGAACAGTTCCAGCCATGAATTTTTGCAAAAAACACTTTTACTGGCCTGCTCCGTGACGTCATCGCCGCCGCGCTGGCGAAAAAATTTACCGATGGTTGTCCTAACTCTTATCCTCGCGAGTATCGGTGGGTTTCTATTTGATCTTATGCACATGCCACTGGCCTGGATGATTGGTGCCATGGTATTTACAACCACAGCAAGCTTGTCCGGTGTGCCCTTAAAGGCGTCACCGCAAATCCGCACCTGCGTCATCCCCATTTTGGGATTAATGCTCGGCAGCGCTTTCACCCCAGAGACCCTCGACAGCATCGCCCAGTGGATTCCAAGTCTCGGGCTTATGATTGCCTATGTGTTGTTTTCTGCAATCGTTATTGGTGCGTTTTTTTATCGATTTGTCGGTGTCGGACCGATTACCGCATTCTTTTCCGCCACACCGGGCGGCCTCGCGACCATGGTCATCATTGGCCGAGACGCCGGCGGCGATGAACGGTCGATCGCTTTAACCCATTCCATTCGTGTCCTGATAACCGTTTTGATTATTCCCTTTTGGTTTCGCCTGTTCGAGGGTTATGAACCGGGCAATCTTTCGGCGCTTGGATCCATCATCGATGTAAAACCAATGGATGCGGGCGTTATGCTGCTGACTGCAGTAGTTGGCATTTACGGGGGCAAATTACTAAAGTTACCCTCGGCACAGTTATTGGGCCCGATGGTCTTAAGTGCCGCGCTGCATGCCAGTGGACTCACCCATTCGAAGCCACCGTTCGAGATTGTCAATCTGGCACAAGTTGTCATTGGCGCCATGGTCGGTGCCCGCTTCGCCGGCGTTGCGCTTCGTCAGGTATTACGGGTCATGTCGGCATCTATTTTGTCGACATTGTTTCTGGTGGGCCTTGCTGCTGCAATCGCCCTGTTTCTTGAGCATCTTACAGGATTGCCTTTTCGCGCCCTTTGGTTGGCTTTTGCGCCGGGCGGTCTGGCTGAAATGACCTTGATCAGCCTTTCCCTGCATATCGACCCGGCCATGGTATCAACACATCATCTGCTTCGGGTCATGTTTATGGTACTGATGGCCCCGCTTTTGTTTAAATTCTTGAAATCTTTTTTGCATATCGACGGTGACACGCCCCGACAAAACCCAACCAAGTCTGGATTTTAATGGTTTTGATGCCTGCATGCCGATGTTGGCGCTTGCGGTCGCGCCAATGAGCAGTGACTAAATAATTTTCGCTGTACGGTCCTATAACTTTTAGGATAAGATAACTAATTAATGGGAGAAATTCTGTTTGTCTCACAACCAATATTCTTCGTTAAAGGTCGTTGAATATACAATTAACATATGACGTGCATTGTTGGAAGCATAGAGGTTCTAAATTTGAAGTTTTACCTGCGCCACTATTTAACCATCGCCTTCACGACCGTAACTGCAATTCCCGTTCTTATCCTTGGCGCATGGGTCCATGAGACATCCATGGACAAGGAATTGAACGCCGTTTCGGAAAAACATCTCCTATTGGCGAACAGCACAACAGAATCGCTTAATCGATATGCACAAACCAGTAAATTGGTATTCAATTTATTGCTGGAAACTCTTGAGTACGGTTCCTCCCCCGCGTCGATTGAACTTGCTCAAAAGATTGGATTTCGACACATCAGTATTCTCGACCAGCAAGGTCGACAAATATCACAAATGAAGATTGAAGAGGGGCTCAATGAGACCGTCCATGAACCGACATTTTCCACCCTTTTCCGTCAATCTGATGAAAATGTCCGATTTAGTGGAGTCATGGCGGACCCGCACGGGAAGCCAACCCTGTACCTGAGCAAGCGACTGGGTTTCAACCAAGTCGCCATTGGTGCCCTAAATCTTGATTATATCCGTGCAATACAGTCGGCAATTTTATTTGGGCGCAATGGACATTCTGCAATCGTTGACCACCTGGGCCATATTATGGCCCATCCGCTGCCCGAATGGCAGCAACAAATGAAAAACGTGTCTGAAGTAAAACCCGTAGAAATGATGATGGCCGGTCGATCCGGCGTTATTAAATTCTTTTCGCCCGCCAGCAACAGCGACATGATCACCGGATACGCAGTCGTCCCATCGACAAATTGGGGCGTTATGGTTCCTCAGCCACTTGCGGAACTGAAAGAACGCGCCGGCGATGTCAAACAAATGGTATTGGCGCTAATCCTGATCGGGCTTGTTGTCGCCGCTTTGATTAGCTGGATACTGGCAGGGTTTCTGGTACGCCCCGTCGAAGCCGTCATCGAAGCATCCCGCAAATTTTCCAGAGGATACCTGGACGTACACGTTCCTGCGCCGTCTGGAAGATATCCCATGGAATTCCAGGAACTCGGTTTGTCCGTCAATTCAATGATCAGAGATGTTGGTACAGGTATCATCGAGCGTGAAGACGGCGAGAGAGAGCTTCAGATTAGCAACGAGCAACTAAATCACCTGAGCCAGAAGTTAACCTCTTTGAATCTGGATCTTGAAAGTCGAATTGACGAACGCACCGATGATCTCAAACAGCAAATAGCACGGCAAAAGGAACTCCAAGTCACACTACAGGCAAGTCAGCAACGGTTTAAGGATTTCGCCGAAGCCGGGGCTGACTGGTTTTGGGAAACCGATGAACACCTGTGTTGGAAATACCTATCTGAGGGGTACACGACCCGCACTGGTACCCCGCCGGAACAGTTACTTGGCCGGACGCTTGGCGAAACAATGAATGACGTAGAAGACAAAAATTTATTGCGCGACTTCATTGCTGATCTAGGTGCGTGCCGACCAATCCGCAATTTTGGCTACCGCATCAAACACCCAAAAGGTCATGCACTATACGTGCGAATCAGTGCCAGCCCAATTTTTGATTCAACCGGTAAATTTGAGGGGTACCGGGGCATTGGCTTGGAAATTACAGATTGGATGACGCACATTGGCCAAAAAACAAGTTTGCATTCCAAGGTAAGTCTCGAACTGCGCCGTTCACTATCTTCTACGCAGGCTGCGCTTGAACGATTGACTTCTCCTAGGGACGGGTTCCAGTCAGAAAACGCAAAAGGCCTGATCGCCCGTATCAGGAACAATAATGAACAGTTGCTTGATATCATTGACAAAATGATAGATACTGAAAAATTTGATTCTGACTTTATTTATTTGAATCCAAAGCCCTTGGAATTGTCACAATTAGTGGCTAAGACCGTTAGCTCCTGCGCTCAACTTGGCGACAAATATGGTGTAAAGTTTATTTTACTCGATCAGCCGTCATCGGCGACGGTACAGGGCGACGCCACCCGCCTCGTCCAAATGATAACAAATTTGCTTTCTAATGCAGCAAAATTTTCACCTCGTGGTGGAAAAGTGGAGGTTTCAGTCATCAGCGAAAATGAAACCGTTAACATCACCGTCAGTGATACCGGGCCAGGAATTGCAAACGAGTATCGCGATCAAGTATTTCAACGGTTTTTTCAGACTGGCAGTCCCAAATCCAGGGCAAACGAAGGTCTAGGACTGGGCCTGTACATTGCCAAATGTATTGCCAAACAACATGGTGGCGACATCGACTATTTGTCGGAACCGAATATTCGCACGACCTTCATTATCACACTACCTCAAGTCAAAAAATCCTGTTAATAGTGATCTGCCCCAACAGCGTCAGAAATCTTATTAAACCCGTCGGCATCCAGAAGTTTGACAAGCCCCCGATTAATATCGTTCGCAATACCGGGGCCTTGATATACCAGGGCCGAATACAATTGTACCAACGATGCACCAGCCCTGATTTTCGCGTAGGCCTGACGGGCATTGCCAACCCCTCCGACGCCTATAATCGGAATGTTACCGCCAGTCAGATGGTAAAAATCGGACAGGACTTTGGTCGAGGCCTCAAACAACGGTAATCCACTTAAACCACCTGTTTGTCCTTTGTGATATGCCTTCAGGGTTTGTGGGCGTTCGACGGTCGTATTGGTGGCAATCAGGCCGTCTATGTTTTGGTCCAGGGCCACATCTGCAATGTCGCGTTTGTCGTCATCCGTGAGGTCCGGGGCAACTTTTAATAACAAGGGGGGTGGACTGTCCAATCGCATATTGGATAAGGTGTCCCGGATCCCGCCCATCAATTGAGCGAGGGGATCCTTACCCTGCAAGGCACGCAATCCCGGCGTATTGGGTGATGAAACATTAATCACAATATAATCAGCCAACCTGGCCAGTTGTTTTAGACCCGCCACATAATCATCCAGGGCCGTTTCCGTTGCTTTGTTTTTCCCGAGATTGATACCCACCCAACCTCTCGCTTTATCCTTGCGCGCCCGTAATCGCGTAGCCATGGCTTCCGTACCGTCGTTATTGAATCCATTCCGGTTGATGACAGCAAGGTCTTCCGTAAGGCGAAATAACCGCGGTCTGGGGTTTCCCGGTTGGGCCAATGGCGTCACACTGCCCACTTCAACAAATCCAAATCCCTGACGCAGCATGGCATCCGGCGCGACCGCATTTTTATCAAACCCGGCGGCCAATCCAACGGGATTTAAAAATTCGTGGCCCCACAAAGTGACATGCAATCGTTTATTGTCCTGGGCCGTGGCACGTGGAACCCATCCCCGACGTAAAGCGCCAAGTGCCAGACCATGCGCCGTTTCAGGATCCAAGTGCCGAATTATCGGCCAGATGAATTGATAAAAACCACTCATTTGTTCGGCAGATCAAGTGGCAATGGGAATGTCATCCGGGAAAACATGAAGCCCGTTATCTCCCAAATTTAACGGCACCGCTGATTCTACAGCCGCTACCTTCAAAGCTTGATAGAGATGCGGAAATAGGGCACCACCTCTAGATTTTTCCCACTTCAGAGCGTCGGCCAGTGGGGCTGTACGGACAGCCAATAAAATCAGCCCGTCCTGGCCGGCCCGATGTTTAGCGGCACTGCCGCGAATTTGCGCCGCCGTCGAAAAATGAATGAACCCATCCGCCTGATCCTGGGTAGACCCGCCATAGGAGCCGGTCCTTTGCGCCTCGACCCACTCATCGGCCCGACACATATGATAAATAAGTTTTTCCATGGGCACTGGTTTAACCGGAGCGGGACGGCCGTGCAACAAAAAGACCGGCTTTACCCGTAACGAAGGGCTTAACCTGCGAGTAGTTGGTTTTGAGTGATTGCCAATTGGCATGGCGGGCAATGTCATTGATCAGTTCCAGGATGCCCACGACAGATGGACCTCCGCGGCTGCCCATGGCAACTTTCAGCATGCCATATTGTTCGGCATTCGGCCGCACCTGCACGTTGGCTTTAATAACTTCAAATCGATGGCCGCGAAATCCAAAGCTGGAACCCATTTGCCAATTCAGGCCTCGGGCTTCGATTTCGAACAACAGGATGGCAACCAGATATCCAAAAGACCTTTGCTGTGAACGGGGCAGATGCAGCATGACAAAAGGCGCAACAGCTCCCTTATTTCTGCGGGCATTTACGTCCAGGGCGGGATGGGCAATCTTTGTAAAAATACCGCCGTTCAATTTTATGCCCGTTGCGAGATCATGGTTGTTTCGAAATACCTGTTCAGAAAAAGACCACATTTTTTCCCTGTCGGTTATCCATGGGGCTTCCAGTGCCCCGGCATCATTGACGCTCACGCCGGCACCAAATACCGCCCTGGCGACCATCAGTTTAAAATGAGCCTCATTTACATTGGCCGGGCTTTTTTTGCCAGAAGGTACATAGATTTCGACGATACCAACATTTGTCGTTTCCAACCCCTGCTGATCCAATTTCAAGCCCGAACGGACGCATAATACAATCCAGGGTCGGGCATGATTAAAGCCTTTTAAAAATTCTGAAATTGGGAAACGAATTCCGACAAGGGTGGTATCAATAATGACGAGTCGCGGCGCTTGCTGCCCCGCCTGTGCATAAGCCCCGTGGAAGGGTTCGATATCAAAAACTTCCATGTCCCAGTCATAAGAAACCGGTTCAATGAACAAGATATCCAAGTCTCCTTGCATAATTGACGCCCGGGTATCAGCGTTATCGTTCAGATGAACCACTTCAAAATCACGGTCATGTAAAAAATTCAGCATACGCCAGGTTTCGAAATAACCACCTAACATACCCATCCGCACCGGTTGGTCTGGCGCGACCCCATCCAGACGCGCGCCGAACACCTGTGAAATTGTCGACAGCGCCCCCATGGCGCTGGAAAAGACAATAGGACGGCATTGCCAATCTTGCGGACAGTCAACGGTCGCCATCAGTTTTTTTTCGAGGGTCTCCGGTTTGAAGGCCCGCTCATAATCAAACCAAACCTGTTTTCCTGACGGCAGATAATTTTTTTGTTGATGGGGTGGCGATTTCAATATTGCCAGGGTGATATCAAGAGACGATTTGAGCCACAGGTCACGCAACTCCAATGCCAGGTCTTCGAGCCTCCGTTCGCCTTGATATGTGTTCAAACCTCGATCCGTGCAGAGTTGCCGGGCAGTGGCAAACCAGGACTTCGCATTTTGCTTAAATGCCGGTCTCAGTGTCACGATATCATTGGCCAGGCTGATCAGTTCCTGGCAATCGGTAAGACATGTGTTATGGGAGTGTATTGCCATTCGCACCTATTCATGTGGCAGGGCACGGGTTGGCAATTTACTTCAACCCCTGCCATCGAATTAAATCATACGTAAGTCATATCTCATTAATTTCATCTAATCTAGGTGAGTGATTTTTGCAATCAGTTCGGCGGAAAAACGCTGTAATTTCCAGGTTTTCAAATCTTCTCAACCCAGCGAGAAAGGGAAGTCACCACCCCCCCGCAGGTTTGGTCTGGACGTTGCTACATCGGACGCAAACAAGGTTCGAACAGGCCCGCCACGAGCTTGCGCTTGTTCTCTTGTATTCGTAAGCTTCCTGGTAAACCCAATTGCATGAAATTACTGAGCCCTGACACTAAATGACAAGATTAGCGAAAATCCCTTTCGAATCCACCATCAATACGCCAGCGCTGATTTGGGATCTGGATCGCCTGGATAAAAGGATGCAGTCCCTCAAAAAATTTGCCTTGGAGACGGATTGCCGCTTGCTCTATTCCATGAAAGCCTGTTCCGTTGGCACGGTGCTCGACGTCATTAAAGGTCATATTGCGGGATTTTCCTGCAGTTCCTTATATGAAAGCAGGTTAGCCCGTCGAATGGTCGGCAGCAGGGGCAGTGTTCACCTAACGACTCCCGCACTTAATCCCGGAGACATGCAAAACTATGGGCAATACACCGATTATTTGTCTCTTAATTCCCTAGATCAATTCGAGCGCTTCCACCCTGCCCTCAAATACCAGACAAACTGCGGTATCCGAATCAATCCGCAACTGTCCCAGGTATCGGACCTGCGTTTTGACCCTTGCCGACCAAACTCGAAACTCGGGGTTTCCCTTGATCGGTTCAAGCTGGCTCTGGCTGCGGAGCCCGCACTGATCGAGTCTATAGGCGGCATTCAAATGCATACAGCCTGTGGTAATAAGGGATTTATTGCCCTGCGAAAACAAGTCAACAAGATGGTTGCGGAGTTGCCCCGGATGTTTGAACGAATTGACTGGTTCAACCTGGGCGGCGGTTATAATTTTGACCGGATCCGCAACAGAGACCCGTTTATACAAGCATTGGCGGCAATCCGCACACATAATCATATTGACCTTTTTATCGAACCCGGCACTGCTGCAGTTCGCAACAGTGCTTTTTTAGTGAGCACAATTGTCGATATCTTTGAGTCAGAGGAACAAACCATAGCGGTTCTCGACACCACCTTGAACCATATGCAGGAAGTTTTGGTTTACGGGTTCAAACCACACGTCATAGAAGCCAACAAAGATGGCACGCACATATACACGCTGGCCGGTGCCACCTGTCTCGCTGGCGACTTATTTGGCGCCTACCGATTTAGGCGACCTCTGGCTATCGGTGATCGTATCACTTTTGGCAAAGTTGGTGCCTATACCCATGGACAATCCCACTGGTTCAATGGTGTTAATTTACCGGCCATCTATAGCCTGAATTCCGCTGGCACCCTGACCCTGGAGCGGGCATTTACATTTGACGACTTCAAACAGCGTTGTGCAATAGCGGATTAAACCCTTCTATCTGGTTCTACCATTCGAGTTTTTCGACTCCTTCGAAGGTTAATTCACTGCCATCAGACAAGGTGATCGATCCGGCAACTTCTTCATCAAACTCGATGCCGTTTTCGGTCTGGGTGTAACCGATTTCACCCTCGACCTGAAGGGCCCATCCGGAGTCGCCACCCGGCCCCCCATCAACGCCTTCCAACTGTACCGTGTCCGACCAGCCGTTGCCCCCATCGAAATAGTCACTGCCATCACCGGCACCAAAGATAAACAGGTCATCACCGTCTCCCCCCATGGCGTGGTCGTCACCGGCGCCACCGTCGAGGATGTCATTTCCATCACCGCCGTCGATAACGTCATTCCCCGCACCGCCAACAACCGTATCGTCGCCGTCACCGGCCATCACCGTATCGTCGCCGCCACCGGCGT
>JAJFII010000110.1 GCA_021775095.1 Rhodospirillales bacterium
GGTCAAGGCCACGAATAGGATGCAAAATTTGGGTTCCCAGGCCGGTGGTTTTGCCGGTGCCTTGTACGGATTTTGTTTGCTTTTTGCCTGGGCTTTTGAGGCACCTGGACCCTATTTATATCCCCTTACGGCGATCGCTCCCGTGGGTGCCTGTGTGTTTGTTGGCAAACGTTTTATAACCCGTCGACGGCTTGATCGTCTTCGGCAACATCAAGTGAACGTCCATCGGGCGGAGAAATTTCCATCGGTTTAAGGGCTGAAGGGCGATGCCGTTTGGCGACCCGCAATAAATCCGGTCAATCAATTGATAGCGCTAAATCTGGGATCGGAGTTGCTGCCCTATGGGTGCTTTTAAGTGTCCCTTCCCCGCACCCCTGATTTTTTGTATCTTTGTTAAATATTTCTACTGGCGGATCACTGAGCCCTATCCCAAGGAGATGCAGATGCTAAATGGCTCCCTATTCATCGGTTTTGTCGCTGCCGCTTTGGTTGTGTTGATCCTGCCGGGGCCGGGCGTTCTTTATATAATTGCCCGCAGCGTCAGCCAGGGGTACCGGGCTGGCCTGGTATCGGTCCTGGGGTTGTCGGCCGGGGCGCTGGTCCACGTGGCCGCCGCTGCTGGCGGGTTGTCAGCCCTCCTGCTCACTTCGGCAACGGCTTTTAGCCTGGTCAAAATGCTGGGCGCCGGTTATTTGATTTATTTGGGTTTTCGCACCCTGCTCACCGCCAGCCAAACCACGGATGTAAACACGCCGCCGCCCCTGCCCCTTGGCCGGTTGTTTGCCGATGGCGTAATTATCAGCCTGTTTAATCCAAAAATCGCCGTGTTTTTTTTGGCGTTCCTGCCGCAGTTCGTCGATTTGAGCCTGGGCGCAGTGCCCGTGCAAATTGTCGTGTTGGGATTGGTTTACGTCGCCCTGGCCCTGCTGACCGACGGTGGATATGCCTGCCTGGCTGGCCGTGTGCGGCCGTGGCTTAAGGCTCCGGCACTGCGGGGGTTTTTGCCCCGGATTTTGGCCGGTGGCCTGTATATGGGCTTGGGAATATATGCAGCGCTGGCCGAACGCCCCCGCTAAAGGGTTTGATTTTTTATCCTGGCTGGCGCGGGTCGCTTCCGCATCGCCAACCGCCGCGAAGGGCACCCCGTGGGATCTAGGGGCGGTGGTGCCCCGGTGCCAGTTAAAAAAAGCTTCTCAACAGCCAAATTGAGCCGATGCCCACGGCCATGGTCAGGGGCAGGTTTCGGGTAATAAGCGCGACCAATGCGGCAGCGGCACCCGCCGCCCATTCGTGCGGGCCGCCGGCCAATAAGGAAACCGAAACCAGGGCGACGATCAAACTGCCGGGTAGGGCTTTTAAGGCGCGTGCCCAGGCACCGCCCTGCGGCAGGCGTTGCCCCATCAAAGCCCCGGTCATTCGGATGACAAAAGTCACCCCGGCCAGGGGCAGAATCACCAGCCAGATCTCATTCATGATGTCTGACCCCGGCGACGGTTGCACCGGCGACCCCGCCGGCAATCAACGCCCAGGAGGTATCAACAAAACCGGGCAACACAAGCAATGCGACGGTTGCAAAGGAGGTCATCCAGGGAGCCAGGTCGTGCTTGCCGGTCCACAGGGATCGGGCGATGGCGATAAAAGCCGCAGTAAAAGCAAAATCCATCCCCAGGGCCCTGGGTTCCGGAATGGTGCCGGCGAAATAAACACCGACAACGGTTGCGACAACCCAGACAACGAGCAAATTGATCCCGGCACCAACCAAGTACCAGTAGCCGGCCCGTTGACCACGGGCCCGGGCCGATACCATAAGGGCCCAGTTTTCGTCGGTTGTTAAATGCGCGCCGAGGGCGATTTGCCAGAGCGGGCGACCGGCAAAAACATCGCGAATGGAGGCGGTAATCAGTAATAACCTTAAATTCAGGGCGATACCGGCAACGACGGCGACGGCACCGGCCGCGCCGGCGACGATCCGCTCGACCGCGACGATCTGCGAAGCACCGGCAAATACGATGGTTCCCATCACCCCGACCTCCAGGCCATCCATCTGCGCCTGCGCCGCTAACAGGCCAAAGGCCAGGCCATAGATTCCGGCACCCAGGCTAAGGGGAAGAATTTCCCGAAGACCGCAGGTAAATTCCCGGCGATTTGAGCTGACTGATGGCATGGGGAACAGATATCGTGTTCCAACTGCCGGGCCAAGGTAAATGCCGTCGCAATGCGACTTTTTTCCTGCCAATTCTGGGAGGTTACGGGCGACCGCGGCCCTGCCCTCCGGCCTTGCTGCCGATGATCAAACCTCCCCTACTCCCGGCGACGCGCAACCCCGGTGGCGGTCTGTACCTGTAAACGCCTTTGGCGAACGGATGGTGCCGGTTTTGCAATTGACGTGGTTCCCCGAGGGCCGTTATTATGACCCATCCGAAACAACGAAAGGAGGTGATCAAATGGTTGATCTCGAACGCAGTTTGAAGGCCGGAAACGGTGCCGCACTCGGAACGACCGGCATTTGGTCCTCCCCATTGAGCGTGG
The DNA here is from genome assembly GCA_021775095.1 of Rhodospirillales bacterium. GTDB lineage: Bacteria > Pseudomonadota > Alphaproteobacteria > Rhodospirillales > Casp-alpha2 > JABMNT01. The sequence continues at coordinate 2,530 of JAJFII010000110.1, forward strand.
CGTTCTAGCCACAATAAAAGGGCTGGATCCGGCCTTCGATCATAGTTCTATGATCACGTATCTGCGAAAACCCCGTTGGAATTGCCCTAACGGGGTTTTCTGCATTATACAGCACTTCCGGGATAATAGGACGCCCTCTGATGGGGGAAAACGGTTCGATCGATTAGGCGCAGTGCGATGCCAATTGTGACAAAATAAAAGGAACCGGTCAGAGTGCGTCCTATTATCCCGGAAATGCTCCAGTTCCTGTATTTTTTTAGTCACGACGGGCCTTTTTGTTTTTTGTCAACCGGGTCGGTGTTGCCGCCAGCGGATCGTCGGGCCAGGGGTGTTTGGGGTAACGGCCTTTCATTTCGGCTTTTACCTGCGGGTAGGCATTGCCCCAGAATGCGGCAAGGTCCTGGGTAATTTGTAAGGGCCGGCCGGCCGGCGACAGCAGATGAAGGGTCAAGGGCAACTGGCCAAGGGCGATGCGTGGGGTCTCCGTGGTACCGAACATTTCCTGTAATTTGACGGGTAGCGCCGGTGCCGACGGGTCGTCATAATCAATGGCGATCCGCGAACCGCTCGCCACCACAAAATGGCTGGGAACGGTTGTGTGCAAATCCTGCTGGGCGGACCAGTCGAGCATGGATTTTAAAATACCGGGCAAATCCAAAGATTTCAGGTGCTCAAGCCGGGTCATACCGTGCAGATAAGGCCCTAACCAGTCGTCGAGGTTTGTTAACAGATGTTCGTCGGACAGGTTCGGTCCGCGGCCCGTGGTCTGATACCAGCATCGCACCCGTTGTAACCACTGACGGCTTTCAGACGTCCAGGGCAGGCGATCGAGGCCCCGATCGCGGATTCCGGTACAGAGGGCACGGGTTATTTGGTCTTTCGGAATGGTTTTGGCGGGCCGGTCGCTGAGCACGAGGGCTCCTAATTTTTTTTGTCTTCGGGCTAATACGCAATTGCTTTGGCGGTCCCAGACCGCCGTTTCCAGTTCGGTTATCTGCTCGCCAAACACCCGCTCGAGGCTTGCCAGAGACAGATTTGCCGCCGTTCGAATGCGTGCTTCACGGTTGTCGCCGGTGACTTCAGCGACAGCCAGGTACGGGTTTTGGCTCAAGGGGTCCTGTTTGGCCAGGGCCGCCCCGCGGCCATTTGTCGTATGGTACCGACCGTCGTCGCCGGGCCGTCGGCCGGCGACCCGGTCGGGGTAAGCAAGGGCAATCAAAACCCCCGTATGATCTTCTGCTGGCAGCGCTGCCTGCTGGTTTTCGCCGGTGATTTTTGGCCCGCGGTTTGACCACTGTTTGACCAGGGTACGGGCTCGGTTCAGGCCATTGCGGTTGATCTGCAGGGACGTTGTCTCGCCGTTGAGGGCGGCCACCCGCAAATTTAAATCGACCGGACCCGGCCCGTTCTCCGGGCGCTCGGCAATGTCTCTTTGGCTGAGCAGCGCGGCGACGCCAAAGGCGGCTTTTGCCAAACCCCATTTTCCACCGCCGATCACCATATGCGCCAATCTGGGGTGCATGGCAAGTTGCGCAACCTGGCGACCGTGGGCGGTTATCAGGCCTTTTGGGTCGAGGGCGCCCAACTCCCCTAATAGATCACGGGCCTGGTCCAGCGGTGCCTCAGGCGGCGCAGTTAACCATTTAAGCGCCGCCGGGTCGCGGATCCCCCAATTGGCCAAATCCAGGGCCAGGGGGGTCAGATCGGCATTGCTGATTTCCGGTTGGCGGAAACGGCGAAAGGCCCCTTCCCCGGCCTTATCCCATAACCGGTAACAGACCCCGGGACCCAGCCGTCCGGCGCGACCGGCCCGTTGTGTGGCACCGGCCAGGGATACGGTTTCTGTCACCAGCCGGCTCATGCCACTTTGCGGATCAAACCGTGGTTCACGCGAACGCCCGCCGTCAATCACCACCTCGATACCTTCGATCGTCAGGCTGGTTTCGGCAATGGCCGTCGCCAGGACCACCTTACGAACCCCTGGCGGTGCCGGTCGCAGGGCCTGATCCTGCTCGGTTTGGGAAAGCGCCCCATAAAGCGGAATGACGGTGGTCGATTGCGGTAACGGGCTGGAACAGAGCAAGCGGTCGACCCGGCGGATTTCAGCTTCGCCGGGCAGAAAAACCAGCAGGCTTCCGCGCTGTTCATCGAGGGCCTGCAGAACCGCCGAGACGACGGCACGATTGAACGCGAAATCGGCCCGTCCGCTGGACCGCCCGCCCCTCCTGACGGGGTCACCCAGGTAATGAATATCAACAGGGAAGTTCCGGCCTTCGCTGGAGATCACCGGGGCATCTGCCATCAGGGCGGCGACCGGCTCCACGTCGAGGGTCGCCGACATTACCAACAGGCGCAGGTCTTCGCGCAACCCAGCCTGGCTGTCCAGGCACAGAGCCAAACCCAGATCAGCCTGCAGGGATCGTTCGTGAAATTCGTCAAAAATAACCGCTGCCACACCCTCCAGGGCCGGGTCCCGCTGTAACCGGCGCGTGAGTATTCCTTCGGTGATGACCTCAATCTTTGTATTTTTCCCGACCTTTGAATCCAATAGAATTCGATAACCAACGGTCTCGCCGACGCCTTCTCCCAGGGTTTGGGCCATCCGCTGGGCGGCGGCGCGGGCCGCCAGCCGGCGCGGCTCCAGCATGAGAATTTTGCCGCCCTGGCACCAGGGTCGATCGAGCAGCGCCAGGGGAACCCGGGTGGTTTTACCGGCCCCCGGGGCGGCCTGCAGGACCACATTGGCAGAGCCATCGAGCGCCGATACCAGCGCCAACATAATTTCGTCGATGGGGAGATTATTCATAACGCGGCATGGGGTGCCTGTATCCATGGGGTTGCTGTCAGGCCCCTGTATAGAATTGCCCGAGTGGTTAAGTCAAAACCACCGGCGAACCACGGCCATGCGGAGAGGCCTTTTACACGCAACCGGCCTCACACAAAAGGGCAACCGAACGGAATCAAAATCCCTTCGTGCCGATTGTTTATTTGCGGTCCCCCTGGACAATTCGATCCAAAATCATGGCGCAGAACAGAATTGAGAATCCCGCCAGAATGCCCTGCCCGACATTGGCATATTGCAGGGCTTCAAGCACATCTTCGCCCAGTCCCTTGGCGCCGATCAGCGACGCCACAACGACCATGGCCAGGCTTAACATGATGGTCTGATTGATCCCGGCGCGGATCGACGGACTGGCCAGAGGCAGGTCAATCTGGGTCAGCAGATACCACTTACTTGCGCCAAAGGAGATCGCCGCCTCGCGCACCGCTTCCGGCACCCCGCGTAAACCAAGAACGGTCAAACGAACGACGGGCGTGCCGCCAAATATCATAGTGGTGACCACGGCGGCCGGTTTGCCGGTTCCAAAAAACGCAATAACCGGGATCATAAAAACAAAGGCCGGCATGGTTTGCATGAAGTCCATAATGGGGCTGATGACCCGGTAAATACGGGGGCGACGGGCACAATAAAGGCCGAGCGGAATGCCGATGGCAATGGACAGGCAAGCTGCGGTTCCTAATAACGCCAACGTGGTCATCGCCTTTTCCCAAAACCCCAGCAGCCCCATATAGGCAAGGAAAGCCCCGGTGAAAATGGCCGCCCGCCGGCCCGCCGAAAGGCCCGTTAAAAGGATTAAAAAACTGGCGATAACCATCCACGGCGTGCTGACGAATATCAATTCCAGGGCATCCAGGACAAACCGAATGGCAAAGGTAATTAAATCAAAAAATGCGTCGCCATTGGTTACGGCAAATTCAAAAAACTGTTCAACCCAACTGATCACCGTAAGCCGAATGGCAGGTTCGGTGGGGAAATCCTTTAACAGGGTATAAGCCGTTGGAAAACTGTAATGAACGACTGTCGCTGAGACGATAATGGCGAAAAAACCAACACTGAGGGCCAAATCAGCCGGCGTCATTCCCTTTGAGATCGTTGCATCCGATAACCAATTTGAAAACCGTCGTTCCAGCAGGGTATTGGCGACAACTGCCTGTAAACCTTTGATTGTAATCAATAATAAAAATCCAATGGACGCCACCAGCAGACCGGAATCTTCCAACTGTTGCGCTTCCAAGCGGATTCCGCCAATGGCACCCTCCAGTGATTCAACGGTCCTTTTGTAGACGTCAACGTTGTCGGCATTTTTTTCAATGGCCACTGCCAGTTGTTTCCGCCGAAGCTCCAGTGTCCCCTCAATATTGGCAATCCGTTGCCAGGCGTCGACGGCAAGGTCGCCAAACAGGCCGCGAATGGTTTGTACCCAGGCAAAGGTTTCGAGGATCAAAAAAATCAGACCCCAATTCCATATGCCACGCATGCCATACCAGATCGGGCCCAGTAATCCGGCCCACAGGTTAAAGGTCCAGACAAATTTGGCTTGGTTGCCGATCCTATCAAACTGCTGCAGATAATAGTCAGGTTTTGTCGTAACAAACTCTTTGACCTGCAGCGCCCTGTCATCTGCAGCCGCCTGGGTGGCGGTACGGTCCTGGGCATCGCTTGAGGTGCGGTTCATGACGTTTCAGTTCCCTCAATAACGGTTGTAAGAATTTCGCGGCGGGTAACAACGCCAACGGATTTGCCGTTTTCGGCTATGACAATTGGCGCGTCGTGGTTAATGGCAAGTTTTATGAGGGTGCTGAGGTTTTCGTCGGCATCGGCGCGCTGTGCGTCGTTTGGTAAGGGCCCAAATTCTTTTTCATAGGCTTCCAGGGGTTGCATCACAGCCCGGGCACGAACGACCTTTAGTCGGGATATGCCGGCGACAAATTCAGCCACATAATCGTCGGCGGGATGCATGACAATATCTTCGGCCGTACCGATTTGCACGACCCGCCCGTCGCGCATTATGGCGATCCGGTCGCCGATCCGTACGGCTTCGTCCAGGTCATGGGTAATGAATACGGTGGTCTTTTTCATGACCGCCGACAGTTTGATGAACTCATCTTGTAATTGACGGCGGATCAGTGGGTCAAGGGCACTGAAGGGTTCGTCCATCAACAAGACATCGGGATCGGCGGCCAGTGCCCGGGCCAGACCGACACGCTGTTGCATGCCGCCGGAAAGCTCATGGGCAAACTTATTGCCCCAGGCATCCAGTTCGACCATGGCCAGAACCTTTTTGCCAATCCGCAGGCGTTCGTTTTTGTTTATCCCGCGAATTTCCAGGGGCATGGCGACGTTATCGAGCACCGAACGGTGGGGCAGTAAGGCGAAATTCTGGAAAACCATACCGATTTTTCGGTTGCGAAATTCCTGCAACTCACCAGGCGACAGAGCCATGGCGTCAATGCCGTCGACCATAATTTTGCCGGCTGTGGGTTCAAGCAATCGATTGATATGGCGGACCAGGGTTGATTTGCCGCTGCCGGACAATCCCATGATACAAAAAATTTCACCTTTTCTGATATCGAGCGTCACATCGGCAACACCGACAACGGCGTTGTAGGTTTCGTGGATTTGTTTTTTCGAGAGACCCTTTTCGTGAATGGCTTGCAGTGCGGCATCCGCGTTGGTTCCAAATATCTTCCAGACATTTGCGATGTCAATGACGATTTCTCCCTGCGAGGGGGATGTGGAGGAAGTCAAAAGGGATCTCCTATTGCTTTGGCCCAAGGTATATTACGAGACCCAAAAGGACGTTACAGGACCCCATGGGTTCCGATCAGCGATGTGGCGGTGTCCGCGCCGGACCACCACCACATCGTGACTTTTCAAGACGACCGATCAGAGACCCAACCAACCGTCAACACGTTTGGAGTTTGCTTTAATCCAGTCGCGGGCAACATCGGCAGGTTTGCGGCCTTTTCCGGAAATTTCGAAGGCAAAATTACTGACATCGTCAGCCGTCAACGAGATCTTTTGCAGGAATTCAGTGATCGCCGGAGAACGGCTCTGCAGGGATTTGGAATAGGCAATTTGCACATTTTTTAAGGCGTCTTTGGTCATCACCTTGGAATTTTTGTACCAGTCCGGAGAATCGGACGGTTGCACCATTTTATATTTGGCCGGGTCAAATTTTGGTTCGGTCAACATTTCCACATCAAACATGTACCAGATGGCATGGGGTTTATAACAATAAAATGCATAACCCTCATTCTTGGCAATGGAGTCCTTTACCCGAGCCGTCTTAACACTCTCTTCGGCCCGAATGGGGTCGATGAAGGGCAACAGATCGTAGTCACGGACCTTGACTTCATTGACGTTGGCCGAAGCCCAGCCCGGGGCACCAATCCACATTTCACCTTTGCCGTTGCCGTCGCTGTCCATTTTCATGGCCACATCTGGACGCCCCAAGTCGGCAATATCCGTGATTTTGTTGGCTTTGGCGAAATTTTTGGAAACGCAGAACCCCTGATTGCCCTCATAGGCATTTTTGCTGAGAGCCACGGTGCCAGTGCCGTCGACATATTTTTTTGTGAAGCTCTGCTGATTTGGTAACCAGACGTCGGGATGTACATCAATATCACCTTTGCCCTGGTGCATGCCCTGGAAAATGGTCGCGTTGTTGCCGGGAACCAGATTGGCTTCGCCGCCAATGCGATCAACAACAACAGCCTGAATGAGGGCGGCAATGGCTTGGGCACCGGTCCATGACGGGGCCCCAATATTGACTTTTTCGGCGCTCAGGGCGGGTCCGGATAAAAGGCCGATTGCGACGCCGCCAGCCAAACCCATTAATGTCTTTTTCATTTTCGTCTCCTTGTTTGATCGTTTGTTAGTTTCGGTTTTCAGTTCGTATTCGTCTTGCTTCTTGCGATTAGGCACTTCGTTTGTATTTGTAGGTCGATAATACATCCTGATAGGCAAAAAGCGCCGCAGACCCTCCCGTATGCAGGAACACGACATTATCACCTTTCTTAAAAAAGCCGTCTCGGATCATTTGCACCATTCCGGCAAACCCCTTACCCGAATAAACCGGATCGAGAAGGATGCCTTCCATACGTGATGCCAAAAATATTGCTTCGAGGGTCGAAGGGGCGGGTACGCCATATCCCCCGCCGACGTATCCATCGTCGACAATCACTTTGTTTTCGGGAACGGTGCCGATTTTCATTTTGGCGGCGGTTTTCTCAACCAGCCCCTGTACGGCCTTAATTTGAAAATCGCGTTTTTGCCGGACGCTGACGCCCATGACCGGGATTTCAGACTGCAAGGCATGCAAGCCGGCAACCAGGCCCGCCTGGGTACCCGTACTGCCCGTCCCCATGACGATCCAGTCAATGGTCATGTCCCGATCACCGGCCTGGGTGACCATCTCCTGGGCGCAGACCGCATAGCCCAATGCGCCGGTCGCATTGGAACCGCCGCCCGGGATAAAATAGGGGTTACGTCCCTGGTCGCGTAATTTGTCTGCAGCGGCCTGAGCTTCGGCGTTCATATCCAGACCGCCTTCGCGAAATTCCAGGCTGGCACCAAACATATGGTCCAGAAACACGTTGCCGGTGACTTCATAGTCGGCACCGGCATTTTGAACCCGGCGTTCGAGCAGGCCGTGGCAATCCATGCCCATGCGGCAGGCCGCCGCCGCGGTTTGACGCACGTGGTTTGATTGCACCGCCCCTTGGGTAACAAGAATGTCGGCCTTTTCGGCCATGGCCTCACCAACTAAAAATTCAAGTTTACGTGTTTTGTTTCCACCGGTGCCGAGGCCGGTGCAGTCGTCGCGTTTGATAAACAGGTTTGGCCCGCCCAAGTGTTCGGTGAGTCTGGGCATGGCTTCCAGAGGGGTTGGGCCGTGGCCGAGACTAACGCGCGGGAAATCGTCGATATTTAACACAAGTGACTCCTAAAAATATGATTATCGGTGGCGGATTTAATTTTAACCGAACCGAACGTGTCAGGAAGTTTGTCATTCGGGCGTGGCATTCTCCAATGTTATTTGTTTGTCGCATGATGCAAAAAACACATGACGTTGACTTATCAATTGGTTACGGGTCCTCAGACGGCAAATATTTTGCTGGTGGGCATGACGATCAAGCGGTTTCATTCCGATATCCTGGTGATCTGAATCCAGATTAACAGGGGGGCATTGCCGTCGACGGTCAGGGTCAGACACCCGGCGTTGCCAGAGATCGATCAACACTGCTCGGATATTTCAATGCAAATCGTGAGCCGGGCAAATCCATGGATTGCAGCGGTCATCACATACATGATTGACCCGCCTTCTCCTGCACGGTTATGATTTTTGTGCATAATGCTACTAACGCATGACGTGATGGTAATTAATGGATATATTTTGGTTTCAAAACCTTGGCAGTCTGGCGAAGACAGGCAATTTTACCCATGCGGCTGAATTGGATAATATCAGCCAGTCGGCCTTCAGCCGGCGTATTAAAGCCCTCGAAACCTGGGTTGGTGCACCCCTCGTCGACCGCTCCAGTTACCCGGTAAAACTAACCGATTTTGGCAATCAGATGCTGGAAGCCGGCGAACAGGCATTGGCCCATGTGGAAGCCGAACGGTCACACATCCGCGAAACCCTTGCCCAGCCCGATAAATATGTGGTGGCGTTCGCCGCTCAGCATTCCATCAGTTGGCGGTTTTATCCGGCTTGGCTTCAGGCCTTTGAAGAAATCTTCGGCCCTCTTATTTCGCGCCTGCGGGCCGATGATTTGCCAAACTGCCTGGCCGACTTAAAACGCGCTGAGGTTGATTTTGTAATTTCCTACGAAAGCGCTCATGGGCGGAGCATTGGAACCGAATTTGAATCTCTGATCATTGGTCGTGACCGGTTGATACCAGTCGCCAAATCTGACGCCAGCGGGGCACCCGTCTATCAAATTGATGATGGGGCCGATTCCCCCATTCCCTATTTAAAATTTGAATCGACAGCACCGATAGGTTGGCACGTGGAACCGGTATTGCGCGCCAGTCCCATTCATAAACGTCTGAGCAAAGTGTATGAGCATTCCATGGGCGGCGCTCTGCGCATCCGGGCCCGCGATGGCCTTGGCGTCGCCTGGTTGCCGCAAAGCCTAGTTCAACCGGATATTGAAGCTGGACTGTTAACCTGGGCCGGCTCAGAAAAATGGGCGATTGACGTGGAGATACAGCTTCACCGTTTTAAACGGCACAACAATTTATTGACCCGGAAAATTTGGACGGTCCTTGAAACCCGGCAAGACGTTCCATTGATTTAAGGTTTGGCAATCCCGTCGACACAAGTGCCTGCCCAAGGATTGGGGCTCAGGTTTCGTGTCGTTTATAATCACGTGAAATTGCTCTGCGCGGTGCGGTCAAATCCGCCGAACCGACGACCGCTTCCTGTCCCTATCTGTACAACAGGGATTGGCCGCCATGAAACAGGTGAACTTTATCCGCTGTTGCGGTCATTCGCAGTGATTTGCCGCGCACATTCCGGTGAATTCCCTGCAGTTTGGCAATGACCGGTTCCCGGTCCGGATCGGCTTTGGTAAAATAGATCTGGGTTAATTCGCCAAGTGCCTCGCTGTAATCGACCTTTCCTTCGAAGGCGTAATCCGGTTGATCCGTCGCGACCAGGTCTTCCGGGCGAATACCAACGTTTATTTCCAGGCCCTGATCGGCGTCTGTGGATTTGATGTTGGCGGTAATTTCGCCGCGGTTGCCGCTCATCTTAACTGCCGTCTGAGCGCCGGTTTTGGTTATCTTGCCAGGCAACAGGTTCATCGCTGGCGAGCCAATAAACTGCGCAACAAATTCGTTTTCCGGGGTTTCGTAAAGCTCCAGAGGGGTGCCAACCTGGGCAATACCCTTATTTGCCAGGACGACAATTCTGCTCGCCAGGGTCATCGCTTCGACCTGATCATGGGTCACATAAACCATCGTTGAATTGGGCATGGATTCTTTGAGTTGGGCGATTTCAATGCGTGTCGCAACCCGCAACGCGGCGTCAAGATTGGAAAGCGGCTCGTCGAATAAATAGACTTTGGGGTCGCGAACAATTGAGCGGCCAATGGCGACACGCTGGCGCTGGCCGCCGGAAAGGGCCTTCGGCAGCCGATCCAGATAATCCGTCAGTTGTAAAGTTGCCGCCGCCTTGTCGACCGCCGCCTCGATTTCGGCCGGCGGCATTTTCGCCAGTTTCAAGGCAAAGGACATGTTATCTCTTACGGTCATATGCGGGTAAAGTGCATAAGACTGGAACACCATGGCGATGCCCCGCTGGGCCGGTGGCACATCGTTCATCAACTCACCATCGATGAAAAATTCGCCGTCGGTGATTTTTTCGAGGCCGGCAATCATCCGCAATAAGGTTGATTTGCCGCACCCGGACGGGCCAACAAAAACAATCAGTTCGCCGGTTTCGATATCCAGATTTATATTCTTGAGCACATCAATTGACGGGCCATAACTTTTAGCAACATTGATTAATTTTAATTCAGCCATCTTAACCTCCCGGTTTATGAATTTATTTTCAGGGCAAAACAGGGTTGCCAGGGAGCCAATCGTAACCGTCGATCCAAACTGAATTCGGAAGGGCCACCAAGTGGTTGGCCGATGGGTTTCCAGGTTCCCGCCGGCATTGCCAGCTCGGCCGCCGTATCGCCCATGTTAAAGGCGCAAAAAATCTCTTGCGATGGGAGCACGCGCCGAAAATGAAAGACCTCACCCTGTGCCGTCAGGTCGCGATGCTGGCCCTTCATCAGGGCCGGATGGGCGCGCCGCAAACCGATGGCTTTGCGGTAATACTGCAGCATTGAATTGGCGTCATCTTCTTGACGTTCGACATTCAAACCCAAGTGTGCGGACGCCAGCGGCAACCACGGCCTGCCACCGGATACGCCAGCATTGAGATTGGAATTGTCCCAGGCCATGGGGGTGCGGCAGCCGTCCCGCCCCTTATATTCCGGCCAGAATTCGATGCCATAGGGATCTTGGAGATCATCAAAGGCGACATCGGCTTCGGTAAATCCAAGTTCTTCACCCTGATACAGGCAGATAGAACCGCGCAAGCCCATAAGCAATGCCGTATAAAGGCGCTGGGCGGCGGGGGTCAACTGCCAGCGGGAATTGTGGCGCATCACATCGTGGTTGGAAAACGCCCAACAGGCCCAGCCGTTTTCGGCGACCACATCGAGTCGGTTCAGGACCTCGACCATTCGCGCCGCACCTGGCCGGTCCTTAGCCAAAAACTCAAAGGCGTAACACATATGCACCCGCCCATTGCCCGTCGTATATTCACCCAAAATTTCCAACCCGAACTGGGCATCGCCCACTTCTCCCAGGGACGTGACCGCCGGATATTCGTCGAGAACGGACCGTAACCGGGTCAGGAACTGGAGGTTCTCTTTCTGGTTTTTTGAAAAGATATGTTCCTGATGGTTATAGGGGTTGACGGAAGGTGCAATGTTTGCGTTGCGGCGCGCTGCCGGTAAGGCCGGGTTATCGCGCAAGTTCTTGTCAGCAAAATAGAAATTGATGGTATCCAAACGAAACCCGTCAACACCGCGCTGCAGCCAGAACCGGACGACCTCAAGCAACGCATCCTGGACATCACGATTGTGGAAGTTCAAATCCGGTTGCGAGGTCAGGAAATTATGCAGATAATATTGTTCACGCCTTGCATCCCATTGCCAGGCGGAGCCGCCAAAAACCGATAACCAGTTGTTCGGTGCCGTTCCGTCGGCCTTGGGGTCGGCCCAAACATACCAGTCGGCCCGTGGATTGTCGCGGTTGGCCCGGCTTTCGACAAACCATGGGTGAACATCCGATGTATGGCTAATCACCAAATCAATCATCACTTTGAGGCCCAGATTATGTGCAGTATCCATCAGCGCATCAAAGTTTTCGATGGTTCCAAATATCGGGTCAACGTCGCAATAGTTGCTCACATCGTAACCAAAATCCTTCATCGGCGATGCGAAGAACGGAGAAATCCAGATGGCATCAACACCAAGTGATGCCACATAGGGCAGCCGTTGGATAATGCCGGCCAGATCACCGATGCCGTCGCCATTGGAATCCTGGAAACTGCGGGGATAAATTTGGTAAATGATGGCACCGCGCCACCACTCCCGATCGATGATCGCGTCCGGGTCAGGGCGGCTGTTTAAAAGGCTGTTCATGCAGCTAATCCTATTTCACCGAGCCGGCGAGCAAACCCCGCACCAGGTATTTTTGCATGGCAAAAAATACCAGGAGAGGAACCGAAATGGAGACAAATGCCGATGTTGCTAAAATTTCCCAATTACCACCCCGGGTACCCAAAAGTTCGACAATCTGTTTGGTCATAACCGTTGTTTCACCGGTTGCGTCGATCAGGAAAACCAAAGCCACCAGCAAATCGTTCCAGGTCCAGAGAAACTGGAAAATGGCAAAGGAAGCGAGCGCCGGGAAACTCAGGGGCAGGATTATTTTTACGAAGATCTGAAAATCCGAGGCACCGTCAACTTTGGCATTTTCGATAATATCGCGGGGCAACCCGACCATATAATTGCGCAAGAGATATATGGCCAGGGGCAGGCCAAAGCCCGTATGGGCCAGCCACACTCCGAAGTAACCTTTGCCAATTCCAACGAAGTTGTGAAATTTGAGTAAGGGAATCAACGCCAGTTGCAGAGGAACGACCAACAGACCGACGATCATGGCAATCAGTAACGCCCGCCCCGGAAACTCCATCCAGGCCAAGGCGTAAGCGGCGAACGCAGCGACCAAAATGGGGATAATCGTCGCCGGAATGGTCACTGTCAGGGTATTAAAAAAGGCCTTGGCCATGCCTTCCGAATTGGCAGGGTCAAACAGTACGTTGCGATAATTCTCAAGAGTAAACTTTGGCGGTGTTTCCGCCGTCACGAAAACCCGTTGCCCCCTTTTCCCCTTGAAGGCTTCGGAATTCTTCATTTGATAATCACCATTTGCCAGAACCGTGATTGTCCCGCCATTTCGCAAGGGTGCCGTCTCGCCCACCTGGTAGGCACCCAGGGCGTTCGAGGCAATGCCATAAACCTGAATTTGCGAACTGCCGGCGCTGCCGAACAGATTTCCCTCGATGATAAATTCTCCTTCCCGCTCGATCTGTGATTTCGGCGGCTCGGTCCTCAGGGTCAGGTTCTGGGTTGACGGAAAGGTGGCGTTCCACCACCCACTGGTGGCGATCTGGTCGCTCGTCCTGAAGGATGATACCAACAGGCCGAGCGTCGGGAACAACCACAGGGCCACCAAAATAACAACCGATATGTGGACCGCCCAGGTCAGTGAGGATTTTGTCCCTGCAATATTATCCATGATCAGCTCCCTCAGCGCATTTCTTTGCGCGCGTTGTATACGTTCCAAATCAGGATTGGGGTCACCAGCAGCATGATCACCATGGCGCTGGCAGAACCCAGGCCCCAATCGTTTGCACGGAACAATTTGTCGTACATATAATTGGCAAGAACCTGGGTTTCCCATTGGCCATTGGTCATCGCAAAGACGATGTCAAAGACCTTCAATACAACAATGGTAATGGTTGTCCAGACGACAACAATGGTGCCGATGATTTGTGGAACTTTGATTTTAAAAAACACCTGAAACGGCTTCGCGCCATCCAGGATGGCGGCTTCGATGGTCTCTTCCGGAATGCCGCGCAAGGCGGCGGACAGGATCACCATGGCAAAACCGGTTTGTATCCAGACAAGGACGATCATCAGGAAAAAACTGTTCCAGATCGGCAACGTTAACCAGGTTTGCGGGTCGCTGCCGCCAAAATATAAATATAATGCATTGAGGACGCCAATCTGCTCCTGTTCGATGGGCCGCGTGTCATAGACGAGTTTCCAGATGACAGCGGCACCGACAAAGGAAATCGCCATGGGCATAAATATCAGCGACTTTGCAATATTGCCCCAGGAAATACGGTCCGTTAACTGGGCCGCCAGCAGGCCGAAGGCGGTCGATAATCCCGGTACAACAATTAACCAAAGCATATTGTTGCGCATGGCCTCCCAGAATTTGGGTTCGGCAAACATCTGACTATAATTGTCCAGGCCGACAAAGGCGCTGCCACCGCCCGGCAGCCGTTCACTGAACGACATCCGCAGGGTTTCGAACACCGGATAAGCAAGATAAAGACCCAGGGCCAGCAGCGCCGGAAATAAAAATAACCAGGGTCGAATTAGGTTGGCACGATTGATGTTATGCCCGGCCCTCGGTCCGCGCGGCGGGTACAGAACCTTATCGAGGAACTGGTTGGAGAAATAATAATAGGCGACACAACCGCCGACCCCGATCACGATGGTAATTAAACCCTGTAATGCTGGATGCATTAGTTCCTCCCTGACAAATTTTTCTCGCCGGGAAATCCGGATTTGCGCCGGATTTCCCGTTCCGCTTTGGTAACGACCCTATTTAAGGGCGTCCCAGGAGTTTTGGATTTCCTGGGCGACCTGTTTTGCCGGTTTACCGCCGGCATAATCGACCATGCCTGTCCAAAAGGAGCCGGCGCCAACGCCGCCGGGCATCAAATCGGAGCCGTCAAATCGGAAAGTCGTCGCCTTAAGCAGAATGTCGCCCATGGCACGCAGGGTATCGGTTGCATATAATTTAGTGTTCACGCCCTTGTGGGGGGTCAAGAATCCCTGCTGAGCCATCCAGACTTCATGGGCGATGGGCGATTTCAGGAATTCCATCAATGCCCTGGCACCCTTGCTTTCTTTGGTGATCGCAAAGACCGTTCCGGCCCCCAGGACCGGGCTGCCTAATTTTTTGCCGGAATAGGCCGGGAAGTAAAAAAAATCGGCATCTTCACCAACGCTGGTCCCTTCCGGGAAAAAGGCCGGAATGAACGAAGCCTGTTTGTGCATATAACATTGCGGCGGTGACGAGAACAAACCTTTGGGGCTGTCTCTGAAATCGGTCGAAGCAACGGTGCCCGCGCCGCCGGCAACATACGCATTGTTCCGGGCAAAGGCACCAAATTCCTCAATTGCGGCGACAACCCGAGGATCGTCGAAGGGAATTCTATTAGCAACCCAGTCATCGTAGACAGCCGCCGGTTGGGTGCGAAGCATCATATCTTCTACCCAGTCCGTCGCCGGCCATCCGGTTGCGCCGCCGGACCCAAGACCGATACACCACGGTGTGCCGCCATCGGCGACAATTTGGTCGGTCAGGGTTTTTAAATCTTCCATGGATTCCGGAACTTCGTAGCCCGCGTCTTCGAAGTTTTCAGGTACGTACCAGACCAGAGACTTCACATCGACCTTAAAAAAGAACCCGTAAAGTTCTTTTTTGCCGTTCTGGTTGGCATAAGTCCCCAGATCCACCCAGGACTGCCCCGCCGCGTAATTGGTGCGCACCCAATCGGCTGTTTCTGTGCTCAGGGGTGACAAAAAACCGCGTTTAGCCATATCTGCGGCAAGGCCCGGTTGGGGAAATACCGAAACATTGGGCGCGGACCCGGCTTCCGCATCAATCAGGATCTGTTGTTCAAAACTGTCCGATCCAACGTATTTGACATCGGCTCCGGTGGCCTTGGCAAAATAGGCCAATACACTCTCAACAACTTTTTGGTCCGGCCCCAGCCAGGGCCCAAAAACCGTCACCTGTTCACCGTTGAGTTGGGTAGTTTTCAGCGCTTCATAGCTTTGCCAGTTAAAATCTCCCGTGCCCGGTGCGAAAGGCAATGGTGCCTGTGCCTTTACCGGGTTAACGGAAAGGGCGAGTGCCAGTGCCGCTGCTGATATCAGTGTTTTCATAAGTAATCTCCCAGTGCGAGTATGTGAAACGAACGTACTTTATTATGACTGTATGGTTTTAATAAACCAAAGCGCTTTGGGTGACAATTAAACGGCGTTTGATGCCCTTATGTCAACCCTGTAGTGAAAAACTTCTATATAATCCTTGAAAATTATGACATATTCTTGCACCCTTTTTAAGAATGATTTTTGAAAATACAGAGCCAATGGTTTAAGAATCATCAATGATTTTAATGCGCTTTGAGAACTGTTGTTATGAATTTAAAAGAATTATCGGAGCGCCTGGGGCTTTCCCAAACAACGGTTAGTCGGGCGCTTGGCGGATATCCAGAAGTCAGTGAAACCACGCGCCGTCGTGTTTTGGAAATTGCCGACCAACATAATTATCGGCCAAATACCCGTGCCAAAGGGCTGGCTACCGGTCGGGCAATGGCGATAGGCCACGTCCTGCCCATCGGCTCGAAAACGGAAGCTGTTAACCCGATATTCGCGGAATTTATTACCGGTGCCAGCGAAATATACGGACAAAAAGGCTATGAAATTATTTTGTCAATTGCCCGCGATGACGATGAAAACAAAACCTATCGGGAACTGCGGTCAAAAAAATCAGTGGACGGGGTCATTCTACACGCACCGCGCAACGAAGACACGCGGCTCAAATTGTTGCGCGAAATTGGCCTGCCCTTTGTCGTTCATGGTCGAGTTTCAGGGAATAATGAAGGGCATTCCTGGGTTGATGTGGACAACAAACGGGCCTTCCAGCGGGCGACCCATTTTCTGATTGATCTGGGACATCAAAGAATTGCCCTTATCAATGGTCAGGAAAGTATGAATTTTGCCAGTCGACGGCGCGATGGGTATTTATCGGCCCTGGCAGACCACCAAATCTCACCGGATCTCCATATCATGAAATCCGACGTGTTAACGGAGTTTTATGGATACCGTTCGACGCAGGCCCTGCTGTCGTTGCCAAACCCGCCAACGGCTTTTTTGGTCTCGTCTTATATTGTCGCCATTGGGGTGCGCCGGGCCATTGAAAAGCACGGTCTGGTGCTGGGGCGTGATGTATCGGTGGTGACCCACGATGATGAATTGTCCTATTTTGCAAACGGCGAAGATGTCCCCCAGTTCACGGCGACCCGTTCGTCCGTCAGGGATGCCGGCAGGCGGGCAGCGGTGATGTTACTGGATATTATCGAAAATCCACAGCAACTACCGCAAAATGACCTCATGAAAACCGAATTGATGGTCGGACTTTCCACGGGCCCCTGTCCGATCTACTGAAATTTTCCAGATGTTTTGTGTGCGGGGTCACCCGCCCGAGAGCGGACGTCGGCACCGGTGTGTGGGGTTTTTAATCCCGTTCGATGGCTGGGCCGACATTGACCAGCCGGCGGTCTATCGGGATTGGCACAAGTGCCGTGTGGTTTTTGAAAGATCGTCAGGCAGCGGCTTTGGCCCGATCCCTACTCGGCGGCGAGGGATGAATTGTTTTTCCAATTGACGAGGGCATGGCCAAAGGCTTCGAACAGGGGCCGGGAGACCGGATCTGCGTTGGCGTTGTATTCGGGGTGCCATTGGACGGCCAAGGCAAACCCGGGAGCGTCCTTAATGGAGATCGCCTCTGGCGTGCCGTCGGGGGCGTGGCCTTCGATAATGACCCGCTGCCCTGCCTCCTCAACCCCTTGGCCATGCAGTGAATTGACCAACACCGTATCGGTACCAAAAATCCGATTAAACGGGCTGCCGGCATTCATTTTCACATTGTGCCGATGTTCAAACTTTTCCTCGAGGGTGCCGTCGGGCGGCATGCGGTGGTTCATGCGCCCTGGCAGGTCGCGGATTTCCGGATGTAAAGTGCCGCCCATGGCGACGTTAAATTCCTGGAAACCGCGACAAACCCCAAGTACCGGCTGGCCGGCGTCGACGCAGGCGCGAATCAGCGGCAATACAATTCTGTCCCGGTCCCGGTCGAATTCACCGTGCGCCGCAGTCGGCTGGTGTCCGTACTCTTCCGGATGAACGTTCGGCCGGCCACCGGTGAACAGGAAACCATCGCATATCGACATGATGTCTTCAATAGTGATGGAATTGGGAAGAGAGGGAATAATAAGCGGCACCGCACCGGCAACTTCGGCGATGGCATCAATATTCATACGGCCCGTCGCCTGCGCCGGGTATTGATCATTAATCAGGAAAAAATTTGCTATAATACCAACGACTGGTTTTTGCATGTGGCTTTCAATTTTTGCGTTGTCAGATTATGGTCCCTGAAACTTATCGGGATTTGGCGGAGACGGCAACCATACCTTCACATCTTTGGTTAAGGCGGATGGGCACGCGTTACCGTCGATAAATTACGCGGTTTGTAAACAATTGAATAGAAAGACGTCTCTCATGCCTCAAATTCGCCCCATGGACCGGCTCATTGAAATTATGGCAACCCTGCGAAGCCCGGATGGCGGCTGCCCGTGGGATGTCGAGCAAACATTTGCCACCATCGCCCCCCATACCATCGAGGAAGCCTATGAAGTTGCGGACGCCATTGAACAAAACGATATGGATGCCCTAAAGGACGAATTGGGAGACCTGCTGTTTCAATCGGTTTTTCACGCACAAATGGCAAGGGAATTGGGTGCATTTGATTTTGACGATGTGGTAAACGGGGTTGTCGAAAAAATGATTCGCCGCCATCCCCACGTGTTTGGCGAGCAATCGATTTTATCGGCGGATCAACAAATCGCTGCGTGGGAGACTATTAAGGCTGCGGAACGGGCAGAAAAATCAGCGGGCGAACACACCGCCGACAGCAGTGCCTTGTCCGGTGTGATTGGCGGTCTGCCGGCCTTGACGCGGGCGGAAAAACTGCAAAAACGAGCGGCCCGCGTGGGTTTTGACTGGCCTGACGCGCTGCCGGTCCTTGATAAACTGCGCGAAGAAACCGCAGAATTACAAACGGAAATCGACACCAACGGAAGTGCTGGTCGGTTGGCAGATGAATTGGGGGATTTGCTATTTGTCTGTGTCAATCTGGGGCGAAAATTAGGTATCGATGCGGAAACCGCCCTGCGCGGGGCAAATACAAAATTTGAAAAACGGTTTCGCCATATGGAAACGGCGCTTCGCGACCAAGGTCATCATCTACAGGATCTGGATCTCGATTCCCTGGAAGCGGGATGGCAAGAGGCGAAAAAAGATTTGGCCAGCAAGGTGGCAAATTCTGAATGAGGCAGAAAAATCGAGCTGAGATCTCGGGTATTTCAGAGACGCCTGCCAAACGACAGCCGTGGGCCAAAAATTATTCTGTGCCGCGGTTTGAACGGTTGACCTATAAACTGGGGTCAGGACCCATTAGTTTCATCCATTCTGCGGAGGT
This sequence comes from Rhodospirillales bacterium, assembly GCA_021775095.1. Taxonomy (GTDB): domain Bacteria; phylum Pseudomonadota; class Alphaproteobacteria; order Rhodospirillales; family Casp-alpha2; genus JABMNT01. The sequence goes on from JAJFII010000110.1 coordinate 21,566, forward strand.
GATTTATCTTATCGGTTAGGCGGAAAGACGCAGGAAACCCTACGGTTTTCAAGTTTTTTCAACGAAGCCAGAGAGATAAAGCGCCCCGCCTCAAGGGGGGTGTCCGTAAGCTCACGCCTTGTGCGAAAACAAGGCTCGAATATGCCCAGCATGTCCTTGCGCTTGTTTTCTTGTATTCGTAAGCTTACGGACAAACAGAATTGCATGTAATTAATGGGTCCTGACCCTAGGTGTGATCGGCCCCTGCAAACCCTTGCGCTTATCTTCCTGTCTTCGTAACCTCCATGGCATACAAACCTGAATGTGATGAAAAATTTCAACCTTTGTGTCCCATATGATCTGTTGGATAAATTGCGCCGCCCATGATGACCCTTAAACGCCCCCTCCTCCGTTACCTGTTACCGCTGCTAATCGCCCTGGGCGTCACCGGGTGTTATTTGCCGGTTCGGTTTGACGCAGAAATCGAGATTTCCCGGCGGGGCTATTATGAATTCTTTTTTGACGGTTATATTGCCCATATCGATCTGTTCGATAAATTAACCAAAGGCGAAATGTCGCGCGAAGAAGAAAAAGAAAAAATTCAGGTGCTGAAAACGGATTTTACGCGCGACACCAATACACAGAGTTTCAAATATATTAAACGCGGCCATTTTTACGTTAACTGGCAGAAAAAAGGCGATTTGTTAAAGGCCAAAACCGTCACCTTCTTTCGGCGTAACGAAAATATGGTGTCGATCAGTTATAATTCCAAATCCGGGCGGGTCCAGGTCGCCGGACGGTCCCTGCAACGTAAACAGCGTCGTACACTGCATGAAATGGGACTTGGTCTGAGCGGCCAACTGCGGGTCATAACCGACACCAACGTTATCGCCCATAACGCCACGACAATTAAAAAAATGCCAAAGCGTGGCCCGCGGTTCAGAATGTATATCTGGGAAATCAAAAATATTTTCGACAAAACGCCGAGTATAACCATGGCCCTTCGATAGGGGTTGGCGATGGATTTTTTCCAGAATTCGTCCGATGAGCCCGGTTCTGGCAATTAGAATTCGGGATGCCGTCACCTGTGATGAATTCCTGATAACTTATCGGGTCTTTCGTGGCCCCTGCCTGCGGGTTTCCAAATAACGGATAAATCCTTTCCTGGCCGTCGGCGGCGATCCCAACAAAACGAAAAAGTGTAACAGCAATCAAACTATTTGCATTTTAAATTAAAAATTATTAATTTTAATAAATTGGGCGATCAGTTGCCCATCGCGCAACGTCGGCGTAGAGGAATATTTAACGATTTCAGCTTTAATTGGGGACTTGAAATGGTCATGGAAATGTCATCAATTGCTAAAAATTCATTTGGATCCTAAATATGAAATTCAGAGCCCACAGGTTGGCGAGCAAGGAAAAACGGCCCAGGAGCGAAGACGATTTCATTCATGATGATATTTTTTCTGCAATCATCGACCGCAAAATCGCGCCTGGAACAAAACTAAAAGAAGAACTGCTGAGTGAAATTTATGATGTGACGAGGGCCCGCATCCGCAAAATTCTGACCCGCCTTGCGCACGACCGCGTGGTCACTCTGATCGCCAACCGGGGTGCGTTTGTTTATAAACCGAGTGTCGCTGAAGCCATTGAAGTTTTTGCAGCGCGGCGGGTGAACGAAGTGTATCTGGTTAGACACCTGGCAACCAAACAGGACCCGCAAGCTGTCAAATTGTTAAAACAGTTTCTCAAAAAAGAAAAAAAGGCCCGGTCATCCGATAAATTTGAAACCCATGTGCAGGTTGGTGGCGGCTTTCATTTACAGTTGGCGGACGTCGCCAACAGTCCAATTCTTGCAAATTTTGTCCATGAACTGGTTGCCCGTTCGGCGTTAATTTCTGCAACCTATGAAAGTGGTATGCCGGCCAGTTGCGAACATGATGAACATATCGAGATTGTAACCTGTATCGAAAATGGCCAGGTGGATGAAGCCGAAGGGATTATGGATCAACATTTGCAGGGCATCCTTTCGCGCATGAATTTTGCATCGTCCCGGACAGAAATTATTGATCTTTACGACGTCCTTTCCGGGCTTCGATAGCAGATCGACGAAACTTCTTTTTCACAGAAATCTTAGTCCGGAAAATGGGATTGCGGTTGTCTGTTGGCGCGCATTTAAACGGTAATCGTCGGAATTATATGAGAAATTTATTTATAAAATAAAATAATTTTATAAGATTATTTTATAAATATTGTTCTATTTCAATATTTTATATAGTTATGTATACAAAATTTTTTATTTTGTTGACATTTTTTCCAAAATGTTAAAACCTAAGATCGAATAGAAGACCAATGGGTCGGGTTCGGTTTTTAACCAGATAAATAAGCGTTGGTTGCTAGACGACTGGTCGCAGTCCAGGAAATGGAGCGGGTCCGTTTGCCCCTTACTGGTGCTGTCCATTATTTTCATTAGGAACAGGAAGGTAAACTTGCACATGTTTTCCATACAAAAAGTTAGTCTCATCGCTTTGGCTGGCGCCGTTGCCCTCGCCGCAGCACCGGTAAGGGCGGAAACCCAGCTGCGTTTCCTCGGTCAGTTTTTGTCGACACAAAAACACTTCCCGCCGGAAAAAGGCGCGCTCGATGCCATTGCCGCAAATAACACCGGGATAAAAATTATTCGCAATGAATACAAAGCACTGGGAATGAAAACCTCCGACGGCCTGCGGTTGGCCCGTTCCGGCACCTTTGACGTGGTCACGGTCCAAATTGGCACGGCGTCGCGTGACGACCCATTCCTGGAGGGACTGGACCTGATTGGTGTTTCTACGGACATGAAAACACTCCGGGAATCCGTAAACGCCTACAGGGATGCCTTTGATACCCGCCTCAGGGCCAAGTTTGGCGCGACTGTTCTCGCTTTATGGCCGTTCGGACCGCAGGTCTTTTATTGCAATCAGCCGATCAATACGGTTGCCGATTTGAAGGGCCTGAAGGTGCGCAGTTTCACGCCGTCCATGTCGGCGTTGTTAAAAAGTTTTGGAGCGACGGCGGTGACCCTGAACTTCCCCGAAGTGTACCCCGCCCTGCAACGCAACGTCGCGAGCTGCGGTGTGACCTCACCGACTTCCGGAAATACCGGCAAATGGCCGGAAGTTACGACCCATCAATTGCCGCTGTCCGTGTCGGGGTCCGTACAGGGTTATTTTGCTAACCTCAAATGGTGGGACAGCCTTTCTGACAGTCAGCGGGCTGGTGTGAAAAAGGCGTTCGCCGATCTTGAGAATGATCTGTGGGACCTATCGACAACCCTCAACGCCGATGCGATGGCCTGCAATACGGGCCAGGCATCTTGTAAGGACCATCAAAAATTCAACCTGAAACTCGTTGATGTAAGCGCCGAAGACATTGATCGGGTGAAGGCTGCATCCCGCGAGGTGGTGTTGCCTGAGTGGTTGGCAAAATGTGAGAAAACCTATCCCGGCTGCAGCGACATTTGGAACAGCACCGTTGGCAAGGCGCGGGGGATTTCCGCATCGCCTAAATAGATACAGACAATCAACGGGGTGGTGGCCAATTCGCCACCCCGTTTGCAGGATCAAAACCCACTCCTGGGATTGGAATAAATCAATGGACGTGAATCAATGGACGTGAAAATGAATAAATCTATCGGATGTATTGCCCTGCTTGCCGGGTATGCTCTGCTTTTTCAGGCCTTCGCCACGGCAACGGAGATTATTTCGAGAAAACTTTTTAATTATTCCTTCCAGGGAATTGACGAAATTGGCGGTTACGTTCTGGCCATTACGGCGAGTTTTGGTTTTGGTTATGCCGCCCTGACCCGCAGCCACACGCGGGTCGATTTTATCCTGCTGCTGGTGCCGGCGAAAATTCGGGCGGCGGTTCACGTGATATCGGCGATCCTCATGGCACTGATTGCGGCGGGTATGCTGTGGTATGCCATTCAAGCCATAACCGAGACATTGGAGTACCAGAGCATTGCAAATTCGCCCCTGGAAACTCCCATTTGGATTCCGCAATCCATTTGGTTAATTGGATTCGTTGTATTTGCTGTTGTTGCTTGTTACCTGGCCTTTCGCGCTGTCGTGCTTTTTGCCTGCAATGATCTGCAGACACTGGAACGCGAATTGGGCACGGCTTCTGCGGAAGAAGAAGTCGACGCCCTGGAGGATGAGTTGGCGATGTTAAATCACTCCCAGAGTATTAAGGGGTAATCAGATGGTTGGAATACAGGAAATCGCCATCGGTTTTGTCATTGTTTTGACATTGCTGATGTCCGGATTGCAGGTGGCAAGTGTGATGATCGTTGCGGCTCTTGGCGGCATTCTTTACGGCTTGGGTCCAGCCATGCTCACAAATCTGGGCAATATGATGTGGTCTGAACTCAACAGTTTTATCTTAACAGCCATTCCCCTGTACATTCTAATGGGGGAAATTCTGGTGCATAGTGAAGTTGCCCAACGGATGTACCGATCGCTGTCTGACTGGTTGAATTGGCTGCCCGGTGGATTGCTCCATACCAATGTGGTCGCGTCAACCGGGTTCGCGGCGATTTCAGGCTCATCCGTTGCCACCGCAGCAACCATTGGAACCGTCGCCTTTCCAACATTTCGTGCCCAGGGGTATGATGAAAAATGGGTCGCTGGATCGATCGCCAGCGGCGCCACCTTGGGGATTTTGATTCCGCCGAGTATCAATCTCATCATCTACGGGGCGATCACCGAAACCTCGATCGGTGCCCTGTTCATGGCCGGCTTTATTCCCGGTTTGTTGCTGGCGCTGTTTTTTATGATAACGATCATTATCGCGTCGGTCATCTGGCCATCGATCGCCGGAACGAAAGAGGGCCTGGAAACGGCAGGACGGGTCGGACGGTTGTTCGATTTACTGGCACCGCTTTTTATATTCCTGCTGATTATCGGCGGCATTTACCAGGGATGGGCGACGCCAACGGAAGCGGCGGCAATCGGTGTCGTCGCCTCGATTTTTCTGGCCGGGATCAACCGGAAACTGTCCTTTAAAATGCTGCATACGGTGCTCACGGGTACAATAAAAGTGACGGCGATGATCCTGCTGATCCTAACCGGCGCGTTCTTCTTGAATTTTTCCATGGGTCTGCTCGGAATCCCGGAACAGATCTCGCAATTTGTCTCGTCGCTTAACGTTACGCCGTTGGTTCTTATTGCCTTTATTGTGGTCTTTTATCTGGTGCTCGGATGTTTTCTCGATGCCCTGGCAATGATGATAACGACCATACCGATCCTGTTCCCGATCATCCTTCATATTGGATATGACCCTGTCTGGTTTGGAGTGTTTGTCGTGATCATGTGCGAACTGGCCCTGCTGACACCACCGGTCGGAATGAATTTGTACGTCGTCCAGGGGGTACGGAAATCCGGCCAGTTAACCGACGTTATGCGCGGTGTCATGCCATTTTTTGCGGCGATCCTGGCCTTGGTCGTACTCATCACTCTTTTTCCTTCCGTAGTTCTTTGGTTGCCAAAGACCATCGGCATCTAATCAGGGGATTGGTGGTATGGGCTCGCTCAAAATAATCAGGAATGTGCGCACGCTGTGTTTTGATCCGGCCGGCACGGAATTTACCGAGGCAAACATTCTGATCTCCGGTGACCAAATTAGTGACGTTGGACCGGCATTGGAATTCCCCACAACCCATGGCGATGTTGAAGAGATAAACGGCACCGGCAAATTGGCAATCCCGGGGCTGATCAATGGCCACTTCCACTCACCGGCAAATTTAATGAAGGGTTCACTGCCTGGTTTGCCGCTGGAAGTTTTTATGTTGTATGAAGTGCCGCCCCTGGGCGATCAGCCGCCGCCGGCCCGTCTGGTTTATATTCGAACCCTTCTCGGCGCCATTGAAATGCTGAAACTTGGGATCACATCGGTTCAGGATGATGCTTTTTTTGTCCCTTTCCCCGATATGCCAAGTATAAATGCGGTGATGGAGGCCTATGTGGATTCCGGGCTCAGGGCGACGGTCGCCCTCGATCAGCCCAACGTGGTTGAATATGAAAAGTACCCCTATTTGGATGAACTTTTACCCCAACAGATGATGCAGGCCATGGCCCAGGCACCGGTCCCATCGAGCGAAACCCTGTCCGATCTGTATCAGACCTTTATTGACAAATGGCACGGTGCCGAGGACGGACGCATCGGTGCTGCGGTCTCGTGCTCCGCGCCGCACCGGGTTACCGGGGACTACCTGCAGTTTTTATCGCATCTAAGCCACACCCATGAGTTACCGTTTTACATCCACCTCCTCGAAACCAAAGTGCAACGGGTTTTTGGCAAACAAAAACTGGGCCAGTCGCTGGTGCAATATCTGAAACAGCAGAACGTGCTCAACAAGCATGTAAATCTCATTCATGGCATATGGATTGACGATCAGGATATAAAAACAATTGCCGAGGCCGGCACCCTTGTCGCCCACAATCCCATATGCAATTTGCGGTTGGGCAGCGGAATTATGCCCTTTCGAAAAATTCGGGATCATCATATACCGATCTGCATCGGTACGGACGAGGCCCTGGCAGATGATTCGATCAATCTCTGGAATGCGGTCAAACTCGCCGGCATGATTCACAACATAACGGACCCTGATTATCGAACATGGCCGACCGCCAAGGAAATCCTGACGTGTTTATTTCAGGGCGGAGCGCGGGCAATGGGAAAACCAAACACCATTGGTGCCATCGCGGCCGGTATGCAGGCGGATATTACATTACTTGATTTGAACCATATTAATTTCACGCCCCTGAACGACGTAAAACGGCAGCTCGTTTATTGTGAAAATGGCGCATCGGTTTGCCTGACAATGGTCGCCGGTGAGGTCCTGATGGAAAACGGTCGCCTGTTGAAAATTGATGAGGAAGCGGTTAAGCGCGAAGCCCGGGCGCTCATGACGGAACAGCGTTCGGGACTTAAAAAAGCCGCTGAGAGCGCCGCTGATCTGGAGCCCTATTACCGTGAAATGTATCTGCGTGCCGCGGCTGAAGACGTCGGCATGAATAGGTGGGCGAACGGACCCGATGACCAACCGGTGGTAAAAGGAACAAAAACAAATTGAAAAGCCACGACCGATATATCTATTCGCCGATGATCCGGCGCCCCAGATTTCGTTGGCCAAATGGCGCCGGAGTGGCGTTTTATGTGGCTTTGAATGTCGAACATTATTCCTTTGGCGAGGGACTGGTTGAAGACCTGGTGCCGGGCATGCCAAAACCCGACGTCTTAAATACCTCATGGCGCGAATATGGCACGCGTGTTGGTGCCTGGCGTTTGCTCGAGCTGTTCGCCGATCTGGATTTGCCATCGACAATCCTGCTCAACAGTGAAGTTTGTGATTTTTTTCCCGAGCTGGTTACGGCAATGGTCCAAGGTGGTCATGAAATCACGGCTCATGGCCGGACCAATTCAGAAAGTCAGGCGGGGTTTTCTGAACATAAAGAACGGGCCTTGATTGATCAGGTTACCAAAAAAATTACCGGTGCTACCGGTACGGTGCCGCCCGGCTGGCTCAGCCCCTGGTTGGCTGAAACCGAATTGACACCTGATCTGCTCGCCGAAGCGGGATACAGGTACATTCTTGACTGGTGCGCCGACGATCAGCCGATCTGGCTGACCACCAGAAACGGGCGTTTGTTGTCCCTGCCCTACTCGCAGGAAATTAACGACAGCGCAGCGATCATGGGGCGGTTTGTCAGTGCCGGCGAATTTGCCCAGATGACAATCGATCAAATTGACGAATTGATCCAACAATCGGCGGAAACCCCTCTGGTTTTCGGGCTTGCCCTGCATGCGAATATTATCGGTCAACCCTTTCGCCTGCGGCATCTGCGCCGCGTGCTCAGTTATATCCGATCATTGGGTAACAAAGTATGGATGACCCGTGGTTGTGATATTGCCGATTTTGTTTTGGCGGACCCAGAAAACCGAATAACCGGGGGCACCGATGAGGTGATTAACCCGCCGGCGATGCCCTAGGAGATAAAAATGCGTCTACTGATTGCGAACCCAAATATGACATCGGCAATGACTGATTTAATGGTCGATGAAGGGCGTCAGGTTTGCCGCTCCCAAACGGAGGTTTCCGGTTATACGGCGGAATTTGGCGTCTCTTATATTGCGACACGAAGTGAAATGGCGATTGCCGGACACGCGTTGCTCGATGGTTTGGCACGCCACCATGAACACTATGATGCGGTAATCATCGGTGCCTTTTGCCACGGATTTGTTGATGCGGCAAAAGAACTGACGCCGCTGCCGGTTATTGGTTTGGCAGAAGCCGGCATGCGCGCCGCTCAGGTATTTGGAAAACGCATAACGATCATCGGGATCGGTGGTCATGACCGGGGCGCCAACCAAGATATTGTCCGTGAACTGCAGGTCGGCGATCACATGGCGAGCATACGTATCCTGCCGCTTTCAGGCACCGAATTGACCGCCGATCAGGGGCGGGCCGAGACGGAAATTGTTAAATTGGGTAAATTGGCGGTAACCGAAGACCATGCGGACACCCTGGTATTGGCGGGGGCCGCTTTTTCCGGAATGGCGACAAGACTAGCACCGCAGTTGCCGGTTCCCGTGATCTCTCCTCTTGCCTTTGCCGTCGGTATGGCGGAAGCGGCGTTCGCCAGCGGTTGGCGTAAGGCGTCCGAAGGAACTTACAAAGCGCCGGGTGCAAAACCCAATAAAGGTTTGACGCCGGAACTGTCGCGCTTTTTTAACTAACTTCATCCGGCAAATATTTACGTGGACGAATAGTGCTGTCGGAAGCCTTTAAGCGCCCACTGCCCGACCTGAGAGATCGGTGACAAGTCCCTGAATGCAGACCGACTTCGGTCGACCACAGTAACCATTCGACGCCCTGCATCCTGATCATCGAATTGAAAACAGGGGGCTTTTGCCCCCTGTTTTCCTGATACAATGATGACGACGATGTCAGTCGTTCAAAAGCCGAAGCAGACTTGATGTATCCCAGCGACCGCCGCCGCGGTTCTGAATGTCCGCGTAAAATTGATCAACCAGGGCGGTTACCGGCAAGCGTGCCCCATTGCGACGGCCTTCGTCGAGGACAATCGCCAGGTCTTTACGCATCCAGTCGACGGCGAAACCAAATTCAAACTCGTCCTTGACCATGGTATCGCCGCGGTTTTCCATCTGCCAGGATTGTGCCGCGCCTTTTGAAATGACGCCGAGGACTTTGTTCATGTCGAGGCCGGCTTTTGTGCCAAAGGCAACACCCTCAGACAGCCCCTGAACCAGACCGGCAATACAAATTTGATTTACCATTTTACAAATTTGCCCGCTGCCTACGGGACCCAACAGGGTGAACGCCTGAGAATAACAATCGACGACAGAAGTGACGGCATCAAAATCGGCCTGCTCGCCGCCAGCCATGACGGTCAACTTGCCGTTTTCAGCGCCCGCCTGACCGCCGGATACGGGGCCATCTAAAAACTTGATGCCCTTTGCCGCACAGGCTTCGCCAATTTCCCGGGCGACTTCCGCCGATGCCGTGGTATGGTCAATGAAAATTGCACCAGCGGCCATTCCAGCCAGAATTCCGTCATCGCCATAGACGACACTTCTCAGGTCATTGTCATTGCCGACACAGGCGCACACAATTTCGGCACCCGTCGCAGCTTCGCGCGGCGTTGTCGCCATGGCACCGCCATATTCGGCCACCCATTTTTCGGCTTTTGCAGCGGTACGGTTGTAGACTGTTACCTCATGCCCTGCCTTTGCTTTATGTCCGGCCATGGGATAACCCATGACGCCCAATCCGATAAAAGCTGTTTTCGTCATCTAACTATGTGCCCCGTTTTATGGAAATAAAGTATATGAGAGGCGAAGTATATGCGCCGAAGGTCGGGAAACCCAGTGGTTTTGCAATGATACTCTTTATAGAATCAGCGGATAATCGGACTGAGAATGGTATAAAAATTGGCTGTCCAGATTTCCGGTGGCGTTGCGACAAATTTTGAAATGAACCAGTGAAACAGGCGATCCTTGCGTTGACGCGAAGGGCTCCCCAGGTAATGGGGGTAGGTTTTTTCACAATGGTAGCCGGATGCGGCGGCCAGTTGGCGCATGCTGTCAGGAGTAAACGCCGTTTTGTGGGTCAAATCGCCGTGCTGGAATTGCAGGCCCCATGGTGAGCCGGCATTGGGGGTTTTCAACAGGACTTTCCCGTCCCGATTAAGTTTGCTGTCGAACGCCTTAAGCAGTTCAACAGCCTGTTCAGCTGTGAAATGTTCGATCACATCCAACAGCAATATCCGGTCGAATTTGGTCTCCTGAGCGGATTTTTCGAGGTACGTCCAGATATCGCCACATTCAAAATGGTCGCGGACGTCAGCGGGAATAACAGAATCCAGTTTCTGATCCTGATCCAATCCAAGGAACGTTTTTGCACCTTTCTTGTGGAGATATAATAAAAAGAGACCGGTCCCGCATCCGACCTCCAGGAAGGTCATTTCTTTTTGGCATGCCAAAGGTAGCCATACGTCCCTGTCGAACTTTCGCAGATGTTTGCTGTTAACCACAGGTGTCGTATAATTTTTGTAGGTTCCGTAGTGATCATACAGGGACATGGTGTCTATTCTCACGTTATTTGTCTCCCTGTTTAACAAGACTTAACCGCGAAATCGAACCTAAAGCGTGTGGCCCTGTTTATAATGATTGATCGCCGGGCGGATGGCGGTTAATTCAGTCATCACAAACCAACATTTTCCAGGAATTGCCAAATGTCTGAAACCATTCAGGTCGAAATTGCGCCAGGTGAATTGATTGATAAAATCACCATTCTCGAAATCAAAAAAGCACGCATTTCCGACCCGGATAAAAGACCAAATATACGTATCGAATGGCAAACCCTGACGGCGGCCCGTGACGCGACAATTCCAAAATCAGACCGCCTGGAGGACCTGACGGCGGCTTTAAAATCCGTCAATGAAAGCCTTTGGCAGATCGAAGACGATATCCGCGATTGTGAACGGGCTTCGGACTTTGGGCCTAGGTTTATCGAACTGGCCCGATCCGTATATCGGACCAACGACAAGCGCGCGGCGCTCAAACGCGACATCAATGATCTGTTGGGATCCAGGTTGGTTGAGGAAAAGTCCTATGCCGCCTATTGAGACCAGCGACAAACGATAATGCTAAAACCCTATCGGCTTGCAGATCGGCTGCAAAGATGGCGGGCGAAGTCCCGGCACCGGCCGCCGGTGGCAAGCGGGGTTTTATTGGTATCCTGTGGCGGTTTGGGCGACACGATCTTATTTTCCCATGTGATTGAACACTTTCTGGCCTATGCCCGTGACGGCGAGAAAGTGACTGTTTTGCTCCGCCAAGACGGCGCAAAGACGGCCTTTTTACTGCCCCAATCCGTTGAGCTTTTTGTCGTCGATTTCCGTCGCCTTCGAAAAGATTTGGGTTACCGTATGGCTATTGGCGATAAGCTTTATGCGGCGCATTTTCGATCCGTGATTTCAACCGACTTTCTCCGTCACCCGGACCTCGACGAGGCCCTGCTGTCGGCGGCCCAGTGTTCAGAAAAAATCGGTATGTCCGTCCGTCCCTGGGAGAAATATCAGGCACGTCTCGACCGGATCTCTGCAACCTACAGCCGGGTTTTTGAAAGTGGCCCGGCCGTGCAGGACAAAATTCTGCGCTGGACCAAATTCGCCAACTGGTTAACGGGCCGGACAACGCCGGCGTCCCTGAAGTTTATCGCCCGTGGCGAGACCCTGAAGGCGGTGCCGCCCTTGGTTCTGATCCAACCGTTTTCCGCCGTTAAAGCCAAACAATATGACGTTTCCGTGTACGCCTCCTTGATCGACGCGTTGCCAAAAGATACGCAGATTAAAATTACCGGGGCACCTGGCGAGATGGACAAAAACCCCGACTATACACCGCTTCTCAATCACTCGAATGTCAGTTTTGACAGTTCCGGGTTTGAGGATTTGCTGGGGTTTATTCAAGCGGCCCGTCTGGTTGTTTCCGTGGATACGGCAGTCATGCATTTAAGTGTGGCAGCCGGTGCCCCGACCCTTTGCCTGGCGAGTGCTGCCTATGTCGGTGAAATTGTGCCCTACGCGCCTGACCTTTCACCCGGCAATGTTTTTTTTCATTATAAAACAATGGCTTGTGAAGGGTGTCTGGGGAATTGTATACATCAACTTCAGGCGCAAAAATTTTTATGTATTGCCGACCCGCCGATCAAAGATCTGGTGGAAAAAGCCCTGGCATTGTATGGCGCATCGAAAATGCTGTAATAAAATACGGGTTCTGTTGTGTGCCTGCAGTGTTAAGTTGTAATTTATATAAAAATTATTTGTTAAGTTTAAACAAGAGTCAAATCCTGCTCGTCAACCGCGACATCGTTTTGTACGTTTGCAACCAACGAATATCCGCCTGCGACTTGGCCATTGGTATCAATATATAAGTCGTTATTTCCGTCGCGGACGACATTTGTCGACCCGTTGAGTGCATTCGTCCCGTCGTAGGTTGCCGAGATCGCCTCGAACGAAATCGACGAGATGCCAAAGGATGAAGAACTGACATGAAAAATGTCATAACCGCGTGAAAAATCTGTAATCGCGTCATTACCGTCACCGGCAACAAAATAGAAAATATCATTACCGGCTCCGCCGGTCAGCGTATCCGTTCCGCTCCCGCCCTGCAGGGTGTCCGCGCCGTCGCCGCCAAAAATCAAATCATTACCCGAACCACCGATTAAACTGGCTCCACTCGACGAAGGATCCGTGATAATCTGTCCGACAACTCCCGACGTTTGTCCCGTCAGGCCATAATAATCAGTACCCGAAACAAATATCTCGACCTCATTGCCGGTCGTAAAGTGATTTTTGACGGTTACCATATCACCGGTTGTGAAACTCAAAACAAGGTCATCGGCCTGCTGAACCGCGTTCGCAAGATTGTCGATTGTAAATCCGGAAATCAGATCCTGGGTGCCGCTGCTGTCGGTAATCGTATCGCCACCAGAGCCGGATGAAATAGCGTAGGTGTCGTTACCCGCACCGCCCAGTAATATGTCATTTCCGGCACCGCCTGTGAGGGTGTCGTTGCCGTCGCCGCCGGTCAGCGTGTTGGCGATATAATTGCCAGTCAGCACATCATTGCCAGACCCACCCGTGGCATTTTCAATCATCGCACCATAAGCGACACCGACATTTTCTCTGCCGTCATAGTCCGGTTGCAATGAAGCCGCATACCAGCTTGGCAGCTGGCTGGAGACGGGATCATATATGCCGATGGAACTAAAAGTGCCGGGATTGAGATCAATGATACTGTCACGGGAAAAATTGCTGGCATCAATCGTATCGGTGCCGTCACCATCCCAAATCGCCTGAAAAAATCTTGCAGACGGATCAAAGGTATAGGTATCGTTGCCCGTTCTTGTTGACAAATTTGATCCGTATAGATGTTGCAATGTTGCGATATCGTTGATCATGAACGTCTCAGGGTTCCAATTGTACGATGAGGCCGAATAACTGGATTCATCGCCCGTTACATCAACAACTTTTGCTTTCGGATGTTCCGTATAGGACATGACGGAATACTGATTATTATCCGTCGCTGCGCTCAATTGATTGGTGCCTTCAAAAGTGTGCGTTATACCGGTCGCGTGCCCGACTTCATGCAGTAAGGTGAAGTACCCATGGGCACCATTGGTCAGGGTCAGGCTGGACGTCTGATTATTGGCGATAAAGACATCGCCGCTTTTTTCCGTCGCGATATAATTGACGCCGTCGAGCGTATAGTTGACGCTTGGCGCGTAAGCAAATCCTGCCGAAGTGGACTGCGCGCTGCCGCCAAATCTTAATTGACCGCCACTCCCCGTGTCGGCGACCTCGGTAAACGTAAGGTTGGCGGCATCAGCAACCAATCCGAGGACGGTGCGGGCGGCCGTTTCCTGGGCGGTTGAGAATATGGAAAAACTGACAATCTCACTTCCGTAATAGGAGGGTAATGAATCCATAAAACTGTAGGTCAACGAAACCGCACTGCCGATAGAGGTATCGGCATTCCAGCGGGAATATGAATTGTCATACAAGACACCGGTGACGTAATCCGGCGTCGTAATCGCCTGTGCGGCCGTCAGCGTCATATCCGCAAACTGCAGGTTCTCGATATCTCGAATGGTGTTTATGCCATCTCTGGAACTCACACTGTCGGTGACGAGATAACCGTTCTCCTGCACTGCGATGGTGTAGTCGGCAAAATTCCCTGTTAACATAAGGGTATCCGTGCCTGATCCGCCATTTAAGAAATTGTTTCCGCTTCCGCCTTGAAGGACATCTGCGCCGTCGCCGCCGAAAATAACATCGTCTCCCGTGGCCCCGCTTAAGGTTTCGTCCGTTGAAACCAAACCGGCGACAATTTGGCCCTTCACCCCACTGGTCTGTCCATTCAGGCCATAATTATCTGTACCTGACACCAAGATTTCCACTTCGTTGCCAACCAGAAAGTGGTTTTTGACAGTGACCGTATCACCTGAGTAAAAATCCAGGACCAAATCATCCCCCTGCTTAGCAGCATTGGAAAGATTACCGATGGAGAAACCGGATATTTGATCCGCTGAACCGGCCTCATCGGTTACCGAATCGTTACCGAAACCGGGAGAAAATTTATAGGTATCGTTGCCACTACCGCCGAGCAAAGCATCGTTACCACCACCCCCTACGAGGATGTCGGAACCGCTTCCCCCGCTCAGCGAATCCTCTCCGCTACCGCCGGTCAGGATGATGTTGCTGGTGCCGCCGGAAAGGACCACTCCGCTGGTTGAGCTTGACGTCGTCGTCGCCGGTGAAGTGGTTTCACTGGTTGTCGTCGGGTTGAGCGGATTAACGCGGGGCACAATAGCGGGCGCATCCGGCGGCGGCGGGGGTTCTAGCCTCGGGACAAAATCGGTTATCCCAACATCCCGCGGCGTTAAATCCAGACCAGTCCCCGGCAAAATGTCACTGTCATACGGCGATGGGGATAGCGGTAACGTCGGATCACCGGGTGGACCCAGTTGCCCGATACCGTCAGGTATGGATGTCAAATCGACGGCTTCATCCGAATTGTTTTGGGAATTGGTTTGTGGCGCGCGGCTCACACGGCTACCGGTTGAGTTTGTCCCCGCAGCTTCGACCGCTAAATTTACGAACGCGCTGGCTTCTTCCTGCGACGCGCCACTGGACAAAAGGGCTTCATAAGTAACCTCTATGGCCGCGGATACAGCAAACTGAGCCTCCTCTTCCGACGCGCCAAACTCCAATGCGGCCTCGAATGCCAATTGGGCGGCCTCTTCCAGTGAAGCGCCGTCTGCTAAAGCAGATTCATAGGTCGCCAGAACCGCCAACTGAATATCCGCACGCGCTTCCGTGTTTGGTGGATTTGTCGTCTCCCCAGCGGCTTGCGCGAGTTCAACACTTGACGACGCGCGGTCGCCGTCGTTCAGGGGTATTGACGTTAGAAACTGGTTGCGGCTCCCGTCGTCAGGCATAGTATCTATAATTCCCAAACACCTATAGCAACTTGCAGTTATAGAACTCTATTAGAGGTTTCTACAAGGCACCACCTCACTACAGTAATACAGAACGGTTTCAAATGTTTAAAAATAATGAATAAACTAAATTTATGAACATTAATGGGTGTTTGCCACCGACACTTTTAAGGGAAGCCTAATGAGTCCTACGGGCGAAACTAAAAACAGCTGGTTAAAAGATGTGATAAAACCTCTGCGCCCGCTGAGGCGCGAGATCATGCTGTCGTCGTTATTTGTCAATCTATTCGCCTTCGCAACTCCGGTGTTCGTTTTGCAGACCTATGATCGGGTCATTGCGCAGGGTGGCATTTCCACTCTTCAGGGGCTTGCCATCGGCATGGTTGTCATCGTGCTGTTTGATTTTGTCGTGCGAATGGCGCGAAGTGGATTGTTTAGACATGCCGCTATGGTTTTAGATGCCAGGGTTTCCGGCGATCTTTTTGACAAACTTTTATCGCTGCCCCTGCGCACCCTGGAAACCCGTCCTGCGGCCTTTTGGCAAAGTTGTTTTCGTGATGCCGATCAGTTGCGCGCCATGTTATCGGGAACCGGTGCCGTATTGGCGGCCGAAGCGCCGTTTGCGCTTTTGGGCTGCATCCTGGTTTATTATATCGCGTCACCCGTCGCCTGGGTGTTGGCCGTATTGGTTCCTTTGTATTTGTTGGTTGCATGGCGGGCAAGTAGCGCCAATAAGTCGGGAACCGTTGCGGAGCGCAGAAACGCAGTCCGCAGAGATTCTCTTGTTGCAGAACTAATAACAGGGCGCGCGACGGCAAAAGCCCTTGGTGTTCGTTCGATCATGCGCGACCTGTGGGAAAAGCGTCAGACCGGAACCATTGAAAGTTCACTTAAGCGGGCCCAGTCGATTGACCGCTATCATAGCCTTGGACATGCGCTTAATGTGCTGGCGACAGTTACGATGGTATCTGTTGGCGCCCTGGCTGTGCTTGAGCAAAATATGACAATGGGCAGTCTGATTGCGGCTAATATGCTGATGGGGCGGATTATCCAGCCCCTCCACCAATTGATACACCAATGGCATAGCTATACCGGTTTTAAACAGGCTATGGAACGCCTCAACCAGGTTTTTCATTTGCAGGACAGCTTACAGGATTCCGTCCTCGATTTGGAACGCCCTAAGGGCCGTGTTGAAACAGATGGTATAATTTTTCGTTATAGCGGTGATGATCAGGCCAATGTCATACAGGGTATGCAGTTTGGTTTCGGTCCCGGGGGCATGCATGCCATTGTTGGTCCCAATGGGTGCGGTAAAAGTACCTTGTTAAAATTATTGCGCGGACTTTACGGACCGCTCGCCGGTCGTGTGATGTTAGACGGTGCCGATATTGACCAGTTTTCCGAACAGGAACTTGCATCATGGATCGGATATCTTCCCCAGGAATGTCGATTGTTTACGGGCAATATAAAACAAAATTTGTTAATGGGATACCCAAGTGCGACGGACAAAGAAATCGTTGCGGCGACGAAGCGTGTCGGGGTCCATGATCAGATCATGGATTTGCCCAAAGGCTATGGGTCACAAGTCGGCGAAGCGGGAGACATGTTATCTGGCGGGCTGCGTCAAAAGCTGACAATTGCCCGCGCATTGATTGGTGATCGTCCCGTACTTATCCTCGACGAGCCGACAAGTAATTTGGATTCCCGGACCGAAAGAAACCTAGCGGGTGTGCTTAAAAATGTCAGCGAAACTTCAACGGTTATTATGGTAACTCATAGTCCTGTAATGCTTGAAGCTTGCGATAATATTCTTGTTCTCGACCGGGGACGCGTTGCGGCTGGCGGACCAACTAAGGAAATCCTGCCACGACTAAATGACATTCTTAGCCAACAATCATCTTCTGGTGCAGGCAAATGAGTTCCTTGCAGGACATGATTAGCAAAAACCGTCCGTCCTCGTGGCGATTTCCTTCCCGCATTCTGATGGTTATGGTCGCCGCTGTTTTGATTTGGGCCTGGAAAGCCCCCTTGACGGAAGTTGCCGTGGCACCGGGCGAGGTCGCGCCGCGCGGCAAAACGAAAATCGTCCAGCACCTGGAAGGCGGTATAATCCGAAAAATTTTTGTCAGTGAGGGCCAAACCGTCCGTACCGGTGACGCGATTATGAGACTTGAACTGGGAACACAACGGCTCAATCACGCCGAATTACAGGCTGAACTGGATGTATTGAAGTTGGCGCGAGAGCCTTGGGTGGCAGAAATCAAGGGCCAACCCGTCACATTTGATCAAGATATAATCGCCCGCAGGCCACAAGACGCGCGCCGCGAAAAAACCTCATTTGATGCCCGCCAGGAAGAAATCAAAAGCGCCGTCGATGTTATCAGAAAACAGGTCAATCAAAGGGAATTGACGATCTCGACCTTTCTGACAAAACGTCAAGCCGTTGAAAATGATCTGGAACTGGCCAGACAGAATCTCGGATTGGCCGAAAATGCCGTATCGCAAGGGTTAGGGTCCTTGTCTGAAGTTCTGCCCTTGCGTCGCGAAGTCGCCCAGTTGGTTGGCGCTGAACGAACCTTTAGAGCTGAAATCTTACAGGCCCGAGGGGACTTAAAAGAAGCCCAGTCGCGGATCAACGAATTGCGCAAACGATACCGCAACGCGGCAACCAGGGAGCTTGGTCAAATTGATCGGCGGATCGCAACGATTACAGAATCTTTGGTATCGGCCACTGAACAGGTTAAGCGTACAGAAGTCGTCGCCCCGATAGAAGGAATTGTTAAATCGATGCGTTACAACACACTCGGTGGTATTGTGAAACCGGGTGAGCCCATTCTGGAAATTGTGCCACTAAGGGATGATCTGGTCATCGAAGCCCGTCTTCGACCTGAAGACCGGGGATATGTGAGGGTCGGCTCGCCCGCCAATATCAAAGTGTCAACCTATGATTACACAAGGTATGGCACACTCGACGGCAAGGTTACATTAATTGGAGCAGATGCAGATAAAGACCGGGACGGAAATCCCTATTTCCGAATTGTTGTTCAGGCCGACCGGCTGTTTTTGGGAGACTCTTCCAACCCGTTACCGGTCAGTCCTGGCATGCAAACCACCGTCGACATTCTTACCGGTGAAAGGACCGTTTTTGAATATTTTACTCGGCCGGTCCTGAAACTGCGTCACGATGCCTTCCGCGAACGCTAACCGCAGCCGCTAAATTAACCACCAATTAACCATAGTTCGGCATAATTCAAGGGCGGTGTATCTATCCAGCGTGCTAGGAAAACGGCCATTTTTGAGACAATATTACAAGGAGCGCCGGGGCTCAAATTAAAACGGTTTTGGTTGCGTGTTTTTGCCAGCCTTATTCTGTTGGGCTCGACCTCCCTAATTGTCCAGGCAAGTTCCCATTCATTTCTCGACGAATTAAGGAATCTGGTAGAGAGGTATCCGTCAATTCGGGCACGAACGGACCAAATTAATGCGGCAAAAGCCGACATTGATGTGGCAAAATCCGGCAATATGCCGACCGTTAATGTTTCCGGAAATACTGGCCTCGAACGAACGGATGAACCGGCCCTAAATCTTTATCGGAATCAAGGTGCCTTGACGGCTACCTATAACCTGTTCGACGCGGCATTGACGAAAAATAAAATCCGCACGGGCCAGTCGTTGGAAAAGGTCGCAAATTCTGATTTCGACACAACCCTGCAGGACGTCCTGTTTCAAGGGATCCAAAGCCATCTAGATTTTGTCCTGCAAACTCAACTTGTCGGTATCTCTACCAACATTATTGATGTGCTGCGAGATATTGCTGGTTTCATAAAACGCGAACGCGATATTGGCAGAATGACTTCAGCCGATTTGCTGCAGGCCGAAGCGCGGATAGAACAAGCCCGCGAAGCGCTCTTTGCCTATGAAGGTGCCCGCGACCGGAGCGTTGTCAGGTATAAAAAATTATTCGGACATGCCCCGACCGCGGTTCAACTAATTGACATTCTGGCACCCATTGAGCCGCTTCCGAAAACGCTCGAAAGTGCACTGGAATACGCCGTTAAAAATAACCCGCAGATCCGCCGCGCAAGACACACCGCCGATGCCTCGAAATTTGACAGGGACGCAACCGAAGCAGGTAATTGGCCCCGCATCGATCTGGAAGGCGGATTAAACCTGAAACGCAATGTGGACGGCGTCGAGGCTTTTGAAAATGAAGCTTCAGTTCTTTTCAAGATGAACTGGAATTTGTTTGACGGCGCGTTAACTTCGTCTACCCAACGCGCCGCAACGCATCGTATGGCGGCCGCGCAAAAAGCAATTGACATCCAAAGGCTTGAAATTGAAGAGCAGGTTGAAATGGCTTGGTCGTTGTTCGCGACCGAGCGAAAACGACTGGAGGCCCTGGACCGCGCCGAAGAAATAGCAAGTGAAGCCTTTAGAGCACGTAATCAATTGATGAAAGTCGGTAAAGAAAGTTTAATCAATGTGCTTGGCATGTCTGTCGAGGTATTAAACGTTAAAATTGCCGTTTTAAATGCCGATTATTCCCAACGTGCATCGGCTTTTCGGGTTCTGCAGACGGTTGGCCTGTTGCAGCTTGAATCCCTCGAAAAAGTGATCATGGGCCAAGTCATGGAGCCAGTAATTCTTAAATCGGCTTTTCTCGACAATCTCATGCGCCCAACCGACGAATTTGCGCCTGTGGTCACAGAAAAAGCGGAATCAGCCGTCAAAGAGGGTCCACCTGTCGAAGTGAATTCAGCCGTTAAGGATCGTCCGCCCCTAGAATTGAAGACGACACCCAAAGATCGTGCGGCTCCACAAAATGCAAAAGGAACCTTAATATCCATACCAAGGATGACGCCGTCTCAACCATCGACAGTTCGCCTGTTGCCAACAACAACCGGCTCGACAAAAGGCCGGTCATCGACCTTGCAACCGGTATCGCGCGGCGGCCATTTTATTGTTATGAGCAGCAATCGTCGGAAAGAGAACGCGATAAAGGATCAGTCAAAATTTGCGTTCCCGGGCGCTCGTGTTGAGACGTTTACGGTCAGGGGTAAAAACATGTACATGGTCGTCAGTGGTCCCTACTCCCTGAAGGATGCACGGACAATTAGTTTAGATGCTGAAGCGATGGGGATAAAGGGCGCGTGGGTGAAAAAGAACTAAAAAGCAGTTAATTGGTGCGCTATTGTGTCTCCTCTTAGGGTCAGGACCCTAATGCACCTGCCAATTAGGTGGCCTGCAGTTCATTTAACGATTGCCACAGATCGGGAGACGGTGCCAACAAGATATTGCCACGGCTCAATGTGGCGGCCACTTGAAAAGGATTATTTGTCTCAAGCAGCCGATCCATGCCGCCCGCTTCTCGATACATAAGGATACCTGCCACATGGTCCCAGGGTTTGAGAACACCTCCATAGGCGGCAAAATCCAGTGTGCCGCGGGCTAAGTCCATATATTCACGACCCACACATCGGTATCGCTTAACAATGGCCGGCAACCCGATCTCGCCAGCCGACTGGCGCTGTTGAACGGCGTGACGGGTAGATCTTTTCAAGGATCCCGTCATCCGGTCAATGGTTTTATCAGGTGTTATCGTCAGTCTCTTTTCTCCGTCCCAGGCCCCTTCACCCTGCTCCGCATACAGGGTCGAATTGGCAACTGGATCATGGATCCAACCGGCGATGATCTGTCTGTTATGCACGAGGCTGACGATGACTGCGTAGCAAGGTATTCCATGGGCAAAATTATGGGTGCCGTCGACCGGATCAATAATCCAGACGGGGCGATCTTCGGACAGGCGGCAAAGTGTGTGTGGATCCGCTGCATATCCTTCTTCGCCGATGGCCGCAGAGCCCGGCATAAGCACGGATAATTCTCGGGTTAAAAACCTTTCGGCGGCCGTATCGGCGACGGTGACCAGATCGCCGGGGGCTTTTTCTGATATATCCGATGCGGTCAATTTCTGAAACCGAGGTAAAATCTCGGTTTCTGCAACGGCTCTGATGAGGGATTGAACAGCAATTCGATCTGGGCGCATGCCCCCTTCTCACTCATTCGCCCCCTGATATAAAGGAAAATCTATATATTTTTCGCAGATGTGATCAATTCGGCTTGCGCATTGGGTAAGGCTCAGGCATCACGCCAGTGGTTCTGTAACTGAAGAAAGTAAGGTGAAATTTGGCTCCGCCTATTCTGTCTCTAACCGAAGTTGTTGCCGGCTTCATTTCGCCTCCGCTGTTCAGCGGATTGACCATTGACGTTGGAAAAACCGATCGCATTGCGCTCGTTGGGCGCAATGGAACCGGTAAATCCACTTTGCTTAAAATGATGGCAGGATTTGTTGAATCCGATGGTGGAACGCGTTTTGTTCAGCCCGGTACCCGGATTTCCTATCTTTCACAAACCGTCAATTTTACCAGCTACACGACTTTGCAGGAATTTGTTGCGTCGGGCCTTGCCGCCGATCAGTCCGACGCCACCTACCTGGCCGATGCCCTGTTATTTGAGGTCGGTTTGACACCAGAACGACAGACCAGTGGTCTCTCCGGCGGCGAAGCCCGCCGCGCCAGTGTCGCACGGGCTCTGGTGGGCGACCCCGATGTCCTGCTGTTGGACGAGCCAACCAACCACCTTGATATAGCCATTATTGAATGGCTTGAGGAGACGCTTGCCGGCTTTCGCGGAGCGATTGTCACGGTCAGCCACGACCGGGCGTTTCTGCGCCGGTTGTCGCGGGCAATTTTATGGTTGGATCGGGGTCGGGTTCACCGCCATGAACGCGGGTTTGCGACTTTTGATGACTGGTCGGAAACCCTATTGGCCCAGGAAGCAGAATCCAGCGCCAAACTCGATAAACTGATTGCCGACGAAACAAAATGGTCGCACGAAGGGATCAGCGCCCGACGCACCCGCAACCAGGGTCGCCTGCGCCGACTGGGAGATTTGCGCAAGGAGCGCCAGAACCGGCCTAAAACCCAGAATATGGTGGAGTTGAGGACCGATTCGAGTCAGAGATCGGGACGCCTGGTTTCAGAACTTGTGCAAGTCAGCAAAAGTTATGGTGACAAAGTTATCATTTCGGACTTTTCCACCCGTCTCATGCGGGGCGACCGGGTTGGTATTATTGGACCGAACGGTGTCGGCAAAACCACATTGCTTAAATTGATGTCGGGCGATCTCGCGCCCGACGGGGGTTCTATCCGCCTTGGAACTAATCTCGAACCGTTGATTTTTGATCAAAACCGCGACACCCTTGATCCGGAAGCATCGCTTTGGGATACCCTGGCCGACAGCGGTGGAGATTCCATTTCCGTGCTCGGCGAGCCCCGCCATGTGGTTGGGTATTTGCGCGATTTTATGTTTGATCCCAAACAAGCACGCAGCCCGGTAAAAAGCCTGTCTGGCGGCGAAAAAAATCGTCTCTTGCTGGCTAAACATTTAGCCCGCCCTTCCAATCTTTTGATCCTCGATGAACCAACCAACGATTTGGATATGGAAACGCTCGACCTGCTGCAGGAAATGTTAGCCGATTATAAGGGGACGATCATTCTGGTTAGCCATGACCGTGATTTTATTGATCGGGTTGTGACGTCAACAATTGTTTTGCAGAGCAATGGTGTAATAACTGAGTATGCAGGCGGATATTCCGATTATTTGCTGCAGAAAAAACAGTCGCAATCGCTAACAACCGAACAAAAACAGAAACAGAAAAAGGCCGAAAATAAAACCGCCGACAGCACCTTCCTTAAACGTTCGGGCCGGATGAGTTTTAAAGATAAACGAGAACTTGAATTATTGCCCGAACGGATGGCAAACCTTGAAACTGAAATTACCAAATTGAACTTAAAATTATCGAAAACCGACCCATCGACTGCTGTTATTGTTGAACTTTCCGGCAAACTTGGGCGGCTCAGCAATGAACTCAGCCAGTGCGAAGAACGCTGGTTGGTCCTGGAGGAAATGCAGCAGGAATAATCCGAGGAGCAGTTCATGAGACGCGGCAGCTGACAAATCGTTCGCCCGGTACGGTCATTTGACCGAATTAGGGACGACAGGCTCAAACCCGTTAACTGATCCGGCGTCTCAGTCGTTCGGCGTCGGCAATTTCCATACGAACCGTTAATTCAATGGCGGCCAACTTATCATGGCGCGCGACGACATCGCCATGTTCATAGACCCAAGCCAGAGTAGCACCGTCCTGGTGCTTCAGCGTCAATTGAATTTCTTCGAAATTTGCGGTAACCAGGCGATCAAATATTCCGGCCAGGTGTTGGCAGCCGGCACCGGTGATTGCAGATGCTAAATAAGGTGATTTCAAGCCATTGGCGCTGCGGCTTTCGTAAAAGTCCAGCTGATCGGGTGCCAACAAATCAGATTTATTCAAAACTTCCACAAAACCCGGGTTGTTCTCACTGGTATCGACGCCCAAGTCCTGCAAGACGGTCAAGACGTCGGTTTTCTGGGCTTGAGTATCCGGATGAGAGACGTCACGAACGTGGACAATCAAATCTGCAGCCATGACTTCTTCCAGGGTCGCGTGAAAGGCATTTACCAGTTCATGGGGCAAATCAGAGACAAAACCGACGGTATCGGACAAAATAACCGGTTTTCCAGAGGGCAGAACCATCTTTCGCATGGTCGGGTCAAGGGTCGCAAAGAGCTGATCCCTGGCAACAACATTGGCCGCAGTCAGGCGGTTAAACAGGGTTGATTTGCCAGCATTTGTATAACCGACCAGAGCGACAATGGGATAGGGTACCCGTTTGCGGGCCTGTCGGTGCAGGTTACGGGTTCTTTTTACGTCACTTAGTTCTCGTTTTAACCGGGTAATTCGCTGGTCAATCTGACGTCGGTCGTTCTCGATCTGTGTTTCCCCTGGGCCGCCCATAAAACCGGCGCCGCCCCGTTGCCGTTCCAGGTGGGTCCAGCTTCGTACCAGCCGGCTTCGCTGATAACTAAGGGCCGCAAGGTCAACCTGAAGCCGACCTTCTTTGGTTTGCGCACGGGCACCAAAAATTTCCAATATTAATCCGGTGCGATCGATCACTTTACACTGCCAAGCGCGTTCCAAATTGCGTTGTTGGATGGGTGTTAACGGCGTGTTGACAATAACCACATCACAGGTTTCACAGATATCGCTGTCGCCGGCGACCAACTTGGCAATACGGTCAACGGCCCCACCACCGATGAGTGTTGCCGGTTTCGGTTTATTAACGCGGATGATTTCCGAATGAAGAACTTCCAGATTGATCGCCTGGGTCAATCCAACACCCTCCTGCAGCGCCGCTTCGGGCGCACGTGCATGGGGGGTGTTTCGGTCCAGATCGGGATGAATGACAAGACAAAAGTCGCCACCTGCGGGGCGTTCGTTGCCGTTGCCTTCATTGGCCCTGTCGGCGCTCAAGTGGCGTCCGGATTAATCTTCGTCATCCGTATCCTTCTCGGGTTCGAACAACTGAACCGGTGTCGATGGCATGACCGTCGAGATTGCGTGTTTATAAACCAGTTGGGTATGTCCGTCGCGGCGCAGAAGTACGGAAAAGTTATCAAACCACGTTACTATTCCCTGTAATTTTACACCATTTACTAAAAACACAGTGACCGGAGTTTTTTGTTTTCTTATGTAATTTAAAAAAACGTCTTGAACGTTCTGGGACTTTTCTGTTGGCATGTTTGCCTCCCCTTCTTTTTTTGTTTTCACATTACTTGAACTTCGGAAATCAACCGAAAGCTTTAAGTCTATTCAGTAATGTCCCTGTTGCAACGAACCCACCTCGCCCCATTTTTTTTAAGGATATTGGTTTCTCAAAGAGCTTACATCTTCCGCAGGCGCTTGCAAAGAGCTTCGGCACTGTCAAAGTGGAAATGTGGCGGAAACTGATCAAACTCGTTATTTTCTGGTGGTCTTGCGCGCATAAGCACCGGCAAACAGTTAGCGCCAATTGCACATTCCATATCAATATCCGCGTCCCCGACAAACCAGACATTTTGGCCAGGAATGAAACCGCTTTGGGCTAATGCCATATGGATCGGATCGGCCGCAGGTTTGTCATGGGCGGCGTCGTTTGCGCCGACGATATGACCAAAATATTTAGTCCATCCCAGAGCATCTGCTTCCTTGCGCAGGTAATCGCCCCGCTTATTACTGACAATGCACTGATAAATTCCCAGAGAGGCAATTTCAGATAACAGTTCGGAGATGCCACGGAGCGGTTTGACCTGCGCCGCGTGTATTTCATCGTAACGGGCATAAAAGACGTCGGCGGCGCTTTTCCATTTGTCACCAAAAAGTTCAGGGAAACTTTCTCGCGTGGATTTCTTTACCCGTTTACGGGTTTCTTCCAACGTCCAGGGCCGTTGGCCAAAGGATATCAACGTTGTATTCAAGGCATCACGGATAACCGGCCAACTGTCGACAAGTGTATTGTCCCAATCAAAAATGACGGCTCCGGGTAAGGCGGTCTGTGGCATGGGGGTGCTGATTAATTCCAGCGGTTCGTTACCACTGGACCCCCTTTGCTTTCGATGAAGTCAACATAGAGATCAAGGAGATTGGCTGTGAGCTCGCCAACGTGCCCGTTGCCAACTGGTTTTCCATCGATCCGGGTTACAGCCTTTACATGGGACGTCGAACTGGTGACAAAAGCTTCCTTCGCTTCCGCCGCTTCCTGTCTGGAAAACGCCCGTTCCGAAAACGCCAAACCGGATGCCCGCGCCGCTTCAATAACAGCCAGTCGGGTAATACCGTTGAGGATCGATTGCCCGACCTGACGGGTCACCAATTCACCGGATTTGGTGACAATCCAGGCGTTGGCAGAAGTTCCTTCGGTGATTTCATCC
This sequence comes from Rhodospirillales bacterium, assembly GCA_021775095.1. Taxonomy (GTDB): domain Bacteria; phylum Pseudomonadota; class Alphaproteobacteria; order Rhodospirillales; family Casp-alpha2; genus JABMNT01. Next base: position 47,952 of record JAJFII010000110.1, read on the forward strand.
TTTTCGTTGTACATCCAGGCCTCGTAGGCGCCGACCGACCGCGCTTGCTGTTTGCCCAGGCAATTGGGCAGAAGGGCGATCGACTTTATGTCTTTACGCTGCCAGCGAATATCCGGAATTGTTATGACACCAACCCCCTTGCTCAATGCGGCTTTGTCGAGGGGCGGCATTTTACGGGCGGTGATCACCAGTGCGCTTTGGCATTCGGCCGGGAACGGGTGGTCGCGACGGGCGACGCCACGGGTTATCTGTAAATAGACCAAACCATTTTTTACGTGGTTGCGCTGCACGACCTGACGTACGACGACCATTAACGACCGTTTGCCCATGGGCCATTTGATCTGTAGTTCGCCAAGGGAGTGCGTAAGTCGGTCCAAATGACCTTGCTCGCCAATCAATTTGCCGCCGTGTACAGCAAACACCTCATAAACCCCGTCGGCAAATTGATAGCCGCGGTCTTCAATGTGGACAGAGCCTTGGGAATGGGGGACGTATTGACCGTTTACGTAGGCAATTCGGGACATTTTCTATCTGCTTTCGTCAGTAATTGTTTTAAAAATATTCCAATTGTACAGAGAACATTTTTTCGACTTTTCGTATGGAATCCGCCGACGCGAAAAGTACCACGCGGTCCTTGGCCTGAACCACCGTGCTGCCGGTTGGACAAATCATTGCACCGTCGCGAACGATTGCACCCAATATGACGCCAGAAGGCAGATTGACTTCGCGCAGGGGTTTGCCGACCAGATCTGAAGTTTCCAGGGCTTCCGCTTCAATCAATTCGCCAAACCCTTCGCGTAAGGTATGAACGGAGTGGATGCGGCCGCGCCGCACGTGTTGAAGTATTGTTGATACGGTAATGTTTCGCGGGCTGACAACGACATCGATGCCGAGGGAGCTGATGAGCGGCTCGTAGGTGTTTTTATTGATCAGTGTAATGGCGCGTTGAGAGCCATATCGTTTGGCCAGCAGCGACGCCAAAATATTGGTTTCATCATCATTTGTGACCGCAACAACGGTCTCAGTGGCGCTGACATTGGCTTCTTCCAGGATGTCCGGGTCCAGGACGTCGCCCTGTAGAACCATGGTTTTATTCAGTAACCCGGCGATCAATTCTGCTCGTTCCCGCTCCGATTCGATGATTTTGGTCTTAACCCATTCGTGTTCTCGTTCAATTTCCTGGGCTAGAAACAAACCGATATTTCCGCCGCCAAAAATAAGCAAGCGTCGGGCTTCTGTTTCTTCGTGGCCAAAGGCCGCCATGGCCCGGCCGATCTGATCACTATCGACGACAAAATAAACTTCGTCGCCGGGCAGCATCTGATCGTCGGATGTGGGAATGATCGCATTGTTTTCACGGGTTAACCCGACGATAACAATGTTCAAATCTGGAAACAATTGGGTGAGCTGACGCAGCGGCGTATGGACCAACGGGCAATCATCTTCACAGCGAACCCCCAACAATTTTACTTTGTCGTCAACCAATGGGATCATTTCAAACGCCCCGGGCACGCGCAAGCGACGGCTGACGGCGCGCGCCACTTCCATTTCCGGCGAAATAATGAAATCAATGGGCATATGGTCACGGGAAAATAAATTGGCCCAGACCGGTTCCAGGTATCCCTGTTGGCGAACCCGTGCAATTTTTGTCGGCGCAGCGAATAGGGAATGGGCAACCTGACAGGCCACCATATTAACTTCGTCGGAATAGGTAACGGCAATCAGCAAATCGGCATCGGCAAGACCCGCGCGCTCAAGCACGTCGGGTAGGGAAGCGTGACCGACGATACCATTAACGTCCAGGGTATCACTGATGCGGCGAATGAGGTCGGGGGACTGATCAACAACAGTAACGTCATTATTCTCCAGGGCCAGGTGGCGTGCGATATTGGAGCCGACCTGCCCAGCGCCGCAAACGATCACTTTCATTTTAACCCATTCCTTTGTTTCACTGGCCGCCTAGGCGTCCGCCGTTGGACGTTCCGTACTTTGAATGCCAAGCGATTTCAGTTTGCGATGGAGCGCCGAACGTTCCATTCCGACAAACTCGGCAGTTTTTGATATATTGCCAGCGAATCTGGTAATCTGGGCCGCCAGATATTGCCTCTCAAAGACTTCACGGGCATCGCGCAGCGGCAGCCCCATAATGTCATCGTTATGTTCAGAATCCAAACTTGGAACGGGTGCGTCGGCACCGATTTCTGGCGGTAACCCGGAAAGCCCAATGGTTTGCGAGGATTCGCCGGGGGTCATGATCAAAGTGCGCTCGATAACATTTCGCAATTCTCGGACATTCCCCGGCCATTTGTAAGCCCGCAAAGCTGCGACCGCATCGCCACCGATAACCCGGGGTGTGCGCCCATTTGCCTTTGCATATTGTTGCATAAAATGTTGCGCCAATAGTTCAATGTCTTCCGAACGTTCATTGAGCGATGGGATTTCCATGGGAACCACATTCAGGCGATAATATAAGTCTTCGCGAAATCGCCCGTTGGCGATTTCGGTTGTCATATTTCGAGTGGTCGCGGCAATGACACGGACATCAACCTGTACCGATGCGGATCCCCCTATCCTCGAAAAATTTTGTTCTTGCAGAACACGGACGATTTTACCCTGGGTTTCCAGCGGCATATCAGAAATTTCGTCTAAAAACAGAGTACCGTTGTGCGCCTCCTCAAAAGTACCGACCTGAATGGATGTTGAGCCATCCGGTAAAACAATCTCCCGCCCAAAAAGACTCTCTTCAACGGTATCCGGCGTCATGGTTGCACAGTTGACAACGACAAAGGAACTGGCGGCGCGTTTCGACCGAATATGAATGAACCGCGCGGTAATTTCCTTTCCAGATCCGGCCGGCCCGGAGATTAAAACCCGGCTGTTTGATGGGGCGACGCGTTCAATCGCCTGACCAATTTCCCGTATGACAGCGGATTTACCCACAATTTTGTCATTACCGCCGTTTCGTGCCCGCAATTCCTCAACCTCGCGGCGTAAATTGCCAGCGTCGATGGCGCGCCCGACCATCAGCAACAGATGGTCGGCTTTAAAGGGTTTTTGAATGAAATCATGGGCCCCGTCCTTTATCGCCTGAACGGCCGTTTCGACGGTACCATGGCCACTCATCATCAGGATCGGCAGGTCCGGATGATCCCGCTTGACGGCTTTCAGGATGCCCAGGCCGTCCAGTTTGCTGCCCTGCAACCATATATCGAGGAGGATCAGGTTGGGGCGCCGGGTTTCGATCGCCGCCAGCGCCAGATCACTATTGGCGGCCTGGCGGGTTTCATAACCCTCGTCCTCCAAAAGACCGCAAACCAGAGTGCGAATGTCCTGTTCGTCTTCTACAATCAAAATATCATGTGGCATGCGACGAATACTATTCTCCAATGCCTCTCATGGCGAGTTGAATTTCCATTTGAAGCCGGTCTTTTTCCGGTTTTTTTTCTGTACTTATGAGTTCATTCGGCGCTTGCGAAGCAATCGTGAAGGTAATTTGTGCGCCGCCGTCTGGATTATTCGCTAATTGTAAAGTTCCACGGTGGTCTTCGACAATTTTCTTAACAATTGCCAATCCCAACCCGGTTCCTTTTGCCCGAGTTGTCACATAGGGTTCCGTCAAACGATCCCTGTTTTCAACCGGCAGTCCTCTGCCGTTGTCGATGATCGAAACTTCGATAAGCTGTGCTTCCTGACGGTCGTCGGGCGAGTCGTTCTCGAGGCGGCGAATCCGCACCCAAATGTTGCCGCTTGTTGGGTTGGCAACGGTGTTCTCAATTTTTCCGATGACAGATTCCGAGGCATTTTTTAATAAATTGGCAAGCGCTCGGCTGATCTGTTGACCGTCGCAGTAGCTGATCAGATCGTCGACCGGGAAATCCTTGGTGAAAGTAATTTCCGGATATCGATTTTCTTCCAGAAATAGCGCCTGCCTGCAAATCTCAGATAAATTTTCCGGTTTCATGGAAGGTTCCGGCATTCTGGCAAATGCAGCGAATTCATCAACCATTCGCCCAATATCCTCGACTTGACGGGTTATCGTGCCAATGCAGGATTTGAAAATATCAGGATCCGATTTGATTTCGGCTAGGTACTTGCGCTCAAGGCGTTCGGCGGACAACTGAATAGGCGTCAACGGGTTTTTGATCTCATGGGCGATGCGCCGCGCCACGTCGGCCCACGCGGCTTTGCGTTGTGCGGACAGCAGTTCGGTTACGTCGTCAAATGTTATGACATATCCAATTGTTTCATTCCCGAGAAATTCTGCGGCAATTTGCACATGTAAAGTCAGAGACACGTTTTCACGCACCATCTCAATCTCATCTTTGTGCATCCGACCGTCTTTTTGCCGGACGTCGTCCAATAAGGGGGCCATTTCAGGTATGACTTCATTTAAGGCCTTGCCGATGGCTGCATCCAGGTTGGTGGCCACCAGAGCGGATGCCGACCTGTTTGGCAAATGAATCATACCGTCGGCGTCAAGGCCAATAACACCTGCGGAAACGCCGGTTAATACGGTCTCTGTAAATCGGCGCCGTTCGTCCAGTTCGCGGTTGGCGTCAATAAGTCCGTCGTGCTGGGTTTGAAGTTGAATGGTCATTTTGTTAAAAGCCTGACCAAGCGAGCGGATTTCGTCGTCTTCTTCCGCCACACTGACGCGAACCGACAGATCACCTTTGCTGACCGCTTCAGCGGCACCAATCAGTCGGCTGATTGGCGTCGCCAACTGTTTGGCAACGGTTAATCCAATCCAAGCTGCCGCCAGCAATAACAACAAAGCGACAACCGCAAAAATGACGACGAAGGTGACCTGGAACCCGCCGCGTTTTTCTTTCATTTCCTGATATTGACCAACCGCTTGATTGATCGAGTCAATATGTCCACTAACCCGAGCATCGATATATCTTTCGACAACCACATAGGTGTCAATGAAACGATTAAGTTTAATGAGAGCGCGCACCCGTTCTGAATCATCAGAATTCAGGACGGCTATTTTGCCGGTGTCCGCAGTTACAAACGCCGACGGTTGTATGGTATCTATGGCGTCCGTGAAACTGTAGCGTGACCGGCCAAGCACTTTACCCGAGCTGTCGATGGCAATCGCCTCCGATAGGGCTCTGCTAACCGAATAAGATGTCAAAATTTGGTTTAGGGCGAAACGGTTGTCGATCAACCGAGGCGCATTGTTGTTCAAGTCATTTGCGATAGCAAGCGCATCAAAACTGATCGTCTTACGGTGTTCGTCCAGGTAAGACTTGGCGACGACCAGAGATTGATTAAGCGCTGAATTGACGCGGTCGGAAAACCAGACTTCAAGACCGTGGTTCAAAAATAAGGCAGAAAATACGGCGACTAAGATCGATGGTGTAACAGCAACAAAGCTGAACAGTGTTACCAGGCGCCCCTGCAATCCGGCCCCTGCCGCCCGATTTCTTCGTTCCTGCCAAAGCAAATAGAGACGGCGCCCGACGACAATGCATAGCAGCAGTAAAAGAATTCCGTCTATGTAGAGCAGACTGACAACCGTCGTGACATTAAAGGTATCAGATTCCTGCGCCGTCAGCGCGGCGACCGTGGTAATACCGGAAATAACCGCAGCAGCAGACAGCGCGTAGGACAAACTGCGGCTGCTGCCAAGTTTCGCGGCCAATCGGGGAACGATTTCCGACAGGGCCTTTTGGCTGTTCATTTGCCGCCTCTTATCACTGGAATATCGAGTTCCTTGATTTTTTTACGCAGGGTATTGCGGTTGAGTCCGAGGACTTCGGAAGCTTTAATTTGATTGCCGCGTGTTGCCTGCAACGTCAAAGTTATCAGGGGGCGTTCAACTTCTTTGAGAATTCGCTCATACAGTCCCGTTGACGGCAATTGACCGTCGTGGGCGTTGAAATAAGCGGCAAGGCGTTCTTCAACCGTATCTGCCAAACCCCGGCTGCCAAACTCGGCGCTCGACGACGACTTGTTACCAAGTTCCTGGTCTATATCGGCCAAGGTTATGACTTCCTGCGAACAGAGCGCCGCCAGGCGTTGCACCATATTTTCCAGTTCACGAACGTTTCCGGGCCAGGAATAGGATTTAAGGCGCTCCATGGCGTCGTTATCGATGATTTTCCACGGCAGGCCCAATTCAACGGCCTGCGTGAGAAATGCCCGAACCAGTTCTGGAATATCCTCGGTCCGCTCGCGCAGCGGAGGAAGCCGAAGGGGCACGACATTGAGGCGAAAGAACAAATCTTCACGGAAGTGTCCGCGTCGAATCAATTGTTTTAAGTCGCGATGGGTCGCCGCAATGATGCGGACGTCGGCACGGATGGTTGCCCGACCGCCGACGGTTGTAAATTCCCCCTCCTGCAGGACCCGCAACAACCGGGTTTGCGCTTCCAGAGGCATGTCGCCGATTTCGTCCAGAAACAATGTACCTCCGGCGGCCAGTTCAAACCGCCCGGCAGATCGGTTAGCAGCCCCCGTAAAGGCCCCCTTCTCGTGGCCAAAGAGTTCACTTTCAATCAGCTCTCTGGGGATTGCAGCCATGTTCAACGCAACAAACGGACCGGATTTTCGTTTCCCGTAATCGTGCAGGGCGCGGGCAACCAATTCCTTGCCGGTACCCGACTCACCATTAATTGTCACGGTCAGATCAGTTGCCATCAAACGTGCCAAAGTCCGGTATATTTCCTGCATCGCCGGGGATCGTCCGATGAGTGGCAAAGCCTCTTCAGTCGTCGCATCCAAAGTCGACCTGGCCCCGCTCGGAATTTCAAGTCCTCTGCGAACAACGTTAACCAGTTCGTTGATATCAAAGGGTTTTGGAAGATACTCAAAGGCCCCTCTTTCGTTAGCCTTGACGGCCGTTAACAGGGTGCTTTGTGCACTCATGACAACAACTCTGAGACTCGGACGCAGACGCAGGATACGGGGGACCAGATCAAGCCCGTTCTCGTCAGGCATAACTACATCTGTGATCACCAGATCGCCCTCACCGTCCTTGACCCACTGCCACAGGGTGGCTGCATTGCCAGTTGCACGGACATCATAACCTGCCCGATTGAGGGCTTGTGTCACAACGGTACGAATGCCTGCGTCATCGTCGGCAACGAGTATGGTTTGCGAGGTCATCATGTATCCTGAGTTGTCGAAAACATGGGTAAAATAATCCGGAATGTTGTCTTTTTGGAATTTGAGTCACATTCAATCACGCCGCCGTGGTCGCCAATTATTTTGGCGACGAGGGCGAGGCCAAGGCCCGTTCCTTGGGGTTTTGACGTTACAAACGGGTCAAACAGGTAGGGTTTCAGATCGTCCGGGATACCAGAGCCGTTGTCGGATACGCTGATTTGCAGCGGCAGATGAACACGTTTGTCACTATTTGGAACCGCAAACCTTACGCCCTGTTGGTAGGCCGTCGACAAGGTGATTTGACCGTTTATTTTCGGCGCACTTTCCGACGCATTTTTGACCAAGTTTAGAAATACCTGTACCAGTTGGTCTCGATTGCCGAGTACGGCCGGCAGCGACGGGTCAAATTCATTTACAAATTTTAAGTGGCTGCCAAATCCATTTTTCGCCAATTTATGGACCCGGTCCAGCACCTGATGAATATTGACCGCTTCACGTTGTAACGGGCCCGTATCGGAGAATACCCCCATTCGGTCGACCAAATCACATATCCGATCGGCTTCGTCGCGAATCAGTTCTGTTAGGGGGCGGTCTTCATCGTTGGCATTTTGCTCCAGTAATTGCGCCGCACCCCGGATTCCCGAAAGCGGGTTTTTGACCTCATGGGCCAGCATCGCCGCCATGGCGGTGACCGAACGCGCAGCGCCCCGGTGGGTCAATTGGCGGTCAATTTTGTCGGCAATAGAACGCTGCTGCAGAGTCAGCGCAACAATTCCCGGTTGTTCGACCACCGGCGTCGCCTGAATATTCATAAAATTTATGCCAATGCGTGGCGTTTCCAGAGTCAATCCGTACTCAGAAACAATACTGCGCTGGCTGCGTACCTGTTCGATGAGTGCAAAAACAGGACTGTCTTTGGGCAAAAAGGCAGTCAGGGGTTTATTTAGCATATGGTCTGCACTTGATCGAAACAGTTGCTCCGTCGCCGTGTTGGCATAAATTATGACGTTTTGTTGATTAATCGCCAATAACGCCGTTGTTAATGCGTTGAGTAACTGATCGCCGTCAATCCCCTTTGCACGTCGGTCATGCTGGGCGATGGCGCGATTGGCCATCAGGCAGCGAGCCGTTCGACAAGCGGATCATAAAACGTGCGAATTTCACTTTTGACCTGGTCTGGATCATCCAAACTATTAATTAACGCCCTGTATTCTGTGGATTTTGGTAATCCTTTGGAATACCAACCCAAATGTTTGCGGGCGATACGAACCCCGGGGGTAACCCCGTAATGGCTCAAAATCGTCTCGTAATGTTCCAATACGGTTGCCAATTGCAGTTCCATCGACGGATCGGGAAGTTTTTCGCCGGTCTGCAGATAATGCCAAACCTGGTTGGGAAACCACGGCCGACCATAGGTGCCGCGTCCGATCAAGGCACCGTCAGCCCCGGACTCCAGTAACATTTGCCGGGCATCTTCTACGGTGTTGATATCGCCATTACCAAATACCGGCAGATTTACAGCCTCTTTTACCTTGCGGATGAACTTCCAGTCCGCCTGCCCCTTGTAGAATTGGCACCGTGTACGCCCATGCACGGCAAGCGATTGAATTCCACAATCTTCAGCGACCTTAGCCAGTGACGGCGCATTCCGGCTTTCGTCGTTCCATCCCGTGCGCATTTTCAACGTCACTGGAATTGAAACGGCTTTAACCACGGCAGAGAGGATCGCGGCCGCGTGTTTTTCATCGCGCATCAGGGCCGATCCGGCATCCCCGTTGGTCACTTTTTTAACCGGGCACCCCATATTGATGTCAATCATCGCGGCGCCACGGTCTTCGTTCAGGCGAGCCGCTTCCGCAACAATCTCCGGTTCGCAGCCCGCCAACTGCACAGACATCGGGTGCTCTTCCGCACAATGGGTTGCCATCTTCATGGTTTTTTTGGCGGCATAAACCATGGCTTTGCTGGCAATCATTTCCGACACGACAAGCCCGACCCCCCAGCGTTTAACCAGCCGTCGAAATGGCAGGTCCGTAACCCCTGACATGGGCGCAAGGACGATTGGGTTATCAATTTTAACGGGACCGATGAACATCGTTATTTACTCTCATGGAATGGGTGCACATTTATTAGGCAATTGGCGAACCAATTACAAGGAAGCAGATGGGCGATAAAGGGATTATTCGGCTAAAATTACGTCAGTGACTATTTTTACGCCAGGATAACTGAGTGTCAGGAGCAAATAGACAAACAGGACGACGCGTGCTGCTTTGCGACCACGCAGGCCGGATTTGAAATGCGCCGCTAACAGGCAACCGATGACCACAAAAGCGGCCAGGGCGAGGATCGATTTGTGGTTTAAGGCGATAACCGTCTGCGTTTCGGAATATTGCAAGGCCATTCCGCTGATCATGCCTATGGCCAATACAGCTTCGCCGGTTATCAGCAGACGCATCACCAAATGGTCGCAGTCGGCAAGTGACGGCAGATGACGAATCCATGGCGTCTGTGTTTTGGCTTTGAGCGCGCGCGCCTGGAGGGCGGCGGCCAACCCGGCGACAGCGGCGAGGGTCACCAAGGCATAGGTTGCAACCGAAACGACAATATGCATGGTCACCCAGCCTGAGATGATTTCCGGGTGGGCGGTTGATTGGGCTGAACTCAGGTAGGTCCAAACAACCGCACCGCTTGCCAGAAGAAACATATAGGGGGCAAATAACGCTCCAAGACGCCACATCTCACCTGTCACAGCACTGATGGCAGCGAATAAAACCAGGCTGGCGGTAACGGTAATCCATAGCGCTGTGGACAAATCCGTATGCCATCCGTCCTGGGAACCAATAATCAGCAGTAGTCCGGGTCCGACAATCGCTACGACCATTAATAGCCAGAATTTCGCGGTTTTGCCGGCTGGCGCGCGGGTCGATGTTACCGCCAGGGGTAACACGGCAATTAACGCGCTCAAATTGAGAAGGAATGTGTCGGACATGGGTTTGTTCCTGCATGACTGGTTCAGGCGTGCGAGATCGCCAGAAGATTGCTCTAGATGCCCCCCATAGCAAGACAAATTCAGGTTTGATCTTGGCATTCTACGACGGCGCGACTAATCTCGCGCACATTTTGAGGTCGAAAGGCTGAACCGGATGAAAAAAGCGATTGCTCTCATCGTCGCTGCGGGGCGCGGCCACCGATTTGGTGGTCCCCTGGCAAAACAATATCTTGAATTAAACGGAGCTCCCGTGCTGCGCCATTCGATCCTGGCATTCCAAAAACATCCTGGTGTGTCTGCGGTTCGAGTGGTCATCCACCCTGATGATCTGGGCCTGTACCAAAAGGCGGTCCAGGGACTTGGCCTTCACGATCCTGTTACCGGTGGCGCGTCGCGCCAGGATTCCGTGCGTTTGGGACTGGAGCGGCTTGCGCCGGATGTGCCGGAATTCGTCCTCATCCATGACGCCGCACGGCCTTTCATCGGCAGTGACGTGATTGATCGGGTGTTGGCGGGCCTGGAAACAGAGATCTGCGTCATCCCCGCATTGCCCCTGACCGATACCATAAAAAGGATAAGAGACGGTTATGTGATTGCCACAGAAGATCGATCCGAGTTATGTCGTGTTCAAACGCCACAGGGATTTCATTTCAGATCTATCCTCAAAGCCCATCGTCAGACCGCAGGTCAAAATTTTACCGATGATGCGGCAATTTGTGAATCGGTTGGATTAGCTGTCTTGCAAGTTGCCGGCGACGTGGCAAATCTAAAAATTACCACGCAGGAGGATATGAACGTGGGTGATCCACCCGGCACCCCGTTTGAGACAAGAACAGGTTCCGGATTCGATGTTCACCGTTTTAAGTCTGGTAATCAGGTTGTCCTGTGCGGCGTCCAAGTTCCCCATTCCCACGCCCTGGCCGGGCATTCCGACGCAGATGTCGGGTTACATGCCTTAACCGATGCCCTTTTGGGGGCCATTGGTGAGGGCGACATTGGTCATTTTTTCCCGCCGTCCGACGACCAGTGGCGCGGTGCGCCATCGGATCTATTTGTCCGCCATGCGGTAGACCTCATAGCCGTTCGCGGCGGGCGAATTATCAACGTTGATGTGACGTTGATCTGTGAAGCGCCAAAAATTGGTCCCCACCGGCTGGTTATGAAAGACCGGGTTGCTGACATCCTTGGTATTTGCAAATCCCGGGTAAATGTTAAAGCCACGACAACAGAAAGCCTTGGGTTTACAGGGCGCGGCGAAGGAATTGCTGCGCAAGCGAGTGTTAATGTTGAAATTCCAGTGGCTGAATAAAGGCAGATTTGATTAACGATCTAATTCATTTTAACAAACCAGTTTGATTGCTCTAAACTATTGGTTAGTATAGGCTTTCGTTGAGGGAACGGCCTGTTGGGGCAGAAATCTGTATTATGGCGCTAGACTACGCGGAATGTGATGTGATCCTGGTTGACGACGATCTGAACTCGCGTCAGAGCGTGAAGAATATTCTGCACAACCACGGTTACAGAAAGCTACGAACGGGTCGAACACTGGCCGATGTGCGTGAGTTTTTGTCAAAGGGCATGCCCGATCTCTTGATTGGCTCGACCGACATAAAAGATGGCGACTTTGTTAATTATGTTCGTGAAGTGCGCAACGGCACAGCCGGAAATAACCCCTTCATACCGATCATCACAATGGTTGGTGAACCGACTCCAGAACTCGTGCGACGCATTGTTGAGTCAGGAACCGACACGGTTGTCGCCAAACCGTTTTCCACGGCCCAGGTTCTGGACCGTGTTCAGGACCTGATAGACTCGCGAAAGAAGTTTGTTATAGCCGATGATTATATTGGCCCCATTCGACGAAAAGACGGCGGAGCGCCGGGTATCGATGCGCCCAATACCCTGAAGGCGCGGGCCAATGGGCAAAGCCTCAGTTTTGCCGAAGTTGAAAGTATGATCAATCGGGCGACGCTTAAATTGCATATGCTCAAAGTCGATGTCATTGGCATCCAAATCGCCACCCATGTCACCAATCTGGTTCCGCTTTTGGAACGGGGTGGTCGGGTAGACCCTGCCATTCGAACCGAACTACTGGCGTTGCTGGATATTACGGATTCGTCCGATGACAAACTGAAGGACAGCAAATACGAACACGTCGCCGAACTGTGTAATTCGCTTGGGAATGTCGCCAGTTCAATAATTGCGTCGCGCGGTGGTGAACCCGATGCAAAGGACGTTCGATTGTTAAAACCGCTGTCTCAGGCCATTCAGGCTTGTTTTAGCGGCGCCATCACCGACGTCGCGCAGGTTAAGGCCATTGCGGCACAGATTGGCGCCATGTAATCATATCGGTTCTTGGGTTGGTGCACCGGTGCGCGCTTTGAGGGGCCGTCAATTCCTACCAGAGAGACCAAAAGCGTGGATAATCAGTTGAGCAAAAGCCAGTCTTCATCCCCGGGGGAACCAGCAACTCCCACACGCAGCCAGGCAAAATGGCTTGAACGGGGGTTGTCCCAGGCTGGAGGAAAATTACCGTTGTTTGACGAGAACGGGAAACGCGTGAGTGACAGGACCGTTAAAAGTTGTCTGCAAAAAGGTTGGGCGGAACCCTGGTTCGATAATCCGGTAAAACCCGACTGGCAAATTTGTAAAATTACGGACAACGGTCGAAAATTGTTTGGCGACGAATAAAGATGTTAAGACGTTTTTGATGATTTTATGAATAAATTGTTGAAACAATGCAAATAACAAAAAACTGCAATTAAAGTTTTATATATTGATAAGGTAATGAAATCCGACAGGTATGTTTAATATGGAACATAAAGTCGAAACACGCGGTGACAGCACCTATATCTATTTTAGCGGCGATATCGATCAAACATGCGCCCATAGCGTTCGCCAAATCTTGCACGATATCGTTACCAGCCAGCTAACAACTGTGGTTGAGTTATCGGATGTGCCTGTAATTGATAGTTCTGGAGTTGCCAGCCTTCTTGATGGCGAGAAAACGGCAAAACAGCGCGGCCATCGGCTTGAATTGGCAGCACCAAGCACGCGGGTAAGCCGGGTGCTGGAACTGGCCCACCTGGATCGTTATTTTATCATCCGAGATCGCTGAGGACTAAAATTTGACCGCATCTGATAGGCCAGACGAACCTGTAAAACCAAAGTTTTTAATGATTTGTGTAAACCGTCGGTTTCGCGCCGATGAAGCGTCCTGCGCTGCGCGCGGCAGTCAGGCCCTGGCTGACGCCCTGGAAACGGGCATCCGCCAGCGTCGTATAGATATAAAGACCGAGCGCAGCGTCTGTTTGGGTCATTGCCAAGTTGGGCCGAGTATCCGTCTGGCACCGGGCGGTCGGTTTATTCTCGGAAAAACCCTGGACGACGTAAATGACCTGCTTGATGAGTTGCAACTGATCTGTGGGACCTGCGACGACGTGCTGCTGCCGCTGGACCTGCTGGGGTCATGAATTGCGAAGTTGATTTAATTTTAACGTCCTGTGACGCAGGTCACAGCGAACTTCCTGCAATTGGTCAAGAATGCAGGTGTTGGAAGGGTTTCTAAATCGATCCCCTTCCCTTCCCTCAAGAGCACTAACTTAAGGTCGGGTTTCAAAACCCGACCTTTTTTTTATGGCTGTTTGTGTCGTTCGCGAACTGAAATGTAAATCCCACTAATTATGATGGTCGCGATTCCGATCCAGGTTAAAATATCAGGGAGGTCGCCAAAAACCACATAACCGAGCAAACAGGCCATGAGAATTTCCGTATATCCGTAGGGTGCCAATATCGATGCTTCGACAAATTCAAAGGCCCTAATTATCAAATAATGTCCGAGGGCGGCAATCGTCCCCAATAAAATCATCCACAACCAATCCGCCGTCGTTGGGGTTTGCCAGCCATAGGGTACGAGGATTGATAAAACCACAACACCAATGAGCGCTGTAAATGTGAGTGTCACCATCGGTGGTGCAGTATTTGCCAGTTTTCGTGTCGAGATCAGATAACAGCCATAGGTAATTCCGGCAGCTAACGCCAGCATCGTTCCGATACCGAAATCGGAAAAACCAGGACGGACAATTATAAGTGCGCCCAACAATCCGACAAGCACCGCCATCCATCGTCGGATGCCAACGGGTTCTTTGAGGATCACAACCGACAGAACTGTTACAACAAAGGGATAAATGAAAACCAGTGCCAGGGCATCGGCCAGGGGAATGAGAGCCAATGCGGAAAAATAAAGAAATGTTGATGCCATCAGAAACCCACCGCGCAGGATTTGCATTCCAGTCGATTTGACGACCAATGCCTGGCGTCCGTAGGTTGCCAGCGCCAGCGGCAACATCAGGGCGAAGTGAAAAAAGTATCGTGCCCAGGTGATCTGGAGGACCGAATAACGTGTACTTAGTTCCTTGGCAATGGCATCAAGGAACGGAATGATAATCATCGCAAGAACCATCAACAGGACACCCAGCACATATTTGCGGTCCGCTTGCGTAACGGATGTCGGGATATGGGATGACATTTGTCTCACGGTGTCGAAATTGCCCAGAATATGTGTTACCACGGATTTTTATTGCGGGTCGGTAGCGACCATGGCTAACGCCTATCGACCTGCAGGTAAACCGAAAAAACCGTGGAAGTTTATTTGATGACGGGTTCCCAGGAAAAAGATCGGCCACTGGGCGTCGCCGTCTGGGGTGTCGGTGCGCATGCCATAAAAACGGTGCTGCCGGCGATTTTCGCCAGCCCTGACCTCCGGTTGGTTGGCATTCATAGTCGCAACCGCCAAACATTGGCGGAGCAGTCCGCTCTATATGGGTGCCACGCCTGGCACAATCGCGACGATCTGTTGACGACAAATTCCGTTGACGTGGTTTTCCTGGCCACACCAACATCCCTGCATTTCGTGCATGGTCGGGCTGTCCTTGCGGCGGGAAAACATCTTTGGTGTGAAAAACCACTGACCAGCCATTTGCAGGACGCCGTGGCCCTGGCGAAAATCGCCAGGACCAATAACCTCGCCTTAGCGGTTGTTTGCGGGCCTAAATATCATCCCCATTTTGACGCCGTTCGGGCGCAGTTTGGACCCGCAGGAATTGGACAGCCAAAGCATATCGAAGCGGTTTTCCAGTTCCCCCACATTGACCGGAAGAATTTCAGGTATGACCCGGATCTTGGTGGCGGGGCCCTGCTCGATCTGGGGTTTTATCTGCTGACGATTGCCAATGCCCTGAGCCCCGGTAAACTCATCGGCCTCGACTGTAAACTTGCCACCGAAAACGGGTTTCGGGTCGATACGCGTGGATCAGCCCAGTTGCGGTTTGATTGCGGAACGACAGCCGATTTGTCCTGGGGATACGGCGCGGCTTATACAAATTATTTGTCCGTGCAAGGGGATCGAGGGCACCTCTGCGCCGGACCTTTTTTCTCAAAACCCAAAAATCGGGTGCCGTCTTTAACACTAATCCGTTGCAATGAAAAAAAACGCCGGGTTAAATTCGCCAACAATGATCCCTTTGTTGATATGTTTCGGATCTTTGCAAAAGGGGTTTGGAGCCAAAGTGTTCGCGATCACTTGTTGTCCGAAGCGCTCGAATCCCAGCGGTTTCTTGATCTGGCAAAATCGGCTTCATATGCGTCGACTTCGGATCTGCCATAACCTTTCGTCGGACGACCAATTAGAGCATTTACGGGCTCATATGAAGTACTCTGACCCTGATCTTTTATAGTGTGACCAGGAGGGCATCGCAACGCGATGCGGTGAAACGGGTAAGATGCGCGACGCTGACACCGAAAAAACAACAGGGCCGTCAGTGGCGTTTTTTACCGAACCGCCGCAAGCCGCGACGTATCGCAATCTATTGATTTGGGTCAAGGCATTTAGTTAGGGAGGTTGCCATAATCGATGGGTCGGAACTGGCGATCCTGTTGGTGCGCCGGTGTGGCGTTAGTCAATTGGCCGGGAGTGCCGGTTGCGTTGATTGGTGAAAGCATTTTGATATTCACGCGGCATCGAATGCCGGCTCAAAGGAGGATGTTATTCATGGGTATGGGAAAAATAACAGATCGTGTGGACGCGATCACTGCCATAAGCGACGAACGCAGAGTTGTCGCGCCCCCGTGTCCACGCAGTGTCAAAATCGAGCTGACCGCACGGTGTAATTTTAACTGCTCGTTTTGCGCGACGGGTTACAAGCTGCGGGATAAACGGGATATGGATTGGGAATTTTATGTCAACCTGCTGCGCCAACTGAAAGCCAACGGTGTTGAGGAGATTGGCATGTTTTATCTGGGGGAGAGTTTTATTCTGCCCTGGTTACCAAAGGCCATTAAAGCTGCCAAGGACCAGGGGTTCGATTATGTGTTTTTGACGACAAATGGCTCCCTGGCGTCGGAAGACCGTGTTCGGGCCTGTATGGAGGCCGGTTTGGACAGTTTAAAATTCTCCATAAACTATGCCGACGAAGAACAGTTCAAAAATATTGCGCAGGTCAAAGGATCGTTGTTTCAGGATCTTGTGAAAAATGTCAAAACCGCCTATCGGGTTCGGCAGGACGGTGGGTATGACTGCGGACTGTATGGCTCCTATATCGGATATGATGGCCAGCAGGGTGAGCGAATGCAAAATCTTGTGGACAAATTGATTCCCTTCCTCGACCAAGTTTATGCCTTACCTTTGTATTCGCAGGCCGATCTGGTCAGCGTCGACGAAAAACAGCGCGGCTGGGAAATTCGTGGCGGTAATCCCGGTCGGGCTGGCAATATGCGGCCGGCCATGCCCTGCTGGTCACTGTTCACCGAAGCCAGGGTGACCTACGACGGGCATCTTTCGGCATGCTGCTTTGACCATGACGGTCGGTTTCGTATGGGCGATTTAAATAAAATCCCTTTTATGGATGCCTGGACGTCGCCAGATTTTCAGGCCCTCAGGCGCGCCCACCTGAACCACGACGTATCCGAAACGGTTTGCAAGGACTGTGTTTCCCATGCGTGATCTCTGAGGGTTTTTAACCCGGCACAAATAATGCCGGTCTGGATGACCTGTGTGACAATTTCCCGGCAAGGCGCAGTTTGCGCAAATCACACCGATTGACCGGGCGAGGTAATTTTAAATACCGACTTGGTTGCTTTTGCTTCGGCATCGGTAGATCTTTGACGGGTTTGCAATAGACAACCGCCAGCATCTGAGTAAGGCCATAGAGAAGATGTTTATTAAGGGAATGACCGAAATCGGGTGGTCGGGAAGACAGGATTTGAACCTGCGACCGCTCGGCCCCCAGCCGAGTACTCTACCAGACTGAGCTACTTCCCGTCCCGATTTGGCGCACTATACGCAGGCTCGTCTGGTCGCGCAATATACTCAATTTAAATAATTTTATGATCGGTTTTGCGTTTGTTCAGGGCTCGACTTCAGGCCCAGTTCCGCAGAATTTCCTGAATTTCCTGTAGTTCACTCACGACACCGCGCAATTCCTTATTCCGATCATCGGTGCGATTTTCGATCGCGGATGTAGTTGCCGGCGATTCAGTGGGCGGCTTTTTGCTGACGGCTGACGACCCATCGCGCAGTAATTTTTGTACACCCTTGATGGTATAACCATTGTCATACAACAGGCCGCGGATTTGCCGTAAAAGTTCGATGTCCTCAGGCCGATAATAACGTCGTCCGCCGCCCCGTTTCAGGGGGCGGATTTGATTGAACTTGGTTTCCCAAAATCTTAAGACATGTTGAGGAAGATCAAGTTCCGTGGCGACTTCACTGATGGTTCGAAAGGCCGAAGCTGATTTTGATCCGTCTCCCATGGCAATCAGCTGCCATCGCCGGGCCGTCGATATTCGTTGATTCGATTTTTCAGAACCTGTGACGGCCTGAATACCAACACTTTGCGCGGTAATATGGGAACCTCTTCTCCGGTTTTTGGATTGCGGCCAACCCGCTCACCCTTTTGCCGGACTGAAAAGCTGCCAAAGGATGAAATTTTTACCGCTTCTCCGGCTGTCAGGGCATCACCCATATGGTTGAGCACTGTTTCGAGAAGGTCTGCGGACTCGTTGCGCGAGAGCCCTACCTCCTGATAAACCGCCTCACCCAATTGAGCGCGCGTCACGGTTTTTCCTGTCATCCCATTCTTCCCCATACTGATCCCTTAGGCTTGTAAACTATCTCTAACCGGGATTTAGGTCAATATTTCAATGGGATGTGTCGAAAACCAATTTCCAGGGGTTTTCATATGCAGGCGTTGTCGGGAGGTGGGTTTTGACCCGGTGGGTGCTGAATGGCTAATTTGATATCTTTCAAGGCCTGTGCCAAAAAACATACATCGATACTTTTATCCAATTGTTTGAGCCTTAGGCGCTATACCAACTTTGGTTGCAGCGACGACGGGTTGAATAAGGCCGCGACGATCCCGCCGTCGTGATGGGCCTTAGGAGGGTTAATCCCTTGCAATTGTTCCCGGTTGAATCGCATTTCACAAGCCCATACGCACCGCCTAAAACAGCGAAAAGATTAAACTAATTGGAGGCAAGCGCGCGCGCGGCTTTTTCCAGGATGGGTAAAAAGGTACGGGCTTTTTCCAGGTCCATACGCACCGTGGGCGCATGGAAGGCCAAGGCTGCGACCATCCGCCCTCGTGCGTCGGTAACGGGGACGGCAAGGGCGACCATGCCGTCGACAAATTCCTGATTATCGATGCCAACCCGTTCCCGGCGGGTGATTTCGATCGCTGCCATCAGACTGTCGGCGTCGGTAATCGTATTTTCCGTAAACTTCTGCAAAGTTAGTGCTGGGATCAATTCCTTGCATTGGCGTTGTGTGAGAAAACTTAAATAGAGTTTTCCACTGGCCGTGCAGTGAACCGGCACATTGCTGCCAATGGGTAATTGGTGGCGAAGTGGCCATTTTGTCTCGACCCGGTCCGAATAATACATTTCGATGCCGAGCGGCAGGACAAAATTACAGGTTTCACCAATTTCCCGGGAGACCGCCGTTAAAATTCCGTGACGATAAGTGCGTTCGCCGGACGCCGCCATGGTCAGGTGGGCAAGCCGCCTGAGACGGTCGCCACCGACATAACCACGACCGTTGGGGTCCTGACTGATAAACCCTTCCGCTTCCAGCAGGTTACACTGTCTGTGCAGAGTTGCTTTCGGAAGGCCGGTTGGTTCAACCAAATCAACAACCGTCATCGGACGATCCGCCTGAACGATCGCTTCAACAACCTCCAGCGCACGAACAGAACGCGATGATTTATCGTTTTTGTCGTCCATGAATCAAATGTCGAATCCTTTAGTTTGCATTTTGATAGATGCCAGCCCCCTCGTGCACCAAAAGCATGGTCGACAACTCGGGCACCAACACAATAATCATCCAGGCGATTACCAATGCCAACAGATAAGGGACTGTATACTTCAACAATCGGAAATAGGGAATGCCGGTGATCCCACTGGCCACATATAGGTTCAATCCATAGGGCGGTGTAATAAAACCGATGGCATCACCGACTAGGAAGATGACGGCAAAATGAATCGGGTCGACGCCGATACCGGCCGCAATAGGCGCCAGAATAGGTGCCAGGATTATGGTATTCGGCAAACTCTCCAAAACCGTACCGGCCAACAATACGATTAACATGCAGGCAAACAGGATCGGGTAGTAGCCACCTAAATTTGCCAGCAACTCCGTGACAAAATCCTTTGCCCCCAGTAGGGACAGGATTTGCTGCATAACCACCGAAACGGCAATTAACGGTGCCAGCAGGCCGGTAATCTGACCAGAGCGCATAATCACATCCGGTAGTTCTCTGATCGAGAACCCTTTAACCACCAGGGTCCGCGCCAGGATTTTGCCGCCGCTTTCGTTTGCCTGCTGGTTTCCCAACATCTTGTTGATGGGATACATGACCAAACCGACAATCAAACAAAAACCTGCCGTGACACCGGCGGCTTCCGTCGGCGAAAATTTGCCCGCATAAATGCCCCAAATAACCAGGATAATGGCAAAAAAGCCGAGCCATGCGCCAAGCGCCGTCCGCAGAATGCGAGCAATGTTAAAGTCAATTAATTTACCCCAGCCATTTTTCCGGGACAGGTACCAACAGGCAAATTGCATGGCAAAAACCATCAATAACCCTGGCAATAAACCACCGATAAAGAGATCACTGATCGACAGGTTCATCAGGAACCCGTAAACGATGAAGATGATGCTGGGCGGGATGATAATGCCAACGGTGCCGCCGGCAGCGACGGTGGCGGCAGCGAAGTTCTTGTCATACCCGTTGTCACGCATTTCCGGGTACATGATCGAGCCGATGGTCGCGGTTGTCGCAGAATTTGAGCCGGAAATGGCGGCAAACAGTCCACAGGCACCCAACGAAGCCATAGCCAATCCGCCGCGCATGGATCCGAGAATTGAATAAGCGAAGTCAGATAGCCGTTTGGCAATGCCTGCGTTGTTGATCAAATCACCCGTTAGAATAAACAACGGCAACGCCAGCAAGCCAAAGAAATTAAGGCCCTCGTAGAGGGTCACGCCAATATTGGCTAAGGTGAAATCAATGACAATACTAACGCCAACCACCCATAATCCAATAATCAGGAAGATCGGAACGCCAAGAATAAACAACAGCGTTACAGCAATAGAGATCAGGCCGATAAGTAGTCCATCCATGTCTCTTAGTCCCCCAAAATGCTGACGGCGATGGTCAGAGGTTCACCGCTTTTCCAGGTATGGAAATCGCTATAAAGATTTTGCAGAACACGGATAACCAATAGGGTCCAGGCAACCGGGGTCGCCAAATAGAACCACCACTGCATGACGTCATCTGTGCCGGTTACAATGGCAAAATTGTCATAGGATAGATAAACCTGCTGCGTCGAAAAATATCCGACAATAGACGCAAAAACGATCCACAGAACCGCATCCATAACCATGCAGGAAAACTGCAGGTTATGGGACATGCGCACCCGCAGCTCATCAAATCGCAAATGAGTACGGATTTTGACATTGTAGGCACAACCGATCCAGGTTACCCAAAGAAATAGGTAAATGGGAATGGTCGAACTCCAGGCGGCCTGTTCATTTATTAAAAACCGGCGGATAACCTCGACGAAAATAATACCCGCCATGGTCACATAACAAATTAAGATAATAATTTTTTCGATATTCGTATCAACCCAACGCACAACCCCCATCGAACACTTCTCCCGTTCGTTCGCACCGTCATCGACTATACATGAAAATTGGGTGCAGCCCAGTGGCTGCACCCAAGGGATAATTTTTAACCCTTCCACCAACGTCTGGGTTCGACGTTTTCAGCCAACGTGGCTTTTGGAATTTCACGGGCAATATCGTAGATAAACTTGTAGGTGTCCATTCCACCGGACCATTCGTTAATGCGCTCCCGCCATTTTTCCCATTCTTTGGGATTAAATTCAGGTGAACACATTTCTTCGGCTTCCCGCTTCGCCGCGTCGTTCAGCATGGAAACCCGGGTCCCATGTTGGGCAAATATGGTATCCGGATGCTGGGGATCGGAAAATCCGACGGTATTGACCAGTGCGGCTTCGTTCGCGGCCTGAACATGGACCTGTGTCAGGTAGGAGGACTCCATAACGGCATCCTGAAGTTCACCGCCAAGGCTGTCGAAAACCTTACCGTTCATGGACGTATGCTCGGTTCCACAGAAAAACTCCAGGTTAATGACCTGCGAAACAACCGGTGACATGTTGGCATAAGCAACAGCCGAGGCCCATGTTTCGGCACCATCAATAAGGCCCTGTTTAAGTCCATCCAGGGTTTCGGCCCAGGCAATGGGAGTCGGGTTCAGTTTCATCAGATTCATGGCAATCCGGCCAAGCTGTGTGCCCGTTACCCGGTTTTTGGTGCCTGCCAACTGGGTCACACTGGTAACCAGGGGTTTGTCTTTCCAAGCCAGCCCGAGCTGGATGCCGCGTAATTCCGCATGGCTGAACAAAAACTCCAGGCCATGTTTTTTGCGTAAGGGATCACGCAGGACTTTTTGACTGCCCGGTGAATACAAGAAGTGGTACTGGGACGCCCTGCTTGGGAACATATAGGCGTAATCCAATACGTTCAGGTACGGCGCACCGCCTGCTGAATTTTGCGTCGAAGCGGCATAAATATCGACAATACCCTGTTGGGTTTTTTTGACGCAATCGCCCTGGCCACAAATCTGATTGGCACCAATAAATTCAATTTGAATGGCACCGTCGGTGCGTTCTTCAAGATCATTGACAAATTGCAGGCAGCCGGCCCGTTCAATCAACAGGTTCTTTTCCGTAAAACCAGCGGCGCCAAATTTAAGTTTGAATTTGGGTTTTTGCTTAAACCGCTTGGTATAGGTCGAGTTTGCGGCTTCCGCTAATCTTGGTAGGGTAATCGCCCCCGTTAAACCACCCGCTGCCAGCAACGTCGAGCTAATACCAAATTGTTTGGTTAACCGCAGCAAGTCGCGTCGGGATACATATTTTAGTTTATCCGTAATCATAACATCTCCTTTAAAGGTCAAATCTTCCTGTTGAGTTTTTTTTGTGTCTATTATTATCATTATTGATACAGTAATTCTCATTATTGCCTATTTTTGATTTTTGTGCAACAGTCATTATCTGTTGCAAAATTTCGGTGGTCAGATCCCGTTTGTTAACTTATGGATTGGGACACTCTTCATAATTGGGGGAAAATTCATTTGGCTTCACAACGAAAAGAACCGGTTGCTGAGACATTAGGCACCTATGATTTTATTGTAGTTGGTGCAGGATCCGCTGGCTGCGTGCTGGCCAACCGGTTGTCTGCCGACAGCGCCATCAAAGTCCTTCTCCTGGAAGCCGGCGGGCGTGACTGGAACCCGTGGATACATGTCCCCGTCGGTTATTTCAAAACCCTGCACAATCCCAATACGGACTGGTGTTATAAAACCCAACCCGATCCTGGCCTCAACGGACGAAGCCTCGACTGGCCCCGTGGGAAAACCCTGGGTGGATCCAGTTCAATTAATGGTTTGCTTTATATTCGCGGTCAGCATGAAGACTATAACCATTGGCGGCAATTGGGGAACGCCGGGTGGTCTGCGGAGGACATTTTGCCATATTTTATTCGGTCCGAAAATCAAGAACGTGGTGCCAATGATTATCATGGCGATCAGGGGCCCCTTTCGGTTTCAAATATGCGGGTTGAACGGGATATTTGTGACGCCGTAATATCGGCCGCCGGGGAATTGGGAATTCCGAAAAATGACGATTTTAACGGCGACGTCCAGGAAGGCGCCGGTTATTTTCAGATGACTGCAAAAAATGGCCGTCGCTGTTCGAGCGCTGTCGCCTATCTTAATCCGGCGCGTGACCGCGCTAACTTGAAAATCGTCACCCACGCCCATGCCGAAGGATTGCTTTTTGCTGCGGGCAGAGACAAATCGGTTTCTGGCATCCGGTTTTCCATCAAAGGCAAACCGCACATGGCGACCCTGCGGCCGGGCGGCGAGGTTCTGCTGAGTGCCGGTGCTATCGGGTCACCGCAAATCCTCCAGGTATCGGGTATCGGTCCGGGCAAACTCCTGCAAGATCTGAATATACCTGTGCGCCATGAATTAACCGGTGTTGGCGACAATCTGCAGGACCACCTGCAAATCCGGTTGGTCTATGAGGTCAATGTGCCGACCCTGAATAACGAAATCAATAACCTCTTTAAACGGGGGTTAATGGGTGTCGAATATGCATTGTTTCGGACCGGCCCAATGGCCATGGGTGCCAGTCAGGTCTGTATATTTGCAAAAACCGAAAAGCAGATGGAAACACCGGACATCCAGTTTCATGTGCAGCCGCTCAGCGCCGATAAACCGGGTGTGCAAATGCATCGGTTTTCCGGCATTACCCTGTCGGTCTGCCAACTGCGTCCGGAAAGCCGCGGCAAAATCGTCATTACCTCACCGGACGCCCACGTCTATCCGGAAATTCACCCGGGTTACCTGTCCGCAACCAAAGATCAGGAAACCGCGGTTGCAGCCATGAAAATGGCTCGCGATCTGACTAAATCCAAGGTACTTTCCCCCTATATCGTCGAAGAGAAAGTTCCGGGGTCCCACACCCAAGGGGATG
>JAJFII010000012.1 GCA_021775095.1 Rhodospirillales bacterium
TCACAGGGAACGGATCGGCTGAAAAGCCAATTACTTTGACGGCACAAACCAAAGGCGAGGTAATCCTGTCAGGGCAATCGAACCTCCGGCTGGCCGGTGAGTATTTGGTCGTGTCGGGACTGGTTTTTAAGAATGGTTTCACACCGACAAGCGAGGTTATTTCATTTCGCCGCAATAAAGAAGATTTAGCCAATAACTCCAGGGTCACCGAGATTGTAATTGATAATTACAATCAGCCCGAACGATATGAAGTTGATTTCTGGGTATTGATGTACGGGAAGAACAATCGCTTCGATCACAACCACTTGGTCGGAAAGCGAAATAAGGGTGTCACTATGGCAGTGCGCCTCAATACAAAAGACAGCCAGGAAAACCATCATCGTATTGACCATAATTATTTTGGCCCACGACCTATTTTGGGATCAAATGGTGGCGAAACATTGCGGATTGGTACAAGCCATTACTCGCGGACCAACTCCTTCACAATTGTTGAAAATAACTATTTTGATCGTTGCGACGGCGAACTGGAAATTATTTCCAATAAATCTGGGAAAAACACTTTTCGTAACAATACATTTTATCAATCGCGCGGCACGCTTACCATGCGGCACGGCAATAATAATCTTGTCGAGGGCAACGTGTTCTTTGGGAACGGTGCAGATCATACCGGTGGTATCCGAGTGATTAATGGCGGGCAAACCATTCGCAACAATTATATGGAAGGCTTGAAAGGTACGCGTTTTGGCGGTGCTTTTGTTGTCATGAACGGCGTTCCTAATTCGCCGATTAATCGTTATGACCAAGTCAAGGATGCGGACATATTTGGTAATACGATCGTCAACAGTGACAACATTCAGCTAGCGGCCGGGAGTGACGCTGAACGAAGCGCAGTACCTGTTGACAGTCGGTTCGCCAACAACTTGATCTACAATGAAGATGGCCGCGATACTTTCACAATATATGACGATGTGTCTGGCATCGACTTTTCGGACAACATCATTGGTCGCGCCGCCCCTGAAAGCCTGGAGCGCGGGTTCAAGTTGATGGACATCAAAATGACGCGAGCAAAAAACGGTCTGCTATATGCAGAAGGCGATGAGTTCAAAAATGTTGGTGTTGCCACAGATTTGAAGCCAACTTCCAAGGATATTACCGGGGTATCTTGGTATCCTAAAGTCGAGCCTTTAGTCGCCTTTTCCTCGGGAAAGGTAATTGAAGTTAACCCCGAAGAACATGGCCTATTTGAAGCGGTGGAAGCCGCCGAAGCTGGCGATGTTTTGCTTCTCCTCCCTGGAAGTTACGTCGTTAGTAAATTTCTAAAACTGGATAAGCCGCTGACATTTAAGGGTGAGGGTGATGTTTATCTGACATACGAGCGTTCGGCTTTGTTCGAAATCCTCGACGGAGGCAGTCTTCAGCTTGTCAATCTCAACATTTCGGGAGCTGACGCACCGGACAATGCCGGAAATTCCGTCATTCGCACCAGTCCATACGCCATGCTACAGAATTACCGACTGGAAATTCTTGATACGAATTTCACGGATATAGATGTGAACCATTCCTTTAATGTTGTGACGGCAGCCAAGGGCACATTTGCAGATCATATTCTGATACGGAATTCAAACTTCAAGGACGTGACCGGCGCCATATTCAAGCTTGATAAAGAGAGCGATGACTTCGGCATTTATAATGCAGAATATCTCACGATCAAGAATTCAAATTTCGACAACGTACAAGGTGCGCTGGTCGACTTTTACCGCGGCGGCACTGACGAGAGTACCTTTGGGCCACACTTTTCACTTCAAAATTCAACGCTGTCAGATGTAGGAAGCGGCAAGCGTAATAAATCCAAATCTTCTGTGCGGCTCCACGGCGTGCAGGTGACGGATATGTTCGGGAATACCTTTAAAAATAGCAAACCGTTTTTAATCAACCACACGGTTGGGGAGCCGAAAACGCGGATCATAAAAAACAAATTCATTGCAACGCCCGCTCCCTTGGTAAGCGAGTTGAATAGTGGTTTGGCGCCGACAGCAGTTGTTCAAGGGAATGAAGGGATAAACCCGTAATGCGCGTGCTCGCCAACATAGTCCTGGTATCTTTGATGGGTTTTTTCGCTGCGGCTTGTCAGGAAACAGGCCAAGAAACAGAACAGGGGGAAACGCTCGCCAATACGCCGCGTGCTTCAGGGTTTGATACGGCACTTGAAAGTGCGGAGAACAAGATAAATACGCAATTGTTGCTTCCCTTAACGGTTCCGACACCGAAAGACGCCGGCGGTGGATATACCCATGAAAAGCATAAAGAGAATGCGAAACTAATTTATGATGCGGGACAGCTGTTTAAGCTGACTGGCGAGCAAAAGTTTGCTGACTTTGCCGGTAAATTGATGACGGCTTACGCTGATGTTTATCCTTATTGGGACCTGCATCCAGCGAAGAAAGAACAATCACCGGGAAGGATGTTCTGGCAAAACCTGAACGAAAGCTGGTGGCTCTTGCATGTCGCCCAGGGCTACGGCGCAGTAAAAAACGCATTGTCATCCGAACAACGCACCAAAATCGAAACAGATTTGTTGAGAAATATGGCGGAATTTCTCTCGGATGGTTCTCCGGAGACCTTTGACAAGATCCACAATCACGGCACATGGGCGACGGCCGCGGTTGGGCTGACCGGGTATGCGATCGGCGATGAGGACTATGTTCAACAGGCGCTGCTTGGGCTGGATAAGTCAGGCGATGCTGGTTTTTTAAAGCAGATGGAAAAACTGTTCTCTCCCGACGGATATTACAATGAAGGCCCTTATTATCAACGGTATGCATTGATGCCGTTTGTTGTATTTGCCCAAGCAGTGGAGCAAAATGATCCCGAACGAA
The DNA here is from genome assembly GCA_021775095.1 of Rhodospirillales bacterium. Lineage (GTDB taxonomy): Bacteria > Pseudomonadota > Alphaproteobacteria > Rhodospirillales > Casp-alpha2 > JABMNT01. The sequence continues at coordinate 2,877 of JAJFII010000012.1, forward strand.
AAATATTTGAGCGTCGTGACCGCATCTTGCAAAAGGCCATCTATACGACCATTCAGCAAAGTTATGGCGGCCTATTTTTTCCCATTAATGACGCTATTAAGGACAAGGGAATTGCGACAACCGAACTTCTTTACGGCGTGGCAATCGCGTATGATTTAACCGGTGATAAAGGGTTGCTTTCGATTGCCGAAGCGCAGGATAAATTCGTTCTCACGCCTGAAAGCCGAAAGGTTGCAGACGATTTGGCGGCAGGCAAGGCCGAACCGTTTGACTATAAAACTATGCGTTTGCGCGACGGGGAAAATGGAACCGAAGGCGCACTTGATATTATTAGGGCGTCAAGCAATCCGAACGACTTAACGCTTGTCGTGAAAAATACGTCACAAGGTCTTGGTCACGGACATTTCGATAAACTTGGTTTTCTACTTTATGATGCAGGCCATGAGATTATTCGGGATTATGGTGCGGCACGTTTTCTTAATGTTGAGGCAAAATATGGCGGGCATTATCTTGCAGAAAATAATAGTTTTGCGAAACAGACGATTGCCCACAATGCTCTCATAGTAGACCAAACCAGCCACTTTGGCGGTGATACACAAACGGGCAACAAATATGCGCCGAAAATCGGTGTTTTTGCCAATAACGATGATCTTAAAATTACAACCGCAGAAATCGACACTGCATATCCGGATGTCACTATAGTTCGGACGATGGCCTTGGTGCGAGATGCGGCATTCCCGCAGCCGATTGTGATCGACTTAATGGAGGCCCGTTCAAAAGCATCCCATCAATATGACCTGCCGTTTTACTATAACGGTCAACTGACGGAGACGAACTTTGAGCTGAGAGGATATGCAACATCGCGTGAACCGCTTGGTAATGATAATGGCTACCAATACCTGTGGGAGGTTGGCAAAGGGAAAGCTGTGGCCGGACTGTCGCAAGTCACATGGCTTTTGGACCGGAAGTTTTATACCGTCACATCGTCAGTCCCTGAAAGCACCGAGATCATATTTGCCGAGATCGGTGCCAATGATCCCAATTTCAACCTTCGCCGAGAGCCCGTCTTCATTTTACGGGCAACCTCAGATGAAGACGTATCTTTCGCCTCCGTCATAGAGCCACACGGCGAATATAATCCAATTGTTGAATTTACCGTTGATAGCCATCCGGGTGTGAAGTCTGTTCAACATCTTAAATTCGGTGCCGACCATTATATCCGGGTCCAAACCAAAGACGAGCAAACTGTGGGTCTCGCGGTTGCAGGCGAGATGTCCAAAACAGCGGAGCATTCCATCGAGATTGGTGGGACAGACGTGACGTGGACGGGCCCGTACAAATTATTTCATTCCCAAAAACACACCGAAGGAGGGGAATAACCATGCAAAGTGAACGTTTCCTGTTTGGTAAAGAGGTGCCTGTCGAAGATGTTGGTGGGGGGATTAAGCGACAAATTCTTGGACATAATGATGATTTGATGTTGGTAAAAGCGATTTTTGACGACGGCGCCGAAGGCTATCAACATCAGCACTATCATTCCCAAGTAACCTATGTTGAAAGCGGCGTGTTCGATGTGACAATCGATGGTGTTACCAAGCGACAATCTGCTGGGGACAGCTTTTTTATTCCGCCCAACGCTATGCATGGAGCCATTTGTATAGAGGCTGGTGTTCTTCTCGACGTGTTTTCACCGATCCGCGAGGACTTCTTCGAAAATTACAAAAAGGGGGACGTGTCGTGAAGGGAAACTTCAGATGGGTGATTGTGACGCTCGTCGCGCTTGCGACGGTTATCAATTACATTGATCGGGGTGCACTAGGGTTTTTGTGGCCGGAGATTTCCAAAGACATCGGCCTGACAAAAACTGACTATGCAATTATCTTGAATGTTTTCACTTTCGCCTATGCCTTTGGCCAGACCCTGTTCGGCAAGATATTTGATTGGATTGGCACGAGGGTTGGTTTCGTGCTTTCTATCGCTGTCTGGTCAGCGGCAACGATTCTGCACGCGGTAGCAACTGGACTGACAAGTTTTGCGATTTTCAGAGGGTTACTTGGTGTTGCAGAGGCAGGAAACTGGCCGGGTGCCACCAAAGCGAATGCCGAATGGTTCCCAATTAAGGAACGTGCTCTCGCGCAGGGCATATTCAATTCCGGTGCGGCGATCGGTGGTATTGTTTCGGCACCGATCATTGCTTATCTGTTCGTTTTCTTTGGAAGCTGGCAGGCAACCTTTATAGCGGTGGGTATTATTGGTTTCCTATGGCTGATCCCCTGGCTCATTCTATATAAGTCCGATCCAGATACACACCCTTGGCTATCGGCTGAGGAGCGCGATTATATCCTTACCGGGCAGCGCAATCAGGAAACCAACGAAGTGGCTACTTATGCGCCGTCTTCTGGGGAAATCCTGTCACGCAAGGAAAGCTGGGGTGTCATTATGGCATCGTTCTTCATCGATCCGATCTGGTGGCTATTTGTGGGTTGGTTACCACTGTATCTCGCTGAAACTTACGGTTTTGGTGTCGCAGAAATCGGCAAATATGCTTGGGTTCCCTATGTGGGTGCGATGTTCGGAGCATGGTTCGGCGGTTTGCTGGCGCAAAACAGAATAAAAACAGGCTGGACCGTCAACAAGACGCGGAAGTTTGTTATCAGCCTCGGCGGTG
>JAJFII010000111.1 GCA_021775095.1 Rhodospirillales bacterium
CAGCGCGATGCCAAGCATCGGGCAAGGAATGCAACGCCACCGACGGGCCGTTATACCCCACCGAAGGGCCTGTTGTTTTAATCCGTGACAGCGTCGTGCCCCTTACCCGATACATCGCATCGCGATGCCCTGCTTGTCACAAAATAAAAGAAACCGGTCAGTGTGCGCCCTATGACCCCGGAAATGCTCTCGCTGTCTAAGCTTAAAAGCCACCCCAAGGAAGACATTGTCGATTAGTGAACTGAGGCCTGAACCCGATCCAGTTGCTGAATGCGATTAGCCATTAAATCCCTATTAAAATCGATAGACTCCGGGCGTCTAAGATATTGGGGGCGATTTAGAACCGGGTGCGGCACTGACCTGTCAGCAACCGGAAGGAGCCGTGTGCTCCCTCCGAAGCTGAATTCCCTTAGAGAGTATCCGAGAAAAACTTCAAAGTATAATCCAGCGCCTCGGTTCTGGCCTTCACATTGCTACCGGTTGTGACACCCTTTGCGCCACATTGGCGGGCCAAGGTTCTGACATAGGCGTCCCAACCCAGTTTGGTATTGGCCTGATAGGTGTCAGCATACTCATGGCCATCTTTCCAGACCCACGAGACACCGCAATTTTTGAATGTCCACGCGTCCCGAAAAAAGCGGGCGGAACCGTCAGCATTGAATCCGTGATGAGCACCCGTGTATGTGGTGTGCGAGACATCCCAACCTTTGGATTTCAACATAGCGATTTTGTCAGTGCAATATTTCGCGGGTGTATAGTCATCAAGTTCTGCCAGGAGAAAATGGACTTTGGTGTTCGTCGGTTGGGTTTCCTCCCATTGGGCCTGACAGGAGGGATAGACCGGCAGGCTGGCTTTGAACACTTGGCCGCCACCCAACTTGTCAGCCAGGACTTTTTCGACAACATCAACACTGACAATTCCGCCAAATGAATATCCGGTAATGCCAATTCGACTTGCATCAACACAAGGGATTTGCTGAAGCGCCCTAAACCCGGCGAAGGTATCATAGACCCGATTTGCCTTGGACAATTTCGATTGATCTCTTGTCGATGACGTGAGGCCTCGCTTGGAATAGGAGTTGGCGACGAGGGCTGCATTTCCCATCTTGTTGAGTTTTTGCGACAACGTAATGTACCAGGAAAGACGGGGAGCTGCAGATCCATGTTGAATTATTACGGCAGGAATTTTTCACCGTTCTTGCACGCGGCGGGAAGATACAGATTGGACGTGAGATTTTGTCGCTCAGTTGTTTTGCCTTCAAGGATATCGGCGAAACTGTTGATGCCGTTGGCACTTTGATAGGTAATTTGTTGGCTTTCCGCGATTGTCGGCAAATCCGACAGTTGGTCGGTTGAATTTCCGGTAGTGACACCTGAGCCCAGGAATAGAACCAGTAAAGGTGCCGCATTCTTCATTTTATGTATCTCCATGTTTGTGTTGATTTCATGTTATGTTTGTCAACCTTTATATAGTATTCATAATAAAAATTCTAATTATAGGTGTATATTTTCTCCTAAATGCGGGGATTTATTCTGGTCGGTCAAGAATGACAATGAATCAGCGCCATATCGAATGGTCAGCGGGCGGATGCCGAGTATCTGAGCATAAAAGGCGACGTTAAGTGCTCAAGCTTGAAAAACCGTCATATGAGCGGCTTATGGACCCTATGAGTTGTAGAAAGCAACCGGACATAAAGGCTAACGGAAATATGGATACTCCTGGCGAAAAAAATTGCTGGGGTTGTTCTCATAAACCTCATCAATAACATTTCTCCAAATTTGTGAAGCCACGGACTACGCGAGAATATAACGTGCTCACGATTTACTGCGGGTAAGCCCGGAGGTTATATCCCGCGCCTTATTTCGACGGTCTTTTCCGCTGTATAATGCAATGGTATCGGCCAGTTGGTGTTCCGTAAATGGCTTGGTCAGGACACCGTTCATGCCGACTTCAACGAACAGCGCATGGCGATCAGTAAAGGCTTCAGCAGTGAGCCCGACAATCGGCAGGTTTTCTCCGGACGGTGTTGACCGAATGATCCTGGTTGCATCGATACCGTCCATTTCCGGCATATGAATATCCATAAAAATAAAGTCTGCCCAATCTTCTTTCGCTGCCTCGACCGCTAATTTTCCGTTCTCGACGTGTCGAACGGCGTGGCCAAATTTTTCCAGAAAAGCTCTGACAATAAGGGCATTCAAATCATTGTCTTCGGCAACCAGAATATTCATCGGCTCCGACTGGCGAAGCTCGTCATCCGCTTTGCGCATCCCAATGAGGTCGGCTTCCTCCTTTGATGCCATCTCGAACGGGAGATCAACAATAAAACGTGATCCTTTGCCGAGCTGACTTTCAACCCGGATGGTTCCGCCCATCAATTCTGTTAATTGTTTAACGATCGCGAGCCCCAATCCAGTCCCACCGTATTTGCGGGTGATTGTGTTGTCTTCCTGACTGAAGAGTTCAAAAATTGCATCGAGCCGGTCGGTGGCGATTCCGGGTCCGTCATCTTGAAAGGTAAATCGAATTAAGTGGTATTTCTTTAGCTCTGAAAAATGAGCCAAAACCTGATTGTCGTCTATTGTCTGATACTCTTCTATGGTAAGAATAACACCTCCCTTGTCAGTGAATTTTATGGCATTGCTCAGGAGATTCCAGAGGACCTGCCGCAGCCGGGTCGGGTCGCCCTTCAAGACAATGCGGTCGTCAATTTTATCGTTGATTTCGAGAACCAGCCCCTTGTCATCAGCTAACCTTTCGAAGGGCGGCGTAACCAGAGAAATCAGGTGCTTCAGGTTAAACGGCGAGTTTTCCAGCTCAATCCCGCCGGCTTCAATTTTGCTGATGTCCAATACGTCATTGAGAATGGCAAGAAGTGTCTCGCCGGAACCCATAATGGATTGAATTTTTTTGTGCTGGTCCTGGCTAAGGTCGGTATCCGATAGCAACTGCGCCAACCCGAGAACGCCGTTCAAGGGCGTCCGGATTTCATGGCTCATTGTCGATAAAAAATTTGATTTCGCCTGATTGGCGTTCTTGGCAATTTTTAGAGAAGCCTCCAGTTCTTTTTGTGCCCTGTCTTTGGCTTTATTGGTTTCGATCAGGTTACGCCGCATAATGTTAAAACTGAGGCCCAGCAATCCGATTTCGTCTTTGGAATCGGGGACCACACGGACATCATAATTGCCGGTCGCCAATTGCATTGTCGCGCTGCTGAGTTTGCGCGCAGGACCGCTTACAAAATATTCAACAAAAAACAGGATCGCCAGTAACGATGAGGCGACCATCAAGCCAAACACCCAGATAAGCTGCAGTAATTCTCCACGTAAACGTGCCAGTCTGGCGCGCGGATCAACAACCAACGTGATGCGGCCCATAACAAGGTTTCTCAAGGTTATGGTATGTCCAATTGTAATCAGTTGAGGATCGCTCGATACAAATTCTGTGCCCAGGGGATAAATTTCCTGTCCGTCACCGTCTGCTAGCTTGATATACCGCCAGTCTTTATGGGAGTCGCGTAAGGCATCCAGAGATTCGTGCAGCACAGAAAAATCGTTGTTCAACAAGCTCGTCATCAGCAATTCGGATACGGTGACAAGCTGTTGGCGTTCAGAATCAATGAGGTTTTTGGTGACGAATTGCTCCATTTTTGGCAGCCACCACAACCACATAATCGATCCCATAACAGTGGAAAAGACAAAAAATAATATAACGGATTTCGCCCGCAGGTTCATGCCGTGGTTCCGATCAGATTAACGCGGGCGGTACCCGATAGGCGCTTCGGGCCGACCGGTTGAGCAGTGGAATTTGACCGGATTTTTTAATTGTCCACGGTGTCCAACCCCCAGCTAAGAAGCTCACTATGGTCTTTAATCGATGTTGCCACGGCCTTGTGCATCGGTATCTTTTTCAATAATTTGACGGCGATATCGTCTATTGCCATATCCAGAAATGCCTGTTGCACACTTTGTCTGTGCGGTATCGGAACGCGGGGATGGGCGGTGATCGGGTGAGGGTTCATCTTTCTGGTACGATATAAGACCCGCAACCGATCCTGAATATTTGGTTTTTGCCTTTTAAGAGTGCTCATAACACCGCCTCCCGCATCGGCCCGCCCCAGAATTACGTTCAGATAAACCGACGAATGGGTGTTCACGTATATCGGGTTTACCTGAACCTCATAAAGCGATTTCAGTTCGGCGCGGATAACCAAAGACGCGCCAAGCGCGTTGGGTGCCGGGAAAGCGACTTTTTTTCCGCCCAGTTCCTTGACGGTTTGAATAGCACTGTCTTTTCTGACGACAACAATCCCGAACAGCGACCGACTGCCATCGCGGACAAGGGGCACGGCACCGAATTTCTGGGCCGCCAGTACGGCATGATAGGGGTTAACGTAGGCAAAATCGAATTCACCGTTCAGAAACGCAGTTTCAAAATGCGGTATTTCCGGCGACCCGACCATCTGAAACTGCCGCCCGGTTCTTTTTGCCAGTTCCTGCAGTATCGGCAACCAGGTCGATGCCAGTTTTCGCGGTTCAAATTGTGGGACGACACCGAATTTATAGACGGTTTCGGACTGTGCCCGGGCCGAGTTGGTCGCGGTCAGGAGACTTCCAATCCCGAGCAATATGGCTGCTAAATAAAACCTCATGGAAACCCTTATCCTGTTATATTTCGACGGCTTTTCGGTTTGCGGAGGCACGGCAAGGACTGCGCCAGGGATTTCCATTTTGGCACATTCTTGACTGGATAGCCTCGAAAATAATGCGAAAAGCAAAAAAATCCCGTTCAAACCCGTTTGCTTTGCCGCAGCCTACACCCTCGCCCTTCAAAGCGCCAACGGGAAGCAGAGAACAGGGATCAGCTTTGCAGAGCCGAAGGCCAGCCCGGCAAACAGCGGTCGTACCGCCGATCAGATCGCATTTACCGCTTGCCGTCCGGCCAGGCCGCCAGCGATGGTATGATAGGTGCCACCGGTTCCCGAACCCGCTCCACCCGTAGGGCCGTGCCCGTACCAAAGGGTCAAAAATCTATACTCAACCTGGCAATAACTCGGGCTTCTGGGTGCTTACCCTTGGCCTGAGGGTGCTGTAAAAGGCCCGTCCACCCGTTTGACCCGCGCCTCGCTGTCATTGCCTGGAAAACCGCTATCACTAAATATTTTCATAAACAGGGAATAAATCCGGCGCTCCGGTGTTTACCCAGTGCCGGCGTTAATCGCCGTGACAATGAATTCATCGATATACAGGAGGTAACAAAATGCGATCATTAACGGGATTTACTTTTGCACTTGCACTGGTCGTCAGTGGATGTGCCGGTTATTCAGACGGTGCCACGGCGGCTGGAAACATGTCTCATGCCCATATGGGTCACGTTACAAAATCCTGGGGCGACACGCCGGACCATAAGGGATTGCTGCCGACCGCCATCAGTGAAGCGAAAATTGCCGCCCAGCACGCCGGTTTTGCAGCCAATAAACCCGATAATCTTGGATGGATGCAAACCCATACCCGCCATGTCATGAACACGATTGATGCCGCCGTCGAGGCCAAAGGTCCGGGATTGGGGTATGGCCTTATCAAGGCCGCAACCGGTGCCAAAAAACACGTCGGATTGGCGTCCGAAAGCGACGATGCGTCCGATAATGTTCGCACCCATGCTGTTCATGTCGCCGCCTCGGCTGAAAACACGGTGGTACGGGCCAATGAAATCATGGCGCTGGGTAAAAAAGTGATTGCCGCGACCGGCGTCGATGAAGCCGCACCCCTGGTCAAACAAATCGCGACATTGTCCAGCCAATTGATTGCCGGGTTCGACGCCAATGGCGACGGCCAGGTCTCGTGGCAACTGGGAGAGGGGGGACTGGCTGCGGCGCAACAACATATGGGTTTTATGGCAAGTGGCGAAGGTATCGACTAAACTTCTGATAGCTGACGATAACGGCCAATCGCCGGGATGATACACAAATTGTGTTTCGTTCCGGCATCCGGTCTGGAAATACACTCTATGGATAAAAAACAGGCGATCATCGCTGAGATTCCGAAATTACGCCGGTTCGCACGCGCCCTTGCCAGCGATCCGGCGCTGGGCGATGACCTTGTTCAAGATTGCCTGGAACGCGCCCTGGGCCGGCTGCATCTGTGGCAGAAGAATACCAGTATGCAGGCGTGGTTGTTTACAATTCTTCGCAATATATTTGTTAATCAACTCAGACATGCGGCGCGGCGACCACGGGAAGATCCCTTTGATGAACACAAAGACCAATCGGGTGGATCAGCTCCCATGCAGGGACAACGGCTGATGATACATGACCTGGGCCAGGCGTTGGATCAACTGCCCGAGCAGCAGCGCGAAGTTATCTTGTTGGTGGGACTGGAAGATTTCAACTACAAGGACACCGCTGAAATTCTGGGTGTGCCCATTGGCACCGTGATGTCGCGTTTATCGCGCGGCCGTGAAACACTCAGGCGGTTGATGGACGACGGTGAACACGGCGGCACGCCAACCCTACGGAGGGTTAAATGAATACGCCTGAACAGAGGACCGATGCTGATCTTAACGCTTATGTTGATGGCGAAATGAGTGAACGCGAGCGTGCCGAGATGGAAGTCTGGCTTGCCACCCATGCCGAAGCCGCCGCCCGGGTTGAGGCCTATCGAAAGCAGAAAGAAGAACTGCACAAATTATTTGACCCGATTATTGACGAACCGGTTCCAGCTGTTTTGTCAGAGCTGATATTTCAATCCCGTGCCGCCGCCCCTACATCTATAGGGATGCGGATAGTGATCACACTCCTGCTCCTGATAACCGGGGCCGCCGGTGGGTGGGGACTGCATGGACTGCAGAACAGCCCGCAAAGGACGGGCCTACCCAATTTTGTCGAACGTGCCGTCGGCGCACATCTTGTTTATGCATCGGAGGTTCGTCATCCGGTTGAAGTCACCGCCGACCAGGAAGGGCATCTTGTTGCATGGTTATCAAAACGCCTGGGCAGCCCGATACAGGCACCGCGACTGCTATCTGCCGGCTATCAGTTGATTGGTGGGCGTTTGCTTGAAGAATCAAGCCGCCCCGCTGCGCAGTTTATGTATGAAGATGATAGGGGTCGTCGGCTCACGGTTTACGTGCGCGCCCATGCCGGGGGAACCACGGCGTTCAAGTTTATTGGAAAAGATAATGTCTCGGCGTTTTACTGGATGGACGCACCCTTTGCCTATGCATTAACAGGTGATATTCCGCGTCAGGAATTATTGAAGGTCGCGCACGTTGTATATGAAGATCTTACGCCTTAATGCTTTCCGTTTGCTCGCTTGGTCTCGGGGTACCGTTTCTAATGGCTGCCGCTTTTACGGGTGGTTTTCTTTCACGATTGTGGGTTACGCGCCGGTTTGGCCACCATCTACAATTTTTTGCCGGAGGTATAATGATCGTTATGGGGATTGCAATGATCACGGCACTTAAGCCGCGCTGTGATGCGAAACATTAGCCAGAATTTGTTTTTGGCATTCATCTCCAACCTCCTTGCCGTACCCGTTGCTGCGGGCGCACTTTACCCGGTATTCGGGCTTCTTTTAAGTCCGATGATTGCCGCCGCCGTGATGAGCCTGAGTTCATTGTCTGTGGTCGGCAATGCCCTGCGGCTGCGTGCGACAAAAATATAGAAAATCATCTTCGGCAAGGAAGGAATGATGGAGAAATTCGAATTATTTTTGCCCAAGTTGCGGGCACCGGAAGAGTAACACGGACGCATCAGCCCGTCGAAAGGCAGGCTGATATACCGCTGTCAAATTACAACAATCAGTTTGTCATTTCCAGGGCTTGAAATCTGCATCGAATCGATTGCATTGGAACGTGATGAAATCAATGACCGGACATTGAAAGTTGAAAACGGCGTCACTAAACATCATAAACAGTATAAACAGGAGAGCAAAAATCACACCGCCAATGGACAATCTATATTTTAGAACATCCATTTTTGTCTCGGGAACAGGCGGCGGTTTTTCTTCCTCACTCATGAAATATACTCTTTTTCAGCCCTGTGTTTGATCGCATATATCTTCGGTTAATCAGGAGATATGGTTCATTGGTGTTCTCTTGCTGGGGTCAGCAAATTATGTCTGAATTGGTTTTTTTCGATTTGTGCCTGGCGAACAACCTGAAAAGCGCCACTCTGGAACAAACCGGCCATAAGTCCCGCAACCAGCAAGTCTGGCAGGGCTGTTTCTGTTTCCCATACACCGACCGCCGCCAATACTACCCCTAAATTACCAATTGCATCGTTTCGGCTACACAACCAGACGGATCGAACATTTGCGTCGCCGTTACGAAAACTAAAAAGAAGAATTGCACTAACAGCGTTGGCAACAAACGCCAGAATACCAACGGTACCCATTACACCGGCGACCGGGATTCCAGACACAAATATTTGATAGCAGGTAGAGGCAAAGACCCAGACGCCAAGTACACCAAGACTAAAACCTTTGAAAAAAGATGCATTGGTTCGCCACCGAGTGGATCGACCAGTTACATAGAGACTAAGGGCATAGGTCATTGTGTCAGATAGGAAATCAAGTGCGTCTGCCTTAAGCGCCTGGGACTGGGCCATAAACCCCATGCCCATTTCGACAAAAAACATTGACGCATTGATGACGACTACCAGCCCTAACACGCGTTTATATTTGGCGGATGTACCATCGAACGCAACTTCATCTCCGCAACAACTCATCCTCTAGAAATCTTCCCTGCAGTCAGGATGAAGGGCAAAAAAACGCCATTCATTCCTTTTTTAACTTGCTGAACAGGGAACCAACATGACAAGCTTACAACCTCTAGCGACTAGAGCTACAAGAGAAATTTGGGATAATTTCATGTATACGATAGGCAGGCTTGCGCAGGATACGGGCTGCAAGGTTCAAACTATTCGATATTATGAAGAAATTGGCGTCATGCCCCCTCCGGACCGATCAAAAGGGAATCAACGCCTGTATGAGCGTTCTCATATGCATCGATTATTGTTTATACGGCACAGCCGCGAACTGGGGTTTCCGCTTGATACAATTCGCCAACTACTGAATTTAACTGACAACCCAAGCCAACCCTGTGAAACGGTCACCCGTACCGCACGGGCGCATTTAGCTGAAGTTAACAGCCGGATTGTAGGGCTGCAGAATGTAAAGCTGGAACTTGAGCGAATGATTAGTCAGTGCGACGGCGGACGGCAAATGAGTGAATGCCGAATAATCGAAGTCCTCTCGACTTCGGACAAATAGGGCACTAAATGTTGTTCGAAAGAAAATACTACCAGATACGCCCCTCCAGAAGACAATAAAAATCCAAAAGCACCCTATTTGACATTCTCCAGTTCTTGAAATTCGATTTGTTCAGACGTCCAGAGTGACTTCAAGTACTCGATAACCGCGCGTATTTCCCCAGGCGACAGCACATTCCTGAACGCTGGCATGGTTAACCGGCCTGTCTTGTTAAATGGATCACGCCAACCGTCCTGAATCATATTAAATAACATCGTATTCGAGTGGCGCCAGGTATGGCCCGTATGGTTGTGAGGGGGAGCGGGTAACTCTCCTTGTTTATTAGGTCGCTTCCATTCTTGTTTCCCTTCACCATTTAAGCCATGGCAGGCCGCGCATTGTTGGCGGTAGATTTTACGGCCTTGCTCAATGGGTGTAACCTCTAACTCCGCCTTTAACGGGCGGTCTGGAATCATTCCGGCGCTGGCAACAAGAATACCGATAAGCACCTTCAGACAAATTCTAGTCACCAAGGCGCTCCCAGGTTTCTGTATCATCCAGTCTTCTGAATAAGGTGCCATCATTTGCGGCACCAAAAATAACACCGTTGGGAATATAAACCAAAGTCGTAACGTGGCTTTCTGGTGACATTCGCTGCTTCCAGGTTTCACCCCCATCCTGACTGCTCATCAGACCGTTTTCGGTTGCTATATAAATGTGTTCAGGAATTTGCGGGTTATAAACGAGATCGGTAATTTTACCCTTAAAATCGCCGGCCTGACGCCATAAACAGAAACAATCCATCGCCCGCTGTACACCGCTGGCCGTAACCGCAAAAAGCCAACCCGTCTTCATACTCCCTTTCATATTCGTATGCTTGAGCAGGCGAATCTCTCCAGGTCCTTCATCCATTAACTGCCAGCTGTTCCCGGCGTCTTCGCTGCGATAGATGTTTTTGTCTGCCACGACCGTATAAAGCGTTTCCGCAAGGGTTGCGTGTGCGGCGAGCGAGACAATTTGTTTGTTGGGTATCCCCTTATCGGCAGCCGTCCAGCTTTCTCCGCTGTTTTCACTTCTAAATATCCCGAGATCCCTGCCCGCAAGATATATGGTATTTTTTCCCCCTGCCGGCGTGATCAGGGAGACAACGTTGGCGCTATTGTCGAATACCGAAGGCAGCCGAATTCTTCGCCACTTTTGTCCATTATCTAGACTTTGAAAAAGCGAATTCCGCGACGCCTTATAAAGTGCACCTTTACTGATATCATAGGCAAGCGCGACAATTTTGGCATCCGACGAAGATGGCTCACTCGCCTTGACCTGACCAATTGCCGCGAGCAGCACTAGGAAAAAAGCAAATGTGCGGGTTATCGACAAGAGCTTGAATGTTTGTAGCATTCCAATAAATCTTTCCATGATGTGAGGGCGAGGGACACTATCGCCACTAAACGACCCGGTCGTTTATGATTAGGAGGACACGCCAAATTATCCACGGGGTCTGACGGTCTCACGCCTGAACAGGAGCGATGTTATTCGACCGCATAGACTTTATTATCCGGACCGGAGAGCTCATAGATCACCAGCGGCCCGGCTTTTTTGCCGGGCATTCCCGGGGTGCCGGTCGGCATTCCTGGAAGTGTAATGCCTCTGATTTCTGGTTTCTCTGTGAGCAGCTTGTTAACCGTTTTTATGGGGACCAATCCATCGATAACATAACCATCCACCATCAATGTATGGCATCCCTCAAAACCTTCCGGAACTCCGGCCATTTTTTTGACGCCAGTTAGTTGTGAATATGGCAGAGACTTTATCTCAACCTTGAATCCGTTATCTTCAAGATATTTTGCATAGTCATCACAGCAACCGCACTGCAGTGGTTTATACATGATTGCATCTTTTTGATGATTGTCTGCTAAAGCCGTTCCCATCATCATAGTTAGGGCAACAGCAGATAATAAGTAGCGTTTCATCGACATTCTTCCTGTTCGTTACGTTGCTTCGCCTTGTTTAGAGGAGAAGATAAATGGTGAAATATTCTACTCGGCTGGGGTTGAGGGTTCTGGGACTGGGCTTGTTTTCTCACTCGCGAACTACCAGTTTGTAGTCTGGCGTCGGGTTTAGCGGACACGAGTAGACATATTCGCCTTCCTTAAGGGTTATTACGTATTCCTTGGTTGACTCCTGGTAAAGACCACCGCCGGAAACACTCGGCAGTTTTGCACGGTTGATCAGACCATCTCCGCGCAGCCAAAACCCCAATGGATAAGAAACATTTTTGTTGGTGACCCGAAAAATGTATTTACCGGGTTTAAGATCAAGCACCTTTGCCTTTGAAAGTCTTTCCGTCCCGGTCTCGGAATTAATCTGATCGCAGTCTGATTTTTCGCTGCTTGTAAAACCATGATCGACTTCATTCTCGGATTCGAGAAATTGGCACGGCGTCTGCGTTAAATGGATCACCGTCACTTCCTGGGCCATGCCAGGAGTAACGTTTAAGCCCGTAGCAATGATGGCCGTAGCGATCAGTAATTTTAAAATGCCGATTGACGACACAGTCCACTTGAATTGATTTTTCATGATATTGTCCTCTTTTCTAATTGTAGATTTAAGAACGCCGGGCACCGGGCCCACCAGAAGGCAGAGACAGGAATGACAATCCATTGGGCGAGGGGCGACAGCCCGGTACCCAGTATCGGTAATGTCGGCATCATTTCTGTATAGGCCCAGCTTTGACGGATTTCCGTATTGAGCCATTCACTAAATATCGTATATCCGAACCCAAATAAGACCGTCAGCATTGCAACCTGCAGGAAACCGGTGTGCGGCCATTCTGAACTGCGATATATGACAAGTGCCATCACCAGCGTAGCGCTCGCAATAAGGATGTCTCCACCGGTGCAATGAACGACGGCAAAGATAATGTTGTTTGGGGTCTCTTCTTTCCAGATCGTATACAGAGGAACATGGCCAAGTTCCCAAAGCAAATTTGCGAAAGTGGAGAAAAAAAGGTATCGGCTGATCATCGAGAGCCATGATCCCGGGAGTTGTTCAGTCATTGATTAAGCTCCGGGTGGTTCCTGAAACAGATATAGGTTTGTTGGAAGTCGCTACTGTGATGAGATATTCCTGCAATGCATCAGCTCCTTTGTTAAAAAACGTATAGGAGAGAGTGATCGTATTCACTTCTTTTGTGGTTACATCCTCCGCCAACTCCGGGTCGACGAAAAATGTAACCGGAAACGCCTTGCTTTCTCCCGGCATCAGCAACTGTTCGGTAAAACAAAAACAGTCAATCTTGTTGAAATATTGACCCACCTTAAACGGAGTGACATTAAATGTTGCCGTTCCGAGAATTGGTTCAGTCCCCATATTGGTTGCCTCGAAATTCACGAGACGCTCCTCGCCAAGCTGGATATCAACTGGTTTGGGAGGCAAAAACCACCAGGGAAAGCCCCGGCGACATTGGTGTCGAAACGCAAGGTCATGGGATGGTAGGCGACAGCTCCCGGTGCCGCTTTAGCGACTGCGGTTGTTCCACCGTAGCCGGTGATCTGGCAGAACAACTGATAAAGGGGTACAGCCGCATAGGCCAATCCAACCATACCCACGACCAGTGTCGCCAGGATCGCCGCAACCTTCAGGTTACTGCCCGACCCGCGTTGGGAGGCGAGATCAATCCGTCTAATCTGTACCGGATCTTCTTTTACAGGTAAAAAATCTGTCTCCATCAAAAGAGGTTTTTCATTTTTTGCCAAAACCCGCCCTTATTGTCACCCTTGGCATCGTGCACATCGTTGACAAGGGCGTTGATAAAGAGAACAAGGTTGGTCGGTTGAAATTTCAACCCATAGAAATTGGCCCGCCATTTCCCCTCCAGATCAATAATATGTGTAACAACGCTGTGGACTTGGTAGCCATCGTCGGTCTCGATGAATTTATGTCCGAAACTTTCCACAAGATCGCGGGTCATTTTCAAATTTTCTGGGCCGCTGGTAAGGAACGTCCAGTTGACCGGATCAAGGCCGTGGATTTCCCCGTATTCCTTAAGTATATCTCCCTTATCGTTTTTTGGATCTGTGGTAATGGTTACAAACTGAACGACACCGCGCATGGGCGTTCGGTTGACCATCTCCTGAATTTCTGCAATCCGCTCCGCATGCAGGGGGCAGATATCTGGACAGTTGGTGTAAATAAAATGAAGAACAACAGCTTTGCCCTTCAGGACATTTAAACCTATCGACCGGCCATCGGCGTCCTGAAGGGTGAAATTGGGTGCCTCTTTATTAAAGACCTGGACGTACTTCTCCGTCGCGTAAAGCTGGTTTTCCAGGCTTTTCATTGAATGAGCGGAGCTCTGCTGCGTTGCGATCAACAGGAATAGCGACGCCACAGTTATCGGGGTTATGGATCTCAATTTTTTGCCTCAAATTTGGTCGAGGGCGGCAACTCAGTGGGCTTGCCGCCGTCTCTGTGTTCACATTACTCTGCAGGCGGGTTTACTGGTTTGAACCGGAACCCTGAGCCGGGTTTTTCGATGTACCGGTGCCCTGATCATTCATCGCTCCTTTCATCATATTGGTACAGGTTTCCATCATTTCGTTCATCTGCCCCATCATTCCCATCATGCCACCCGGACCCATTTTACCACCTCGTATGGTACCGTCCTGGTTCATCATCGACCCTAGGGCATTGCTATTCTCGTTGGCGAAAACTGCCGGTGCGGTTGCAATAGCGGTAATCAGGGCTGCCGCAAGTGCAAATGATTTCAATCGTATGTTCATGTTCGTTCCTTTAGTTAAGTTTGCTGTGTAGTTGCTAATCGAGCCCATCCCGATCTGTCTTGTCCCCTTGTCTCGCCCCCCGATATTTATGCATTACCGTCTGAACCTTCCTTGAAGTTCATTTCCTTACCCGGCGTTTTCTCGTCGGATGCACACGACTTGCCGCCGGCCTTGTTCATGCAGAGCCCGAGCGCGCACATTGCAACGCAAGGCAAGACGGCAACAATTAGAGACGCAGCGCCTACTGTGACCAGCCAACTCCAGTTTAACGCCGCCGCGATAAGGATAACTCCTCCTCCGAGGACGATGAGGCCGCGCTTGCCTGTCAGATAGGGCCAAACCATATTGAGAAGACCTTGCGCCGGTGAATTTTGTTTCTTTGTTGTTAAGGTCGGAATGTTCATTGTGTCTGCTCCAAGTTGTTATTTATGAATATACAGGTTCCAGTTTCTGGAGGGTCAATGGCCTTCAGGAAATGGTGTTAAGAATGCCTGTTTCGGTAGATCTCGGGCCTTGTTTTGGATGGCCCCAAAAGCGAAAGTTTGAACCAGGGACGGTGCCAGGGACTGGTCTTTGCCATTGATATATTGACGAAAAAAGGAACTCATTTCGGGTGTATCCCATTCTGCAGGTCCGATAAGACGTCCGATCTCTCTTCCTTGCCGATCGATCAGAAGTGTCGTCGGCAGGCCAACAACCCTTAACGCCCGGGTCGCTTTTTTATCGCTGTCCATATAGATCCTCAGGTCATTAATTCCGATCTCTTCATAGAATTTCCTGACAACCTCGACGCCCGCCTTGTCAATGGACAGTGCCACGACCTCAAAATCCGGGCCGCCGAGCTGCGCCTGGAGGCGATCAAGGGTCGGCATTTCCTTACGGCACGGGCCACACCATGTCGCCCAAATATTTAAAAGCACGATCTTGCCGTGAAAGCTCTCCAGCGAATGGGGGCTACCGTCACCTTTCGATAAAATAAGTTCTGGAAGCAATTGCGGTTCGTCATGGATGGCAAAATTCTCAACGGTTCCTTCAGCGAACGCCGAAGCTGAGACGAGTATAAGGAAGGCTGCCACTACCCGTCCGGTAACCTTCATAAGGTGACCGTCATGAAGCCAATCACTTCTGTTCATTGTTCAGCCTTTCGATTAGGGGAAGAATAGTTTTTTGTAGAACGACGGGCGTTATCGCGCCGATATGTTTGTAGATAATCTTTCCGTCGCGATTGATGACGAATGTCTCCGGGACGCCGTAAACCCCCCATTCAATCCCGACACGCCCATCGATATCGGCTCCGGTACGGGTATAGGGGTCGCCGAGTTGATCGAGCCAGGCGGCGGCATCATCGGGTTTGTCCTTGTAATTCAAGCCATGAATAGGAACCATGCCCGATGCGTCCAGTTTCATAAAAAGCGGGTGTTCGGCGCGGCACGCCGTGCACCAGGATGCAAATACATTAACTAACGAGACCTCACCCAACAGATCCTTGTTGGATAATCCCAAGGATCGGCCATTGACGGGCGGCAGTTTAAATGCGGGTGGTGGTTTGTCTATCAAGGTCGATGGCAGCAAACTCGGATCCAGTGAGAGGCCCCACCAGAATGCCGTTGCCAACCCTAAAAACAGGACCAGTGGTACATTAAAGATCCAACGGCGCCTTGTGCCCATATGTTTCTCCGTATCTGATTGTTGCATGTGCGGGTCAATTGGGAGCATGGTTTCGGGCATTAGTCATAGGCCTTGTTTATCCGGTCCTGCCTGTCGCGGATCTTTGGTGACCAGGTTGATTTTATAAAAATAAGGACGGCCCAAATTTCCTCGTCAGAAAGGACCTCTTCAAATGATGGCATATCGCTCTTGTAATTTGCCGGTGCCAGCGGAGGCGTCAGCCCATGTTTTACGATGCGGAACAATTGTTGATCCGAGTGATGCCATGTATGGCCAGACTCATCATGGGGTGGAGCCGGTAGTTTTCCATCGTCATTGCGGCTTCTCCAGTTTGCCTGGCCTTCCAGTTTGGTCCCATGGCATGAAGCGCAATTATTCTGATAGATAGATTGCCCCAGAGCGACGCGTTTAAGATCATCTGGATTTGCTGAACCTGTCAGCCAGGACGGTGCATACAGTGCCCCGAATGCCCCCCCAACCACGACCGACACCACGGCGAGAACCACGATCCTTCGCCGGTTCTGGGAAAACCGGCGAAGCCAGGCAGGATGCGGGTTCAGCATACTAACTGTCCCGGCGTTGCGAAAAGAACAGGTATTTGACGAGCGCCGCCACGCCCAGAACCAGTAGGAGAAGGGAGAGAAGACCAATTCCTCCCATAACCCATCCGCCCATCATTCCGCCATCCATCATCTTGTTCATCATCTCAAATTCTCCCATTCCAACTTTTCAGCACTTCTCTTTGATAAACGGGCTGATTTCCGACGGAGAGGCGAACACAAGAGAAGCCCGATCACCTCTCATACCCGAACCGACCAGAGCGGGTTGCCCTTTCGGTGGGCCTTTGTCCGTCGAATCGGTTTTAAGTCGCAGGTTGAATTCCCAGAATTTATGGGTTTCCCCGTTCATCATCGTTACGTGGTAGGTGTTCTGGCAAAGCCTGAGCGCCGTCACCCGGTAGTCCGGTGTTGGGTCGGATAGATCCGCAGGGTTTGCACCCGCGTCAGGTTTAAGGGCGGGTTCACCGCTTACAGGTGAAATGTGTTTCAGATAGGCGATAATATCCTGCCGTTTCGCCTCGTTATTGAGGCCAGGTACCCGCATAAACGTACCGGGAATGACGGCGAGAGGGTTCCGCAGCCAGGCATCCAAAGTTTCCGCATTCCAAACGATCTCCGAGTTTACGATGGCTTCGGAGTACCGACCGAAATGATCAATGGTGCCTGCTTTCTTACCCCAAATATTGGCCAGGCTTGGTCCGGTTTTATGCAGTCTGGGTTCCGCGGAATGACAGGACACACAGGCCAGAAATTCCCTTTGGCCACGCTCCGGATCACCGGCAGCCTTCGCCTCAGCCGTACCCAGAAAAAGCATGGCGGCAGTGATAACGGTGTAGCGGACAAGATTGCTTTGCGTTTTCATATTCATCTCTTTCATTTAAGTAACCCGAACGATGCCCATCATTCCCGAAGCCAGGTGTTCTGCGATATGGCAATGAAACATCCAGTCACCCGGGTTGTCGGCAACGAAGGCGATATCAACGGATTCTCTTGGTGGAATTAAAACGGTGTCCTGCCATTCACGATACCGGGTGGTTTTCCCATTGCGCGCGATTACCCGGAACGAATGGCCATGCAGGTGGATCGGGTGATACCAGGCCGTTTTGTTCCGCAATGTCATGATGTGAGAGCGCCCCAAGGCCAGCGTTAACAAGGGTGCCATCGCCGGGCCGTCAAACGCCACTCCGTTGATGGTCCACATTTTGCCACCGTTCATCATCCGACCCATCATGCCACCGTCCATCATTCCACCGGACATACCGCCCATCATGCCGCCACCGAATTCAACGTCATGACGTTCAGCCCTTTCGATGTCGGGCTCGGGCATGGTGTTCGCCGGCAGGTGAATAGAGGAAGTCAGGGGCCTTGTCCGGAGCGGGGGTTTATCCAAATAGACAACATTGATCAGCCGATAGGCTTGTGAGGGATAAAACCGGTCGATAATCGGAACCGACTGATCAGGCTCTCCGACCATATCAATGATGATGTCTTTCCGCATTGCCGGCCCGAGAATGACCAACCCGGATTGGGGCTCATGGGGGGGCACAGGTTGACCATCGTAGGCGATGATACGAGGCCGGAGAGTGCCAAAATCAAGCCCGAAGATACGGGCATTGGCCGTGTTGATAAGGCGTAGCCGTATACGTTCCCCGGATCTGACTTCGAAAGTTTCCGGCACCTTGCCGTTAATTGTTACGGTATTGCCCAATCGTCCGGCCATTCCCGCATCCATCGCATTACCGAAACCACCGGCAACGGCCGCATCAGCCGAGAGACGCCAGTCATCAAGCACCCAGGTCATGTCTCGATCCACCTCGATCGCTTCACGTTCTTCGATAATCAGTGGACCCGCGAGCCCCCGTTCAATCTGCTCGGCGCTGTTCGTGTGCGGGTGATACCAATAGGTGCCGGCATCAGGGACATCAAAATCGTAGGTGAATGTTTCACCCGGTGCGATCGGTTTTTGCGTTACATGCGGCACACCATCCATCGCGTGCGGCATTCTTATCCCGTGGGAATGAACTGTCGTTACTTCACCAAGGCGGTTGGTAACGGTAAACGTCAGGCGATCCCCTTGACGAATTCTGATTTCCGGCCCAGGCACCTGTCCATTATAGGACCATACAACTGTTTCCGGATGCGGTTCTCCAGCCAGAGCGACCCGCGCCGGTTTTGCAACAAGCGCGGTGTTGGGCTCGCTGATTTGAGCAAGCAAGGGTGAGAGTGGCAACGCCGCAGAAAGCGAAAGACCCAGTCCCCCTTTCAACATGGTTCGCCGCGAAATAAATGTGCGTGACATAGGTAAAATTCCCCATAAAGCATCGCTTTGCGACACGCATCCGTTTCACTTGCAGACACGTATCTTCAAATTACGATCCCGATGCACAGGCTGTGCCGGGTGAGCGAGCATCAATAACGCCTAACGGCGGCTATCCTGCTTCGTCAAATTGCTTAGAGGAAACGTCGGGGAGGGAAAGGGTCGGGAACAACAGATAGCCCCGCCCGGGTGAACGGAAGAGGGAAACCGTGTACTTCCGACTTAGGTCGGCCAAAGACCGGGGCTTCATAGAGTATCCCCGTGATGCCGACGCAGAATACTGTCGGGCAAAGCAGGTTCTCACCGAACGAGGGCACGCATTCGTCACAGGCATCAGATGATAAAACATCGGTGCTGCCAGGTTGAGAGATCGGAGCGTTTATATCAGCAGGGATCATATCAGTCATTGCGATCCCCTGAACTGGTAGGCCGATAACGACTGAAAGCACCAGAAGTGCCGCCCATAGACGCTGAGTTAAAACTCTTTTCATGCGTGAGCCATATCAGAGGTCTGTCTCATCTTCAAGAACTAACCGATCAACAAATTGAGATCAACAAGAGTTAATGACTCAAATGGATAAGCGAATGGTATCCGTCTTTGTGCGTACGGATGTTTATCCGAAGTGGACCTTTCACGGAATTGTGCTGCTCCTTTTACCGCATTTTATGCAGACAAGGCGTATACAAATGGGAACGAAACCAACAGCAGAAATTAGACAGGAAGTTGTAAGTGTTGTATAGGCCAGACGGGCCTAGCTGGCACTTCTGAAGAAGCTCGGACTTTCCAATCTTTTGCCCGTCGTTAAAGCTGAGTATCAATTGCCGATAGGGGAAAATCCGAACTGAATTAATGGTTATCTCGGTCTGAACAATGGTCTTTCGATGGATGAAGCAGGGTATCGTCGAAATAACGGACTTTTAACTGGCATTCTCCTAGGCTCAGGACCCATTAATTTCATGCAATTCTGTTTGTTCGTAAGCTTACGAACACAAGAAAACAAGCGCAAGGACATGCGGGGCCTATTCGAGCCTTGTTTTCGCACAAGGCGGAAGCTTACGGACAAACCCCGAGGGGCGGGGCGCTTATCTCTCTGGCTTCGTCGAAAAAACTTGAAAACCGTGGGATTTCCTGCGTCTTTCCGCCTAACCGATAAGATAAATCGCCTCCGCAGAATGGGTGAAATTAATGGGTCCTGTCCCTAGAAGCACGGTCTTTGCGATCAAAGTATAAATCGCTACCTGCCGAAAAAAACCGCGCCGTAGCTGCCAAAAATATTACGCGGAAACGCCAAGGCGCTGTTCTGAGATTGATTATTGGACTGCAAAAGCGTCGTCTCAACCGCCATATTGGCATTTAACCGGGGGTCAAAAAGTTCATCGCGACACATAATTTGCCGATCCGTTATGGGCAAGGCCTGATTTCTGAGATAATTTTGTGCCATCGGAATTAACCGTCCTTGTTTTCCCTGTCCGTTCTGTTCGTGGTGTCGGGGTTAACCGAAAACGATGGAGAATTGCTTGACCCATGAATAGGGCCGAAAAGCGTCGCCAGAAGAAACTGACAGAAAAATCCGCCCGGGCAGCAAAACGCCGCCAGGCCATTCCCGTACCTTCGGCGCAATCCCAATCGCCGACCCTCCAACACATCCTAACCCTTGGTGCGGAGCATCATAAGGCGGGAGACTTGTCTAAGGCCGAAACCCTGTATCGACAAGTTTTGCAGGCCGATCCCAACCGACCGGACGCCCTCCATCTGCTGGGCGTGGTCGCCCATCAAAAGGGAAACAATGAGGTGGCCGTTGAATTGATTGGAAAAGCCCTAACCATCAAACCTGACGACGCCGTGGCCCACAGCAACAGGGGGGCGGCTTTTCGCGTTTTGGGGCAATCGAAAAAAGCTGTCGAGCACTATCGCAAATCGATCGCCTTAGATCCGGGAAACGCAGGTACATACTTCAACCTGGGTAACGCCCTGAAAAGCCTGGGAGAAAGCGAGGACGCTGTTGTTGCTTACCGCCAGGCCCTTTCCCTTCGTCCTGATTATTCCGATGCCCATTGTAATTTGGGCAGCGTTCTACAAGCGCAGGGTTTGAGCGCCGAGGCCATCCAATGTTATCAAAATGCCCTTTCCCTAAAACCGGATTACGCCGAGGCCTCCTACAATATTGGCGTTGCGCTTCAGGAACAGGGAAAACCAAGTGAGGCAATGGCAAGATACCTCGACGCCATAAATGCCAAGCCGAATTACGCCGAAGCCCATAATAATCTGGGGGCGTTACTGCAACAGCAGGGCAAACGAAATGAGGCGGTCACTCGTTATCGTCATGCGATTTCTGTTCAACCGGAAAATGCCGACGCCCATAGTAACTTGGGGGCGATCTTGAACCTGCAGGGCAAATACGACGCCGCCATCGCCAGTTTTACGGCGGCCATAGACCTTAACCCAAATTTATCAGAGGCCTATTGCGGCCTCGGACTGAGCCACCATTATCTGGGACATTTAGTGGAAGCCAAGCAAGCCTATAAGTTCTCGGCTGCGCTGAATGGACAACCGGGCCTGGCCCAGGTGGGGCTTCGGCGCTTAGGTTTTGATGAGGGGGAATTGAAAGGACCGGCCGGGCAGGTTTTTGACAACCAGAAATATAATGAAAAGGCCCATCCAGGATTGCGGATCTGGAACCGACCGGTGGAAAATGCTTTGACCGAAGTTTTGTATCAGCTGCCGGTTTTAACCCCCGAAGAAGAGATGACATCCGGATTTTCCAAGGACAGGTACAGTTCGGGTATTCGTCGGGGAAATATGAACATCAGCGATAATTACGAAATATTAAATTTAGGTAGTCCCGTCATCAAAAATCTGCGTGATGATATGATAAAATCCCTTTCGTCACTGTTGAACGCAGATATCTTTATTTCTGAATCGTTTTTTAATATTTATCACGCGGGCTCGCAAGCCGCGCCCCATGATCATATATTGGACGGGGTTGATAAAAAACTGGGGTTTTCGTCACAGAAGTTCAGCCTGATATATTACGTGGATGCCGGAGATAAAAGGGCAAAAGAACCGGGTATTCTTAAGCTATATAATCCTGATTTTTCGGTTAATCCCG
The DNA here is from genome assembly GCA_021775095.1 of Rhodospirillales bacterium. Taxonomy (GTDB): domain Bacteria; phylum Pseudomonadota; class Alphaproteobacteria; order Rhodospirillales; family Casp-alpha2; genus JABMNT01. The sequence continues at coordinate 21,686 of JAJFII010000111.1, forward strand.
AAGCCGGCGACGTCGTCTTGTTTCCCAGCAGGACCGTTCACTCTACGTCCTACAGTGGCGAAACCGACCGAATAATCCTTGGCATAAATCTTTATACCTATTAACCCTGATCGGCACTAACCGTCTGCGCCAGCCGGCAGTAAATCAAAGGCCACGGATAACCGTTCGCCGTCCGTGGCAAATGGCAAGGTGCGGTGAAACAGCGACGACGGAAACAATACAATCTCGCCGCGCTGCGGTTTGTGCAGGTGCGTTGGATGGCCGTCTTTTAACAAGGCGTAGTCATAACCGCGCAGGCCGAACTCGATCGATCCTTCATCGGGCACCGAGGTTTTTGGCAGATCCAGATAAATAACCCCGCTCAGCCAACCCGACGGGTGGATATGAACGTCCTGATGGCCGTTTTGAAGCAGCCGCACAAACCAGCCGGTCAGTCTCATCTCGTCGGGCCACCGATCCATCAATAAACAGGGGGTTGCCCGAAACCGGTTGTAATAGGCGGTTAACTCAGCCTTGACGACCTGTTCGAGTTTGGCCACTCGGGGCGACGGGCTGGCAAACAGATTGCCCTTGGTTTGATATCCGGATTTTGTGGTATTACCCGGCGGCTCCCAGACCGCATCGTGTGCCAAAAGCTCGTGCGCCAGCGCCACTAAAAAATCATTGGAATTATCCGTATGATCACCGACCCGCCCCAGATGGATAAATCCCAACGGATCCGTACAGAAGGGGTAGGGGTTGTCCTGGTCCAGTTGATGCGCGGCAAAGGCACTTATCGCCGCGACCCGAATGTTGCTTCCGTCCGCGGTTGCCATGACCCTTAATTGGCGGTTGAAGGTTTCATACTTCTGCAAGTGATACAGGCATTCCAGCGATTTGGCTTTCGAAGACGCAAAACCGGCCAAATCATAACACTCAATTGCCGCCTCGAGCTGGCCCAGGTCATACAACACATTGCCGAGGTTGTTGTGGGCGTCCGGGTAATTGGGTTTGAGGTCAAGGGCGTTTTGGTAATGGGCCAGCGCCTCGTCGGTTTTGCCCTGCTCTTTGAGCGCCGTTCCCAGGTTGTTGTGGGCCTCGGCAAACTCAGGCTTAAGGGCCAGCGCCTGGCGATAACCGGCGATCGCGTCGACGAATTTCCCCTGGTCCTGGTGAACCGTGCCAAGGCTGTTGTGGGCCTCGGCGTGGTCGGGTTTAAGGCCGATGGTTTTTGCAAAACAGTCCACCGCCTGTTCGAGCTGGCCCAGATTTTTCAACTCATTCCCAAGGTTAAAGTGGGCCTCAGTGAAATCGGGTTTGCTGGCGATGGCTTGGCGATAACTGGTCAGCGCGCCGTCCCGTTTGCCCAGGTCTTTGAGGGTATTGCCAAGATTGTTGTGGGCCTCCGCATGGTCAGGTTTGAGGGTCAGGATTTTGCCAAAAGTCGCGGCAGCTTCTTCGAGTTTGCCCTGGTCCTTAAGCAGGTTGCCAAGATTAAAGCTGGCATCAAGAAAGTCAGGTTTGATCGCCAGGGCATGGCGATAGTGAAAAGTCGCTTTTTCAAACCTGCCCAAGGCCCTGAGAATGGCACCCAGATTGCTGTGCGCCTCGGCGTAGTCGGGTTTGACGGTGAGCGCTTTGTCAATGAAATCAACGGCGATGTCGGCCTTGCCGGCTCGATAGGCAACAATTCCCAAAAAATGCAGGGCGACGGGGTGATCCGGGTCGCTGTGCAAAACCTGGCGGAAAAGCCCCTCGGCCGCCGACAGTTCGCCGGATCCCAGGTGCTGCATGGCCAGGGCTATGGTTTGGCGCTGGGTGGTCGATGAATGATCAGCCGGCGGGCCGACGGGTTGCCCTCGTTGGGCTGACCTGGCGGCTTTTTCGGCCCGTTTTTTCTGGCGGCGTTTTTCTGCCCGGTTCATGTCTTTCGCCAATTCGTAACGGGTGGATCGCCGACAATCATAATCCAAAGCAACCGCATGAAAAGGATTTATGGTTTCCCCCCGGTCCTATTGCGCAGGTCCTTTATCCGACCCTAAATCCGGACCGGCACCTGAATGGCAGGGAATTGAGTACCCCATGGGGAGAACCAACCGGCAATGGGCACGGGATTTGCTTAGCGGTTGTTCCAAAGGGCGCGGACCTGGTCCGACAGGGCCATGGGGTCAAAGGGTTTGGCGATCACTTCCAGGGCCCCCAGTTCCTTATATCGACGAATTTCCGTGGGCAAAACCTTGGCCGTCAGAAAAACCGCAGGGGTATGTTTAAGGCTTTCGATTTTTCGCAGCGCTTCCAGGGTTGCCGGGCCATCCATGCCGGGCATCATCACATCCAGCAAGATCATATCCGGGGCGAATCCGGGCGCATTTTCGATGGCTTCCGGTCCAGAACTGCACACCAATACTTCAAACCCGCCAACATGCTCCAAAGCAAGCTTAGCAACTTTTTGAATATCCGGTTCGTCCTCGACGTACAGGATTTTTTTAACCTCTTGTGCCATAAAACTACCTCTCCAACCCCTATTTAACGAGCTTCGTCTGGGGGCAGCAAGCAAAATAAGGTGATTTTCATTGCATGCATATGAATGGGTGTTTCAATCGTGAAATCAATCAGAGCTATTATCTTCATTCTGGCGCGGGTCAAGTTCGCTGATCACGGCAGTGGTTCGCGACATGGGTTTAAAGTCGCCCTGATCGGCGACGGCCAGGGTATTTGGACGCAGGGCCATCCGCCAGCCGATAAAAATCACAAGGGCGATGGCAATGTAACTGCAAAAGAGGAACAGTCCGCGGGCACCAAATTCGACCATGAACCGGGACGCGGCAATCGGACCGATGGCTGCTCCCAGGCCGAAAGCGATCAACAGCCCGGCACTGACCGGCACCAACTCGTCCGACCTGGCGTAGTCATTGGTATAGGCCACACATATCGGGTAAAGGGCAAAGGCCACGCCGCCGTACAGGGCACCCAGCGCCAACAGGCCCATGCCATTGGCGGCGGTTTTGTTCATGATAAACAAACAGATCAACAAGGTCCCGACAGCGATTGCCAGAATAACCAATCGGCGGTCAATAATGTCGGAGAGTTTACCAAAGGGCCATTGCAGAATCAATCCGCCGACGATGACCACGCCCATGAACCGGGTCGTCTGAACCACATCCAATCCGGCCTGTTGGGCAAACGACGGACCCATGCCGTAAACGGCACCAATCAAGGCACCGGCCGCCATGCAGCCAATCATTCCGGTGGGGGAAATGGCGTACAACTGGCGCAGGTTTAACTTAACGGGATCGGGCAGTTCGGGCGGAGATACCCGTGTCAGGGCGACGGGAACGACCGACAGGGAGGCCAATACGGAGGTTAAAATGAACAGGCCGTAACCCGTCGGGTCGGGAATATTCAACAAAAACTGCGATACCCCCTGGAACAGATAAACGGTGACCTGGTAAAGGGCAAAAACCTGGCCGCGAATTTCGTTGGTGGATTTTTCGTTAAGCCAGCTTTCCGTGCACATGTACATACCGACAAGACAAAACCCCTGGACGAACCGCAGGCCCCCCCAAAACCACGGGTCGATATAAAAAGGATGGGCGAGGGCGGCAGCGGAGAGTACCGAACCCAAAGCCGTGAAGGCCCGAATATGACCGATTGTGGAAATCAGTTTATGGGCATAAATCGGTCCGATAACCAGTCCGAAGAAGTAGGCAGACATGACAAATCCGGTGGTTTGCGGGCCAAATCCGGCATCCCCCATACGTAAACCCAGCAGGGTCGTAAGGGCACCGCTGCCCAACATCAACAGGCTCAGACCACCCAATAGCGAACTTACGGAACTTAGGGTATGAAGCATCGCCGGTCTCCAGATAGGGGCCGACGGTCCCGATCCACTGCTGATAAAAAGTGGGCCCGTCTACGCCCCTTTAATACGCCGTGCAATACCTTTTTTTGATCGAATATTAGGCGCTTGTTTTCAATAGGTTATACCGTCTTCTTGCAAACTGATGGTGGGTCGTTACGGTAGGGCACAGGACACTTTTGAAAGCCCCAAAGATCATGTCGGCAAATGGATCCAAAAAAGTCGTTATTGCGGCGCTGGTCGGAAATGGCCTGATCGCAGTTACCAAATTTGTTGCCGCCTTTTATACGGGCAGCTCGGCGATGTTCAGCGAAGCCGTGCATTCGGTCGTAGATACGTCCAATCAAGGACTTATTCTGTACGGCATGGGCCGGGCACAGCGCCCGGCCGACGAGCGGCATCCGTTTGGTTATGGGATGGAACTTTATTTTTGGACCTTTATTGTTGCGGTATTGTTGTTCGCCGTCGGTGCCGGGGTTTCCATTTACGAAGGGGTGGCAAAAATCAACAATCCTCACCCGGTCTCCAATGTCATCATTAACTATGTGGTTCTGGCCTGTGCCTTCGTCTTCGAGGCGGTCGCCTGGACCATGGCCTTCAAAGAATTTAAATCCCGCAAGGGCAGGCTCGGTTATGTTGAGGCGGTTCGTGCGAGTAAGGATCCGGCGATATTTACGGTGCTGCTGGAAGACACCGCCGCAACCCTCGGTTTGTTTGTGGCGTTTTTGGGCATTGCCTGTGGTCAGGCCTTTGATCTGCCGGTCCTCGATGGGGTCGCCTCGCTTTTGATCGGCCTCATTCTGGCATGCGTTTCGTGGTTTCTGGCGATTGAATGCAAGGGTTTGCTGTTGGGCGAAAGCGCCAGCAGTTCCGTCGTCCGCGGCATTCGTGCCCTTGCCCAGGCGAGCTCCGGTATCCGTGGTGTCAATGAACTTCGGACCATGCATCTGGGTCCGGAAGATCTGCTGGTTAATATGAGTGTGGATTTTATGGATGGGTTGTCTTCGAGCGAAGTGGAAAGGGTCATTTCGCTATTGGAAAAAGAAATCAAATCCGCCTATCCCCAGGCGAAACGCATTTTTATTGAAGTGCAAAGCCTAGCGGGCCATCACGCTTCCGTGAAATCCGAGGCTAAAGGTTGATCTCGGCAGGCCACGGGTCTATCTGCAATTCATAAGTTTCAAATGGTCTTAAATGTTTAGGAAATACAAATGTCTGCACCCGTTCCCCTGTTCCCGCGCCAACCGGTTCCTGGCCTCGAAGTTAAAACCGTTGGTGGCGGCACCTGGACCCTCGCCGAACAGTCCCCAAAAAACTTTACAATGATCGTTTTTTATCGGGGTCTGCACTGCCCGATTTGCGGCAATTACATGCGTGACCTGCAACGGAAAATGGCCGATTTTGCGGAATTGGGTGTGGAGATCATTGCCATCAGTTCCGATACCCAGGCGCGGGCCGAACAAGCCGTCACCGACTGGAAAGTGGAAGGGATCCCCTTTGGTTATGGTCTCGATCTGGACAAGGCACGGGAATGGGGGCTTTTTATCTCGACAAGCCGGGGTAAAACCTCCGTTGGCATTGAAGAACCGGCCCTGTTCTCCGAGCCGGCGTTGTATTTGGTGCGGCCCAACGGTGAACTCTATTTCGGCACCGTTCAAACCATGCCCTTTGCCCGCCCCAATTTTGGCGACATCCTGAATGCGGTAAAATTTGTCCTCGAAAAGGATTATCCAGGGCGCGGTGAGGTTTTGGATCACCACAATCCATAGATAAACACCCGCAGCGAAACCGGACGTTATTGGCGCCCGGTTTTGGCCCCGCCGGCACTTATTTTGCCCCGGCGAAGGGCCTTCGGTCGTGCTCTGTCGTGTGAGGTGGCTTTTTGGTGCGCCCATTTTGCTGTTGCTTGGCCGTGCCGGCAGCTTTTATGTTGACCGCCCACGAGTCCCTGAAAGGAACCGGTAAATGGCCAAAGATTTCGACGCTCTCAACCCAAAATTAACGGCGTTTATTGGTCGCCAGAAAATGTTTTTCACGGCCTCGGCGGCACCGTCCGCGCGGATCAACATATCACCGCGCAGTACGGACTGCCTGCGTGTGATCGACAGCAATACGGTGATTTATTTGGACAGGACCGGCAGCGGTAACGAAACCGCCGCCCACCTGCGCGCCGACGATCGCCTGACGATCATGTTCTGCGCCATGGAGGGTGCCCCACAAATCCTGCGGCTCTATGGCAGGGGACAGATTATTCACCGCGATAGCGACAGTTATGCCGAACTTTTGCAAAAATTCTATGCCAACAAGGGGCCCGAGGGTGCCCGGCAGATCGTCCGTCTGGATTTTGATCTGGCGAAAACGTCGTGCGGCTTTGGTGTGCCGGTTTTTGACTATGTGGAAGAACGCAATTTCCTCGATCTATGGGCCGAGCAAAAAGGACCGAAGGGCATCGCAGACTACTGGCATGACGAAAACCAAAAAAGCATGGATGGTCTGCCGACGGGCATCTATGATCCGACCTGATACCGCATTCCGAACCGATTTATCGGTGAGTTGTCTTTTTACGTCGAATTCATATAAATTTGCGCTTTCCTTTGTTTAATGGTGACAGTGCCCATGGCGAGTTCTCTGAGTTATTCATCAATCAACAGCTACCGGCGCGACGGCTTTGTTTTCCCGGTTCATGTCCTGACACCTGGGGAGGCAGCAGCTTACCGCAAAAGATTTGAGGCCTATGAGGCGAAACAGGGTGGCTGGTATGAGCTGTCGAAGGGTCAAAAACTTTATTTGCTGCAGACTTGGGTGGCGGAATTGGCATCCCATGCAAAAGTCCTCGATGCGGTCGAGGGGGTGCTGGGGCCTAATGTGATGGTTTGGGGCTCCAGTTTGTTTATCAAAGATCCCGGGGAAGGGACCTATGTCTCCTGGCATCAGGATTCGACCTATTGGGGACTGTCGGAACCGGACGTGGTGACCGCCTGGATCGCCCTGTCTGCGGCGACCGTCGCGTCGGGATGCATGAAAATGATGCCCGGAACCCATAAATGGCAGCAGCTCGCACATGTGGATACCCTGGACGATAAGAATTTATTGACCCGCGGACAGGAAATCGCCGTTGACGTCAACGACGACGATGGGGTCCTGGTGGAATTACAACCCGGGCACATGTCCTTGCACGATGTGCGCACGGTGCATGCATCGGACCCCAACCGTTCGACGGACCGGCGGATCGGCGTGGCGGTCCGCTATATTGCGCCGCATGTCCGCCAACTGCAGGCCGAAAATGACAGTGCATGGCTGGTCCGTGGAGCAGATACCCATGGCAATTTTATTCACGAAACCCCACCAAAACACGATATGGATGCGGCCGCCGTCGCCGAGCATGAACGGATCCTGAAATTACGCCAAGGCGTGCTCTACAAAGGCGTTGTCGGTAAACCCGCGCATGTTGATCTGGACATATCGTAAGATCTGAAGTCCTGACTGTAGGTCCTGCGCGTCGACTGACAGGTCACAGATCCGGGTGACCCGTTGTCAAAAAATACGGGCCCGCCCTACAGGGACCGTACCGCCATTTCAATGGGGCCTTCGGCCCGGCTGTGGACAAACTGGTCCACATAGGCATTGTCGGAGGCCTCCACATCCTTGGTCAATCCGTCCCAAATGATCTTGCCCTCGTGGATCATGGCGACCCGGTTGGAGATCACTTTCAGGCTCGACATATCAGAAGTAATGGAAACAACAGTTGCGCCCAGTTGATCGACAACCTCCAAAATCAGTTGATTGATGATATTGGTCATGATCGGATCGAGCCCGGCGGTGGGTTCGTCGAGAAACAACAGGGTTGGGTCGGTGGCGATGGCGCGGGCCAGACCGACACGTTTTTGCATACCGCCGGAAAGTTCATTGGGATATAGGTCCGCCGTTGGCGCGTCCAAACCAACAGCCGCCAGTTTGGAAATGGCCCGTTCCTTGGCCTGGGCTTTATCCATGCCGGTTTGTAACAGCTGAAACGCCACATTTTCCCAGGTCAACAGGGAATCAAACAAACCCGATTTTTGGAACGTCATGCCAAATCGATTGAGGAATGCGTCCTGTTGTTTGGTCGACAGGGATTTGATGTCGTTGCCGTCGATCCGGATGGTGCCGCTATCATGGGTAATCAATCCCATGATACATTTGAGCAGCAAGGTTTTTCCCGATCCGGAACCGCCGATGAGAACCAGGGAATCGCCTTGGTTTACCTTCAAATGGACACCATCCAAGGCCCTCACGCTGGCAAAGGATTTGGCAACATTGTCAATCGAAATCAGCGGCGATGCAGTGTTCATAATGACCAAATATCGTCGATGAAGAGGCTTCCGTCCAGCCCAGTCTTTGCCTTTTCAGGGAAGCTGGATAATCTTGCCCCATGGATATCCGTCATCTGAAAACCCTCATTGCCCTTGCCGAGCACAAAAGTTATGTCGCCGCTGCCGACGCCATTGGTTTGAGCCAGTCTGCCGAGAGCCTGCATATCAAAGCCCTCGAGCAGTTCCTGAAAACACGGCTGTTCGACCGCTCGTCGCGACCGGCATTGATGAATGTCAATGGCCACGCTCTGGTCGAAAAAGCCCGTGCGCTTCCTGACAAACCCCGAGGGGCGGGGTGCCTTCTCTCTCTGGCTTCGTTGAAAAGACTTGAAAACCGTGAGGGTTCCTGCGTCTTTCCGCCTAACCGATAAGTTAAATCACCGCCGCAGAAGGGATGAAATTAATCGCTCCTGACCCGATTTAAATGATTAAAATTATTCGTTTTTCTCATGATTAACTCTGCCCTATGGTATCGCCAGACTGCGCGGCCGTGATCTGTGATGAAGGAAACAAAGATGTATGAATTGACAGCCAGCCAACGTGACATTCAACAATCGGCACGCCAGATTGCCGGCGACAGAATTGCTCTGCGGGCGGCCGACGTTGATCGGCACGAAAAGTATCCCTGGGACAATGTGGAGGTCCTAAAAGACGCCGGATTTATGGGGATGACCCTGCCGACCAAATTTGGCGGGCGGGGTGCCAGCTTTTTGGATGCGGTTTTGGTTGTTGAAGAGATCGCCAAAGTTTGTGGCGTCACCGGGCGGATCGTTGTCGAAGCCAACATGGGCGCGGTTAGCGCAATCATGCAATATGGCTCGGATGGCCAGAAAAAACGGGCGGCAGATCTGGTGCTGGCGGGCGACAAACCGGCCATTTGCATTACCGAACCCGATGCCGGAAGTGCGGCCACGGATATGACCACCAGGGCCGATAAAAAAGGCAATAGCTATGTTCTCAACGGTAAAAAACATTGGATCACCGGCGGCGGCGTATCGAAGTTACATCTGATCTTCGCCCGGGTCTTCGACGGCGGTGTCGAGCAGGGTATTGCCGGTTTCATTGCCGTGCGCGGCGAGGATGACGGATTAAAAATCGGTCGTCGGGAACCGACCATGGGATTGCGCGGTATTCCCGAAACGGAAGTGCTGTTTGAAGACCTGGTTGTTGGTGAAGATATGGTCGTCATTCCGCCAAGCGGAATTCGCCGAGGGTTTGCCGGTCTTATGAACGCCTACAATTCACAACGGGTGGGTGCCGCTACCGTCGCCCTCGGGATTGCTGAAGGGGCCTACGAGCAGGCCCTGAATTATGTCCAGCAACGCGAGCAGTTTGGCCGTCCCATATGCGAGTTTCAAGGTCTGCAATGGATGTTGGCCGATATGATCACCCAGGCGGCGGCGGCGCAAACCATGGTCTATCGGGCGGCCGCCAGCGCTGAGCTGGACGGCAATGATTTCCCCGACATGCTGGTCGCCGCCCAGGCCAAGATCCTGGCCTCGGAAATGGCCATAAAAGTCACCAACGATGCGCTGCAGATGTTTGGTGCCAAAGGTTATTCAAGAAACCTTCCGCTGGAGCGCATGTGTCGGGATGCCCGCATGTTCACGATTGGTGGCGGAACCGCGCAGGTGCTGCGCAACCTGGTGGCCGGCAAGATTCTCAATCGCAAACTGCCGCAAACCCGTGACGGATATCTGAACCTGCCGCACGGGGGGGCCAATGCCTAATACAGCCGATCTCATTGCCCAGCGCCTGTATGAGGCGGGCTGTCGCCATGCCTTTGGCATCCCCGGTGGCGAAGTGTTGGCGCTGATGGACGGGTTCAGGCGTGCCGGGATCGAATTCGTTCTGGTCAAGCATGAAAACCCCGGCGGTTTTATGGCGGAAGGAACCCACCATTTCACCAAAGCCCCCTGCGTCTTACTGGCAACGGTTGGGCCAGGCGTGGCCAATGCGGTCAACGCCATTGTAAACGCCTATCAGGACCAGGTGCCGCTGGTTTACCTGACCGGTTGTTATGATGCCCATACGGTGCAAACCTATACCCATCAGATTTTTGACCACGGCGAATTGCTCAAATCAGTAACTAAAGCCAGTTTTACCGTGGTTGACGGAGCCGTTGATGTGATCATCGACAAAGCCGTATCGGTCGCCATGGATGGCAAACCAGGCCCGGTCCATATCGATGTGCCGATTTCGATGGCCACGCGCGAGCAACCGACGACCAAAACCCGGCGGGTAAAATCGGCAAAGTCGGGTCCCGTTGACGGGCCGGAACTGGATGCCGCGCGGCAAATGTTTGCCGAGGCAGAACGACCGCTGATGATTGCCGGTGTCGAAGTTTTGCATCAGGGCGGTGAACTAGCTGTTGCCGATTTTTGCAAAGATTTTGGCGTGCCGCTTCTCACCACCTATAAAGCCAAGGGAATTCTCGCAGAAGACCATGCTCTGGCGATTGGCGGGGTGGGTTTGTCGCCGAAAGCAGATCACATTATCCAGCCCCTGGTTGGTGAAAGTGATCTGCTTATCCTTTGTGGTTACGATCCCATCGAAATGCGTTCCAGCTGGGTCAACCTATGGGGGCCTGACAAGCCGGTTATCGAGTTTTCCGAGGCCGCCAACTGCCATTATGTCCATCAGGCGCAGTTGAGTTTTGTCGGTGATGTGGGGGCGGGCCTGGATCGACTGGCGGTGTCGGCAAAAGCAAAAATTCTTTGGCCTGACGGGCGGCCTGGACAGGTCCGCGAGCACCACAAAAAAGCCTTCGCCGGGGATGGTCGATGGGGTGCCGAAGCCGTAGTTGCCGCTGCCCGGCGCGCCCTGCCGCGCAATGTGGTGGCTGCCGTTGACACCGGGGCGCACCGAATTCTTCTGAGCCAGGCCTGGCAGTGTTATGAACCCCGGGGGTTAATGCAATCGACTGGGCTCTGTACCATGGGTGTTGCCCTGCCGTTGGCCATGGGGCGTAAATTGGCGGAACCGGCGCGGCCGGTCGTCGCCTTTAGCGGCGATGCCGGGCTGGAAATGATTTTGGGCGAACTGGCGACGGCCCGGGATCTGGAAATGGCTCTGCCGGTCGTGGTTTTTGTAGATCAATCGTTGGCTTTGATTGAACTTAAACAAAGGGGCTCGGATTACGCCAATTTGGGGGTTGATTTTGGCGGTACGGATTTTGCTGCCGTTGCTGCGGCGCTGGGCGGTGTCGGGGTTACGGCCAGCGATGAAGCCACCCTGGAAACAGCCCTTAAGGAGGCGCTTAAGCGGAAAACCTTCACGGTCATCGCCTGCCCGATCGGTCGCAAGGCCTATGACGGACGCATTTAGTGCATTTCCGGGCGCATAAAGGCATTTTAATTCTGTTCACAGGAACCTGCACAGAAAACAAGGGTCGGGCCCTTGTCCCGACCTGTCGAGTTTGCGCAGTTTAAAAAGCAACGATTAACAGAAACCGAAGCGCCCTGTCGGACTGGGATCCCTTTGCCACTGCCGGGCAGACGGTGGCGGCTCGAGCAGCGGCGTTAATCGAACAGCTTATCGATGTCTTCCTGGCTGAATTCGGTATCACCAATTTGCGGTCCGGCCAGCTCAATTCCATCGTCATCCTTATGGAAGGAAGCCGTATCCACGGCCATCGATTGCAGGGCTTCTTTGCCGACCACGGTAACAATTGAATTGAGTGTGCTTTCCAACAGGTTGATGGCATCGACGATCTTGGTCAGCCGTTGACCGGTTATGTCGTGAAAGGTGCAGGCCTCGAGAATTCGATTGACGTTATCGTTAATGACATCAAAATTGGGCCGTGCACCGCGGAATTTAATCTCTGAAATCAGACGGTCATTGACCTCTTGAATGCCCTCTGTCGCGCCCATGATTTCATCTGTGGCAGCGCTGGTTTCGTCGGAAATCGCGGCGAGTTGATCCGCAACAGACCCCAACAGATCATTTTTTGAAGATGGATGTTTAATGGAGGCCAACTCGTTTTTTATGCGGTGAAAACTATTAAAAAGAACTACGATTTCTTTTTTCAGTGCATCCAATTGGGGTTCTGTGGTGATTTTTCCCTCCATCTCAGAGTTGATATTTTCGCAAAACAACCGAACTATAACAATGACTATATTGTTTCTAAATGTAACACCGAACTGGAGAAGGTAGGGCACCATGGAAAAGGTCCGCAAATCGCAAGCCGAATGGCAGGCACAACTATCCGCCGAAGCTTATTACGTAACCCGCAAACAGGGCACAGAGCATGCTTTTTCCGGCACCTATGATCAATGTAAGGACAAGGGCGTTTATCACTGTATTTGCTGCGACAACCCGCTGTTTTCTTCCGATGCCAAGTACGATTCGCGGACCGGTTGGCCAAGCTTTTTTCAACCGATCTCGGATGGTGCCGTTGGTGAAAAGGAAGATAACAGCTTTTTTAGCCGCCGGGTCGAAACCGTTTGCGCCAGGTGTGATGCCCATTTGGGTCACGTGTTTACCGACGGTCCCCGGCCCACAGGCCTGCGTTATTGCATGAATTCCGTCGCCTTAAAACTGGTCCCGGCGGCGGATCCCGAGGACAGCTAAGGGGTGGCTTTCGAATTCAGCGTCTAAGCCAGGCGCGAACGACAGAGACATACCGCCGCTGTCTGCATGGGACGGCCGGCCCGCCGCCATGTGTGTTGGCGGGCCATGAGGGGGTCTGGATTGACCAACCGCACAGGTAAGATGGTCAACGGATCGGGGTGACCCATCGCGGCCCCCGCGCAAGGGTTGTCCGGGGGCTGCGGGATGCAGGGAACTCTCTATGGGTTGGCGGTTTTGCGCAAATCGCCGAGATGTTTATCCCAGCCTTCATCCAAAGCCATAAGCAGTTGCATTGCGCCCTCGCCGGCGGCCTCGGCGACCCCTTCGTGGTGGAGAGATAGGCGGGTGCCTCCGGCGGCAGACTGCAATTCCCAGATCAGGGTTGTTTCTTTGCCTTGAAAAGGACCGATGATAAAGGTTGTCACCAGTCTGGCGGGGGCGTCCATCTCAATCACCCGACCGGTGATTTGCGGCACTTTGGTGCCTGTCTCATCCTGACGATAGAGGCAATAGTTTTCACCAACAGCGAAGTCAGTTTCTGCCGGATGGTACCATTCACCGAGCTTGTCCTTATCGGTCAAAAACGCCCAAACGGTTTCACGCGACGCATTGAAGAAAACGGATTTTGTAATTGTTGTTGTTCTCATTTTTCTGCCTTTCATTTTGTGGATTTAGATTTGTTTTGTTCCTGGCGTTCAATAACATCCTGTAATTTTGCCAAACGGTTGTCCCAATATTGGTCGAAGTAACGGAGCCAATCGGAAACGCTTTTCAGGGCCCGCGGTTCAAGATGGTTAATGCGTTCCCGGCCCCTGGCGTGGACGGAGATCAGTTTGCCCTGTTCGAGGATGGTCAGGTGTTTTTTAACCGCCGCCCGGGTTATCTCGAAGCGCTCGGAAACTTCACCAATCGTCATGTCCTGTTCACTCAGAAACATCAGAATTCCGCGCCGGGTTGGGTCGGAAAGCGCCCGAAAAGCACCTTGAATTCCCTGCGGTTCGCTGGCACCACTCATTGTGCTGGCTCTCCCGCTACCGGCAGAAAGTCGAATTTTCCGTCTTGATAGAGGAAGGTTACACATTCCGTGTCAGAGACGCATTTGCTGACATGCGCCAGGTCCTTGGAAACCCGATAAAAGGATCCCTCTGGCAGAACCACATCGTCTTTGGGATCAGCGCCGACGGTCGAATGGACCATAGCGCCGGATATGATAACGCCAAACATGTTGGCCGACTTTGTATGGGCGGGGCTGATCAGTCCTGCCGGTAATTTGACCATCGCCATATAGGGTTCCGCGAAACGATCCCCGACAAGTGCCGCAAAGGCGACGCCTTCAGAGGTCGTTTGCCAATTGAGTTTTTGCGCGGGTTCATTTTGAATGGTTGGTTCGGCATGGGCGGCCACGGCCGGCAATAACAATGCGCCGGTGAGGAGGGCAAAAGTAAATAATCGGTTCATGGTATTTCCTAACATAGTACCAAAAGGTATCATTATAATAATACCAAAAGGTATTATGTCAAGAGGTTTGCGTCCATTCGACACCGGGCCTATCCGGGCGTCGTCCCATTAGAGATAAGATAAGGAGTCGACAGCCCTAGCCAGCATCCGCCAGGGACTGGTAGACCAGGTGCCGCAGGTCGGTCCGAATGGGCATGTCGGCGGCCGGTAACAACTGGCTCATAAACAACACGATCATTTCCTGGCGGGGGTCGACCCAAAAATAGGTATTGGCGACACCGCCCCACCCGTAATCGCCGGTCGACCCATGGACCGCCGCTTTTTCGGCGTCGATGAGCACGGAAACCCCGTACCCATATCCAATGCCGGCCATGTCCATTTTGCTGTGAATGGGACAACCCATGGACGGCAAATCGCCGGGCAATTGATTGCTGGTCATCAGATCAACGGAGGCCGGATCCAACAGGTTCAGGTCGTCGATGGTGCCGCGCCCCAGCAGCAATTGCAAAAACCGCAGGTAATCCTTGCTGGTCGAAACCAAACCACCACCGCCCGACAACAAAGTCCCGTTGTTCAAAAACCGGTCGTCCGACTGGTCGCTGCAATCTTCCAGAGCGCCCGACGGACCATAACAAAAATTGCTAACAAACCGCGACCGGTCCGCTTCGGCCACGTGAAAGGATGTGTCAGGCATCTGCAATGGAAGGAACAGGCGTTGCGCCAAAAACCGGTCCAGGTTTTGTCCCGAAGCCACTTCAATAACGCGACCGAGAATGTCGTTGGCGATGCTGTAAATCCAGCGGCTTCCCGGTTGAAAATACAGATCACAACTGCCGACCCGGTCCGCCAGTTCGGCGAGGGTGCCATGGGGTTTTGAAAAATCGATACCCTTAACCCGATAGGATGTGCTGACCGGCGGATATTCCTGACCGCCATAGGTCAGACCCGCCGTATGTGAAAGCAGGTCGTGAATTGTTATGTCCCTGTGGGCGGCGACCCTGGCGGCGTGAGCGGTGCCGGTTGAGTTAAAAACATACAAATTTGCTAACGCCGGAATATATTTTGCGACCGGATCCGTGAGCGCCAACCGTCCGTCTTCCATGAGCATCAGGACCGCCGCACAGATAACCGGTTTGGTCATGGAATAAATTCGAAAGATCGCATCGTCGATCAACGGCCGCTGGCGTTGCAGATCCATGAAACCGTAGCGCAGGCGAAAGGCCATTTGATCCCGGCGATATATGGTAATCTCGGTATTTGCCAATCGATGGCGGTCGACCAGGTCTTTGGCCCAGGATTCAAGGGGCGCAAATTGGCCCATGAAACCGGTTATTCTGCGGCCGCGGCCTGCGGACGGCGCAGGATAAAGGCGGCAGCAACCATGACAATGGCGATAAGGCTCAGGGTTTGGAACAGGGTTGTAAATCCGTCGGCCCATTGATGCATGCCGGAGATCATCGGTATGGCCAGGGCACCGACGCTTAGATTCAACAGGTATTTTACGGAAAAAACACGGCCCCGGTGGGAATCCGGAACGTAGCGGGTCAGAACCGTATCAATAATCGGGATCTGACCAAAGACACAGGCCATGAGAAATAACGAAGCGGCAAACAACAGGGGGCCTTCGGCCAATGCCAGCAGCGGCAATATAACCACTTGAGTTCCCAAAATACCAATTAACAGGGACTTTGCCGAATATTTATCGACCGCAGACCCGGCGGCGACCTGGGCAAAGGAGGCAACTGCATAAACCAGCGAGGCCAGTGCGGCGAAGCCAATGGAACCGGGCAGGTCCGCAGCAAAACGTTCTTCAAACAGTTTGGGCAGCGCAACGGTCGACGAGCTGAAAATAAGGCCGGAAATGAGGGTTATAATACCCAAAGAAACCAAAACCCGTTGCCACCCCACCTGAAAATCCGCCTGGCCCGCAGTAGGCGTTTTGTCCTTTGGCCCGACCGGTTTGTCGGCCGGAACCATTTTCCAAAAAATCAGGCCGACCAGGATACAGAGGACGCCGGGACCGATGAAGGCACCCCGCCAGCCAAAGGCCAGCATCAGGGCACCGACAACCAGCGGTGCCGCAGCAACGCCCATATTTCCGCAGACCCCGTTGACGCCAATTTTTTTGCCCGGTTTGTCGACGCCTTGTACCAGCATGGGAATGCCGACGGGATGATAGATCGCGGCAAAAAATCCAATTGCCGTTAAGCCAATGGTCAGCTCGAGGATCGTTGTGCTAAAGGCGGTAAGTGTCGTTGCCACACCGATGCCGACAAAAAACAATGTCATGTAGCCGTGTCGGCCCCGGCGGTCACCCAGCCAACCAAAGGGCAGGGACATGGCCCCGTAGAGGACAAATCCGGGCGTTGCAATGAGAATCATTTCGCCATAGGACTGAGCAAACTCGTCGGCCATGGCGATCACCGCCGTTGCATAAATCAAAATCAGCATGTGATCAAAAAAGTGCCCTAAGTTCAGGAACAGTGTTTGTCGTTGGTCCGTGCTCATTTAAGGGTATCCAAAACGGGTTTTGAGGAATTACGGCTGGATTGCCGAGGCAAGATACCGGGGTTGGCGGGAACCTGCAAATGGCTATTCGAAAAGGTCCTTGAATGTTCCGCCAAATCTGCCAAATAGGGAAGCTAAATCTTATGTTCCCCTGATTATCTTGTCGCTTTTGTAAGGACAACTTTGTGGCCCGTTCCTCACTCCCTGACCGGCCGAAGGGCCGTGATCTGCGCACCTTGAGACGGGCCTGGGGGTTTTTGCTGCCTTACCGGGGGCGGGTTTTTGGTGCCGCCGTTGCGCTCGTGGTAACCGCCGCTGCCACATTGGGTTTGGGGCAGGGTTTGAAAACCCTGATCGACAGTGGATTTTCAGGTGGTGATGCGAGCGCCCTCAATCAGGCGCTGGTTTTTCTGATTGGCCTTTCGGTTGTCATGGCGTTTGGGACCTACGCCCGATTTTATCTGGTATCGTGGTTGGGAGAGCGGGTTGTCGCTGATCTCAGACGAGCGGTATTCGACCGGGTATTGGCCCTGCACCCGGGGTTTTTTGAGGTCACAAAAACCGGCGAAATTTTATCCCGCCTGACCACCGATACGACCCTGCTGCAATCGGTTATCGGCTCATCGGCATCGATGGCCCTGCGCAATGCCCTTAATTTCCTGGGCGGGTTGGTCATGCTGTTCGTGACCAATGCCCAGTTGGCTGGGTTGGTTCTGCTGGTGGTTCCGCTGGTTGTTGTGCCAATTCTGGTGTTTGGCCGTCGGGTGCGCAAACTGTCGAGGGCCAGCCAGGACCGGGTCGCCGATGTCGGAGCCTTTGCCGAAGAAACCTTCAATGCGATTCGCACGGTACAGGCGTTCACCCACGAACCCGAAGATCGCCGCCGTTTCGCCGGCGAAGTTCAAAACGCCTTTGCGACGGCACTTCGCCGGATCCGGGCCCGCGGCCTGTTGTCGGCAGTGGTTATCCTGCTGGTGTTTAACGCCATTGCGGTCATTTTGTGGGTCGGTGGTCGCGGTGTGATGGCTGGCGAAATCAGCGGTGGAGAACTTGCGGCCTTTATTTTTTATGCCGCAACGGTGGCCTTTTCCGTGGGTATAATCAGCGAAGTTTTTGGTGAATTACAGCGCGCCGCCGGGGCGACCGAACGGTTGATTGAATTGCTCGAGGAAGAACCGGAAATTGTCGCCCCCGATCAGCCGCTCAAATTGCCCGAACCTGCCGAAGGGCGGGTTCGATTTGAAAAGGTAACCTTCCATTATCCCTCTCGTCCCGACAGGCCGGCCCTTCGTCAGTTTTCACTGGATGTGCGACCTGGAGAAACGGTGGCGTTGGTCGGGCCTTCCGGGGCCGGTAAAACCACGGTATTTCAGTTGTTGCTGCGGTTTTATGACCCCGAACAGGGACGTGTGATGATCGACGGTATTAACCTCAGATTAGCCGCGCCACTCGATGTCCGTGAACGGATCGCCCTGGTTCCCCAAGACCCGGTGTTATTTGGTGCGGATGGGTGGGAAAATATTCGATTTGGACGGCCCGATGCGTCGGACGAAGAGGTTCGCAGCGCCGCTGAAGCGGCGGCGGCCGCGACCTTTCTTGATCAGTTGCCCGATGGATTTTCGACCTTTTTGGGCGAGAAGGGGGCGCGCTTATCCGGCGGTCAAAGGCAGCGTATTTCCATTGCCCGTGCCGTGCTTCGCGATCCGGCAATCCTGCTGCTCGATGAAGCAACATCGGCATTGGACGCGGAAAACGAAAGATTGGTACAGACCGCCCTGGAAAATTTGATGGGGGGTCGAACTACCTTGATTATAGCCCATCGCCTGGCAACGGTGCTCAATGCGGACCGCATTGCGGTCATTGATAAGGGCCAAATGGTTGCCATCGGGACGCACGGCGAACTGTTGAAATCGAACCCCTTGTACGCCCGACTTGCGGCCTTGCAATTTGGTCTGGATGACGCTTAGCCCCAGTGCCGTAACGATTGGCGATCCGGGTAAATTTACGCTAAAATAAAATTTCTAAGGCTTTCCCGTTCGGATCGTATAGGGGGATTAAGAATGCATAGGGCATTTGCACAGGGACGCGTTGCTGTCGTGACCGGGGCGGCCAGTGGTATCGGACAAGCCGCCTGTAAAAAATGCGCAAATCTTGGAATGACGGTTTGTATGGTCGACATAACCGCCGAGGCGCTGGGCGTGGCCGCCGAGGCCCTGAGCGGGCAGGCGGAGATATTGCCGGTGGTCACCGACGTTAGCGACGGGGCGGCACTCATCGCCCTTGCCGAGCGGGTTCGCGGGGCCTACGGCGACGTCGGCGTCCTCATGAACAATGCGGCGGTTCGTAATCCGGCGGGTTGCTGGACCGGATACAAGGACTGGCAAAAAACCATGGACGTCAATCTTTGGGGGGTGGTCAATGGCGTTCAGGCCTTTGCACCCGGTATGATCGCACAGGATCAGGCATCTGCTATCATTAATACGGGCTCCAAGCAGGGGATCACAACCCCCCCTAATAATCGGCCCTATAATGTGGCCAAAGCGGCGGTCAAAAGTTATTCGGAACTGTTGCAACATGAACTGCGCAACAGGGAAAACTGCCAGGTCACGGCGCACCTGCTGATTCCCGGATGGACGACAACGGGCAGTGCCGAGCCCAAGCCGGGGGCCTGGTTACCTCGACAGGTGGTCGATAGGATGCTGGCTGGTGTTGCCGCGGGCGACTTTTATATCCTTTGCCCTGACGGAGAAACGACGGCGGAAATGGATCATCAAAGGATTCTTTGGGGAGCCGGCGATATTATCGAAAACCGGCCGCCTCTGTCACGCTGGCATCCGGACTACAAATCGGTTTTCGACGTGCAGACGTCGTGACCGATTCGGCGGCAGGGAAAAAGATCATTATTACCTGTAAGGCAGCTTATGGGTACGCTTGTACTGAGGCCGGTGACGGAGTAAATTGCCCCGAAAAATTGCATACAAGGTTATTCAATCATGCCCCGTGAAGGTGCAAATACCAGGCGACTTTCTGATGTCCGCTTGCGGGCAAGTGACGCGCCGCATAAGGTTCAGATTGCGCAGATTTTGGTAAAAGGAGCCTATGTGCCGTTGATTACCCCGCTTGCCGTTGCCGGCCTGATGATTTGGGTGTTGCGGCATTCCGTACCGAGCCCACATCTGGCTGTTTGGGGCGGGTTGATCGTTGCCGTGTATGGTTTCAGGTATGCCCTGTTTCGAAAACCGGCGTCCTATCTGGTAATCTGGAAATTTCCCTTCCTGCCCCTGTTCGCATTTCTCGCGTTCCTGTCAGGTGCCCTGTGGGGCAGTGCAGGGATCCTTTTTTTTGACCCCCAGCAGTTCCAGTACCAAGCGCTTTTGGCCTTTTGCCTTGGCGGCCTCGTCGCCGGTTCTCTGGCCAGCTACGCCAGTTGGCCCATGGCTTTTTTTGCTTTTTCCATCCCGGCGCTTTTGCCCCTGTCCGTACAGTTAATTCGCCAGAACGACGAAGTTCAGGTTGTCATGGGGCTTATCCTGTTGCTGTTCGGTGCCGCCCTGTGCCTTTTGGCGCGCATTATAAACCGGTCGTTTTTGCAGAGCATGGATTTGCAATCCGCATTGGGCCATAGCGAAGGGCGATTTAGAGGGGTCTTCGAAAGCAGTCCGGCCGGCATGATGTTGATGGATCTGGACGGCGAAATACTGATGGTCAACCGGTCTTTTGGCCAACTCCTGGGGTATCGACCGGAGGAACTTTTCGGGCGTAATTGGCGCGACATTTCCCACCCGGATGAAATCGCACCGATTGAATTGCTGGATCAAAAATTGATTTCCGGTGATCTTGCCAATTTGCTTGTCGAAAAACGATTCCTTCACAAAGACGGCCGCGCCATATGGACCGATATCGCGACCAGTTTGATTGAACATCCTCACCAGGGTAAGGCCAGTCTGTTGCGGCAGGTTTTTGATATCACGGATTTAAAGTCCGTCGAACGGATGAAAAACGAATTTGTTTCTACGGTCAGCCACGAACTGAGGACGCCCCTGACGTCAATCGAGGGGTCCTTGGGGTTGATCCTCGGCGGGGCTGCCGGCGAGATTTCGGAAAGTGCCCGGGAGATGACGGTCCTGGCCAGTAAAAACAGCCGGCGGCTGATTAATCTGGTTAATGATTTATTGGACCTGGATCGGATGGAATCCAATGATTTACCCCTTTCCTTCGAACTTGTGGATGTCAATGAACTGATTCTCGATACCATTGAACAAAACAGGGGGCTGCTCAACGAGGTCGGCGTGACACTTCTGTACGCCGCTGTCGATGAAAAAGTTTGTGTCATCGGCGATCGCGGTCGCCTCGGTCAGGTACTGACCAACCTGATATCTAACGCGGTGAAATTTTCACCGGAATCGGGCGATGTTGATATCACACTGAAAAGACAAGGGGCGCAGCTTCGAATTACCGTAATCGACCAGGGAGCCGGTGTTCCCGATTCCTTTAGAGCCTCAATCTTCGACCGTTTTAGCCAGGCCGACGCCTCGGATACCAGGACCAAAAGCGGGGCCGGGCTTGGCTTAAGCATATCAAAGTCGATCATCGAAAAACACGCGGGCAACCTCGATTTTCAATCACAAAGTGGAAAGGGTGCATCATTTTATTTTGAACTGCAGGAGTGGAGCAGTTCTGAACCGGTCACCGATGCCATTGAAAAGCTGCGGGCAAACGGGTTGCGCCCGGGCCGCTGAGAACGGCTTCAGGGAAGACGCGCTCTTGGCCTTTGGTTGGGCGACACCAACCGGCACAGTTTCAGAGATTGAGTTTCGGTCTTTTTTTACCGGACCAACCACTTTCCAAATCTTCAAAATGTTCGTTAATTTGCTCGACATCGCGGCTTCGTCGTTCCGCCTCGCTAATGATCTCCTTTTTCAGAGACGTGTTCTCAAGCTTGAGTGCGATGATGTCTTCCTGCAACGCGGCAATGGTGTGGTCGTTGGTTGCCGCCAGTTTTATCATTTCCGTCGCATGATCTTTTACCAAAGAGGTGGCTTCGCCGAGGGTTTTTTTCGAAACTTCACTGGCGGCCCAGACCGCCGTCAAGGCGACGGCGACTGCGAGAAGGGAGAGGGTAATGGCAATGGTCATCAAGGGGCTCCACAAGCAGTCATTGTTTTTGGATGTGCGCTATTTTTGGCGATTTCTCTCCCGTTATCAACTGACAATAACAAATTTGAGGACAATTTCCGAACTCGGGGGCGGTAACGCCCCGGAGGGTTGTTTTTGGATAAACGGTACGGCTTCCCTATCGGCTATTCTCTTGGGGCTTTTACGGTTACCGTGGTTGTGGGATTGTCCGCGCTTTCGGGCGATGACGATCTACCGGACCGATCGCCGGATAAGCAAGTCCTTGGATATTTCAGATATGCGAGACAATCCGCACAGGCCCATGGCCATGTCGATTTCCTGGGCATAAATTTCTAAGACTCGCTCGACTCCGGCCTGGCCGGCGACCGCGACCCCCCACAGCTGCGGTCGGCCGATTAAACAGGCGGTGGCACCCAGGGCCAGGGCTTTGACGACGTCGGTGCCGCGCCGAATGCCGCCATCGATCAACACCGGTACCTGACCTTTGACCTGGTCGGCGATGGCGCCGAGGGCGTTGGCCGTGGCAATTGCACCATCCAATTGGCGGCCACCATGATTTGAAACGATAATGCCGTCGACCCCCAGGTCGATGGCTTTTGCCGCGTCCTCAGGGTGCAGTATACCCTTAATCAACAGGGGTTTTTTCCAGATCCGGCGCAGCCACTTGACATCGTCCCAATTCATCGCCGGGTCGAGCATTTCACCCATCCGCGCCGCCAGGGTCGACAGGTCCGCCGTCTCGTTGGGCCGTTGATAATTGCCAAAAGTCATGCCTTTTAAGGCATGGCGCATGCGCCATATCCAGCGGTACCGCGAGATCATGCCTAGGTAGGCCTGCCAGTCGAAGGTTGGCGGTATGGTAAATCCGTTTTTCAGATCCCGTTCGCGTTTGCCAGGGATCTGGTTGTCGATTGTCAATATCAGCGCATCAAAGTTAGCGGCCTCGGCCCGGCGGCAAAACTCCTCCGTAAATTGCCGGTCCTTATATATAAAAACCTGCATCCAGCGAGGCGATGCGGATGTCGTCGCCAATTCTTCCATGGTACAGGTTGAACCGTGGCTGAGACAGAACACGGTTCCTGCGGCCTTTGCCGCCAGGGCCGTTTGACGTTCGCCGTCGGGCCAAAACAGACCCGACAATCCGGTCGGTCCGACCAGCACCGGCAGGGCCAAAGTATCACCAAATAGCGTAATCGACAGGTCCCGGCTGGCCGCCCCACGCAGCGGCCGTGGGATCATGGAAAAGCCATCGAAAGCGCTTTCGTTCTGCCGGAGGGTTTTTTCATCTTCCGCCGCACCGTCGGCAAAATCAAAAATCGGCTGCGGCAGTTCGCGGCGGGCCCGTTGGCGCATGGTCTGGATGCTGTATATCTTTTTTAAGGTTTCCGGCGTCATGGCCACCTACAATTCCTTGATCAGATTAAGTCCTGACGCTTATCCCTGCGAAAAGCAGGCGGTCGTCGTCCTGTGCAATCGTGTTTACCCAAAAGGCTACCTAGGCAAACGACCCAGCGCAAGGACATGTCGCTATTGCCGTAAATTCCAACCGGCCAGCGCTATTCCCCTCTGGTGTTATTGCCGGAGCTTTAATAACATGGCCCTTCTGATGCACTGTCGCCAAATGAACCGGAAAAGTGTCGCCGCGCAAGGAGAGTAACTTATCGGGCCTGGGCGAATTGTCAGGTTGCCAAGTCCACCGCCCCTCCCTTCACAACTTTTGATAACCGAACCTATAACTGACAGAAAAGAGCTGACCATGATTGAAGAACCTCCCGTCTTAACCCTGCGTCGCAATTTCAACCGGCCGACGGCGGCCCAGGTGGCGGCCCTGAAAGGCGTGCAAACAGGATTTGTTGTCGACGCCATGGGCGGCCGGGGCGCCCTCGACGGCATCATCAAACCGGTGAGCGATGACCAATCGGAATTTTGTGGTGTTGCTGTGACCTGTCATGCCGGACCGGCGGATATTATGGCGCCATTTGCGGCGATCGAAGTTGGTGGTCCCGGCGACATAATCGTTGTCGCGACAGATGGTTACGTGGCGACGGCGGTCGCCGGCGACAATATGTTGGGGATTGCCCAAAACAGGGGTATCGAAGGATTTGTTACCGACGGTTATGTGCGCGATGTGATTGGTATCCGGCGGGTTGGCTTGCCCTGCTTCTGTGCCGGTGTCACGCCAAACTCGCCGGCCTGCCACGGGCCAGGTACGGTCGGTCAAAATATTGTCCTGGGCGGGGTTTCGGTCAATTCCGGCGATATTATTCTTGGGGATTTGGACGGGGCCGTGGTCGTTCCCCTGGCGATGGTCGACGCGGTCATCGCCCGACTGGAAAGTGTCCGGGCCGCCGAAGCGGATTTGGACGGCAAAGTCCGGGGGGGGTTGAAAATTATGCCGTTCATGGAAGAAATTTTTAAGAGCGGAAAAATCAAAGAAATCGACTGACCTCCGCCCTTGCGAACGGCCGCCGAACCGGGTGGAACCCTAACTATCGGGCGTTCTGACCAGGGCACTCGACGGCAGTAAACCCGGAATAGGGATGTCGTATGGTTGATCAACCGGCCGCTCCATGTTTTCTGCTGCGCCACTGTATCCCAAGGCACGGACCCTTGATTTTTGTTCAGGGACCATCACCAGGCGGTTTTTCTGTATCCAAACCGAACTGGTCATGCAAAATATCGAGCAGGTCCTGCAACAAGGGATAGACAAGACTGGTCTTTCGATAAACCACTCCCGACTGAAAGGTCCAGGGACTGATCCCGACGGGCAGCGGGTAAACATCGAAGGATTTTGCCAGGGACAGGAGCGGCGATGGCAGGCAGGTAATCATATTCGATAATCTTAATGATTCGAGGACCGTTGTAACGGAATCGACCGACAGGGCCGGTACCGGAAAGCGTAGGTTATTTGACGTGAAGAGCAGGGCGATACGTTCATGAAGTTCCTTGTCCAATCTGAACATGGACCACGGATATGAAGTCATGTCTTCGAGGCCGACCCGGGTTTGACCGTGCAGCCTATGGTCCCGATGGACGAGAAAATAAGTCTGGATGGTCGACAGGGGTTCACAAATAAAATCGTCTTCGTTCTGGGCAATTGTATTCAATGACCCCAGTCCGATATCGATTTCACCATTCGCAAACTGTTCAGCAAATTGTGGTCCTGAGCTTCGTCGAATGGTGAAATGGGCCGACGGTCGGGTTTTCTGTAAATTGACCAGGATTTGCGGCAACAGGACGGATGACCAGGCGGCTCCCGCACCAATGTTTAAACTACCCGATTGACCACTTGCCATTTCAGCAAGTTCCCGTTCAATCAGGTCACATTCGGCTTCGATTCGACAGGCCCGCACATACAAGCTGTCACCAAATTTTGTCAGGGCGACGCCACGCACCGACCGGTCAAAAAGTTTTACGCCTAAGTCGGCTTCCAGTTGCTGAAGACTTTTCGATAGGGCCGACTGTGTCACGGAGACCTGCTTCGACGCCCGATGCAGGTTAAGGGACCGGGCGGCGGCAAGAAAGTGGGTCAACATTCGCAAGGAGCGGAGCATGTGATGACTTTTTTTCATCGAAAAGAGAAATTATCTCGATTTTTTTTCATAAATGCAATTGTTATTGTCCTGCGGTCCGTCCGGCTTTGTGTTCCGGGTTTCGGGCTCAAGCAGGGGAGGCAAAAATATGCTCCGCAATTTAACTGGCAACACACAGAGTCTGATTACAGGTTTGATTCTGCTGATGGTTGGTGTCGCCGTACTTGTCAGTGGCTGGTCCTATGAGATCGGTACCTTGCGCCGCATGGGACCCGGTTATTTCCCAATGATCCTCGGTGCCTCCCTATGTCTGATTGCACTGCTTATTGTCACCTTGGAAAGGCGCGAGACGGATAAGGGCCTGTCTAAGGGTGCCAAAACCCCCCGCCCTCTGTTCAGGCGACCGCTATTTTTGATCCCGCTGGCAATTCTGTCTTTCGCCCTATTGCTGGAATCCTGGGGGCTGGTCCCTGCGGTGTTGGTCTGTATTGGAGTCAGCGGTTTTGCCGAGCGTCGAAATCGCTGGCCTGTCGTGCTGGCGGTCGCTTTTGCCATGGTCGTGTTTACCGCCCTTGTCTTCGTCTATGGCCTGACCATCCCCATGCGTCTGCTGGTCTGGTAAATGGGATTGTTGGACAACATATCGCTCGGTTTTGAAGCGGCCTTTACGGCCCAGAAACTTCTGTACTGTTTTTTTGGTGTGTTCATGGGCATGTTGATGGGGGTGTTGCCCGGTATCGGTGCCATGGCGACCATATCCATGCTGATGCCCATTACTTTTTATGTACCTCCCGATGTTGGCCTGATCATGCTGGCGGGTATCTATTATGGCGCCCAATACGGCGGGTCCATCGCATCGATATTGCTGAATCTGCCGGGCACGCCGTCGTCGGCAATCATATGTCTCGACGGTTATCCCATGTCGCGCCAGGGTCGAGCCGGACCGGCAATCTTTTTGACAACCTATGCCTCCTTTGCCGGAAGTTTTTTTGCCATATTCCTGTTGCTCACGGTGGCACCGCTGGCGGCCAGACTGGCTTTGAGTTTTGGCGCTTCGGAATATTTTTCAATGATGATTTTGGGTTTGATAGCCGCCGCGTCACTGGCTCAACACGGGGTGCTGCGAGGTTTGGCCATGGTTATTGTCGGCCTCATTCTGGGTTTGGTCGGCAGCGACGTGGCATCAGGAACCTATCGATTTACTTTTGGCACTCTGGAATTGGCGGATGGTCTCAGCATCATTGCCGTTGCCATGGGTTTGTTCGGGGTGGCAGAGGTTATGGCCAATCTGATGACGGGTCAGGATGATCGACCGCAGTCCGGTACGGTAAGAATTCGTGATCTGGTGCCGACGCGCGCAGACATGGGACAAACGACGGGACCGATTGCCCGCGGCGGCGTTTTAGGCGCGATCCTTGGCATTCTCCCCGGAACCGGCGCGTCGATTGCGGCGTTTGTCGCCTATGGTTTTGAAAAACGCCTTTCCAAAACGCCTGAAAAATTTGGCACCGGTCATGTGCCGGGGATTGTCGCTCCTGAAGCTGCCAATAATGCCGCAGCCCAGGCCGCTTTCATCCCCACATTGACCCTGGGAATACCGGGAGACGCGGTTATGGCGTTGATGATGAGCGCCTTAATCATCCACGGTATTCAGCCGGGGCCGGCGGTAATTCAGGAACATCCCAGCCTTTTCTGGGGACTGGTCGCCAGTTTTGTTATTGGCAATGTGATGTTGTTGGTCATGAACCTGCCAATGATTGGCCTGTGGGTGCGGATCCTGACAATTCCCTACCGAATTTTATACCCGATTATCCTGGTCCTGGTGTGTATCGGTGTTTATGCCGTCGGCAATAGTGTTTTCGACGTCTTGCAGCTGATCTTTTTCGGGTTTGTTGGTTATCTTATGATCCAAATCCGCTTGGAACCGGCGCCATTGCTCCTGGGTTTTGTTTTGGGACCTTTGTTGGAGGAAAATTTTCGCCGGGCTCTAATTTTGTCGCGCGGTGAACTTTCCATATTCGTCGAGCGCCCCATTAGTGCCGGTCTGCTTTTTGCCAGCCTTGCGGTCGTAATCTTATCGATGGTTCGATTACGATCAAATTCCAAGTCACCTGATGTTCCGGCGGGAGGCCGTTGATGGCCAGCAAACAACCTAACTTTCTGCTCATCAGTACGGACCAGCAACGGGCAGACTATCTGGGATGTTATGGTGCCAAGGTGCTGCAGACGCCGTTCATCGATGGTCTGGCAGCGCAAGGCGTGCGGTTTGAAAACGCCTTCGTTGCTTCGCCGGTCTGCATGCCTAACCGGGCCAGCCTGATGACCGGGCGCATGCCATCGCTCCATGGATTACGCCATAATGGACTCAATTTGCGACTGAATACGGTGACCATCGCAGATGTTTTGGCCCGGGCCGGTTGGCAAACCAGCCTGGTCGGTAAAGCTCATTTCCAATGTGTGACCAACAACCCACCACTGCATGAACGGCCGGCAACGGATCGGATGAAGCCGGTAATTCCTGAAGCCTTACACGCCGACGCGGGGCGCTATGATCAGGAGCTGGTGGACAACTGGCAGCGGGATCGGGACCATGACTTGAGTTATCCCTATTACGGATTTGATAAGGTCGATCTTGCCGTCGGCCACGGAGATCTAGTGGAGGGTCACTATGGCTGCTGGCTCGCTGAGCGATGTTCCGACCCGCACAGCCTGCGTGGTCGCACCAATGCCCTGGCCGGCGATGGCAGACCGGCACCACAGTCTTGGCGTACGGCAGTACCCGAAGAGCTCTATTCGACCCGGTACATTGAAGAAAAAACCAACCAGCGCCTGGCCGACTATGCGCATCGGTCAGAACAACCGTTTTTCCTGTGGGCGTCTTTTTGTGATCCCCATCATCCGTTTACACCACCAGGCCGTTACTGGGACATGTACGATCCCCGGGAGGTCCATTTGCCTGAAACTTTTTACAATCAGGACAGATCCGGGTTTCCGGCAGTTCTTCAACAGCTTCGAGCCAGTGGCCTTGCCAATTTGGCTGGAACTTCAGCCATTGCGGTCAGCGAAGCCGAACTGCGTTCAGCCATCGCCTTGACCTTCGGAATGATCACCATGATTGACGATGCCGTTGGGTCCATACTGGCGAGATTGCGTCATCTGGGGCTGGCGGAAAATACAATTGTTGTTTTCTTCTCCGATCATGGCGATTTGATGGGGGAACACGGTTTATTATTCAAAGGGCCGCTGCACTATCGGGCATTGGTGCGCACGCCTCTTATCTGGGCCGATGGCCGTTTACCCCAGGGTCGGGTGCACGAACCTTATGTGAGCGCCATCGATTTGCCGGCATCGCTGCTAAAAGCGGCCGGGGTCGCACCGTTTAATGGCCTGCAGGGAATACCGTTTATCGACCAGCACGGGCAACTTCAATCGGTACGCACCCGTGTGATGATCGAAGATGAAATCCAGGCGTCCGTTCCGGGTCATGAGGTGCGCGGTCGGGTGCGCACCCTGCTGGCCGACCAGTGGCGGTTGACCCTGTACGATGGCATTGAACAGGGGGTTCTCCATGACCTGAGCAGGGACCCGATGGAAATCCACAATCTGTGGGATGACAACGGGTCTGCGGCGGTACGCGCGACCCTGACGGAGACCCTGTTGCGACAGATGATATTACATTCGGAAACATCGCCGTTTCCGAACTACGCAGCCTAGGGCCGGATATGGGATCCGGTCAACAAACGGAGGACGAAACAATGAAGGATCTAAAACAAGTGATTATGGCATCGGCAGGTGCCCTTGTTCTGGCGACAATTTTGGCAGGGCCGGCGACAAGCGCATACCCGGAGCGACCGGTAACGCTGGTCGTTGGTTCCGTTCCGGGCTCGGGCCCGGACGTTTTGGCCCGCTCTATGAGTGAAGAATTTTCGCAGGCCCTGGGTCAGCCGGTCATCGTCGAAAACAAACCCGGTGCCGCCGGGAATGTCGCTGCGGCACAGGTTTCACGATCGAAACCGGATGGGTACCGAGTTTTTATTGGCACCATTAATATGGCAATCGCAACCTGGTTGCCAAAAACCCCACCATTTGACCCGGCCACGGACTTTGCGGTTGTTGGCCGTGTGGCATCAATTCCAAACGTCATCGTGGTTTCACCAAAACTGGGGGTGAAATCAATCGAGGACTTTATCGCGATGGCCAAATCGAAACCGGGCCAACTGAATTATTCAAGCCCTGGCGTCGGCTCTCTCCAGCATATGGGAACAGACGCAATGTCCAACATCAATGGGATAAAACTCGTACATGTGCCCTACAAGGGTGGTAAAGCTTCAACCACGGCGGTCTTGTCCGGCGAGGTGGAGATGTTTATGGCAGGAATGCCGCCTGCCATTCCCCACATTAAGGGCGGCACACTGCTTGCTTTGGCGGTTAGCAGTGCCGAAAGATTTCCATTGCTTCCGACGGTGCCAACTTTGGCAGAAACAGTGATGCCCGGTTATTCAGCGGAAGCCTGGTACGGTCTTTTTATGGCCAAGGGTACGCCTGCAACTATTGTCGAGACCGCCAACAAAGCACTTAATAAAGCGCTGTCGAACGCCATGGTTATAGAACGGTTTAAGGCCGCCGGGGCGGCCGTCCAAACCAGTACACCGGGCGCATTTGCCAAATTCGTCGCCACCGAATCCAGTCGCTGGAAGAAAAACCTGGAAGAGCTTGGGCTCGCAGGAACGCGCTAGCGCCGGTTTACCTGTCCGGCTGTGGGTAACTGCAGCCGGTTTTTATATAAGGCCAGAGAGGATTTGTCGACCTGTGAGCCTGGCCCGTGAACCTCAGTACAATCCGTCACGAGGCGACCGCGTGCACCGGAGGTTACGCGGTCTTTCCCTCTTATTAAAAAGCCTTTACACTTTGTGACCTTATGTGATCGCCGTAAAATAATGGGTGCGGCCGGTCGTTGAAGGGCTGCGCCCCTTATTCGTGCATACCGCTACCTATTTAGAAGGACATTTCCATGCGTCTGACCGAGCAAGAGTTAGAGACCTTTGACAAGGACGGTTATCTGTTCTTTCCGGGTAAATTTTCGCCTGAAGAGGCGGCGCTTTTGAAAGGCGAAGCGGATGTGGTTTACGCCATGGACCGCAAGGAAGTCTGGCGTGAGAGTTCGGGCGTTGCCCGCACAGCCTTTGCGGCCCATCGCTACAACGAAGGGTTCCGCAGATTGGGTGCCCATCCGCGCCTGATAGAGCCGGTCGAACAGGCCCTGGGGGGGCCGGTTTACATGCATCAATATAAGGTCAATGCGAAAGCTGCCTTTGATGGCGATGTCTGGCAGTGGCACCAGGATTATGGCACCTGGAAACGCGACGACGAGATGCCCGAACCGCGCGCCATGAACATTGCCGTCTTTCTCGATGATGTGACGGCGGCAAACGGCCCCCTGTTGTTTATTCCCGGCAGTCACAAGGTTGGTGTGGTTGCCGCTGGACATGACCTGGAGACGACGTCTTATCCGTTGTGGACCTTGGGCCGCGACACGGTGACGGAATTGGCAGAGCGCGGCGGTTGTGTGGCTCCGACCGGTCCGGCTGGCAGCATGCTGATGTTTTCGTCGCTGTTGGTGCACGCCAGTCCACCGAATATTTCACCGTTTGACCGCACGATCGTTTATTTGTCGCTATGTCATGTGGATAACCACATTCGTGCCTTTAACAGAGATGAGTGGATTGCCCACCGGGAATTTGACCCCATCCAGGCGCTGGAGGACAGCTGTCTGACGGATCTCGTAAACCAACGGCGCCAAGCCGCCGAATAGGTTTTTCCACCGGCCTGCAGGGGCCTGTTATCTGGTCGGTCACAAGTACCATAGATCGCTGTCGCCATTGGCCGGCGCGGCGATTTCCGCGATTGGGGTCTAATCTCTGATCGGTTAAAAAGTGAACCGCTGTCGCACTGGATGGTCAGTCGGCGATAGGTGCTTCAATCTTGAGGTGACTGCGGATCAGTTTTTCTGCGGCGCTGCGGGCCCGGGACGCGGCACCTGGGTCGCCGGCTACATAACACATGACAATAGCGCCTTCCATCAACAGCATTAACTCGTCGGCCAGTTCGTCTGGATGCCTGACGCCGATGGCCGTCGCCAGTTCACGCAAATATTTCAGAACCAGGACCTTATGTTCCGCTGATGCCAGATGAATGGGGTCATCCGGTGCGCCAAATTCCGCCGATGCGTTAATGAACATACAACCGCTAAACGCGGCGTCGGAGAACCAGTCCTGCAGGGTGTCGTAAACCGCCAGCAGGCGTTCCTGTGGCGACGCCGCCCGGCGTTCAACGGAGCGCATGAACCAGTTGCGAAATTTTTCATCGCGCCGCCGCAGGGTCGCCAAAATCAGTTCATCTTTAGATTTAAAATGATTGTACAAAGTCATCCGGGCAACGCCGGCTTTCTCGAGGATTTTGTCGATGCCGGTGGCATGAAACCCGTTCTGACAAAACAGATCGAGGGCGGTGTCGATAAGCTGGTCGCGTTTACCGGAAGCCATGGGCACTCCACTATCTGCTAAATGGATAGAATAATCAGTATAATATTTTATAGGAACTGCTCATAAAAAGTAAATAAATAATTTTTATTTCTCAAAAATACATAATAATTTTCCGTTAAAATGTTTTAAAACAACTAGTTATAAAAAATCAACGGAAAGGGAAAAATTACCTGTTGACGATATAGACCGATCAGTCTATAAATTTACTTTCAACAACCTCATAAGATCCCTTCAACCTCAAAATTGGATGACACTCATGTTAAAACTTAATGCCTTAATCCCTTCAATCAGCCGCTTTGCTTTGCTCGCTGCTGTTGTCAGTGGGATCGGTTTGGCCGGCGTGACCGCCCCGCCAGCCCGGTCTGCCGAAATCGCCGTCGGCGAAACGCGCCATAAAACCGTTTCGGTTGATGGCCTCGAGATATTTTATCGCGAAGCCGGGCGCGCCGATGCGCCCACATTGCTTTTGTTGCACGGATTCCCGACATCGTCACAGATGTTCAGAAACCTGATCCCGGCCCTAGCCGACCGCTATCATGTGGTCGCCCCGGATTATCCAGGATTCGGTAACAGCGCCATGCCGTTGGTTCATGAGTTTGACTATTCCTTCGATAATCTGGCCCGGGTGATCGACGGGTTTACCGAAAAACTGGGCCTCGCCCGGTATAGCCTTTATGTCATGGACTACGGCGCACCGGTGGGATTTCGCCTGGCAACGGCCCATCCGGAACGGATCCAATCTTTGATCATCCAGAACGGCAATGCCTATGAAGAAGGGCTGGCCGCCTTTTGGGACCCGTTCCGCGCCTATTGGAAAGATCGCACCGACAAAACCGCCGAACCCTTGAAAGGATTTCTCAATCTGGCTGCGACCAAGTGGCAATATACCCATGGCACCCGCAATCCGGAACGCCTGAGTCCCGATGCCTGGATCACCGATCAGTATTTTCAGGACCGGCCCGGCAACAAAGCCATTCAATTGGAGCTGTTTTATGATTATGGCTCGAACCCGGCGCTGTATCCCAAATGGCAGGCCTATCTGCGCACCCATCAACCGCCAACCCTGATTGTCTGGGGTAAAAACGATGTGATTTTCCCGGCGTCTGGTGCGCACCCCTATAAACGGGATCTGAAGACCCTCGAGTTCCATTTGTTAGATACCGGGCATTTTGCTTTGGAAGAGGAAGGTGCGTCCATCGCCGGCCATATTCGGCGTTTCCTGAAAACCCATATTTCCTAGTTCCGCCCCGGGGAACGGCATCGACACTGCCGTTCCCCAGCCTTAACCAAACAGACCTTGGAGAGACCCCAT
Organism: Rhodospirillales bacterium; assembly: GCA_021775095.1. GTDB lineage: Bacteria > Pseudomonadota > Alphaproteobacteria > Rhodospirillales > Casp-alpha2 > JABMNT01. The sequence continues at coordinate 54,937 of JAJFII010000111.1, forward strand.
GCCAACTTACAGCAGCGACATCGCCTTCAGCCCCGCCGTCAAACGCCTGCAGGAAATTCGCGGGTCGCGCCAGGGCTACGCCAAAATGGAGGAAGGCGGTGGTTGGCAGACAACCGTCTCGGCCGATCTGGCGGGTTTCATCGGCACCCGTGACTCGTTTTATCTGGGCACTGCCAGCGCCGACGGCCAACCTTATATCCAACACCGGGGCGGCCCTCGAGGATTTCTTAAAGTCATCAATGAGACGACCCTTGGTTTCGCCGACTACCGGGGCAATCGGCAATATATTTCTGCGGGTAATCTTAGTGAAAACAACAAAGCCTATCTTTTTCTCATGGATTACCCGAACCGCCGGCGGGTTAAGATTTGGGGCCGCGCGCGGATTGTTGAAGATCCGGAACAGGCGGCCGGGCTCGTTGGCCCGGGCGGTTCGGCCGTTCCTGAACGGGCAATATTGATTGATGTCAGTGCCTGGGATGTCAATTGTCCACAGCATATAACACCACGCTTTACGCAAGCCGAAGTGGAAGCCGAAGTGGAAGCCCAAGTGGCCCCACTCAAGCAACGGATTGCCGAGCTTGAAAGCCGACTATCCATCGCCTAAGGCGCACCCCTATGAGCCGTCGGTCCGCCAGCCCCTATTCCCGGTTGCTCTTTAACCCATTGAACGAGGAACACAAACATGTCACGTCCCCCCGTACCGCCTTTTACCGCTGAGACCGCGCGTCTTAAAATCAGAGCCGCCGAAGATGCCTGGAACAGCCGTGATCCGGCAAAGATTGCGCTGGCTTATTCGATCGACAGCCGCTGGCGAAACCGCACGACATTTGTTAACGGCCGGGCCGAAATAACGGACCTGTTGACCGACAAGTGGCAACGGGAACTGGACTATCGCTTGATAAAAGAACTCTGGGCATTTACCGAAAACCGCATTGCTGTTCGTTTTGCCTATGAAAGCCGGGATCAGCAGAACAACTGGTTCCGGTCCTATGGCAATGAAAACTGGGAATTTGACGATCACGGGTTAATGCGTCAGCGTATGGCCAGCATAAACGATTTACCGATCGTCGAATTCGAACGCAAATTTCACTGGCCCCTGGGCCGACGGCCCGATGATCATCCGGGGCTTTCCGATCTGGGCCTTTAATTTACTCAGGGGTTAATAACTGATCCCGGTACCGCCCAATTGGTTCCCATTCATAAGAAGGAAAATCTACATGTCAGATCAATACGATGTAATTATTTTAGGCGGCGGAAATGCCGGCTTTGGGGTCTCGGCTATTGCCGCCGAAGCGGGTAAAAAAATCGCCTTCATAGAAGAACGAGATTTCGGTGGCACCTGTCCAAATCGCGGCTGCACGCCAAAGAAAGTTCTGGTGGCGGCAGCCCACGCCCTGGACGAAATTGAAAGGGCCGCAGTTCACCATATTGATGTCGGCAAAGCGAAACTCGACTGGGCCAAACTGATCCGCCGGGAAAAGGAAATGATCGCTTTTATTCCTGACGCAATGACCGGTGTCGCCGAAAAACGCGGCGACGTTTATCGCGGTACGGCGAAGTTTGTTGGCCCTAACACCATTGAGGTCGATGGCCGGATTTTGCATGGCGACAACATTGTCATCGCCACCGGTTCGAAGACCCGGTCGTTGCCGATTCCGGGTAATGAATTGATGATCACGTCAGATGATGTGCTCTCCGAACAAGCCCAACCGGCCGACGTGGTTTTCATCGGTGGCGGCGTAATAGCCATGGAGTTCAGCCACGTTTATGCCCGGGCCGGGACCCAGGTAACGATCCTCGAAGCCATGCCCCGGCTGCTGCCCCGGGTCGACGTCGATGCCGTCGCCGCCATTCAGGCGGAAAGCGAGCGCATTGGAATTACCGTTCAAACATCGGTCACCGTTAAGGCTGTAACGAAAGTTGGCGACCGACTTCGGGTAACTTACGAAAGTGACGGTCAGGAACAATCCCTTGAGGCTGAGCGGGTGATCAATGGGGCCGGTCGGGTGGCCAATGTTGAGGGCCTTGATCTGGATGCCGGCAAGGTCGCCCATGATCGTATTGCCGTCGAGGTGGATGACTACCTGCGTTCAACTTCCAACCCGTCTGTTTGGGTCGCTGGTGATGCCCTAGTCAATTCCCCTCAATTATCGCCCATCGCTTCCTACGAGGGCCGTATTGTCGGCCAGAACATTGTTAACGGTCCGACCGTTAAACCGGACTATCAAGTGATCCCGTCGGGCATCTATACGGTACCGGCGCTGAGCACCGTCGGCCTGACGGAAGAGCAGGCAAAACAGTCGTCGGCCGATATTAAAATCACATCGAGTGAAATGACCGGTTGGTTTTCCGGCAAGAGTTACGGTGAAACCGTCGCTTGGGCCAAGGTCCTGGTCGATCAGTCGGCCGACCGGATCGTCGGCGCACATCTGGTCGGCCACCAGGGAGAGGAACTGATACATCTTTTTGCCATGGCCATGCGGCACGGCATTAAGGCCAGCGCTCTGAAGGATGACATGTTTGCGTTTCCAACATTTTCGTCGGACGTAAAAAACCTGTTCTAAGCATCGATTGCCAGGCAGAACATACCCTCACGGACCGGCCAGGGGGAGGCCCCGTCGCTGCCTGACAAAGTGCCTGTTGACATAAGGTGTATATACACATAAAATTGAACTGAAATAAAAGGAACTCAACAGTGTCTCGTCGAAAAGAAAAATACCAGCGCCTTGCCGATTGTTCCTGCGACAGGATCCGGCGGTCAGCTCGTCAGGTCACGCAGCTATATGAAACGATGTTGCGCGAGGTCGGGATCAAACCCAGCCAGTTTACCATTCTCGCGACCCTTGCCAATAGCGGTACCATTGCCCTGTCTCCGCTCGCCGATCAACTGATGCTGGACCGTACCGGCCTGACCCGCAATCTCGCGGTGCTGGAACGCAATGGCTGGGTGCGTATCCAACCCGGCCCGCACGACCAGCGCCAGCGGGTAGTCGCTTTATCAAATTTGGGTTTTGACAAACTTGATCAGGCAATACCCCATTGGCGACGGGCCCAGCAGGCCCTTTCAAAAAAAGCCGGTGAAACCACCCTTGTGGACCTGCGCGAAAATTTACTGAAAATCAGCAAACAATTGAGTTGATTTTTTTTCTCAATAAAGGTGCATATACACTAAATATCAGAAACAGAAAAACCTCAAGGTAGGAGAATTACAAGATGCAACCCCTGGAAATATTCTGCCTGCAATTTTTATTGAGCCTTGTGCTCTTTGCACTATTTGCCAAGTGGTATTTGTCGCCGTGGCTGGCGACCAAACCAACCCGGGTGGCGCTGGCACTGCTTATCCTGCCCCACACCTTCCGTCACATCGGCTTAACCTTTCTGACACCCGCCGGAGCCCTGCCAACCTTGCCCATGGATTTCGCTGTCGCAGCGGCCTATGGTGATTTGCTTAGTGGTTTGCTGGCGCTGCTGGCTGTGGTCGCTCTGCGGGGTCGGTGGACCGGGACGCTGGCATTGGTTTGGCTGTTTAATTCGGTCGGGACGATTGATCTCTTCAACGCCCTGCGGCAAGCCGACGCGGTCCCGCATTTCACTGCCAGCTGGTACATACCAACTTTTCTTGTGCCCCTGTTGCTGGTGACCCACGCCATGGTCTTTATCCGGCTTGTCAAGGCCAACGGCACCCGCCTACTACCCGTTGCTCCTTCGCCCTGACCGCCGCACCTGCCCTTCTGCGCAACAGTTTGCCGATGGCCTGGCCGAGGCCCGGCCGATGATTTATCTGGAAAGCCAAACCGCAGTCAGATCGTCGGGAAGGGGATCGGGAGCCTTTTCCAGGAACTCCGAGAGGACTCCATTGAGTGCCAATGCGGCATCTGAATTTTGGTGGATAGCGGCCAATGCGGCGACACCCTCAATCTCAAGGACACCAATGTCTTCGCATTCGGTTTCATACAATGCATCACTGTACATAAACAAAAAGGATCCCTCAGGAAACGCCACTTCACGGTTTTGGTATTTGGTTTGTGCGCGAATACCCAGGGGAAAGCCGCTGCCATCACCGGTAATCACTTCGTCGGAACCGACGTGTCCATAAAGGGGAGGTGGTGCGCCAGCTGCCGAATAGATCATTAAATCATTGATAACGTCAATGACCACATAAACCATCGTGCAGAACTGGTCGACAGGCATGACGGCCGATAGTTCTTGGTTAATGGTTTCCATATATTCTGCCGGCGAGCTTTGGCAAACCCCAAGGCGGCTTAGAAGCATATCCAGACGGAAGGTGTTGAGGGCGGCTGATATCCCGTGTCCGGTAAAGTCGGCAGTCAGAATCGCAAACCGTCCCGGGTCGATGGATTGCACTGACCAGTAATCCCCACCAAGTTCTGACGAGGGTTTAAACAGGCTGGCCAATCGCACCCCATATTTCTGCTCGATGATAACCAGGTCGTCGGCCGTCGGAACCGCCGACGTTTGCATGGTGGCGGCAACGGAAAGTTCCATCGTCAACCGCTCATGGAAACGGGACAGTTGCTCTATCAGCAAATTGCGTTCGACCAGGTTGGTCACCCGTTCTACCAATAGGTCGCCGTTTATCGGCTTCGAAATTAAATTGGATGCGCCGGCCTGCATGATGTTATTGCGTTCATCGCGGTCATCGTGGGCGGTAACCACAAGAACCGGGAGGTCTCGGCTGTTTTCTGCGCTTCGGATCCGCGCCAAGGTTTCAAGTCCATTCATAACCGGCATGTTAACGTCAAGGATCACGCAGGCCGGCCGAACCTTGGGGATCATTTCCAGGGCGTCGACACCATTGACGGCAAACGCAATAACCGTGAACCCGGATTTTTTCAACAGGGCTTCGACAAACAGGCGGATCAGCTTCTCGTCATCGACAACCAGAATAGGACAGTTGGCGAAGCCGTCCGTTAACGGCGGGTGCTGGGGCATCTGGTGGGATGTAACTCCGACGTTAAATTTTGACGGTCTGGCTGTCGGGGCATCACGGTGCGTTCCCTCGCGATAATGGGCAAGCGCACACCATGGGCCGTGGCTGGTGGAACATAATCATAAGCGCTGCATGCCAAATCCTCTTCCCGACCATCGACCGGTTAGCGACAAAATACCACTCCCCAAAACCCCCTATTTTCGGATCCGTTCTATGGCCTTCAAACCAGTACTTTTGGTATTCCCAAAACCTTGATCCGTTGGAATTTGAACGGCCTGCTTATTGCATAATCGAGACTAACCGGTTCTGTCCAAGGAACCAGCATTTCCCGATATTTCGATGAATTATTTTGCATGGCGGGTCCGGAGCCCAAGAGATATCGAACGGCTAATCGATTTTGATCATCCATATAAGCGGTTTGACGCTCGCCTCCGGGGGACAGGGAAGGGAGAAATCAACTTCCGTGTTTCGGGGGAATATGGTCGGCGGCCCTTCACAGTAAACGGGTTGACGAACCGATACCATTTTCTGCCATGCCGGTAAAAAATCCAGGCCGTCAGTCCCGTTGCGTTGATTGCCTGGATCCCGGGGCCAAATTCTGCATTTGGCGTATTGAAACCTGTGTCGAGCGGGTATGGGCGGTTGCCCGGCATTTTTGTGCAAGGTAACGCCCATCCCATTCCGGATCTCGCCCCGCTGCCTAAGCAGCGGAGATTTTAGTTAAAAAAGTATCTACCTGCTGGCGCAGGGTGTCCGATCTTTCGGCAACCGATTGCGCCGATTTTAGAACTTCGTTGGCGGCACTTCCCGTCTCGCCCGCAGCTTGAGAAACTCCGGAAATATTTTCCGTTACTTCGGAGGTGCCGGCCGATGCTTCCTGCACATTCATGGATATTTCCAGAACGGCTGCCCCCTGCTCAGAGATCGCGGCTGAGATTCCCGAAGAAATGGAACTCATCTGGTCTATAACCTTGGTGACGTTACCAATGGAACTGACGGATGCTTCCGTTACATTTTGCACTTCGTCAATCTGTTTGCTGATTTCTTCCGTCGCCTTGGCCGTTTGGTTGGCCAGGTTTTTAACTTCCGATGCGACAACGGCAAACCCCTTGCCTGCATCCCCGGCCCGTGCCGCCTCAATGGTCGCGTTGAGCGCCAGCAGGTTGGTCTGATCTGCGATATCGGTAATCATCGATACCACTTCACCGATTTTACCGACCGATTGGGACAGACCCTGGATCATTTCGTTGGCTTTGACGCCTTCCTCACCGGCCGTTTTGCTGATCGCTTCCGACTCCGATAACTGGCGGCTGATTTCGCTACCCGAGGCACCCAGTTGCTCCGCTGCAGAAGCCACCGTCGCGACATTTGCCGATGCCTCTTCGGCTGCGGCAGCCACTGCCATAGATTGCTGCGAGGTTTGTTCGGCGGTGGTTGACATGGTTTGAGCGGATGATTCCAGTTCCGTCGATGCCGACGATACGATCGATAGGGCTTCGCTCACTTCCGAATTGAAGCTTTTTAACAATTCGTCAACAGCTTCGCCGCGTTTGACGCGGTTCTCATTGGCTTCGCGCTCACGTTCCGCCATCTCATCGTTTTTAATCATGTTTTCTTTGAAGACCTGGACCGCCGCCGCCATGCGGCCGATCTCATCCGACCGATTGACACCCGGGATCTCAACCGATTTATCGCCGCCGGACAACGCGCCCATGGCGTGTGTCATTCGGTTTACCGGACCGACAATCGACCGGATAATAAGCAGGGCAATAAATGCCGCCAGAACCAGTCCGGTGGCAAGCAGACCCCATTCCAGGGATAACAGGGTATTGACGGCACTGGAGTTGGCATCCACATCTTTTCTTAGCAGGTTCTGTTGATTGCGTTGCATGCCGCCGGTGCGCACGCCTTGCTCGTTGGCTGCACCCAATAACATGTTCAACAGCGTATTCGCCCGGGGTGCGGCTTCGGTGACAAGGGTGAAATTGGCCATGTTCCATTTATCCGATCCGCGAATGTCGAACATTTTCTGCGGCAGGGGTGAGAACGCCGTGCGTTTACTTTCGAACGCCGTGAACGCCTCCTGTTGGTCTGTCGACAGGTTCGCAACCTGCCCGGCAAGATCGGCAAACCGTTTGCTGTTCTTTTGCCAAAGGGTGGTGAAGTTTGTCGCAAATTTTTCATCGCCAGTTAACAGATAGGCACGGATATTGGCGAGGCCAAGTCCGAGAGTGCCGCGGGTGTCGGCCACCATCCCGAGAATTTGCACACGATCTCCGCCCGTGCCCCCTTTCCCCTGCAATTCCAGGTCGATAATTTTTGAAATGCTGGCGATCATGACAGCTGCCAGGGGTGCCGCTTCTTCGACCAGCACCAGTGTGGCCGGTTGTTCGCGTGGGGTTTTTGCGATGTCTTCGACCTGTTGCTGGGCGGCGCGGAATTCGTTGATGATGCCCTTAAAAACCTGCAGCTTTTCGACGTTTTTCGGGTTGGTCCACTGGCTTGACAGGACATCCATTTGACTGATGGTTTTGTCAACATTGGCCCAAATTTCGGCCCGTTGTTTTTTGAAATCATTGGCACCGGTCAGCATATAACCGCGTAGGGCGGCCAGCGAGGCGTAGATGTCTTTGACCATGGTGGCGCTTGACGCTGCCGTTGGCATCCGCAGGTCAACGATCCGGGTCGCTGTTTTATCTATCGCCGTAACCTGCCAAATGGTTATCCCGACGGCCAGGGTAATAATGACAGCCATTGCTGAAAACCCGGCGATCAATCTGCCGCTGATATTTAAATTCATTTCTTCGCCCTCCGTTTGAGTTCGTCATGAGGTCCACAGAAACGTTCGAACTGGGTCAAAGCAGGGAGGCGCTTTTCATGACGTTAACTAAATCAGTACCCGGTCGTCCTGGTCATTAGCAAAACCAACTCTCTACTCCTAGTGGAGTTTTGGTTGGCAGACGACTTTCGATATGTAATTTCTTATTTCCAAGTGTAACCAGCCTGTTGGATTTCGAAGCGGAGCGGCCGCGCCATCAACAGGGCGCAGGGTCGGTCAAAGATTTAGGATTGTGGCGACTTATGGCGGCCGGAACGACCAACGAAATACCGATAGATCCTTATGGTGCTTTTGACATTGGCAAAGGTCTTCGACGGTTCCAACCCTGGTTGATCGGGCGATGGCAATCGATATTGCCGAATTTTTGCACGGCGTTTGCGTAGGCCTGCCTGGTGCCAGGAATAGGCAACACGGTGAGACCTTGGGATTCCTTTAAAGGCCTGTTATCCTCGCCCGATAAATTGAAATGGGTTGTAATTTTTATATGGGCCCATATGGTTGCAACCCTATCGCGCCGAATTGTGAATCCCCGTCAGGTCGTTGAATTTAGGCGATATACAATGAATAAAGAGGACCAAGTCCACGGCGCACTGTTAAAACGTATTTCCCAGTTGGAAAGCGAGTGCGAAACATTAAGGACGACCAAAGCCCAGTTTAATGACGTTATTGCAAGCCTGAACGAAGGATTTGCTTTTTTTGATGCGGAAGATCAACTGGTCGTATGCAATCAAAAATTTCGCGATTTGCGGCCTGGTTATGACGACCTCATTAAACCAGGAATTCGTTACGAAGAATTTCTTAAATTACCAAATGACGCGATGCGACTGGAAGACATTGATAACCGCGATGAGGCCTGGTTCAAAAAGCGTGTGGAGCACCATCGCAACCCAACAGGACCGAAATACCGGGCCCTGAAAAATGGCCATCATGTTCAAATAAATGAAATCAAAACACCGGGCGGAGGCATTGTTTTCATTCGGACGGATATTACCGAGCTGATTAATGCCAGACAGCTTGCAGAAGCTGCCAGCCGGGCAAAGTCGGAATTCCTCGCCACCCTGAACCATGAAATGCGCACCCCCCTGACATCGGCCTTAGGTAGTCTGGGGCTGCTGAATGCCATACTGGAAAAAGATATGCCCGAAGACGGGCAGGAACTTCTGCAAATCGCCATAAGAAACAATGAATCCTTGCTGCGATTGGTGAACGAGTTGCTCGACTATGAAAAAATATTGTCTGGCAACATAAAAATAAAAACCAGCCGCCATGACATTGGCGAGCTCACTGCAAAAGTTGTCAAAGAGAATGTTGGATTTGCCCACACCCACGCGGTTAATTTTGTTGTCAAAAAAGATAACGTACCGTTTTTTGCAAAGGTTCAAAAATATCGATTTGAGCAGATATTAAACAATCTTTTATCCAACGCAGCCAAATTTTCCGAAGTCGGTAGCGACATAATCATTTCCGTTGAACAGGATAATCAGCTCCTGTTCGTCAAAGTTAAGGATGCCGGACCTGGTATCCCTAAGGATTTTGAACCGGAAATTTATCAACCTTTTACTCAGCTGGACGCGTCCTCGACACGCAAACACGGCGGTACCGGGCTGGGCCTTTCGATCAGTAAAACATTGACAGAACTGATGGGGGGAACTCTTGGTTTCCAAACGGAAGTCGGAGTTGGCAGCACCTTTTATCTGGCCTTCCCCGCCATGAAATGACCGCCGGAGATCGAGGGATTGCTGGTCTGCCCGGTCGGCTTTTTATCAACTGAATTCGTCGGGTTTGAAGCTCATGCGCATTGCGCTGGATTAATCGTCCTGGGCTTTAAACGACGACCACAAGGCCCAGGCGAGAACCAGCGCCGCCGTCAGTAAAAAACCGGCACTTATGGGACGCTCGAGAAAAACCATGAAGTCGCCCCGCGACAGCAGCAACGAGCGTCGCATAAATTCCTCGATCATCGATCCGAGAACAAAACCGATCAACAGCGGCGCCGGCTCAAAGTGAAATATCCGCATGAGATATCCCATGACACCGAACACCAGGGTGACCCAGATGTCAAATATCGAGTTGTTGATGCTGTACACACCGACACAAATCAGCACGACAATGGTTGGATACATCAAGTAATAGGGGACCCGCAACAGCCGTACCCAGATCCCGATCAGGGGAATATTGAGAACCAATAACAACACGTTGCCGATCAAAAAACTGACGATCAGTCCCCAAAACAAATCGGCGTGTTCTGTCATCAATTTCGGGCCGGGAATGATGCCGTGGATCATTAGTGCGCCAAGCATCAGGGCCATGGTTGTGCTGCCGGGGATGCCCAGGGTCAATGTCGGTATAAACGCCGTTTGCGCCGCCGCATTGTTTGCCGATTCCGGGGCCATGACACCTTCAATGGCGCCCTTGCCAAATTGTGCGCTGTTTTTGGAGACCCGTTTTTCGATGGCATAACCGATATAGGAGGCAACGGTTTGACCGGTGCCGGGCAGGGCACCAAAGAATGAACCGATGGACCCGCCCCGTAAAACCGGGCCGATGGAACGAACCCATTCGTCTCTTTTTGGCAAAAACGAGGCAAAATTAATTTTATATTCCTTGCGTTCGATCAAGTTGCCGTGGATCGAGATGACAACCTCCGAAATCCCAAACAGCCCCATGGCGACAATCACCAAACTGACGCCATCGCGCAGTTCAATAATGTCACCGGTAAACCGTTCAACGCCGGTATTGATGTCGACGCCGACGGTGCTCAACATGACCCCGACGGTGACCATTAAAATGCCCTTGAGGGCACCGGACTGGCTAACAATCGACGCCGCAATTAATCCCAATACCATGACGGAGAAATATTCAGTCGGGCCAAAGGACAGGGCCACGGCGGACAACAGGGGAGACAAAAGGGTCATCACCAGAACGCCCATAATGCCACCGCAAAACGACGCAATTGCGGTCATAAACAAGGCGACACCGGCGCGCCCCTGCTGGGCCATGGGATGGCCGTCCAAACAGGTGATCGACGCCGACGGTGTACCCGGAATGTTAAGAATAATGGAGGCGATGGAGCCGCCGTATTCAGCCCCGTAATAAACCCCGGCCAGCATGACCAAAGCGGTTGCCGGTTCCAGATGGAACGAGACCGGCAATAACATGGCAACGGCGGCCAGGGCACCAATTCCCGGCAGGACGCCGATAAACGTTCCGAGGGTGACGCCAACAAAACAGAATAATAAATTGGTTGGTGAGAACGCGGTCTCGATGCCAAGCGCGAGATTGTTTAACAAATCCATGTCACGGCATCCGGAAGGCGGCAAAAGGAAGTTGCAGGGCGATAATAAAGATCAGCCATACGGCCAGGCTGACACATACCGCCAAAAGGAATTTGCGACCAAAGCTCATGCGGGAGTCGGCCAAGCTGCTGGCCAGGACCGATAGCAGGGCAGCGGGCACGATGCCAAAATATTGAGTGACAAAGGCGAAGGCGACGACCCCGGCGCTAACTGCGGCGAAGGACCGCAGATCGATCGGTTCAATCGTCGCCGTTTCCACAAACGCCTTGATAACCACCGCAGCCGATAGGATCGAAACGATCACGCCCAGGACCAAGGGGAAATAGCCCGGCCCCATGCGCCGGGCCGTGCCCAATTCCATATCCAGTGATTGTGAGACAAAAAAGAGACCCAGGGCGAGCAGCAACAGGCCACCAATCCCATTGACCCATTTTGCCGCGGACATCATAAAGCCGGCACCCTGAACTCGGGTCCGTCATAGCTGTCGGGAATTCTAATTTGATCGTGTTTTAGGGCCCGCTCGGCGTCGGCAAGGGTTAAACGGATCTGCGCATTGACGTCCTTGCCAATGCTCAAGGTCACCGCATTGCCCTGTTTGAGCCCGATTTCGACCTTCGAAGATGGCAAATATCCCTGCTCTGCATGGTCGACGGCTTTTAGCACGGCGGCACCGATTTCTGCAATTGCCGAGCCGATAAAAATATCCGGATGTTGCTTGCACCAATCCATGGCATTGCCGATCTGATGGATACTTGCAACCCGGCAGGCCTCGATCACGCCGAGACGTGCGCCATTGAGCATGGTGAAAATAACGTCAACGTCCTGGGCAATCTGCGCGTCCGCCCAAATTTTGGTGACGTCATTGTCGTCCTGGGTGCCGCAAAAGGAAGTTAGAACCGTAATATCGGGCTTGGCAAATTTGGCCCCGGCAACATAGGCGGCGCGGCCCTTTAAACCCGGTTTTACCCGATGTCCCGACAGGTGACCGACCACCCCGGTCTGGGAATAATGGGCGGCCAGAATTCCGGCAAGAAAAGCAGATTCTTCCTGGCGGACCTCATAACTGACTAAATTTGAACCGGAAACCGAGCCCTGCACGACGGCAAATCTTTTATGGCTGAACTGATCTGCAATTTGCGGCGTAACCTTATCGCCCTGGCCACCAACAAAAATCACAAAATCAGAAGCCGCCGCCGTTGCCGACAACCGTTCGGCCATTATCCGTTCGTCATAGGGGACCCCGGACACAATGTCGACCTCATGGATATTTTTGCCTCGAATGGTTTCAGCGCCAGCCAGTGCGCTCGCGTTGAAACCATTGTCATGCAACTCGCCGACGAAAAATACCGATATTTTCACTGCGCAACAGTCCCCGTTGTCATTCGAAGTGGTTCTCTCAATAGCAGACCTTAACGGACTATTTTTTAGCTCCGGACGAGATGATCAGGGGTTTCCATTTTTCGATTTGCTCGGCGACATAGGCCTGGAATTGTTGGGTGGTCTTTCGTTCGTGAACCAGACCCCAAAACTTAAACTTTTCCTGTACAGAGGGGAGTTGCACGATCTCGGCCAGTGCCATGTCCATTTTATCAATGATATCTGGATCAAGTCCCGCTGGCGCTGTTATGCCCAGCCAGTTTTCCGCAACAATATCAAATCCCTGTTCCCTGAAAGTCATCAGATCCGGGTTCGAGCGGGTGCGTGCCGGCGCGCTGATTGCCAAAGCCACCGTCGTCCCATCATTGATCGCCGGTATATTTTGCGGCAAAGCATCGAACATAATGGGAATGACACCACTGCGGAAATCCTGACGCATGGGGCGCGACCCTTTATAGGGAATGCTGACCAGTTCGATGTTCGCGAGTTTATTGAACTGAAAACCAACGACGTTACTCCATGACCCAACTCCAGAAGATCCAAAATCAAGTTTACCCGGTTCGGCTTTGGCTTTGGCGACGTATTCAGCCAGATTTTTAACGCCCAAATCTGGCGATACAAACAGCCCGAGATAAACCGTGCCGATGTAGGAGACATGGGTAAAATCCTTAAGCGCGTCATAGGGCACTTTTTTAAATAAAGTCGGCGCGATGGAATAGGGTGCCAGGTTGGAAAGCATGAACGCGTGGCCATCGGCTTTTTCTCTTTTGAGGGCAACAGCCGCAACCGTTCCGCCGGCACCGGGTTTGTTTTCAACGACAAACTGCTCACCAAATTTATCCGACAAATGGGTGCTGAGAAGTCGCGCCACGAGGTCACTTGAACCGCCCGGCGGGAACGAGACAAAAATCCGGACGGGTTTTGTCGGCCATTCCGCCGCTTGCAGATTTGGCCCGATAAATATCGCCAAACCCAATATCGCAAGTGTTAAAAATCTAAATTTCATCTAACCGCTCCTTTTTGTCATAGGCGCCACGAAAGAACAGTCTTTACCATTAACCGGGATTGGATGTTCTAAAAAGAACAAAAAATCGCCTGTACTGATGCCGTATTGGCATCAACGGTTGCGATCTTTGCGCTCGCGCCTGGAAAGTTCTTCCGCGGCAATATTAATAAAGGTTTGGGTTGAAGCAGAAAGCGCCCGGCCTTTTCTGACCTGAATGCTGAGGTCCCTGAAGATCGGCGCGGTGTGGGTGACCGGTATGTGCACCAGCTTATTTGCCTGGAGTTCATCTTCAAACCCAAAAACCGATTGGAAGGTAATCCCGGCACCGCGCAAGGCAAGATTTTTCATTAACTCGAGCGAACTGGATTCAACGATAATAGGGGCCGTTTGGCCAAGTGTTCTGAGCGTTGGTTCGAGCAGCGGGCGAATGGAAAGGTTTTCATTGCCCAATATCCAGGGGTAGGCAAGGGTATTCAAAAGCGTAAGTCGCGGTTCCTTTGCCAACGGATGATCGGGTCGCATAATCGCCCCAATGTGAAAATGCCCATAGGCAAGTTGTTCGATTTCCGGCGAGCTGGAGATTGAGAACGCGACCCCGACATCCGATTCCCCGTCGGCCAAAACCTGAGGAATAGAATGGGATTCCATGGTCTGAACCCTGAAGTGCAGGTCGGGATATACGCCGAGCATTTTTTCAATAACCGCAGGCAAAAACGCATGGGTCAGTCCTTCGACCGCGACGATCCCAATTTCACCCCGGCGTCCGCCCTTCAGTGCGGCAAGCTCATCTTGAAACCGCGACGCATCCTGCAGAACGGTTGTTGTGTGGCGGGCAAAGATTTCGCCAGCCTCGGTCAGCTTAAGACCGCTGTTCAACCGTTCAAACAACGGGGCATCAAATTCGTTTTCGAGTTTGAGAATCTGTCGGTTGACGGCTGAAGACGCGACATTGAGTTCGCGGGCCCCACCGCGGATCGAGCCGGCCCGCCGCACCGCATCGAAATAACGCAGGGCTGCCGCATGTATCCGCATTTTTGCCTCGTTAATCCCTGATGCTGTCGTCGCAGATTTCGCCGATCAGCGACCGTCCAGATTTATTATCAACACCCAGCCGAGAATTACCAGGGAAAGGGGCCGGGGCACCGCAGCCCGGCCAAGCAAACGCCCGGATTTGGACCTGATGGAGGAACAGTATATGTATATGCAGTTAATTATCATCCCATTTGACGCTTATGGCAAAGCCCGACCAAAATTTCATCACCCGTCGATCTTAATCTCAAACTATTGATCTTAAGGGCAGGTATTCTTGCGCTGCTGACTGGCGGTGTTCTCTCCTTATCGGTGCAAATATCGCTGCAGGCCAGGGTTTCGGGCAACTGCCCATCGCCCATTTCCTGCAGGCCTTGTTTTGCAAGTTTATGCAGGCCTGTGAAGGTCGTTCCGGCGGCGGCGTTTAATCCATTGTTTTAATTTTCACACAGACCGTGATAGGTATCGTTGCCAAATAAATTCTTTGTGGTGAACAGATAAATGAAAAGCCTATTTAGCAGATGAAAGCGTCGGAAACAGAAAATGAATTTTCGCTGGACACAGCTTCATTTCTGCACCGGGTTCGCGACGAAATGCCACACCTTCGGCCGACGGAACGACGATTGGCAGAATTTGTCAGCAATTTTCCGGGCGAACTGGCCAGTTATACGGCATCGGAACTGGCTCGGTTGGCGAATGTTTCCAACTCCACAGTGACGCGGCTGATTAAACGATTGGGTTATTCCAACTACGACCAGGCGCGGCGGCATGTCCGCTCGGAAAGCAAGACCGGGTCCCGGTTATACCTGACGCCAGCCGTCGCCGATCGATCGGGCCAGTCGTTGGATGAACACATTTTGCAAAATCAGCTTAACCTAAGAAACACCTTTGCCAATATCCCGGACAAAGAGGTAAGAGCCGTCGCTAAGGCGATGTTGAGTGCCCGTAAAACCTGGGTTATCGGATACCGGACCAGTCACTCAATCGCCCGTTATTTTCAATGGCAAGCGACCCAGGTCATCGAAAGTATCATTGCCATTCCGGGCGCAGGCGAGACTTTGGGTGAGCACGTGGTAAGTATCTCCGACAAGGACCTGGTTATCCTTTTTGGGTTGCGGCGGCGGGTCTCTCGAATTGCCGAGATCATCGCAATTGTCAAAAAAACCAAGGCAAAATTTCTCTATATTACCGATGAAGGTGTTGAAAAAAACCGTTCGGCCGACTGGCATTTCCGCTGTGAAACACAAGCACCCGGACCGCTATTTAGTCATGTGTCCGTGATGGCCCTTTGTCACCTGCTGATCACCCGGGCAATCGAACTGGCTGATAACAATGGCCGCAAGCGGTTAACTTCCATCGAGGTTGCCAACGATTCCCTGGACGAACTCTCCTGAAGACGGCTTCCCCGGGAATTTGTTTTCCCCGGGAATTTGATGCCGCATCGCTCTGTCGCTAAAAAAAAGGAACGTCCTTAAGGGCCGGTCGTTTTGAATACGAGTGAAAATATTTTACCATATATATAGATTTTGAAAATATAATTGCATATTGAATTTACCTGATCCATACTTGCCGTTCTGCAAATTCATAAAAAGGGAAAGAGCTATGTCTGTAAGTAAATTAACTTTAGCCGGGCTTGCGGCCTTTATGCTGACCACATCCGCCCAGGCACTTGAATTGAAAGTCATGGGCCAGCCGGCCGGTTCCGGATTGATTCAAAAGAACAAAGAAGAACCGTTTTTTAAGGACCTTGCAAAAAACACCGGGATTGATCTGACGGCCAATTACCGTCCGGTTGATGTGACGGGCATTCCTGACACCGATGGACTTCGGGTTTTGCGGCGGGGTTTGTTCGATATCGTCTCCTTGCGTGGTCCCCAGGTGAGCCGGGATGAACCGACAATCCTGGGGTTCGATCTTGTCGGCCTGAACCCGACCTTTGCAAAAGGCAAAGCCAATACCGATGCGTTCTTTGCGACCGTCGATCAACGGTTGCAGGAAAAGTTTAATGCCAAACTATTGGGCGTCTGGCCGGCCGGCCCACAGGTGGTTTTTTGTAAAACCGAAATAACCAGCCTGAAGGACTTGAAGGGCCTTAAGGTTCGTGTCGGTGACCAAAGTGTCGCCGGGTTCATTGGCGGGCTCGGTGGAACCGGCGTCCCCATGCCCTTTGGCGAAGTGCAACCGTCGCTCGCCCGCGGTGTTGTCGATTGTGCAATCACCGGTCCCGCATCCGCCAATTCCGCCGGTTGGCCGGAAGTTACCAAAACCGTTCTGCCGTTGGCACTTCAGTTGGCGATCAACGGCTATGCAATCAATCTTGATACCTGGAACAAGTTTTCCGCGTCCGATCAAGATAAAATGCAAGCCGCATTCAGCAAACTGGTAACCGAGATCTGGGCCTATTCGGAGGAACTTTATGCCGACTCATTGCGCTGCAATATTGGCGAAGAACCCTGCGAGCATGGCAAAAAATATAAACTGAAAAAAGTTCCTGTGTCCGACAGTGATTTGATGGCCGTTGCCGCGGCGGTGAAGAAGTCATCGCTCCCCGTATGGGCGAAACAATGCAACGCGGTTAACAGCAGCTGTGAAGCCAATTGGATGGCAACCGTTGGAAAAAATCTGAACTAGGGTCAGGACCCTGTGACATGACAGCTCCCTGGAGGCGGCAAGATGAGGAATTTTGGCAATTGGTTAGGTGCAACATTCGGATTGCTGATGCTCATCTTGTCCGTCGCTGTCGCCATAGAAACGATCATTCGAAAACTTTTCACCATATCGCTTGGCGGCGTTGATGAGCTGTCGGGTTATGCCATCGCCGTGGGAGCGCCACTTGCCTTCACCGTAACATTGATTGATCGCGGCCATATCCGTATCAATTTATTGCACCTCCGTCTGGGGCAACGATCGCAAGCCCTGTTAAACGGAATTGCCTCGATAATGCTCGGCCTGTTGGCTGGCTATATGCTGATCTATTCGGTACGCACGTTTCTCGAGACCCGAGAGTACAACAGCATTTCGCAAACCCCATGGGCGACGCCACTGGTCTATCCGCAATTTTTTTGGGTCGCCGCGATGGCCGTGTTCGCTGGCTGCGCCCTGTGGCTGGCCGCCCGATCTTTGCGGCTGTTGGTTAATCGCAATTGGCAAACAATCAATCTGGAGTTCCAGCCACCGTCGGTGGAAGAAGAACTCGACAGAGAACTTGACGACCTCAAACGTCGCTGATCGTAAAGGATAGAATCCGTGAGCATTAGTGCAATCGCCATTGGGTTTGCCGCAATGTTGGCCTTGATGATGATCGGCATGCCGGTCGCCGTTTCAATTATCACCGTCGGTGTTTTCGGCGGCTACCTGGCATTTGGCATGCCGTTGGTTGAATCCATGGGCGGGGTCATTTGGGGCACCTTAAACAACAGCATTATGACGGCGATCCCGTTGTTTATGCTGCTCGGAGAAATTTTATTAAGAGGCGGCATCGCCGACCGCATGTATGATGCGTTGGCCGTATGGCTCGGACGGCTGCCCGGCGGATTGCTCCATACCAATATCGGCTGTTGTGCCCTGTTTGCCGCGACATCCGGGTCTTCAGTTGCCACGGCGGCGACGGTCGGCACCGTTGCGCTGCCGGCGCTTTCGGCGCGAAATTACCCGGAACGGGCAGCATTGGGGTCGCTTGCCGCCGGCGGCACATTGGGCATTTTAATTCCGCCGAGTATAAATCTGTTGGTCTATGGATCCCTCGCCAACACCTCCGTTGGCCAATTGTTCATTGCCGGCATTATCCCTGGATTGGCGATGACCAGTCTGTTTCTTTTGTACATCGCGCTGTTTCACCATAGTGACGGCGACCGGCAAACCCAGTCAATTGCCCTTTCCACAAAACTGAAACTGCTGGTAAATCTGGTGCCGCCGGCAATTATTTTTCTAATTGTTATGGGCAGTATTTATGGCGGAATTGCGACGCCGACGGAATCTGCTGCCCTCGGCGTTTTGGCCGCACTGTTTTTTGTCTGGCGCAACGGCCAGCTGAACTGGCCGCTGCTGCAACGGTGTTTTATGCAATCGGCAAGCACGACGGGAATGGTCCTGTTGGTGATTGTCTGTGCCTTGTTGCTGAATGTAACCCTGTCAATGGTCGGTGCCGCGCAGGCCGTAACCGAATGGGTGGCAACCCTCGGACTGGACCGTACGGCACTCCTTCTTTTGTTGGTTTTGTTCTACATTATACTTGGCATGTTTATGGACGCCATGTCGATGCTCGTATTGACCGTACCGATTGCCGTGCCGATGGTGGCGGCGGTTGGCGTTGATCCGATCTGGTTTGGGATTTTTATCGTGGTGATGTGCGAGATTGCGCTGATAACGCCACCGGTCGGGATGAATTTGTTTGTCGTGCAAGGGGTCAGAAAAGGCGAAGGCGATTTTTCCGACGTGATGTACGGTGCCATGCCCTATGTGGGGATCATGATGATATTTGTCGGCCTGTTGGTTTTTTTCCCGGAAATTGCCCTGTGGTTGCCGACCACCATGTCTGGTGAATAATCGTGAAACCGGCAATAAAACAGCGCGGCAGGTCAGTGCGAATCCTCGTAATTAATCCCAATACCAACAGCCAAATCACCGAACGCATAAAAATCATGGGTAACGCTATTGTTTCACCCGGAACCTCCCTGCATACGGTCAATCCGAAAAGCGGACCCCTTGGCATCCAAACATTGGCCGACCGGGCGACGGCGGAACCCCTTGTCCTTGAGATGATAGTGCAAGGGCAAAAAGCCGGCTATGATGCCTTTGTTCTGGCCTGTTTTGATGACATTGCCTTGGACGCTGCACGTAAACAGGTTAAGCAGCCGGTCGTCGGGACCTTTCAGGCGGGCATCAATGTGGCCCGTACCATCGGCCAAAGGTTTTCGATTGTTACGACCTATGACGGGGCCGTTGCAACCATCGAAAAGTTGATAGAGACTTATGGTGTCTCTGACATTGCGAAGGTCCGTGCTGCCGGCATCAGTGTTGCTGATGCGGCCAATCCCGGCACCGGTAATGACGATCTGGCAAAAGCCTTTGACGCGTCAATCCGGCTCGATAAGGCAGAGGCAATCCTGCTCGGATCTGGTGGATTGGCGGGCCGCGCCGCATCCCTGTCTCAACAGTTTCGGGTGCCGGTTATCGACGGCACGGCGGCGGCAATCAAGTTAGCCGAAAGTGCCTTGTTAACGCCCGGCGTCTGCCCAGACTAAAACGCCTTGATGTCCCGTCGCGCCGACGGCATGAATTTTGGCCGCGTTGCCCGCGGGGCCCTGACCGTTTGTGGTGCGGCTTGGACGCAACCCCGTATCCATCAGTGAGCCGATGTTTTGTGATCTGTTGCCCTGACGAGGTCAATGACAGGGCGGTCTGTTTTGCCCTATGATTTGTCGACGCCCTAAAAAGCGCCTGTTTTGTTTGTTTTACCGCCATGGCCAGGGACCCGGCTTATGTCACAACGAACCGCCGTTTTCAGCAAACGTGTGCGCGACAGCGCCAGCCCCGCGCCGGTAATGGTGGCACCGGCGACCGCGCTTAAATCGGTTGTTGATGCCATGGTCGCCCACAAGGCCAGCGCCGCCCTGGTTATCGACCAACGGGGCTGCCCGCTCGGCATCCTGACCGAACAGGATATCACCCGGCGCCTGATTTTTCGCATGGATCCGGCTACACCCGTCGCCGAAGCCATGAGTTCGCCGGTGATTTCCATTAGCGACGGGGAATACCTCTATTACGCCATCGCCCAGATGCGCCGCGCTGGGCTCCGCCACATGGGGGTGGTCGACGGCCAGGGCAAGGCCATTGGCCTGTTAACCCTGGCCCATACCATCGCCCAGGCGTCGGGCCAGTTGATGACGGAAATTGACCAGTTGACCCGTGACGATACGCTCACCGGCCAGGCCGAGCTGAAACAGGCCCAGGTCTCCCTCGCCGATCACCTGTTGAGCGAGGCCATCCCGACCCCGGAAATCCAGGGCCTGCTGACCCGCATCAACAACGACATCTACCGCCGCCTGGTCGACAAAAACCTCAAAGCCATGGCAGCCGAAGGCCTTGGGCCACCGCCCGCCGCCTTCAGTGTCATCGTCATGGGCTCCGGCGGCCGGGGCGAAAATTATCTCTATCCGGACCAGGACAACGGATTTATTATCGACGATTATCCGGACCCCAACCACACGGATTTTGACCGCTGGTTCATTGACCTGGCCGAACGCCTGACCGCCGATCTCGATGCCGTCGGTCTGCCCCTGTGCCGTGGATATGTGATGGCGACCAATCCGTTGTGGCGCAAAACCCTGTCCCAGTGGAAACACCAGCTGCGCCTTTGGAACACCAACCCGACGACCACCCGCCTGCGCCTGTGTGATATTTTTTTCGATTTCCGAACGGTCTGGGGATCGCCCGAACGGGCCGACGACCTGCGCCGCTATGTGACCAAAATAACCAGCCACAATCCGGCTTTTCTGCGCGCCATGTATGATGATGACCAGGACCACGGCACGGCGCTCGGCTGGTTGGGTCGGTTCATAACCGTCAAACAAAAGGAAGATCCCGCCTACCAGGGCTATTTAAATTTAAAACATACCGCAACCCTGCCCCTGGTCGAGGCCATCCGTCTGCTCGCCCTGCGCGAAGGCCTGGTGCAAATCGGCACCCTGGATCGGCTGCAAGCCCTCTACGCCACAGGTATCTTAAATACCAATACCTATGATTATCTGCACGGCGCCTTTTGTTTTATCTCGCATCTGTTGTTCCGCCAGCAGCTGCAAAACTTCAAATCAAATAAACCGGTGAATTATTACATCCACCCGGACAGCCTGACCAAACGGGAAACGGACATCTTAAAGGATTCCCTGAAAGCCATTGACGATCTGCGCGACCGCATCAGAGGTGAATTGACCGGCGATCTTTTTTAACCGCCCGCCGATGGCGGAGCCATTAGGTTGGCGGCCCTGAGCCGCTTTTGTTTGCGCCTCATGGCATTTCCCTGCCCATGCCCCGGGGGTTAAAACTGCTGCTGCAGTTTGCGAATATGGGCAACCCCGTTCGACGCCTCAATCGCCTGGCGTGTGGTGACGATGCCCCGGGCCCGCAACAGATCCAGCAACCGCAACCAGATGGCCGCCGTCACCAGCGCATCGCCCAGCGCCGTGTGCCGACCCTCGACGGTTACGCCCAAGCGGTTGGCAATGGCGTCGAGGGTATGGTTGTGACTGTCATGGTCGAGAAAAACCGACAACAGCAGGGTATCCAATACCAACTGGTCAAATTTTACCCCGGCGGCGGCCTCCTTGAGGCTCAGGAATTTCATATCAAAGGCCGCGTTGTGGGCAACCAAAATTGCGTCGCCCACATACCCGTGAAAATCCGCCAGAACCTCCGCTGCCGAGGCTTCGCCGGCAACCATCTGGTCGGTGATGCCATGAAATCGAATGGACGATTTTCGGATCGCAACGCCCGGGTTGATCAGGCGCGAAAAGCTGTCGGCGGTATCGACCCGCCCGTCGCTCACCCGGACCCCGGCAATCGACACCAGCTCGTCGCCGGCGGACGGATTTAGGCCGGTGGTTTCCGTATCAAACACCACAAAGTTTAAAGATTTTAGGGCCCGCCCGGCCAGCTCGCCGGCGTGCATGGGGTGATCGAACCCGCCAAAGTCATAAAATTCCGGTCGCGCCGGCAGGTTTTTCCGGTCTTCCAGGCGGCGGCCCAGCCAGCGGTCGAGCACCGCCCAACCGACACCGACCCACACAATTCCACCGACGCCGACGCTAAGGCCGGACAGCTTAAGGACAAAAGCGACACCCGCCAAAACCGCCAGGCCGCCGGCCAGCGCGGCAAAAACCCAGGCGCTCAGGTGCCGCACCGGCATCTGCAACAGTCGCTCCCTGACCTTCATTTCTCCGTGCCCGCCAAATCAACGCCTCCGGTTGCCAGCCCGCCCACCTTAGCACAAGCGCCGGGTTTTGCGCAGGGGTGTGGCCCACTTTACGAGCATTGAACCTTATTTTATCTATTTCTGGGATAGATAATTTCGATGTTTTGTGTAATTATCATGGCGTGTCTTGCGGAATTGGGGCGAATAATGCCTGAAGTTCAATCGGCGTTTCTTACTGTTAAATACAAACTGCACAATCCGTCGCAACGCCGACGGGCGTTGCTGCTTGATGCCATGCGCCGTGCTCATTTGGGTTATGATAAGATACTGAAGGCCGTAAGGTCCGATGTTGAAGCCATTGCCGGCATCGAAGTTCGCAAAGACCGATGGGAAGCGGAGAAGACACTCGTCAAGAAATCGCAGGACCTGGCGAAGCCATTACCCATTGGGGCGGGTCCAAAGCAAGCCATCATCGCAGATGCTGTCGCGCAAGCCGCAAGTTACGTCGAGCTGAAGCGTGCCGACGATAACACATCCTATCCGACGACCCCCCGCCTCAAGGTGGAGAAATCCGATTTTGATGGCGCTATCGACGGAATCGCAAATTCACAGTCGATCATGGAAGAAAACGAATACCGAGACATGCTGGCAAAACTGTCGCGCCCCGGTATACCGCGCCCAATTAATATCCTCAAAAATCGTGTCAGCGATGGGGCGCTATTGTTAGAAGATCAAAAAGGGCGTTTGTTCGTTTTCATCAATCTTTTACCAAGCACCGCAAAACGAAAACACCCGGTCGATTTGACAGGTTTGATTGATACCCGTACCGGAGAGGTCATGGCGAAAAAACAGCAAGTGGAGATCTGTTCCCGCTCGAAGGTAGCCAATGGCACACAAAGAAGTTCAGGAAACAGGGGACGTTACAATCGAGCCGTTTGATTTTTGACGGCCAGGATTTTTATTTTGCCTGTACCTTTCAATTTTCGTCAGAAATCAGAGAACCGACATCCTATCTGGGCAATGACCGGGGTATTGAAATGTTGGCGGCATGGTCGGTTGTGGACGGTGACGGGAAACGGATAGATGAGGGATGGATTAGCGGCGAGCGACTTCGTTCCGTGCAGCGTCGTCAAGAACGGGACCAAAAAGAAACGCAGCGCAAAGGTAAAGTTTATAAATCCAAAACGCGGCGCCATATTGCGGATGAAGAAGTCCACAAAGCCGCGAACGAAATTGTTGCGGCCGCAGTTAAACACAATGCGCTTGTCGTCATGGAAGACTTGAAGACGATTTCTATGGGGCCGCATCATGCGAGGCCAAAAGGCGCGCGGAAAGGCGGATTTCGCCGAATGTTGACGCGCGCGCAATATATGAAACTAAAACATTACGTCGGCTATCGGTTGTTGGTTGAAGGGGTCCCACCCATCCGGCGCGGAAAACCAAGTTTTATTGAAATCCATCCTGCTTATACGTCCGTTACCTGTTCAAAATGCGGACATAAGGACAAGGCAAACAGGCAATCACAGGCATTGTTTATATGTACAAAATGCGGACACAAAGAAAACGCAGACGTAAATGCCTCCAGCATGGTTGCTGGCAAAGGCATTCATTTTGATACAATTATTAGAGGGAGAAAAAAGGGGCAAAAACTGAAAGACGGCGAACAATTTTCGGTCTGGTACGCCGATTTTAAAAGCGGGGCCAGGACACATGCAAATGCGTCTTGGTCATCGGCTCCGTGTTCTGCGAGGATGGGCGTATGACCATGGTTTTCCATGGCTTACCCGCTTTGTGGATCGAAACTTCACGATGGAAAAACCGCTACGCGCAAGCTCGTTTAACGGTCGGCATAACCGGTTTCCATCACTTAAATTGTCAATTATCGTCGCAAGAACAAAGAGTTACACCATATCAGGCGCGGTTACTGGCGATTTGTGGGGTAACGGTGGCTCGGTAATCGTTAACGCACCATCAAACTGGGGCGCGGTTACTGGCGATTTGTGGGGTAACGGTGGCCCAATCAATTATTCGCTTTAACCTCGCGGTCCCTAATCGGGTCCCATGAAAAGGTCCGGTAAAAACAATACCAGCTCGGGAATGAAGGTGATCAACATCAACACCACGGCCAGGGGAATCAACATCGGCAATACGGCAATGACGATCCGTTCAAACGGCACGCCGCTGACACTGGTCAGGATATAAAGCCCCAATCCCATGGGCGGTGTTGCGTGACCCATGAGAATTGCCAGGGTTAAAACGAGTCCGAAATGAACCCGGTCAATTCCGTACTGATCGACAATCGGCAGGAGGATCGGCACCAGCATCAGCTTCAACGGCACATTCTCGATCACACACCCGAGAAGGAGGATCAGTATGATGCACAAAACCAAAAAGACGTTTTTGTCCTCGGTCAGCGACAGGAAGCTGTTGGCCAGCAGTTCGGGAATGCCTTCAATGGTCAGCACCCAACCCATGGCAATCGAGTAGCCGACGATAATCATGACGACGCCGGTCATGATCGTGGTATTTGCGATCGCCGCCCAAATGGCGTCCCATCGCAAGGTCCGCAGCACCGCGCCGACGAACAAAGAATAGACACAGGCCAAAACGCCGGCTTCCGTCGCCGAGGTGATGCCGGTGGTGATCGCGGTTAATATGATAATCGGTGCGATCAGCGCCAGGATGCCGTCCTTGCCGGTCGCGATAATCTGGGAAAACGAGGCCTTCGGTTCGCGCGGGAAGCCCCGGCGTTTGGCGATGATCCGGTTGTAAATCATCAGCGACAGGCCAACCAATACACCGGGCACAATGCCGCCTAAAAACAGCCGGCCGACGGATACACCGGACAGGAATGCATAGACGACGAGGGCGATCGACGGTGGAATGATGGGCCCGATGATACCCGATGCCAGGGTGATGGCGGCGGCAAAATCCGGCGGATATCCACGGTCGCGCATGGCCTTCACTTCGACCGCACCGAGGCCCGCCATATCCGCCGATGAGGATCCGGATACGCCGGCAAAAATCATCGATGACAGGACGTTGACTTGCGCTAACCCGGCCTGAAAATGGCCGACCAACGAGGTGGCGAAGGCAAAAATGCGGTCGGTCATGCCGACCGCGTTCATCAGGTTGCCGGCGAGAATAAAAAACGGTACGGCGACCAGAGCCGGTTTATCCACACCTTCGAGGATTTGGGTCGGTAAAATATACAAAGAATCGGACCAGCCGAAAAACATCAGCGAGGCAATGACCGAGGCACCCATGGCAAAGGATATGGGAATACCGAGCATGATAAGGACGAAAAAGCCGCCAATGAGAAGTGTCGCCATAAACAGGAACCTTAATTAAGGGGAGGGGTCGGCCAGCTCATCCACCCGCCCGGTGATAACGGCGCGGGCCAGTTCAAGGGCCACATCACAGGCAATCAGAAGACAACTGATGAAAAACGGCACCGATAACCAGAAGCGTTCCATTTCGACGAATTCCGACGCGTCTCCGACCTGCAGGGCGAGGATGCCAGGCGCCTCAATCAGCAACACCGCCAGAACAAACACCGTCACAACTTTGCCGGCGACCCATGCGGCGAACCGCCCGCCCGGGGCAAGTCGTTCGATGACAAACGTGATCGCAATATCGCGTTTGCGCCGATAGATCACGAAAAACACAAAAAAACTCATCCATACAAACAGCACGGTGGTCCAGGGAAAGACAAAGGAAAGGCCGCTGCCGGTGACATTGCGAATGGCGATGTTGGCGGCATTACCCGCCAACATTAACGTCAAACAGAGCACGGCGATGACCAGAAACAGCCGTTCAATCTGGTCGAACCAGCGGTTCAATCTGTCAATTGTGTTCATCTGCAAGGGCCCTGGTCAGGGATTGTTGGCCTTGTTGACCCCGGCTCTGAACCCGGCCGGCAATTCCCCGTCTTTTTCCCACTGGTCGAGAAGCGAAGCGACCTTTGCGACAAACGGTTTTGGATCCAGGGTCGAAAAGGTTACTCCTTTGGCTTTCATCCGGGCAAACGCCTGATCGACGGAGGACTGCATGACTTCGTGACTGTAAGCCGACGCCGCCGCATGGGAGTCCAGCAAAATTTTCTGATCGGCCTTGGAGAGTTTGTCGAAGGCGGCACCGTTCATCATAAAGGCAATGGATTGGAAAAATTCCTGCAAGCGGGTGACGTTCGGGGCAACTTCATAAAATCGCATGGACTCAACCAGCGCGGCGGGGCTGGTTACCGCCTCAATAATGCCGCTCTTCATCGATTGATAAGTCGCGGTCCAGGCCAGGGTGCGGACCTCGGCACCGAGGGAATTATAGGTCAACACACCGAGCTTGCTATTGGCCTGGCGCATTTTGAGGCCTTTAAATCCGTCAATTGAAGTGATCGGGTTCTTCGACACAACAACCCGAAAGGGGCCCCGCAAAACACCCGTGATATCGCCCAATACACGAACACCACTGGCCGTTTCGGCTTTTTCACGCCACCCCGTCACCAGTTCGGAATTCATGAACCGGACCCAGGATTCCCGATCATTGAAGACGAACCGAGCGTAAACCCAGGCCATCTCCTTTGCCCATTTGTTCAACCAGGCGGGGCCTTCGGCGTAAATATGAACGGTGCCCTTTTGTAATTGTTCGAGAACCGCCTTGGATTTTCCCAGTTGCTCCGAGGGGAAAACCTTGACGTTAAAGCTGCCGCCGGAGCGTCGGTTCACTTCATCGGCAAAGAACTGGAAGACCTTACCTTCCGGACTTCCCGCTGGCATCTTGCTGGCAAAGCGCCAACTTTCGGCGTTGGCCGTCGCGACAAAAGCCATGGTCGCCAGCGCCGTAACCACACCCGCGATAATATTTTTTGTGTATTTTCCCTGTGTCATAGCCGTTCCTCCGTGAAGATCTGGTTGATTTATCCATCAAACTCATATTTTGTGTTATTTGACATATTGTAGAATGTCAATGATATTTTCGTAAATTCCGAATCTTTGGAAACTTTTAGAAGCTGGGTTTTAGTCCTGGATGGCGCCCCACAGCCTGGACAGGATTGATCGGCAACCCGTTGAGCGGAGGGAATTGAGAGTGACAAGCGGCGTTAGAACACATCCCGATACGGAAGCCTATCGGGTCTATGAACGGCTGCGTCGGGATATCCGCAGTGGCCAGATCGCGCCCGGCACTCCGCTGCGCACGGAATGGTTGAAGACGACCTATCGGGCGAGTACCAGCCCGCTGCGCGAAGCCCTGGCACGCCTGCATGCGGAATATTACGTCAGCGCCCAGGGGAAACGCGGGTTTCGCGCGGCCGAGCTGCGGCGCGATGACTATGAGAACCTGATCGAATTGCGCAACGATCTGGAATGTCGGGCCTTACGAAAATCCCTGGCCAACCGGTCGGAAAAATGGGAGGTCCGCGTTGTCGTCGCCCACCATGCCCTGAGTAAAACCACCATCCGTGCTGTCGACGATCTTGAGCAGGTGGAAAACAGGGAAGCCCGGCATCGCCAGTTCCATCTCGCCCTGTTGAGCGAATGCGGTTCGGCCTGGTTACTGCGGGCCTACGATCAGATGGCCAGTCATGCGGAAAGATATGCCCGCATCATTCGCCGTGGCGAGGTTGAACAGGCCGGCTATTTGGAACGGGTCGACAACGAGCACCGGAAACTCATGGACCTCGCATTTGCCGGCGCGACAGAGGCGGCCATCGAATTGATGATGGCCCACCGCGCGCGAACCTATGGCAGCGTTCTCGCGGCCATGGGGCCGACCGGGATTATGACCGGCGAGGCAACAGGCTTCGACCCGGGACTTGACTACGCATCGAACGCCCTGTGACGCCCTGTGACATTATGAAGGCGTTGTGATGTCAGGTGTCGTGCGACGCCGTTTAGCCTGTGTGGCAAGGCCCCGCTGGCAAATGAGCTGATCAGGCCTGACAGGCCAGGCCTGATAGGCAATGACAGGTTGCCGCTGGTCTGCGAGTTTGTCGATGCCTGTCGCCCCGGGCCTGTTTCAGCGTCTTAATCCAGGGCCCAACGTAAGCGCCGTGGTCATGCCATCTTCCTGCAGCCGAAAATAAGGGTAAAGGGTATCAACGGTTTCGACCGCATCGCCAACGATTAAAAGAACTTTTCCACCGCCGGGCATTATTGGGATCCTCCTTCAAATTACACTTAAATCGGATTGTCCGAATGGGAGCAGGTATATTCCAGACGGTACAGGCCGGTACGTATCGGCGAACCCGCGCCGAGCCCGTGCAGTTTGTCTTCACTCAACAGACTGCCCAGGACGCGGTTCAAATCGTCTCGTCGGGCGGCTTCAATGAGCAGTGACCAACCCGGCATTTCGGTCCCGCCGCCACGTTTTTTTTTCTCCGCTGTCGGCGTGCCGGAAATTTCCAGATCCGTTTCACTCAGGTGAACCCCACAGATCCCCATTTCTTCGGAAAGCGGTTGCAACAGGTGATCGGTTATCTGGCGGACAAAATCGTCTGCTGAAATTTTTGCAGGGTCCGTATCGAAGGCATAGGTGCGCATATATCCGCCCATTCCCGGGCCAGCGCTGTAGCGCACCCGCTGCAGGGAGCGCGACACATTGGTAAAAAATTTGACGGTTTTTGTCGTCCATTCGGACGGATCATTCAGGCGCGCCAGATAGTCAGCGCCGCCCAAGACGTCAATTGATTGCGCTTCGTAAAAGTTAAAAAACTCCGGTGTGCCTTGTTCGGCCACGTATCGGCGGCCGCGAAGAAACTTCGGAACAGCAACCCGTTCCGGCATATGTTCATGGATGTGCCACCAATAAAACTGGTCGCGACCTTCGGCCAGAATATCGTGCCAGATTGCCACAATGGCTTGCCCTGCCAAACTCATTTGATCCTCCATTTTCTGGCGTTTCTGACGGCCAGGTACGCGATTGATTGTTACACCGGTTTTGCTCTGTTCCGTCCGCCGTGCAAAACACCTTTTGCCAGGAAGATTTCTGTTATCCTGTCGACAGCCTTTTCAAATTCCGGGTATTTTCGCGCCGCCAAGCCGCGCGGGCGTTCCAGGTTGATATCGATAATGGTTTCAATTTTACCCGGTCGCGGTGACATCACCACAACCCGGTCGGCCAACAAAACGGCCTCATCAATGGAATGGGTGATAAACAGCACGGTTTTTTTGGTGGCCAGCCATAATTCTTCCAGATCAATTCGCATTTGTTCGCGGGTCAGGGCGTCCAGGGCACCGAAGGGTTCATCCATCATCAGCAGCGGCGGATCATGGATCAGGGCCCGAACGATGCCGGCGCGCTGCTGCATGCCACCGGAAAGTTCATAGGGATAGCTGTTTGCAAAGTCGCTGAGCCCGACGGAACGGAGCAACTCATGCGCCCTGTCTTCGAAGTCTTTCGGGTTTAACCCGCGCATTTCAACCTGCAGCAGGACATTGTTCAATACGTTGCGCCATTCCAGCAGGACCGGTTTTTGAAACACGATTCCCAGATTGGTAATCGCCTGATCAACCACCACATGATCAACCGCTACGGAACCGGACGTGGGAAAAGTGAGGCCTGCGATCAGCCGCATTAATGTCGATTTTCCGCACCCTGATGGCCCGACGATGGCGACGAACTCATGTCGTTTAATCGACAAATCAACGCCGTCCAAAGCGATGGTTTCCTTGTTATCGCTTTGGAATATTTTGCCGACATTGTTTATTGCGATACTTATTTCTGTCCCGTCCGGTGACCCACCCGGTGATGAAGTCCCGGGCGCATCCGGGACTTCATACATCGGGGCCGGTTGGTATTTGGGCAACTGTCGCTGCCTTACGAACCGGGGAGAAATTCGTTGGTGTAGAAAGAAGAAGCTTCGCGGGCTGTTTTCAGTCCGCGATATTCTTTCAGCAGGGACAACGTGCGGTTCCAATCATCTGCTGCACCGTAACCAATGCCTTTACCTTTGGAAGCAGGGGATTCGAGTAAATCCAGGTCAACCATTAACTGACCCTTCAGTACATCGGCGTTGACGTCGGGCTTTGATTTGACGGCGGCTGTGATGGCCGCATCGGGGTCTTTTTTAGCAGCTTCAAAAGACCGTTGCATGGCTTTGACAAACCGTTTTATCAAATCAGCTTTTTCTTTGACCGTATCTTCATGGGCGATAACGCTCAAGCCGACGGTGTTGACACCAATATCAGCAAAATTCAGTGCTGAGGCTTTGACGCCCTTGGCTTCGATCTGGAAAAACTGTGCATCGGCACTGCCGAGAAGTGCGTCGGCCTTTTTTTCGAGAACCGCAACCACTTTGGCAGCCGGGTCGACGAAGATCATGTCGATCTTGCTCTTGTCCAGGCCATTGGCCTTGATAACGGCAGGAAAAAGTTGGGTCAAGGAATCGCCGGCCGTCACTGCCAGCCTTTTCCCTTCAAGGTCCTTTGGTGTCCTGATATTGGCATCGGCCCGGGAGACGACGCCGAACGGCGAGATGTTCATGGGAGACATGACGGCTTTAACCGGTATGCCTTTGTTTGCCGCGATAATCATCGTCCCTGCGTCAGCGATGCCAAACAGATCATCTTTGGCGCCAACAACTTTAACCGCAACACCGGAGCCGCGGCCTTCGTTAATTGTCAGATCGATGCCTTCATCGGAAAAAAATCCCCTTTCCTTGCCGAGATAAATCGGTGCATGGAAACCGACCAGATACCAGTTCAGGCGCAACGACACGGCATCGGCGGCTTGCGCGGGGAGCCCTGCCAACAGGGCGATCGATACCGCTGCGGCGGCTCCGAGTAATGTTCTGCGTTTCATCTTATCCTCCTTGTTATCGTCTTTTGGTTAAATCCCGAAACTTTTGTTCCGGGGTGTTGTGCCCCGATGGCACTTAGCTGGAAACATCAAATCGTGAGGTGTCTGAACGTTGCGAGACATGCCAGGGAATGGAAATTTTTTCGATATATTCGACGGCGTAATACACAACCAACCCGACAATCGAGAGCACCATGATGGTCGCGAATACCATGGGGGTTTCGATGTCACCGTTGTAGCGCAGAAGCAAGTAGCCAAGCCCCTTGTCCGACGCGACAAATTCTGCGACCACCGCCGCCGTCGACGAGAGTGCGGCAGCGACCTTGAGGCCGGTAAAGATCGCAGGCATGGCATGGGGCAAGCGGATTTTGCGAAAAATCATCCACGAACTGGCACCGGTAGATTTTGCCAGTTCCATGGTTTCCTCATCAATCGACTTAAATCCGGCAATGCTCGACACGACAATTGGGAAAAACGACAGCAGGAACACCAGCAGAATTTTTGGCGTGAAGCCAAACCCAAACCAGATGATAAATAACGGTGCGATGGCGATTTTCGGGACGATCTGCAAAAACACAATAATCGGGTAAATGGTGCGTTCCATGGTCGGAAAATAGGCAACAAAGACGGCAAGCGGAACGCTCACCGCGATGGCAATCAGATAACCCACCAGGATTTCACTGGTCGTCACCCAGGTATTGTCGAGAACATAACGCCAGCGGCCTGAAAATTCCTGCCAAATCAAGCTCGGTGCCGGCAACAGGTAGGATTTGACGTCAAAGGCATGAACCGCCAGTTCCCAGACCAGAAACAATATAACGAAGCTGATCAAAAACTGCCGGGCTCCCTTGAGCCGTTGCGCCCAGGCTTGCGATGGTTTGTTCGGCAGTGCTGTCGGTGATTGGGGATTGTCACTCATGCGCTTATCCGGGCCACGGTTGCTGGTTGAAAGGCGCGTATGGGCCACAGTTTGGAAAGGTGCAATGACGCCTCAATCACCAGCGGTGCCCAGCTTTCAAGCTTGTCTAATGGGGTCCGGACGGTCGGCGCGGCAACGCTGATTGTGCCGACACACGGCGCGTCTTTGGTTGTGCCGGGAATGGCGGCGGCAACGGCACACATGCCGGGCTCGCCCTCTTCATAGGCGATACCAAATCCACGTTCGCGGGTTTTACTAATCTCCGCCATGACCAGATCCAGGTTGCGAAGGGCCTGCGGTCCGACGTCTTCCGGGTCGCCAAACCCCTGGGTCTCGACAACATGTTTGATGCGATCATCCTGCAGCGTTGCCAGCCAGCTTTTACCGGTTGCAGTCGCCGTCAAATTCACCGTGCGCCCGTAATTGCCGTCATATCTTAACCCCCGTTTTGCGCCTTGCGCTTCCGCCGCCCAAATCAGGTTGTCGCCGTTGACCACGGTCAATCGCACGAGTTCACCGGTCTGTTCCGCCATTTTGTCGAGTTGCGGCTGACACATATCGGTAAGCCCGGTATTTGTCAGATGCTGAAACCCGAGTGCGACCAGGCGCAAAGTGAGGCGATAGCGCAGACTGATCGGGTCCTGCTCCAGATATCCCCGTTCAACAAGCTGGCTCAGTAACCGATGGGCAGCGCCTTTCGGGATGTGCAACAAAGACGCCGTTTCGCTGAGCGGGAATCCGTCCGGATTGCCCGCATGGAGCTCCAAAACATCCAGGGTTCGATCAATTTGTTGCGACATATATTCTCACATAGGCCTATGGAACCTAATTCCATAAAACTGGAACAATGTTCCATAATCATCATAATTCGAAAAAAGAGTCAAATTTTAAATGGCAGGACACAGGCGCGCGCTGGCCGATGCGGCTCGAACGGGTGTTTGCAGCTTCAATCCTAAAAAGCGTCCTTAGATGGCGTCAATGCCAGCACCATCCATCAGAAATCGATCACGATACGGGCTGTGCGTTCGCTTGTTTTTCAAGCAGGTCAAAATCGGGTTCTCCCTTGGCGTGGTTTTCGTTGCGGGCATCTATTGTCCGCACGATCATTACCAGCGCGTCGTTATAGGGCGTTGCGATGCCGAGACGTTGGCCCTCGCGGACGACGACCCCATTGAGGCTATCGATTTCAGACCGCCGACCGTCCTGCAAATGCTGCAACATCGACGGCCGGTTGAACTTGATTTTGCAAAATTGTTTAATTGCCGTCTTCGGGTCACTCTCTGGCACGGTAATTCCTTTGGCTTTCACAATTGCCAAAATTTCTTCAATGATTTTTGTCTGAAAGGCCTCGGCGGTGGGGTACATCATGATCTCGCCAACCCGCAATCCGCCGACCGCACATAGCGCGTTGATGGCACAATTGTGGATAAACTTGCCCCAAATGAAGCCTTCAATATCGTCGACGATTTGCGGTGTAAAGCCGGCCTCGGCAAAGGTTTTTTCGAGGGCCTGCAAGCGGGGCGTTCGGGTCTGACTTAACTCGCCAATCCAACTCAGGCCCGCATGGGTATGATTAATCAGACCGGGGCGAACAATTGCCGCACTGTGATAACTAAGCCCGCCGAGAACACTGTTTTTCCCCAAAATGTCGACAAGGATTTCGATGTTGCCGACACCGTTCTGAAGGGTCAGACAGAACCCGTCATGACCCAGGACCCGTGCGGCAACATGCGCCGCCGCTTCGGTCTGATAGGTGCTTGTCTGGATCAGGCAGGCGTCGCATTGGGGCAGGTCGGCGGCATCGCTGTAGGCTTTGACCGGCACGGAAAAATCCCCTGTGATGCCGGTCAAGCTGAGCCCGTGGTTTCGAATGGCGTCAATCTGTTGCTGCCAGGGATCATAAAAAACAACCTCGACACCCGAGCGCGCAAGCAGTGCGCCGTACAATGAACCCATCGCCCCGGTGCCGATAATACAAAATTTCATGGTACGACCCCTTATTCAAAATGCACGAAAAAGTTTAGGTCGGTGACCGGCAAAATGAAACCCCGAGGATGGTAAATGCCAAGCGCAGGTCGGCCGAAAAGCTGGCGTATTGCCCATATAGGTGTAAATCATTGGGTTTTTGCGCCGCAACTTCGGTCGTGAGTCTTCGAAGTATTTGATGGCCGCTTTGATAAGGTTTGTCCGACACCTGCCGGATCGAATCTGGCGCAACCACCGCGTCACGACGGGTGTTCGACAAGCCTAAACAACACCAGACTAAACGCCTTCGACCAAAATCATGTTTGTTTCCGTTGTTTCTTGACGCACTGATTTTGCGGGAAGGTAAATGTCTGAGGCCCACCATTCTTTTGCTTTGGTCGAATTTAGAAACTCGACCACGACCAGCCGGACTGGATTCCACGTGCCTTCCAGGCAACTCACATTGCCACCACGAACCAGGAACTTTCCCTCAAAGGGTTCCAATGTCGGCTGGATGAGTTCGCGATTTTTTGCGTACTGTTCGCTATCTTTAACATCCACCTCGAAAATAATGTATGCAGCCATAAGGTATTTCCTAAATGTCTGGAGAATTATAGGCGGGCAGATTCGTCAGGAAATCGTAAAAATCAGGCATTTCGGTCGCCATCGCCGAGCCAGTAATCCATCGAAGCTGTTGCCTTTTACGGCATCCTCGCCGTTATGACACATTGCCCGCTGGCAGGTTACACGCATGATCAAAAGTTTTATCTGAAAACTGTCTCCAGATCCCATTTAGCAAACACCGGTTTCGCCGTATAATCTTAATTCTTGAAAGTCGGCCCCGGGTCGAAACGCCTAAACCGGCATATCTAGAGCGTATCTTCCCTAATTGGATTCACTGAGATCGGATA
Organism: Rhodospirillales bacterium; assembly: GCA_021775095.1. Taxonomy (GTDB): domain Bacteria; phylum Pseudomonadota; class Alphaproteobacteria; order Rhodospirillales; family Casp-alpha2; genus JABMNT01. Next base: position 89,935 of record JAJFII010000111.1, read on the forward strand.
GGGGCTCCTTCCGACAAACAATCGCTCAATCAATTTTGCTCTAATGGAGCCCAAAGACGACATCGCCGGAGAGAGATCACGAATGTCTTCGTCGTCCATTTTTTCAAACTGTTTTGCAGAATTTTCAGGGCTGACGGCAAGCCTGAACATCGCAGCTTTTTGCCGACCCGATAAGCTTCCGTAATCATCTTTTACACCTGCCATGAATTTTCTAACTTGTTTGGATGGGGGCGGCTGTACATCCTATTACATGGCAATGCACCTTGCCATTTCGCCAACGCGGTTATCCCGGCCACCTAGGGTGATGTTGATCGATGGCGAATTCGTGGCGACGTCGGACTGGCTGGTGCCCATGAAAATGCTTATGATCGACGACGTCATGCATAGGTACCAAGTCAAACGGGTTGCGCCGCGGCCACTGCGCAACGGCAAACAGGACACTTGCCAAGGCGAATACGGCCAGGACAAAAAAAGCAATATCCTATCCAAACCGCGCAGCGACCGAGCCCGCTGTTGAATAGGTGAGCAACCAGCATGCATGGGTCAAAGCAAATTGTGCGGCGTACACCCCAGCGCGGTCAGCGGCATGGCACGCCACGAGTAGAGCCGACCCGGCGATCATCACCGTCCGATCCGGCCTCTTTTTCAGCACCGCTGCCAACCAGCGACAGAATCTGGGCCGCGAAAAGATGGCGATAGACGCGCACGCCCAGCGGCGTCAGTAAACCGGCGCCTAAAGCGCGCAATCACCGATCAGCTTGGAAACTTCTCAACTTGGAAGTCGCGGCCACGCAGCATATCGTCGAGCGAGCCGAAGGCATTGGTGTAGTGACCGGTGAACCCGGTAGCCTCGACCCGTCGGAACATGTCCGTCCAGTCAATAATTCCCTCGCCGGGCTGCATATGTACTTCGAATTCGCCGTTATTGTCGGCCATTCGAACCTCACCCAAAATCTCGGTCGGGCCATTATCCAGAAAACCGGCGATCCCTTCAGGCACCAAAGTCGCATGGTTGATCGTGAAAGACCACCCAAGGTTTGGTGAGTTGAGGCGATCAAAGTAATACATCATCTCTTCGAGGTTATGCGCCAGATAATGCACTTCGGCTCGGTCGGGTTCCCAGTTCAGGTTTTCCAAAAGAATTCGCGCGCCCTTCTTTTCGGCATAACCGAGGATCCGTTTGAGCCGTTCTAGTCCGACCTCCATCCGCTTTTCGACATCGTCGGTAAAGTGATAACCCGCGTGGACGACGATCCACTTGGCATCGAGACGCGCGCAGGCGTCAATGTACGCCCTGAGATATTCATCCACGGCCTCGAACATGAATGGCGAAAACTCAGAGACATTCACTGACGACAAGGTGTGAAGCCCAAGTTGAATACCATTTGCCGAGCATTTATCACGGATCGGCGTGCACCGCGCTTCGTCAAAGGACTGCAGCGCGTTGGGTTCGACGTCGATCTGGCAATCGATAAAAGTTACGTCGTTGTCGATTGCCCATTGGACGGCATCTTCGGCGGAAAGTTTTCGACCACAGTCGATGCCAATTCGGTCGCGAATATTCATTATTATTTCCTTTCGTATTGAGTCATTATCACTACTCGTTGGTATAACTTGTGACGGCTAATTTCGCATTATTCCGGGTAACCATGTCGCGACTGCCGGAACCGCGATTGCAAACAACATGAAGGCTAATATTCCTAGTAAAAAAGGTGTGTTGGCCCGCAAAACGCGTATCTGATCGACATCCGCAATCTTGCCCGCGATGATCAGGGCAATTGCCATTGGCGGTGTGACCTGGCCAATGACAACCGCGATCACCATCAACACGCCAAAGTGCAGCAGATCAATATTGTAGGTAATTAAGGTCGGCAAAATTATCGGCAGCAGCACCGGAATTAACGGATCCAGGATCATCCCGGCGACGATGGCAAGTGACACGAGAGCGAGAATTTTGAGAAATTCGCTATCGTAAACGACCACCAGGTCAATCAACCGGACCAGAAACTCCGGCACATGGGCGTTCGTGAGGCCGGCACCGAGCGCAAACGACAAACCGACAATTATCAGCAATTCACCGCTCAACTGGACGGCATTGACGAGAACGCGATAAAGGCCCCGCAGGGTCAATACACGATGTACGAACATCGCCAGAAACATCGCATAGACGACCGCGAAGGCACCGGCCTCGGAAGGTGTAAACAAACCAACCACCAATCCGCCGACGATGATCAATGGTAAACCGAACGACAAGACCGCGCGCTTCCCGGTACGCCACACCTCATTTAGGGAGAATGCGGCATACGGCAGCCAGCCGCGTTTGCGCGCGAGATAGGCGACAATCAGCATTTGGCTGAGGGCGAGCAACAATCCGGGAATAATACCGGCCAGGAACAAGGCTCCCAGCGACACACCGGTGACGGCCGAATACAGGATCATCGGCGAGCTTGGCGGAATCATCGGACCAATACCCGCCGACGACGCGGTCAGCGCGGCGGCGAAGTCCGCCGGATATTTATTTTTCTTCATCGCCGGAATGACAATTGATCCGGTTCCTGCGAGGTCCGCCGTCGATGAGCCGATCATGCCGCCGAAGAACATACTCGTTACGACATTCACATGTGCCAGGCCACCGCGCAGGGACCCGACGATGGCCCGGGCAAATTCAAATAACCGTCCGGATATGCCGCCGGCGTTCATCAGCCCACCGGCAAGCACAAACAGCGGCAAAGCGATCAAAACAAACCGGCCGAGACCGGACATGATTGTCTGAGGCATGGTCAGTGCCCACGCACCTGACAGATAAAAATTCAGGAATGCCGCGCCTGCCACCGAAACCAGCATTGGTACACGCAGTACAAGCATCGCGCACAAGACCAGGATCGAGAGCCCGGCCCCCAATAGGGGTGTCATGCTCCGATTCCTCCGCCGGCCGAATTGTTGTGCCGGATCTTCCATTCGCGGTAAAATTCAGCCAGATAGGCCATCACCGCGCCGGCCGCACCAAACACAAGTGCCGACGTCGACCAGCCGACGGGCACCTGAACATACAGCGCAACGTCACCGCCGAACAAACGAACAAAGTCGACCGAGACCCATGCCATCAACCCCAGGACAGCGACATTGATAGCGAAACCAAAGTTCGCAATTGCGCCCTGGAAGCGTTGCGGGATTTTTTCAAAAAAGAAATCGATCCTGATCATTGTGCCACGCCGGACAGAGAGGAATACACCGGTCATGGCAAGCCAGGGCATTGCCATCTGCACGATCTCTTCGGCCCAGGAGAAGCTGTAATTCAAAGCATACCGTGAGGTTGCATTGCTGAAGACAATGACGACAATTGCAACCAACGCCGTCACACCTGCAATCTCGACAATTCGGTTTATCATTTGATCGGCAACCGGCAATCCCTCATCAGGATTACCAAGTTCCATGCGCTGAGCGGCTTCTTCAATCTTTACGGCAATATCATCATCGACCTTGGCGGAACTCTTTCCAGAAACAGGTTCATCAATCATCTTAAATGTCCGGCTTGCAGCAGCTGAACGCGACCGGTCGCTTCAGTTGCTGCGTTGATTTCAAATTGTCGGGAGGTGCCGCAGAAAGACAGTTGGGAAGACGCTGGCGCGCCTCCCCAAACAAAGCCTTGGTAGATTATTTTGTTGCTGCGGCGACAAATTTCGCGGTGAATTCCTTACCGGCAATTTCACCAATTTTGTCAGCAATCGGCCCGGAAGCTGCCTTGAAAGCCGCAGAGTCGATATCGTTGAATTTGACGTTCGGCGCCAATTGGCGAATTTCCTTTTCGAGATTGGCATCGTTGTCCGCACCGTACTGACGGCTTTTCAGTGTCGCCGTCCGCGCGGCTTTGAGAATTTGCTCCCTCTGGCGCGGCGTTAACGAGTTGTAGCGCTTTAAGTTCATTACAAAGGTGATCGGCGTATAGACATGCCGCGATTTGGAAATGTACTTCTGCACCTCAAACCATGAGTTCTTGCGGATATTGCCAAAGGGGTTTTCCTGGCCATCGATGACATTTTGCTGCAGGGCCAGATAGATTTCGCCCATGTTCATTTTGATCGGTGATGCACCGAGCATCTGGAACGACAGGATCCGCGTCTTGCTGCCGGGAGTCCGGAGTTTGATGCCTTTCAAGTCCTCGGGTTTTGATATGGGACGTACATTATTCGTAATATGGCGGAAACCGATTTCGCCGTATCCAAGAACTTTCAACCCTGCGGATTTCTGGAACGACTCATCGAGTTCGTCGCCAATTGGGCCATCGAGAACGGCAGAGACTTTTTCGCGGCTGGAAAACAGGAACGGAATGTCGAAAACCGCGAACTTTGAATCCAGCTGAACGGCGTCAGAACCGATTGGAATAACATCCAATTGTCCCGTGCGGACCTGCTGCATGTGAACGATTTCATCACCGAGTGTGCCGCTGTCGAAATATTCGATTGCGACGTCGTCGCCCATCTCAATTTTTAAGGCGTCGCGAAATGACACCAACATATGCTGCGTCGATGATCCCGGCGTGCTTTCAACGGAAAGCCGCAATTTGAGCGGCTCGGCCTGCACGGATGTCGACGCCAATAGGACAATGGAAAAAGCGGTTGCTATTCCACTGCCGAGTTTTCTGAAGTTGTTCATCTGATTCCCCACTGTTTATATCACATTGCACCACGTACAGCCCTCAAAGGATTCGTTTTAGAGGGTTGTACTTTTTTTGGTTGCTTTAACGTCGTCAATAACAGCGCAATTCAAATTTTCACGCAAGTGAATTATATTCAATGGTCTTATGACATTCTGTCCATTGTCATCGGTGCGCCAAAATCAGGTGAGCTGAGGTGGGCAATGCAACACCGTTTGCCGTTACGAATTCCGCCAATGTTTCTTGCACATCGCTGATGAAAGCGCCGTGATCCTCCGGCGACAACTGCGCGATGGCATGCCGCGTGGCGGGTGCCCCGGCCGCAACTCCGCTGACAAATTCATTTACCGACGAAAACGTCGCCGTAAATTCACCGGTATCAAAATACGTGATGTCAAAACCCGCTTTGGCAAACAGTGACCGCGCGACAGCCGGGTTTCCCATCGAAAAAGGTTTCATCGCTGGTTTGATACCGCGCGCCGCAAGCGCCTCGGCGATCGCGTAATGTCCTTTGTTGGTCGGCATTTCGTTCCACATGCTGGCAGCTAATCGACCACCTGGTTTTAGTGCCCGATGGACCGCCTTCATGGCGACGGGTGGATCCGTCACGAACTGTGGGCCCTGCATATATAGGCACAAATCGACAGCGGCATTGTCGACCGATTGTTGTTCGGCCGGTATCACATGCCAATTCAGCCTAACATCAGCCGGCAAATTGGCGGCTTCAGCAGATTTTTGCGCCACGGCGATCATGCCGGCATCGACATCCGTACTAATGATGCAGCCCATGGGAGAGATCATCGGAGCGACAAAACGTGCGCCGATTCCGGTGCCGCAGGCGACATCCAATACGGTCTCACCGGGTTTGGGTGCGCCCAAATCGACGACCCGCCGCGCCCACGGCCCAAATACGGCTGCCACGAGGTAATCTTCGTACGCCTGTGCGGCGGCGATACTGGCTTCGTCTGGTATCATTTAATTCTTCCTTTGCCAGGTTAATCGAATGGAGACTAAACATATGCTGCGAGGCTGGACGCCATTAAATATCTGCGCGCATTTCAGAAATTCTCGGCCAGTCCAGATTTACGCCAAGCCCAGGCCCATCGGGCAACCGCAGATACCCAGGCTCGGCACGCAAGTCCTCAACAATAATATCCGCGTCGCTACCCATTGGTCGCATTGAGCCGATCTCGTGCGGCCCCGCCAAATTCGGAACCGCAGCGGCGATATGCGCCTCGGCGACCGCCGCCAGACCCATTTCAAATACGTGCCCAAGAACCGCAGTCATTCCGGCGGCGGCGAGCATTTCGGCGATCAAGCGCGCCCCATCCAGTCCGTGTTTCGTTACCTTTATCTTAATGCGGTCAGCGGCGCCAAGGCGAATGACCGTCATCGCTTCCTCGGGCGTCGCGACCATATCGTCGGTCATGATGGGGACGTTAACGGCATTGCGGATTTCAACCATACCCAAAAAATCGCGGCGGGATATGGGTTGTTCGACATGCTCGATATCGAAGCGTTCGATCGCCCGTATCAGGCGAATGGCCTCGGCCGGACGATAGTGGTCGTTCGCGTCGACCCGCAGGGAGATTCCAGGGCCGATCGCTTCGCGTACGGCGGCAACCCGCGCGATATCATTGGCGATGTTCTCGCCGATCTTGACCTTCACCGCGCGGAAACCAGCGGCGACCGTATCGGCGGCTCTCGTTGCCATTCGATCAGGGGTGTCGATACCCAGAACCGTTCCCATCACCGGTATTCGGTCATTGACCCGGCCGCCCATCAAATCGAGAACCGATGTGCCCAGCGCTTTGGCCTGAAGATCATAAAGTGCATTGTTAATTCCGGCCTTCGTCCACGGGCGGCCTTTCAATACGGCATCAATCAAAGAATCACCCTTTGAACGGGAGGACACGTCGAGCCCAACCAGGACAGGAGTAATCACGTTTCTGACGGCACCGAGAATTTCTTCCGGCAGTTCTTCGGGCTTTCCGGGCGGCGCGCAAACGATTTCACCGATCCCTTCAAGCGAGTCGTCGTCCGTCAAAATTCGAATAATGACGGATGTGTGGATCCGCGTTCGTCCTTCGGATATCTTGAAGTCCTGTTCGCCCCTGACGATGACGGGAATGGCTTCAATGCCGGTGATGCTTGGACCTGGTTCCGTCTTCATCTGTTCCATCCCGTCTGTTCCGTCCCGTCGTACAATTGTTACAATGGATAATTCTATTTGACCATTTATATCAACGCGTAGTGATAATAATCCATAGGAGATCGTCCATGCACTCTTCTTCAATAGGAAGAACCAAGCAGGCGATGCGCCTCTTGGGCCACAGAGTGGCCCTGCCGGGCAGGGCCCTCTTGTTTTATAAAGAGCAGGGCTTTCGTGCGATAAGAGTGCCCTTACCGGCCACGCCATTTGGGATGGGTCGTGACGGGGTTGGACCTTACCGGCAGAATTGAACGTCGACTTACTTGGTGATTGATCCGGATGCAAAACAGTAACTGCGGGGTTTGCCCGGACCGCCATAGGCCTACTTAATCTTGATTTCCCTATCTTCAACAATGCCGCTCAGCCGTCAACGCTTCCATCAAACGGATACTCAGCCACCAAGTGAATATCGGCTGCGCCGTAATCAATAGTGTGAACTCAAACTCCACCGCATGCAGAATGCGGCCGACGGTTGAGTGGTCAGAGGATAGGCGATCATCTGCGGGTGCAGATCAGGGCCATTCAATCGACTTGCGAACGTTATATATCTGCAGCGTTGTCAGCCTGTGTCGTGGGCGACGGCGACGCCGGTTCCCAGTTCTATGATCTCTGCCGTGATCGCTTCCTGCCGGACCCGGCGCAGGGTGGCCTGAAACACGTCAAGTTCGCGTGCGATTTGACTGCCTGCGGCGGACATAGCCTCCATTCGTGCCTCGTTCTCGGCGGCAAAGGCATGAAGGGCCGCCTTGCAAATCAGGGCATGGACGTAGTCGGCGCTCAGACTGGCCAGCAAGATGTCGGCGGGAAGTTGGGTGAGCGGGGGTTCCGTTGCCTCGGACTGGAAATCTTCCAGGTTGATTGGAAACAGGGTCTGACGCTCGACCTGTGGTCGACCGGACGGCCAACTGGCATGCATAACATCAAGGCTATCGATCCGGCTTTCATCGACAGCCTGGTAAATCGCCTTGATGATCCCATCGGATAACTTCGGAATGCCAAGCGTATGCGAAGGCATTGCCGCGGACCATGCCGGTACAATGCCACGCGCCGCTGCTACCGACAGGCCACGGGATCCGACGAGAAAAGTATTTGCCAGGTCCGTTTCGTCACTGATGCTGTCCAGCACCCGCTCGCTGAAGGCCCCGGCGAACCCCTGTTCGGCCAGAAAAACCAGCAAGCCGATTTTACCCGCACCGGGATCGCTCGAAGATGTCGCGGTATTCGATGTTTCCTGCTGAATGAGGACGCTGGAGATGGCTGTGGCAAAGGTCCTGGCATAGCTGTCGACCGCGTCAACCTGTGTTCGGGCTGTATGGGCACGGGCCGCCGCAATTCCCTTCATTGCGTTTACCACAGCGCCGAGCTGGCGAATGCCCTCGATCCTGGCGCTGACATCGGCGAGTTGTCTGGTCATGTCACTGTTTCGTTTGCGGTTGTGGCTTCACCCAACGACGCGATAAGGCGCGTCATCGCTGCCGAGGCTGGCCGACGACTATTCGCAGTATACTCCTGTGGCGGCCGGACATCGCGTGGTCCATGGGGGCCAAACGTTTGCCGGTCCGACGCTCATCGATGCAGCTGTTTGCCGGGATCTTGAGCGTTTTATCCCGCTCGCACCCTTGCATCAGCCGCACAACCTTGCTGCGGTCAACGCCATAACCAGGGTGGCACCGCATCTTCCACAAATCGCCTGTTTTGACACCAGCTTTCATCGCACACAATCGAAGTTCGCGCAGCTGTTTGCGCTGCCACGGAAGTTGACCGAGGAAGGGATAATCCGATACGGATTTCACGGCCTTTCCTATGAATACATCGCTGGTGTTCTGCCAGACCATATGCACAGCCGGTCTGACGGGCGAACCATCGTCGCTCATTTGGGCAACGGCGCAAGCATGTGCGCCATGAAGAAACGGAGAAGCGTTGCTGCCAGCATGGGTTTTACCGCGCTTGATGGGTTGATGATGGGACGTCGTTGCGGGTCACTTGATGCCGGAGTGGTTCTGCACCTTCTGCAAAATCGAGGAATGACCATCGATGAGGTGCAACACATGCTCTACCGGGAATCTGGTCTTCTTGGAGTCTCCGGGATTAGCAACAACATGCAGGTCCTGTTGGAGAGTGCTGATCCAAAGGCTCAGGAAGCCGTCGATTTGTTCTGTTACAGAGCCGCCTGTGAACTAAGTTCACTTGTGGCGCCGCTCGAAGGCCTTGATTCAATCATCTTTACAGCCGGAATCGGGGAAAACTCTCCGTACGTTCGCAAGGCAATTTGCGGACACTTGTCCTGGCTTGGCGTTAACCTGGACACCGTTGCAAATGACGAGAATGCAACCTTCATTCACAACGCGAACTCAAAAATCGACGTGCTGGTTATTCTAACTAACGAGGAAGCTGTCATCGCTGCAGATACCCGTGATCTAATCGGTTCCTTAACCTGATATCGAGTTTGGTTTTTAAAGAGTGCCGCAAAGCTCAGGCGATATTTCAAATGCCCCAGACGACGTTGTATAAAACAATTCACATGTGTCCCAGGAGCATTCGATTGGCAACGAATTGGTGTTTCTGGGGGCCAAAACCGAGCCCTGGTACGAGCCAAACAAACCATTCGGCCATTAGCCGGCAACGTGTCTGGAAATCTAACGGCGATTCAGAGCGTGGTGCCAAGTCAACGGACATTGCCGTTGTCCTGATTGAGATGGCCAAACTTAACGGCGTTGATCCGCAAGTCTGGCTGACCGTCATCCTGGCTCGGATCACCGATCAAATGAATCCTTACACAAAAAGGTCAATCGTATTGATGAGCTTCCGCACTGGCGTTATGCTCAAACCTGAACGTAATATGCGAATAGTTAATCCCAAATCTGCATCACAGAATACTCGCATAATCGTATTATATGCGACGGAGAACTATTTGGGTTGTGATTGAATCGGGATTTATAACCTTAAGGTCATCTGCCCATGGAAAAATTTGATAAATTTTTCAAAGCGCGTGCCCATGTTCTCGAACATATCGTCGCTGGAGGCGATATATACAAAACGTTAGACATACTTTGCCGCGATACCGAAGACTTTGACCCGGTAATGCGTTGTACCGTCCTGCTTCTCGATCAAGAGCACAAGTGCTTGCATTCCGGCGCTGCACCGAGCCTCCCAGATTATTACAATAATGCGATTGACGGTGAAAAAATCGGCGTGGGCGCGGGGTCATGTGGGACAGCTGCCAGTACGGGTGAGCGTGTCATTGTTGAGGATGTTTATTCTCATCCCTATTGGGTGGCCTACCGCGAACTGGCTAAAAAAGTCGGTTTTCATGCGTGTTGGTCCCAGCCCATTTTTTCAAAAAATAAAGCAGTTCTGGGCACGTTTGCCATGTATTTTGACGAGGTGCGCTCCCCGACTGAACAAGAGTTGGAACTCATCCAGGCCCAGGCGAACCTAGCGAGCATCGCCATCGAACGCAAACTGTCCGAAGACGCGATTCTCGAAAGTGAAGCAAGACTAATTCTGCATATTCAGAACACACCCGTAGGGGCCATTTCATGGGATTGCGACTTCCAATGCACCGAGTGGAACAATGCGGCAGAAAATATTTTTGGATATACCGCTGCGGAGGCGATTGGGCAGCATGCGGCTGAAATTATTTTGCCTGCCGGTCTCAGGGAGGACGTCACCAAGGTTATTTCAGAGTTGTTAACGCAAAAAGGCGGGCGCCGAAATACCAACGAGAACGTCAGGAAGGATGGGGAAACCATCATTTGTGATTGGTACAACACGCCAATTTTCGATAGGAGCGGTAAAGTGACAGGCGTGGCATCTCTGGTCCAGGACATCACGGTTAGCAAACGCACCGAAGCGCAATTGATTAAAGCCAAGGAAGTGGCTGAAAATGCGAACAAAGCCAAGTCAGAGTTTCTCGCTTCCATGAGCCACGAATTGCGCACCCCCCTCAATGCTGTTCTCGGGTTTGCCCAGATGATGCAATTTGATCCGAAAAACCCACTCGCACCGGCTCAGAAAGAGCACATCGAGAGCATCGTGACCGGGGGCAATCACCTTCTCGCACTGGTCAACGATATTCTTGATCTGGCAAGAATCGAGGCTGACCAGCCGGATCTTTCCTGGAGTGAGGTGGATGCAAAAGAGGTTATCGCAGACTGTATCAGCTTGATTTCCCCCCTTGGTAACCAACGAAGCATAGAATTTATAGATAAATTCAGCGCTGGATCATCGGCACTTCTATTCACCGACAAGACCCGCCTCAAGCAGGTCTTGATCAACCTTCTTTCCAATGCGGTCAAATTCAACAAGGCCGGGGGAACAGTGGCGATAGAGAGCCAAGAAAGAGATAATGACTATCTTCGCATTTTAGTGACTGATAGCGGCGTCGGCATCGCCGATGAGGATTTTTCAAGTGTATTCCGCCTGTTCCACCGTCTGGGTGCAGACTCGAAGATTGCCAAAGAAGGAACAGGCATTGGTCTGACGGTGAGCAAGTTGCTTATGGAACGGATGGCCGGTCGCATCGGGTTTGAAAGCAAGAAGGGTATTGGCAGTACCTTCTGGATCGATCTTCCCTTGACCTCCAACAGTAATGTGCTGATCTGGACAGATGCCCTGCAAATTGGCGTGGACGCCATTGACACGGATCATCAGTTTCTTACGCATCAGTTGAACCGTCTCATGCACAGGTCCATTGACGATGCAGATTTAGACAAGTTGATTAGCGGATTTATCAACTTCGTGAACTATCATTTTAAACGTGAGGAAGTGATCATGGACGTTTGTGGATATGCAGGCTTCGAGAAACACCAGGACCTTCACCGGCAGTTATTCACCAAATTAAACGATCAAACCGAGGCGTGGAACAAGGAACGCTGTTCGGAAAGTCTTATCCATTTTCGCAACTTTTTGAAAACCTGGTTGTTTGACCACATTCTGAACCAAGACACCAAGATAACGCTTTCCACCAAGGATAAGGCCCCAGAAATTCGAAAGGCGCTGGACGCTTCGGGTTTGGTGAACGAGAAGACGTTGTTGGCCTATGACAAATGAACGGGTTGGTTGATGACTAAATACGTGCCCTGATGCACGATGTAAGGGCCGCCCTGGGTCAAAAACGGCCCATTCTGCCGACCTGATTTCACTTCCGCTCAGCCTGTTATTGCGGACTCACTTTTCAAAAATCGAGTTTCGCAGCACTCACTTCCACTTTCTGTGCAGCTTCTGACATAAATAGGCCGCTCTGAAAAGGGCCGAAATGCACTGGATTGGAACATCCTGACTTTTTTGGCTTGGACGATAATCGGCAGATTTTGACTTCCGTTTATTTCCACATAAATAATTAAAACTAAATTACAAATAGCCCAAAGGAGCCCTCGCCGTACGGTTGACATCTTCAACAGAGGAACAGGACGCCAACACATTTATCTTAAAAAATGGCGTTGAATTAAAAGGCCGCATAAGGCCGAAAACAAAGGCGGTAAATTCTTCAGAAAACTGCAGGGAAGTCGGGTCTCTGGTCAGCGCCAACGGTACCTGTCAATGCGGTCCTGGTTTTATCCAACCAATTAATTGTCTTGGTCTCTCCATTTTGACAATAGGCCTTGCGTGGACGTTTATTTACACTATTTGTGCCCTGCATTAGGCGCAATTATTCGACTGCGAAGATGGTGTGCAATGGGGTCTTGATTCCCCGGGAACGGAGCTTTCAGCCTATTGGAATTTGTTTTGTTTGGGGCGGCAAATTTCCCCGGCAACCGAGTGGTGTTGATATTGTGGTGTCGATATTATGGTAAATAGCGGTGCGAAAGAGCAAAACGTACTTGTGCTTCAGGGAGGTGGTGCCCTTGGTGCTTATCAGGCCGGTGCCTTTGAGGCTTTGTCCTTAAGTTCTCACCAGCCGCAGTGGATCGCTGGCATTTCCATCGGGGCAATCAATGCGGCGATAATTGCCGGCAATGAAGTAGCAAACAGAGTCCAAAAACTTCACCAATTTTGGCAGGGAACATCATCAAGTTTTTTCCCTGTTCCGTGGCTCCATACCGATCAATCGCGATCCTTGCAAAATGAGATTTCCGCAGCGATGGCACTGACGAGTGGTGTGCCAGGGTTTTTCAAACCCCGATTTCCGCCGCCGTCGTTTATGCCCGAAGGCGCGCCTGAGGCATTGAGTTACTACGACACATCACCGCTGGCGAAAACCTTGACGGCGTTGGTCGATTTCGATTTTTTAAACGAGCAAGGACCACGCCTTAGCGTTGGTGCCGTCGACATCAAAACCGGCAACTTCGCCTATTTTGATAGCCGGGAAATCGAGATTTGTCCGGAACATATTATGGCAAGCGGCGCCATGCCGCCCGGGTTTCCACCGGTGACGATCAACGGCCATGCCTATTGGGACGGTGGCCTGGTGTCAAATACCTCGCTTCAGTTTGTTCTCGAACATGACGGGAAAGAACCGCTTTGCATTTTCCAGATTGATCTATTCAGTGCCCAGGGTGCCCTGCCGGCAAACCTGTTTGAGGTGGCGCAGCGGGAGAAAGATATTCGTTATTCAAGCCGAACCCGGCTGACCACTGACCGGTTCCGGCAGTTGAAGGAGATCGGTGCGGCCGCACGCAGGCTCTATCAAAAATTACCGGAAGATCTGAGAGATGATCCGGATATGGCGGTTTTACGGGCCGTCGAATCGGGTTTTCCCGTTACCCTGGTCCATCTCATCCACCGCAAAGAAAGCTACGAAAATCAGTCAAAAGACTATGAATTCTCAACCTCCAGTATGACCGAACATTGGGCGGCGGGCAAAAAGGATGTCGAGCGGACTCTCAACCACAGGGACTGGAAAAAGCGCCGGATACAATCTGATCGTCTCCAGGTTTTTGATCTTGGAGGTCGGGATGATTGAGCCTAATGTCAGTGGAATGACAAGATTATGAAATCCAATAACCTCACATCACGCGCATTTGCGATGCCATTTACCAATCCGGCTTTCCCGCCAGGACCCTATCGCTTTGTTGATCGAGAATATCTGTCGACAGGACGTTAACGACCAGCTCTTTCCCTCCTAAAAAAGGTACATCCGCATGACCCTCAAAGACAAAGTTTGTATCATCACCGGTGCCGCCAGCGGAATCGGTCAAGGCATTGCCCGCCGCTTCGTTGCTGGCGGGGCAAAAGTTGTGATTGCAGATCTGAAACGAGAGGCCGCCACACGGACAGCTGAAGAGCTGACAAAGGCCGGCCCCGGCGAGGCGATTGGCATCGAAATGGACGTGACCAGTGAAGACCAGGTGAACGCCGGCGTTGAAGCTGTTGTAAAAAAATGGGGCGGCGTTGACGTGCTTGTCTCCAATGCAGGCGTGCAGATTGTTCACAAGCTGGAGAGCTTTCCCTACGATGATTGGAAAAAAATGCTGTCCATTCATTTGGACGGCGCTTTCCTGACATCTAAGGCCTGTCTGCCACATATGTATAAAAAGGGCTCGGGTTCCATTATTTTTATGGGCTCAGTGCATTCCAAGGAAGCCTCGCCGCTAAAATCGGCGTATGTGACAGCCAAGCACGGACTTTTGGGTCTTTCCCGGGTAATTGCAAAAGAAGGGGCTGAACACGGCGTGCGGACGAACGTTATTTGTCCGGGATTTGTAAAGACCCCACTCGTCGAAAAGCAGATTCCGCAACAGGCTCAGGAATTGGGGATTTCGGAAAAACAAGTCATTGAACAGGTGATGCTGGGACAAACCGTCGATAAGGAGTTCACGACGATCGAAGATGTCGCCGAAATTGCCCATGTATTTGCATCGTTCCCGACGAATGCTTTGACCGGTCAGTCTCTGGTTGTCAGTCATGGCTGGTTCATGGACTGAACCGGCGGTTGCACGGTCGGTATGCGACGGCAGCCCTGGGCCCGTCCAGAACATCCTGACTATTTTTCCTTGGACGACGACCGGCAGATTTTAATTTCCGTTTATTTCCACTCTTCATCATCGTACGCGAACCGGAATACATCGCCGTTCGCAACAATTTGGCCGACCGATGGCAGCGGGAAATGGGCCATGCAGACCAGTTCGTCAGTTTCACTATATTTCTCCATGAACCTTCGTCGCGTGTCTCGCGCCAGTTCGACGTCCCAATCCGGGCGCGCCGCCCATTCCGGGTGAAGACATTGAACCGGTGAGTGCATGAGGTCGCCGGCGATTACCGCAGCCTCACCTTTTGATGCAAATTTTACCGAAAAATGGTCGGGTGTGTGACCGGGCGATGGCTCAAGCCAGACTTCGTCATCGAGCGCAAAATCGCTTGCAACCAACGCGGCTTGACCGGCTTCGATTACCGGATGCACGCTGTCAATTATTGGCAGCATGGCAGACGGGCTGGCCTCGGCGTTCATGAAATCAAGCTCTTTTTTGGAGATCACATATTTTGCATTTGGAAAGGTCGGAACCCAGCGTCCATCAATGAGCTTTGTATTCCAGCCGACGTGATCTAAGTGTAAATGGGTGCACATCACATAGTCGATGTCTGCGGGCTCTAAACCTTCCTCGGCGAGGGCCGTCATATAGGCGCTGTCCGTATTCATATGCCAACCCGGCCGGTGCGGTCGATCCTTATGGTTGCCGGCGCAGGTGTCGACCAAAATCGTATGATGGGAGGTTCGAACAACATAACTTTGAATTGGCAGAACCATTTCTTTGGTGGTTGCGTCCACGGCGCCGTCTTTTATCAGCCAATCCAAATGCGGTGCCCAATCCTCTTCTGATGTCTGGGGGTAGAATTCCAACCGGTCGAAGGCATAGTTCATCTCCAGAATGCGAGCCATGGCGATGTCTCCAATTAAGCGACGAGGCATGAAGCGTTCCTTTCTGATTTGGTGGTGTCACTGCGACAGCTTAACACATTCCGCCGATCCCGAGACCGCAGAATACCGTCCGCCATCCGTTTGTCCGTAGCCAATAAATTCTATCTTTAGCGCCCGTCCGGCGACCCACCGCTCGACGTCCTGACCCTAAGTATTCGTTCCGCAGGTAAACAAATGGTAACGGTCGTGCCTTTGCCAATTTCACTTTCCAACTGCAATGTGCCGCCATGCAACTGGACCAGTTGCTTCGATAAAGACAGTCCCAATCCGGTTCCCTCATGCGATAGGTGTGCGTTCGCACGGACCTGGCCAAACGGCTCCATGACGACAGGCATATCCTCCTCGGCAATCCCAACTCCCGTATCCGTGACAACAATTGAAAGGCCCTTGTCTGCGTTCACGTAGGCTGAGAGCGTGACTGTCCCGTGTTTTTGATTGTATTTTACCGCATTTGCCAATGGGTTAAGCACGATTTGTCTCAGCAGGCGCTCATCGGCGCGAACCATCGGCAGGTCATGGGGCGGTTCACAAAGGAAGGTTATCGAAGCAGATTCTTTCCTGCCCTTGATCATTCTCAGACAATAGTTAAGAAGATCTTCGATTTTGACGTCGCCTTCATAAAGCGCAAGTTGACCCGCTTCAATCTTTTCCAGATCAAGCAAATCATTCACGATATGGAGAAGGTGATGGCCGGAATTATGGATATCCAGCGTGTATTCCTGATATCTGTCATTGCCAATCGCTCCAAGTACCTCCTCGGATATCATTTCTGAGAAGCCGATGATGGCGTTTAACGGTGTTCGCAATTCATGGCTCATGCTGGCAAGAAATTCTGATTTCGCCTGATTTGCCCGCTCTGCATCGGCCAGGGCGTTTTGAAGATCCGTTTCCGCCCGTTTGAGCTCCGTAATGTCCGTGTACAAGGCGGCGATACCGCCATCAGGTAAGCGCTGTTCATTTACCAAAAGTTGAACATCGTTACGCCGAATTTCATAGGACCCTGTTGGGTTTTGGTGACGTTTCAGGCGTTCGGCGATCCATGCTGACTCCCGGCCGCGGGCTTTTGGCGCCAATCCCCTTTCAGCCAGAATTTTTAAGTGGTCTTCATAATAGGTTCCGATCACATGGCTTTCCGGAGCGCCGTCGTTCATTCTGCGCCAAGACTTATTGACATAAAGCAGCCTGTCGTCTGCATCAAAAAGGGTAACGCCTTCACTCAAGGATTCGATTGCCATAAAAAGATTTTTTGAAACCCGTTCCTGGTCTTTCCTTTCAGTGATATCTACGTGCCAAACGATTCCCGCGTCTTTGCCTTTAAAGTGTACGGGTTGAGAATTCATCAGAACCCACCACTTTGAGCCGTCCAATCGTTTTCTTTCGGCCTCAAAGTTAACCAATAGTTCGTGGTTCTGAAAAATTGAAAACGCATATTTTAATTCTTCTTCAAGCACCCAAGTCTCGCTAATATCTCGATTTATTAAATCGTCGACGGAGGCGGCTGCGAACATTTTTACAAGCATGTTGTTCACAAACAGTCTCTCACCGGTGCGGATGTCCAGTATGGCGGCCCCTATGGGACTGTTTTCAAGCATTTGCGCCATGTGGTCATCTAGAGAACCGACCATGATGTTTCGCCTTTTTAGGTTCAGAGATTACCACACTAACGCGAGACGCTAGATTTAGAAATGGTGATAAGATGGTCGTTGGACAGCTGCCTGAAAACGTCGGGTTTCGCTAGAACGAACGGTTCCCAGCGACCGCTTCGCCGGGCAAAATATCGGCATAAAAGAAGGGGAGGATAAAACTGGGCTCGTAGGCTTTCTGCAATACGGGTTGGGATACTGTGATCACGAGGCATTCAGGTGAGCACCACTTAATAGCCCTTTCGGCATAAAAGTGTTACCTATGTCTCCGGTATAAACTGTAACCCATGTGTCCGGAACGGACCCATTTGAGTTGGCTGGGGCGGGAGGAGACGCAGCTACGTTCCATATAACTGTTTATTATCAACATGTTATGTTCGTTAATTTGCCCCAGTGTTACCACTTTGTGTGACCATCCTGTGTTCCGGTTAAGCGGCTACGCTAAGCCTGATCGACGATTTGGGCAACATAATGATACGGTGGGTAGAAGGGATTTCGCCTCTATGCGTGAGCTATAACCGAAACTGGTGTTTGAGTATTTGAAAGAAAGCGGCGTATCAGGTTGAATTGTTGTTGCAAGACATCAAAGCAACCATAGGAGATACGCCACTATGACGAAGAATAACGTTGTTGAACTTACAGGTCGAGACACGATTTTGGATCCGCTGACGGATTTGCTGAGAACGGGTGCACAAAAATTGATCAGTCATGCTGTGGAAGCGGAGTTGCAGGAATTGCTGGACCACTATTCGG
>JAJFII010000112.1 GCA_021775095.1 Rhodospirillales bacterium
CATGAAATTAATGAGTCCTGACCCTAAGTGACCAAAAACGAGAGCGATGCAAAAGGACAGGACAGGGCGACTTATTTGATTGTCGCCGCTGATCCGAGTATGGAAACCGTGCCACGGATAAGTTCCGCAGGCCCGAAAAGCGGCTTGGGATCGGCAAAGATTTGTTTCAGATCAATCACCGATGTTCCGTAGTTGAAGATAAATGTATAAGAACCCCGGCTGCGTATACGGAGACCATCGGGTAAACTTAACGGCGGGAAACCGGCATCAACAGCCAAGCGCTTGACAAGCCGCAAGGCCAGAGTTTCATCAGGCCAGGCCGATAAATAGTAAAGATTTTTTTGTTTTAACAGGACCGGTACACCGGCGACCTGTTCCAACGGGGTTTGCCGGGACGCATCATAATCAACAAACTCCCGCCAATATTTAATGCCGCCGCCGCGATCTGCTTGCATCGACACAGCGGCCGGCAGGCTCTCCACGTGGCTGACTTTCAAGCCGGGGAACAGGGCCTCCATGTCCGGTGGCAACCCGTCGGGTATGGAATAACCATCGGTTTTTGAGCCGGTTCTGGGGCCAATCAGGACGGGCCCTGAAAATTCGGCGATCTGGTCGCGCAGGGTTTCTGGCCAGCTGAACAGGCCGGCAACAAGGAGTATTTTCTGGCTGAGCCTCTGGGTCGATTGTGAGGATACAAAATCGACGGACAATCCGCTTTTCCGAAGGGCCTGATAGAGGCCAAATAGTAAATTAAAATAATCAAACGCCGCCCCCTGCGGGTGAATTGACCAGGCCCAGGCTGATGGGTAGTCAAATACAAGAGCCACATCGGCAGTCTCGGTGGTTGTTAAATCGAGGGCCAGATCGGCAATCTCCCGGGCCACCTGTTGGGCCTCAAAAAAACCGGGTGCCGCCACGCCATCGGGACGCAGCAAACCGGCGTGGTACTGCTCCTGGCCATAGGGCACCTGCCGCCAGCGAAAAAAGCTGACCACTTCGGCCCCATGGGCGATTGCCTCCCAGGCCCACAGCCGGACCATGCCTTTGTCGGGCGCGGGATTGTCGGCGGCCCAGTTGACTGGCCCCGGCTGTTGTTCCATGACCCACCAACGGCCAGCCGACGTGCTGCGGTAGAGATCGTGATGAAAGGCCTGAAAATCCGGGTCGCCGCTGCGCAGAAATTCTGCTTTGTGGGTGTCGTCAACATCCATGCGGTCGCCCAGGAAACCCAGGGGATAGGAATCCCAGCTGGAAACATCGAGATCCCTGCCCAGGTCATAATGGTCAAAATCCAGGGTTCGGCCCATGAAATTGTGAACGATGTCGCGGCCCGGCGCGTATTTGCGGATGATATCGACCTGCAGCCGGTTAAACGCGCAAACCTGGGCCGATGAATATCGGTAAAAGTCCATCCAGTGGGCCGGGTTGGCCGTCGTTACGGTTTGATTGGGCAGTTCAATTTCCTGGAAATCCGCATATTCCATGGACCAGAAAACGTTCCCCCACTGGCGATTGAGATTGCCGATGGACTGGTATTTTTTGTTTAACCAGACGCGAAATCCCGACAACGCCGCATCTGAAAATGAATGGGTGGTATCGTGGCAGGCGAATTCGTTGTCGATTTGCCAGGCGGTCACAGCCGGGTGAGGGCCAAATTTTTGGCCCAGCAGGGTAACCATGCGGCGGCATTCCTCGCGGTACCCCTGGTGGGAAAAACAGTAGTGACGGCGCGAGCCGAACTTGCGGCGCCGGCCATCGGCAGCGATTTGTGCCATGTCCGGCATCTTATCAAAAAGCCACTTGGGCGGCGTCGCCGTTGGCGTGCCGAGGACAACGTCGAGGCCGGCATCGGCCAGAATATCAATGGATCTTGCCAACCAATCAAATTGGATGTTGCCGTCCGTTGGTTCCAGCCTGGACCAGGCGAACTCGCCAATACGAACAATTGACAACCCCAGATCCGCCATCCTGCGGGCGTCATCCGGCCACAGGTCCGGCGGCCATTGTTCGGGATAATAACAGACTCCGAGTTTGGCATGGGTCATTGGTGGGAACCCACCGTCTCGTGTAAAATGGCATCAAACGATAACAAAAGTGCGGATTGCGCATAAAACACCGGTAACATCAGTCCGGCATTTGCCAAAACAGCGCCCTGTAACACAAGTCCCGCTGCTGACAATGGATTCTCGAATTGACGGCTGGCGTTTTTCAGGGACGTGGTTTGCGCGGTTATGGTAACCCGGTACAGTTTGTCCGGGGCCAACCCATTGATCGGCACGATGGGTGCCAGGCTCGCTCTGGGCCGGGCCGTCTGGATAAGGATCATTTGCCCGCGGTTCTGATCGCAAGAAATGGCGGCGAAACCCGTCAGCGCGGGATCGGCGGTCTCCACCCGATAAAAACGACCGCAGTGCCATAAATTCCGGTCTTTTTTGTATCTGGCGACGGCTTGAGCAAGGGTCGTCCGGTCGGCTTCGCTCAAAGAACGCAAATCGGCTTCTATGCCCAGATGGCCGCAACCGGCGACCAGGGCCCGGAAGGTCGCGTCCAGACCCCGTCCCGACGTGTGGGACCATTGCGGACCGATATGCGCGCCCATGACTTCCGGCGGAAAAAAATAGGAAAACCCGGCCTGTACGGCGGCCCGCTCGACCGCATCATTGGAATCTGATGGCCAAAATCGATGGGTCCGCTCGAGAATGCCATAATCAACCCGCCCGCCGCCCGATGCGCAGCTTTCGATTTCCAGATCGGGAAAAGTTAAACGGATCCGGTCGAGCAGTTCATATAGGGCGGTGGTTTGTTTGCAGGCCGAGGCATAACCCTCGGCGTTTCCAGGTAAAACCAGATCCCGGTTCATATCCCACTTCAGATAAGCAATACCATTTTCGCTAATCAGATCCGACAAACAGGCAAACAAATAGCTGACAACATCACCATTGGACAGATCAAGAACAAGCTGGTTGCGCCCTTCTAAAGTCGGATAAGGGGGGAGCGACAAAATCCAGTCCGGGTGATCGCGCAGCAATTGCGATGCCGGATTTACCATTTCCGGCTCGACCCAAAGGCCAAACTCCATACCATTTTGGCGGACATAGTCGGCCAGGGGTTTTAAACCCGTCGGGTATTTATCCGCATCGGCAAACCAGTCACCGAGCCCGGCCCGGTCATCGGCGCGCCCGCGAAACCAACCGTCATCCAGGACAAACCGTTCGGCACCAACGGTTTTGGCAGCGTCAACCAACTGGCTCAAATCCTGCCAATTGTGATCAAAATACAGGGCTTCCCAGGTATTGACGATTACCGGACGGGGTTTGTCTGGATCCGGGAACCGCAATAACCGCCGGCGCACATGATCGTGGAACTTGTGTGACAGACCATTAAAACCGTCCTGGGAGCGGGCCACATAAAGCGCTGGCGTACAATAGATCTCTCCAGATTTCAGCTGCCCTTCACCGCCCTCAAACAGTACGCCCAGTTGGACCTGAGTGTCGCCAGTCGCCAGTCTTTCGATGACGATACGGTGATTGCCGCTCCAACCCAAATGCGCGCCAAGGCACTCGCCGGAATTTTGGTCGGTCGATGGTGACGCTAGGATTAATCCGGGAAAGCTGTCGTGTGAAGTTCGCCCCCGCCGGTTTTCCTTGACCGTCAAGCCGGGTTGAATGTCCTGGCGCAGGGTTTCAAATTCAGCACACCAACGTCCGTGAAATGTCACGGCTTGGGTCAATGATGCCATTGGCACAAGCGTGCCGGAACTCAACCAGTTCGCATCAAATTCCTGCTCCCCCTGGTTTTTTATGCGGGACCGAAAAACCGCAACATCGGTTTCCGGGTCCAAGTGGCAATCGACGGTGACCGCGATCTGGCGCGGCCCATCAGCCAGCCTAAACTGAATGCCATTTTCGATTGCCTGGGTGCCGTTCATGGTCAGCAGGCCGTCCCAGTCCGCGCGCTTTCGCCGGCCCCTTAAACCAGGATAACCCAAAAACCCACGGCCTGCTTCCGGGACCAGAGAGATCGCCGCATTAACGTCCAGTCCGGCGTGCGGCACGGGCCTTGTGCGACTTTCAGAAAAATGCGCCAGATCCAGCTCTTGCGGTAACCGGGTGCCGTGGTAGAGCAGGGCCGGTGGACCGTCTGTCCAGGCGAACACCAGCGTCGTATCGCGGCCATCCAGTCGACAGTTTGCAGCTTGGCTACCCACCCGCTAACCCTTTGTTGCACCCAAAGTAAGCCCGGCAATAAAATGTTTTTGCATCAGGAAGAACATGGCGACGGGTGGCACAGCGGCCATCAGTGAGCCGGCGGAAATGAGGTGCCATTGGGCAATCCATTGGCCGTTTAAGGACTTCAGTCCGGCGGTGATCGGCATGGCGTGCTGACCGTTAACCAAAACTGTTGCCCAAAAATAATCATTCCAAATGAAGGTAAACTCCAATACCGCCAGGGCGGCGATTGCCGGGCGTACCAGAGGCATCGCCAGATGCCAGAAGATTTTAAATTCTCCAACACCTTCAATACGTGCGGATTCAATCAGTTCAAACGGCAGGGCGCGAATGAAATTGCGCATAAAGAGTGTGCAAAACCCGGTTTGAAAGGCGGCGTGGAACAACACCAGGCCGGTGACCGTATCGTAAAGCCCTGTACTGACCGACAAATCACGGACCGGTACCATTAGAATTTGAAAAGGAACAAAATTTCCGGCAATAAAAACAAAGAACAAAAACAGATTTGCGCGAAATTTGTAAACGGCCAGGGCGTAACCGGCCAAGCACGACAGGGTCAGCGTCAAGAGGATGGTCGGAACGGTGACCTTTACGGAATTTAAAATAAACACACCCATGGGTGAATTGTTAAAAACCGCCCAGTAATTCTCCAACACATTGATTTCCGTGGGCCAGCCCCAATAATTACCGGCGTTAATGTCACCCGCCGAACGAAACGACGTCATGACGACCGCCAACAGGGGTAATAACCAGATGATAAGGGCGATCGGCAGTGCGCCGCGATAGGCGTATTGGGCTGCAACGGACGATTTTTCTATGGGACGCGGAAACATTTAACCTCCCTCCTTTTCCTGGACATACATACGTCGCAGGAACACCATGATATAAACCATCATGATCAAAAACAGGACAACGGCGATCGCCGCACCGTAACCCATTCGATAACCGTATTCTGAAAGGGCGGTCTCGAACATGTAATAGGCCAGCACATTGGACGACCCATAGGGACCGCCCTGGGTCATGATTGAAATCAGATCAAAGGATCGCAGCGCGCCGATTACCGTGACGACGACGGCAATAAAAGTTGCCGGACGCAATTGCGGCAGAACGACGTACCATAACATCCGCCAGCCCTTGGCCCCATCAAGCCAGCCGGCTTCAATCTGGTCGGGAGACACGTTGTTGAGGCCCGTCAGATAGAGGATCATGCAATAGGCGACCTGGGGCCACAAACCGGCGGCGATAATTCCGTAGGTAACGAACCTTTCATCGGCCAGAATGGCCGGCGGGGAGCCGTCCCAAATGGCAAAAATCAATGCAATGATGCCGTTCGACGGATCGTAAAACCACGAAAAGACCAATCCAACAACCACCTGGCTGATTACAAAAGGAAAAAAGAAGAGCGATTTGTACAGCCGCATGCCCGGGACTTTTTGGTTCAAAAACAGGGCGATGAAAAGCCCGGCGGGAACCGCGAGCATGTAAAGCACGAGCCAGATAAAATTGTTTTTCAGAGAGGTGTAAAATCGATCATCGTCGACGAGTTCGATATAATTGGCAAATCCAACCCAGACCTTGTCGCCAAGGCCGTCCCATTCGTAAAAGGAAACCCAAATGGATTGGAAGATCGGGGCGATGACATAAATCACAAACATCAGAATTGCCGGGGTCAAAAACAGCCACGGCGCAAGGGCCAGGCGGCGGCTTCGCAAACTGAGCGTGGTATTCGGACTTCCTGCTGACATGACTTCCGCCCCCTCACCTGGTCCTAAAAAACCATGCCGGGCGGATGGGTCCGCCCGGCATGGATAGGGCAATTATTTGTAGACTTTCTTTTGAACCTTATCGAGGCGCTTTAAGATGGCCTTGCGGCGATCGGGTTTGATCATGAACTCCTGAAAACCTTCCATGCCGGCCTTTGCCATTTGCGCGGGCGCGTCGCGGTCATAGAACTGTGCCAGACCAGCGGCGTTCGATAACATCTTAAATCCAGCCTGGATAAACTTGTCGTCGGAGACCTGGGAGTTTCGGTTAACCGGCAACTGACCGAGAATTTTGTTGGCCTCGGTTTGAATATCGGCCGAACCGAGGAACGCCAAAAATTTCTTGGCGTCGGTTTTATTCTTGGCTTTGGAGGGAATGTGGAAGGTATCGGTTGGTGCTTCTTCAGCCATGGGAATGCCGGCGGTGATCAGCGGGAACTGGAAAAAGTCCAATTGATCCTCTTTCAGTCCCGCTTCGCGCAACGGGGCAACGGCAAAGTTACCCATCACATACATGGCCGCCTTGCCCTGAACCATCGGTGCCAGGGCTTCCTGCCAGGACATGGAGGCATGATTTTCGATAAAATATCCGGGCCGCACCAATTCTTCCCAATGATCGAATACCTTCTGAATGCGCGGGTCCGTATATTTGATTTTACCTGCGGTCAGGTCGTTATGGACGGCATAGCCGTTGGTCCGAAGGTTCAAATAATCAAACACCCCGGCAGCGGTCCACAGGTATTTGGTGCCGATGGTAATGGGTGTAACACCGGTTGATTTCAGCGTCGCACAGGCGGCAAGGAACTCAGCCCAGGTTTTTGGCACGGCAATGCCGTTTGCCGCGAAGATGTCCTTGCGGTAATAAATACCCCACTGATAGTTGGTGTAGGGCACGCCCCATTTTTTACCGTCAATGGTCATGGATGAGGCGGTAGACGCCAACGCTTCGTTGAGGCCGTTGGCCTGCCAGACATCATCGACCGGCTCAAACAATCCGGCTTTTACAAATGGGGCCATTCGGTTGCCCGCATACCACGACGCCACATCCGGTGCGTCGGCGGTCAAAAAGTTGCGAACCGAGGTTTTATAGCCTTCGTGGTCAAAGATATTCCATTTGACTTTGATATCCGGGTTGGCGGCTTCGAACCTTTCTATGATCATCTCAAAGGCCTTTTTAGGGGCCGGGTCCGATCCATCGTAGTTGATGACAAGTTCACCAGCGAACGCCGTGGCCGACGCCGCGACGGATAGAGCGGTGCCCAAAAGCACGGCTTGTAAATTAAAATTCATTTGGATTTTCTCCCTATTTTTTCATAATGAAAAACAAACGTCCCACGGAAGTCAATTTTCCCCGAACTGATTGCGATTTTATTATTTTCTAACTAACCTTATTAGCGTTGATAAGAACATAAATTGTCATATTCGGTCCAGAAACATTAGTAGGGAACGGTGCAATAGTCAATAAAATATGAAAATAAATGAAAATAAACGAATTATTGCGAAAACATACGAACCTTGTTATGGTGCTGCCTCATAAGGGGTATTTGGCTGAATTAATTCCATCGGGGAGGTCGAGCGGTGTCAGGTCTTGAATTAACTTCTGTAAAAAAATCCTTTGGCGATATCGATGTCATTCATGGGGTCGATTTATCCATTGATGACGGCGAGTTTGTTGTTTTTGTCGGACCGTCAGGATGCGGAAAATCCACGTTGTTGCGGCTGGTGGCGGGTCTTGAAGAGACCACGTCGGGGACTCTGCAAATCGGCTCGCGCGATGTTACCCATGTGGACCCCTCCGAACGGGGCGTCGCCATGGTTTTTCAATCCTATGCCCTTTATCCCCATATGTCGGTGGCTGAAAATATGGGGTTCGGCCTTAAAATGAACGGCGTTGCCAAACAGGAAGTCGACGACCGTGTCGGCAAAGCCGCCGAAATTTTACATTTGGGCCCACTGCTCGAGCGCAAACCCAAACAGTTGTCCGGCGGGCAACGTCAACGGGTCGCCATCGGCCGCTCCATCGTCCGCCAACCCCAGGTTTTCCTGTTTGATGAACCGCTGTCCAATCTGGACGCGGAACTGCGGGTCCAGATGCGTCTGGAAATTGCCAAACTCCACAAAGACCTGAGCGCCACTATGATCTATGTGACCCACGATCAGGTCGAGGCCATGACCCTGGCCGATAAGATTGTGGTTCTGCGTGCCGGGCGCATCGAGCAGGTTGGATCTCCCATTCACCTTTATGATGACCCCGACAATATCTTTGTTGCCGGTTTTATCGGCTCGCCACGCATGAACTTTATGAATGCCATTGTCCAGGACGCCAGCCCAACTTCCCTGACTGTGGCGATTCCTGATTATTCTCAGACTCCGGCGAAATTTGCCGTTTCCGGAGCAAACCTGAAATCAGGCGACGAACTTGTTCTGGGCATCCGCCCGGAACACTTCCGTCCGGACGGCGACGTGAAAATCACGACAAATATTGATGTCATTGAAAACCTCGGCGGTACCTCCTATGCCTATTCCCGCAGTGACGAGGCGGAACCCCTGACCATCGATTTGAAGGAAGACCGTTCGATCAATGAAGGTCAGGCACTGACCATCGGGTTTAATGCCACATCGGCCTTTTTGTTTGATAAACAGTCGGAAAAGAGACTTCGTTAACGCATTGATGTTGGCGCAAAACCCCGTTCGCAAATGAACCCATTTACTCCGGTTTTGCTTGGGTTCGCGTTAATCAACCCCTGTTGGTTTTAATCGGCCATGGTCTGCTTTCTGCCAACGCTTGGGCCGCTCGTCGCCCGGGTGGTGCGAGCCCCATAGGGCGGGTTGGCAAATGCGACAATTCTCTTGTCCTATGAATTTAACTCATAAGTCGCTTGCCTATTTGGTCTTTCCTGGTGCGGCCCAAAGCCATAGTATCGCCCATCAAATTCAATTGGAGACAGCATTTACATGATCGATCTATATTCCTGGGGGACACCCAACGGCCGAAAAATTACCATCATGCTTGAGGAACTTGGCCTCGAGTACACCATGCATCCAATCAATATCGCCAAGGATGATCAGTTTAAACCGGAATTTTTGGCGATCAGTCCAAACAACAAAATCCCGGCCATTGTCGATACTGATAACGGACAGACGTTGTTTGAATCCGGCGCCATCCTCATGTATCTGGCCGAGAAAACCGGCAAATTCATGCCTACCGAAGACAAAGCCCGATGGGCAACCATCGAGTGGCTGATGTTTCAAATGGGCGGCGTTGGTCCGATGATGGGCCAAACCCACCATTTTGTGAAATACAACGCCGACAAAAGCGCCTATGCGTCGGACCGTTACCTGACGGAAACCAAACGCCTCTATAAAGTCATGGATGCGCGGCTGGCCAACAATGAATGGTTGAACGGCGACAGTTATTCCATTGCCGATATTGCTACCTGGCCCTGGGTCGCCCGTCACGACTGGCAAACCGTAGACTTGAACGACTATCCCAACGTTGCCAGATGGTACAAAACCATTGCCGCACGCCCGGCGACCCAACGGGGCTGGAACGTTCCTGAAACAGAGCAGAAAATACCCATGCCCTAAGGGTGCTAGGAAATTCCATTAAAGGCGGCCCGGTTCACGCCGGGCCGCCTTTTTTTGATGAGGTTCAGGGGATGATTGACTTGTACGCCTGGGCGACGCCCAACAGTCGTAAAGTGACGATCCTGCTCGAAGAATTGGGATTGGCCTATCGGTTGCATCCGGTGCAAATTCGCCTTGGTGAGCAACACCGCCACCAATTTCTGGCAATCAATCCGAACAACAAAATTCCGGCCCTTGTTGATCATGAGACCGGCATCCAGACCTTCGAATCCGGTGCCATTTTAATTTATCTGGCAGAAAAGACCGGCCGGTTTTTACCCAAATCCGGCCAGGCGCGGGCGGCGACGCTGCATTGGTTAATGTGGCAAATGAGCGGGTTCGGTCCGATGCTTGGAAACCTCGAACATTTTAGCAAACTTAACCCCGGCCGCAGTGCCGACGCCGAGGCGCACTTTCAAAGGGAAATCCGGCGGCTTTATGGGGTCCTCAATGGCCGGCTCGGCGAAACCGACCATCTTAATGGCGACGCCTACTCCATTGCCGACATGGCAACCTGGCCCTAGGTTGCCGGTTTTGAATGGCAGGGATTGGATTTAGGTGATTTCCCCCATGTTCTTGGCTGGTATAACCAAATGGTCGAACGGCCGGGCGTGATTCGCGGCTGGGCCGCAGTTGAGGAAGGCTCGCAGCCGCCCCTATACTTGCCACAGGCCTGATACATCTTCAAAATCCGGCACCGGGCCTGACCGGCGCGGGAGTTTTGAAGATGTAATCCAGACCTCATTTGGGCTGGCTGTAGGCAACCAGGTTCATATCCGCCGCTGCATCACGCAACGGGATCAGAGCCTGGTATTCCGGTGAAGTGTACCAGTTGTTCAGGCTTTCCATATCGGGGAATTGCGCGACCGCCGAAATCTCATGGGCATGACGACCGCTCAATACCTGCGCGATTTTACCGCGAACGAGAATTTGTCCGCCGTGAGCTTTGATGGTGGCACCGGCACCACTGCCGTATTCTTTGAACTTGTCGGCGTTCTTAAGGGTTGCCGTGGCGATGAAAAAGGCTGTCATTAAAAGTTCCTCTCTGAGTTAGCGTTGACGGTCGGTGTTTTGTGCAGGTATGTATAAAACATATTAATTTTATTTTGTCCATATGTGTACAAAATAAAATTCTTTTGTAGTTGAGGAATTCAGAATGGCGCGCCCAAGTAAGTTTAAACGCGATCAAGCCGTTGAGGTCGTGATGAATGAGATTTGGTCGAAGGGCTATGGTGCCTGCTCCGTCAAGGCCCTGGCCAAGACCTTGGATATTACCCGGTCGAGTTTTTACAACGCCTTTGGCAGTCGCGAAGCCTTGTTCCAGGAAACCCTGCAATTGTATTTTGAGCGCTCGCCCGATCGTGCCCTGGCCGCAGCCACGCCGGATTATCCGGTCAGAAAACTGCTCACCGAAACTTTTCGTGCGGCCAGTCGGGCACGGGCATCGGATGACCAGGCGCGCGGATGTCTGGTGATCAACAGTGTGGCGGAACTCAGCAGCAGGGACCCGGTTCTGGGCCCGGTCATGAAGCAGGCGGTGTTAGAAAATCTTGCCCGTATCAGGCAAATACTCGAATGGGGTGTCTTGCAGGGCGAGGTCAAAGCCGATGACGATCTGCACGGCAAGGCGCTTGCCTTGCAAAATCTGTTGATCGGTCTCAATGCCATGTGCAAAGTTGTGACCAACGAAGAAGACCTGTGGGCGGCAGCAAAAACCACACTTCGGGGTCTTGACCTGTACGACGAGACCCATCCGGCGGCACCACCCGAAGACCCGGACTAGGCGCTTTTTATCCGCCGCCATTCGGCGACCAACTGGCTGGCGATGGTGTGGATCTCGTCGGCCGATCGACCGGCTTTATAGAGGTTGGAGCCAAGGCCAACAGCGGCGGCACCGGCGGCAAAAAAATCTTTCATGTTTTCCGTTGTGACACCGCCGGTCGGAATGATTTGCGTGCCGGTTGGCAGGACGGCGCTGATATCTTTTAGATAAGCCGCGCCCATCCGTGCCGCCGGAAATATTTTTATGGCTCTGGCACCGGATTTCATAGCCAGCAGAGCTTCCGTTGGCGTCATGCAACCGATCACGGGGATCAAATTGTTGCGAACTGAGCCGTATATGACGTCGACATCGGTGTTGGGGGTGATCACTAGTTTTGCACCGATTTCCGCCAGCCTATCGGTTTGCCTCGCCTCAAGCACGGTGCCGGCACCGACCAGAACATCGTCGGCGCAGTGGGCCACCAGGTGTTTAAGGGAGGTGAACGGATCCGGCGAATTCAGGGTTACTTCCAATATGGTAAACCCGGCACTGGTCAGGGCATCGGCGACGGGGATCGCTTCATCCGGTGTGATTCCGCGCAACACGGCAACCAGCGGCATTGCCTCGACGGCGGCATCAAATAAATCGGTCATTCGTTTTTGGCTCCTGAGCGTATGGTCAAATCAATTGAAATTAAATTGTTATATTGAACGAAGGGGTTAATTCAGCTACCTCAGACGCGCGATTGAATGTCAGAGGTTGCGCAAACATGGATATTATAAGTCTCGGTGAGGCAATGGTCGAGTTTAATCAGGCAACGACCGGAAACACCTATGTGTCGGGTTTTGGTGGCGACACGTCCAATTGTGCCGTTGCAGCGGCCCGCCAGGGTGCCCGTGTGGCCTATATTTCGGCCGTCGGTCGCGATGCTTTTGGCGATCAGTTGATCGCCATGTGGGCAAAGGAATCCGTTGATAGCACCTGGGTTGATCGCGACGCTGACGCGCCAACGGGGATCTATTTTGTCACCCACGGCGACGACGGCCATCATTTTACCTATTACCGCAAAGGATCTGCGGCCAGCCGCATGACGCCTAAGGGGGTGCCCGCAGAGGCCATTGGCGCGGCTAAAATTCTTCACATATCGGCGATCAGCCAGGCCATTAGTGAAAGCGCCTGCGACGCGGTATTTGCAGCCATTCAAGTGGCCAGACAGGCCGGTGTTTTGGTTTCCTACGATACCAATTTGCGGCTGTCCCTTTGGCCATTGGACCGGGCCACGGCAGTGATCCAGCGGACAGCGGCCCTCAGTTCGATCATCCTGCCAGGCCTAGATGATGCCATTGCCCTGACCGGTCGCGAAGATCCAGACCAGATCGTCGATTGTTATTTGCAGCTTGGCGTCGAAATTGTTGCTTTGACCCTAGGCGAACAGGGCGCCATCGTCGCCACGCCGACCGAGCGCCAGCGCATCGCCCCGCACCGGGTCGAGTGCCAGGATGCGACCGGTGCCGGTGATACCTTTGACGGTGCTTTTTTGGCGCGGATTGCGGCCGGCGACGATGCCTTTGCTGCCGCCCGCTATGCCAATGCGGCGGCGGCAATCTCGACCACCGGTTATGGGGCGATTGCCCCCATTCCGGGTCCGGCGGCCGTCCACAGCTTGATGGCGAGCACTTGACGCCGTTCAGCACCGCAAAACCCACCTTTAAAGAACAGTCAGCCCATGTCCTATCTTGAGACTTATTTTTCGCCGACATTGGCGCAACTGCTGGGCGCTTTGTGTGTCCTCGTCGTATCCCTCGGGCTGACCTCAATTGGCGCCGCCGTTGGCGGGCGAAATCGTTTTGTCGCGGCTGACCTGTTATGTGGCTGGGCGGTTGTGGTCTTGGTGTTTACCCTGGTCGGAATAACCACGCCGCTGGCGTTTACGTCGATTGCCGTCGCAATGG
Organism: Rhodospirillales bacterium; assembly: GCA_021775095.1. Classification (GTDB taxonomy): domain Bacteria; phylum Pseudomonadota; class Alphaproteobacteria; order Rhodospirillales; family Casp-alpha2; genus JABMNT01. The sequence continues at coordinate 13,334 of JAJFII010000112.1, forward strand.
CCGCTGTCGGAGTTGCCTGTATGGGTTATGTTTGGCACCGTGACCGGCGAATTCTACCACCCCTGGCCGGTAAAATACTGGTTCTGACGGGGCCGCTGTTGTTTCTCCTGGCGGCGATGACGCCGTCGCAATGGGATGAATATTCCCACTGGTTATTGGCCGCCCGATACCTCTTCGATTTTGACGGGTTTCCGGGGCCTGGGATGCCCACGGGGATTATGGATTTCCCGGGCTACCCCTATGGCTCACCGATCATCACCTATCTGGTCAGCCGCCTGGCAGGGCACCTGGTTGAAAATACCGGCGCGATTTTTCATGTGATCTTATTGGTTTCCATGGCCCTGGCGGTGATTGATTTGATCAACAGAGGTGCACAACTGGAAAAACGCTCGAGTTGGTCCCTGGCAGCGCTGGGGTTTTTGAGTGTGACCCTGTTCAGTACAACTTTTGTGCAAAAGGTGATCTTTACCGCCTATGCGGATTTACCGACCTCCGTCGCCCTGGCCTTCGTCGCCCTATTGGGGTGGATGGCGGTTGAACGGCTGGCCGATGATGACCGGGCCAAGGCCCGGACCTATGCCCTGCAACTGGGGCTGGTGTTAGCGCTTTTTGTCGACATCAAACCGGCAAACGTGACCCTGCTTGCCTTTGTCATGGCAGGAATTTCCCTGGCAGCACTGCGCCACCCCAAAGTCCCGATTGGCGGTTTCCTGAAACTCCTGCCAAGAATGTTAACGGCGGCCATTGTCCTGTTCGTTGGGTGGAAAATCTATACAACCCTGCACCTGCCCTATGGGTCGATGGCGGTTCGTTCCTTTGATCAGTGGTATTTTAGTTATTTAGGGCAAACCCTTTCAACCATCGTCGGCATTATGGTCCGCAAGGGGATGTATTTCGGGATGATGTTTGTCCTTAGCCTGATCGGGTTGGCGGCGCTTATGCGGTATCGGGGTTCCTTTGGCCAATTGGCAATCATTGTCGGGGTCTGTTTTGCCGGATATAACCTGTTTCTGGTGTTCAGTTATATTGCTATTTTTGGTCCTGGTTCTGGTCCCAAAGCGCTTTCTTATTGGCGCTATAACATGCACTTGGGGCATTTGGGTGCGGCCTGTGCGGCCTTTGGCCTGGCCCTGTTCTGGCGCCGATCGGTGTATGAGAGTACACGCAACTGGTGGCCTAAAACCGGCCTGGCGGCAATCGCCTTGGTGGTTATTCTGCCGCTGGCCTTTGCCCCAAAAATACGTTTCGATGTGCGCGCACCAAAAACCTTTGTGAAAACCGTTGGCCTGGAAATGCGAAACCTGATGCCCGCCGGGTCCCGGGTTTTTGTCATCGACCCGCTGTCTGCCGGATTTTACGCCAAACTGATGCGTTACCAGCTCTATGGGGTCGCCCGTTTGGCGGGCGATATTCAGGCTTCGTCGCGGATAACGCCCGTAGACTTGCGCGATAAACTGGCAAAAACCGGCTCGACCCACGCTTTTGTTCATACCCAAAACCAAGCTGTTAGGGACGGCTTGGGTGTCGATCTGAAAGCCCACAACGCGCACCTGCTGGTAAAACAAGGGACCACCTGGCAGCTGATCAAATCCTGGCCCTATCCCGGTTACTTGCAGCCCCAGGACATCCCCGATTGAGGCCTGTTAAGGGGGGTAAACGCCTATGCGGCAATCACCCGATCGCGAAGGTGGTCAAGGCAAACGTTCCAGCCGCCGTCATGGGATGATCGGGCCGCTTCGCTGGTAAACAGGTTGTGGGTTAAAGTCAGTTCCGAACGGTTGGCAGAGAGTTCAACAAAATCGAGGGTCACCTGAGAGTTGGCGGCAACGGAAGACGTCCAGGTGAAGGCGATCCGGTTGTAGCGATTTATTTCCGTGTAGGTGCCGTGGATATGGACGTCATTGTCTTTCATATGCATGGTAACGCGATAATCACCGCCTACGGTGAAGCTGTTGGTGATGGTGCTTTGGCAAAAATTTTCGCGTCGCCCAAACAACCAGTTCGACATAATCGCCGGCTTTGACCAGGCATCAAACAGCTGACGTTTCGAACATTTGAACCGACGTTTTATAACCAGATCATCGATGGTTGCGGTCATGGCGCGCTCCGGGGTTGGATATGGTTTCAATGTAGGCATCGAGTTCATCCAGCCGGCTGTTCCAAAACTGGGCATGCATGGCAATGAATTTAGCAACTTCGTGCCAGATATCAAAATTCATGTGGCAATAGACAAACCGACCCCGTTTGCTTTTGTGGATCAGCCGCGCGTCTTCCAATAATTTAATGTTCTTGGAAATGGCACTCAGTGTCAGATCAAAATTTGTGGCGATGTCACCGACGGATTTAGGTCCTTCCGACAAAAAGGTTAAAATGGATCGGCGCTTTGAATCCGCCAGCGCGGAAAAAATGGCGTCCAAATCATTATCATTTTCCATTATTGGAAAATAACATAATTTTTATATATAATAAACTATAATAAACGAGTTAAATCAAATGATTAATATAAACAAAAAGATTTAAATATTCGGATATTAAATTTGTGAAATCCTTATAAACTTTGTCCATACATTGAATAACTTAAAACAAATGAGGACTTAAAAATGGCAAATATCACACATAAAATTGCGACACCGGCTCCGGTCGACAGGTTCTATAAGGCCGTCGCCACCCTTGAGGGGTTACGCAGCTGGTGGACAACCGATGTCACTGGGGAGACAGCGGAAGGCGGCGTCTTGGCCTTTCGGTTTGGCGGCGGCGGGCCCGATATGAAAATCGAAAAAAAACAGGATGACCTGGTGCTTTGGCGGGTCATCGCCGGCCCCGACGAATGGTTGGGAAGCCATATCGAATTTCGCTTCGCGGCCGAAGGCGAGGGCCTGACGGCGCTTTATTTCACCCACGGCGGTTGGGCGGAAGAGACCCCCTTCCATTTCCATTGCTCCATGAAATGGGCCAGTTTCCTGCTGAGTTTGAAGGAATATGTGGAGTTGGGCACAGGCCGTCCCTTCCCCCATGATATTCAGATCGAGACTGCGACCAGGGAACGGGTGGCTTAGGCCATCGGCGGTAAATGGCTTCCGGGTGCGCCAGAAATGGCGGTAATATCACGCTGCCAGGGTGTTTTCGACGATCTGAAATTCGCTGAAACTGCCCTGACACAAACCGCCCCGACGGTTTTAGATGTCGGAGCGATCAGCGACCCATTACACAGGTTTAAAAAGCCTGGGCGCAGCGCCGGGGTTGATCGTAACAGGCGTGGGCCAACTGGCGGCGGCGTTTTTCAAATCTTTTGCGTCCGGAACGTCCTTGCGACCGGTCGCTCACATACAGATGTTTAACAACAACAACCTTATGTTTATAGACGATTACTTTGTTGGATTTGCCATGCCGTTTGTTTTTGTTTCGGAATTTTTTCGGCATTTTATAGGGGCGCACGTCAACCACGTCATAGGGAGCGCGGGCTGCGGGTTTATACACCGCTTTATATCGGCTGGATCGCGCGGTGTTTTCAGCAACTTCGTTGCCAATTGCCGCGCCGATCAAAGCGCCGACAGCGGTAGCTGCCAGCTGACCCCGTCCCTTGCCGATATTGGATCCGAGAAATCCGCCGGCGGCACCGCCAATGATTATCCCCAGAACGCCATTGTCGCTGGCCTGTGACGGCGCGGTGCTGACAGTTATCAACAGGGCGGAAATCATGCTCAGACAAAGATTTTTGAATTTCATAACTCATTCCTTTTGCTTCGATACCGGGATGGTCCCGAATTATCTGTTCAATCAGGTTATGAGAGGATCAGGCGGGGTTTTAAGAAGTGAACCGCCGGAGGTCCGGTAAACTAATCATCATCCGCCGCACGGCATCGTCAATCATTGACGGCAGGGTGTCCCGATCCGACGCCAGTTTGGCGGCCGACAGGGTTCCAACGCCGATGCCGAGAATACCCATTGGTAAACCGCCATCGGCCCGCTCGGCCTGGTGTCTGGCTTGCCAGAGGATTTTGTGATCGTGGTTTCGCCGCAAACGCAATTGCACGTTTACCGATATATTTGTCCAGATCACGGCATAAAGATTGGCAACGCCAAGGCTTCCGATTTCCAGGTGGGCCGGACAATCCATTGACCGGCCCAGGCGGATTTGGTCACCGGCATGGGCCGGATCGAAAGCCCGTTTTCGGGCCACGTTCCGGGTTTGGCGGGCACTGATCACACGATCAAAGTGTCCCGTCGCGTAACGGCTGACAGCATCTTCGACCAAAACAGCCGTTGTCTTATTAATTTTCCTGTCTGGCGAAATGGGCAGGACCATGGCGCAAGGCAGTGGGGTTTCATAAAATGCCCTGGCCACATGAAAATCCACCTGACGGGAAAATGCCGATGGGTCGTCACCCTGGCGGCCAATGCCCCGGTAGTCGGCGTGGTTGACATAATTCACCTTGGTGCAACCCGACAGGGCAACCAGGCCGATAACGCCCAGACCAAAGCGGGAATACTTATTCGGCCAGAACATTGGTTTTTACCCAACCATAAAAGTCCCTGCCAACGGCCACATAGGACATCTGACCGCTCCGATCGCGGCGTAATACCCGGATCCTGGTGGTATCAGCACCGCTCAGGGTCAGGCCGTTGCTGGCATCCGGGGTGGAATAAAGTGCAAACGCCGACCCCTGAACCCGGCGTACTATGCCCCGTTGGGCGATGCCGGGCGGTTGGCTGGTGGTCGCAAAGGGCCATAACCGTTGACGCAATATGCCGCGATCAAAAAGATCCAGGGTCGGGGTGAAATCCGATCCGTTCCAGCGAAATTGGGTTCGCAGGTGGGAGAGCAGGGCAGCGGGGTCGAGTTGATTGTTTGGTTGCGATCCCAAATGATCAAGAATCAGGTTATTGGTTCCCTGGATTGCCGTTTCCAGAAACGACGGCAGGGTGATCAGGGCGATCCAGGGGGACATTGAAGCTCGGGTTCGGCCAATGCGGGCGCGCTCGGTCGCGGCTGCAGGTACGGTCAGCGAAAAATGCCGGGCCCCCTGCGGCAAGGCGATGATATCGGTGAAACAACGGGGCGCCATGATCAGGCTGGCGGCGGTCGGTTGAATCGTCGCGAAAGTGGCATCGGCACATATGGAGCCGTCCTTGCGGAGATTAAATCCGCTGACCCAGACCAACCGGCGATCATCGACATCGGCCGCTTGTTCGAGAAAACCCTTCATGCGTCCGGGGATTTCATCGGCTGTCGCGTCGACTAGAAACCGCACTTCATTAAACCCATAGCGGGTCTGAAAAAGTTCGCGAATACGTTCGCGCTGTTGCCACATGTCGGCGCCGCCTTCATGCACCGAAACCAGGGCGGTAAGCGCCGCGCCGGCGGAAGTTGCCATGGACAGTGGGGTTAAAACAAAAACAACAGATAAAAACAGTGAAAATCTGAACACGGCACTATTCCTCATATTTTGCAGCGGGGGTTTTGGCTGGGCGTTAAGTCAATGGAACCAGCGACGGCGATGCCGTCGGCAACGATTTTTTCAATAAATACCCGCTGACCGAACAGCCGGTAACGGGCCGTTATGACTTTGTTACGGCCATAGGTGCCGCCGATAAGCTGGCTCAGGCCCCCCAGAAGGATGGCGTCGGCGTCCCGGGGGAACAACCGGACCGCGTAACCGGACGGCAGGCCTAATTGGCTCCGAAGGGCGTTCACAAGGGTCGTTTCCGAACCGGTGGTACCACCTTGGGAGCGCCGGACAAATCCACTATAACGATCCGAGTTGGGCCGCCACGGCTTGGCCCGTGAACTTCCCTGATGATATAACCGGCCATCGTTTCCCATCAGCGCCACACGCATGCCGTAGCAATTGTTAAACACCGCAAACAACCGAGCTTGTTGTGAGCCCTTGCGCGGCCAGGCAATTTCAATGTTCGGCCCCTCGCCATATTCCAGCAGTTTGAGGAGGGGACGGCCCAGGGTTTTGACGTCGTTTGTGGCGACCGCGAAACCCAATGGGTTTTCCGTTGGGGTTCCCATCGGCGGCGGCGATGGGGCGACGGGCGCTACGCCGGCTTTCCAATCGGGTTTGATGGCAGGTTGCCTGACGGTGACAAGTGGATTTTTTGCGGTCCTGCGTAAGGTGTCCGGTGCCGGAGATACGGCGACCAGGGGATTAATGATAACCCGGGCAGGGGACGGCTGAACGGGCACCGGTTGCCTTGCCACGTGGACCGCTATTGGGGGGGGCATGGAAGCGGCGGGCGGCGCTGGCAAGGTCACTGCCGCCAACTGCAGGGGGATATCCGGAGACGACAGAACCTTTGGTGCCGGGCGGTAGGTTGGCATTTCGTCGACCGGTACGGCGGCCGGATCGACAGCTGCGATCAACAGCCCGGCGACAATCGCGCTGACCAGAATTGATAGGCGGGTAAGTCGATGTTTCACGGCTTAACCGCCAACCTTTTCAAGGAACAAAAGTTCCATTTCTTCGGCCAATGTTTCGAGCGCGCGGCGCCGTTCCTGGCGCGACATCAGTTCTGTGCCCTGGGTTAATTCAAATTTTGTTATCGGGTTATCGTCTGATGAAAGCTGCAGAACTTCTGCCCGCCGGCGACGCAGGGCCGCACTTTCTGTCGGTTGTACTTTCGTAAAAACCGGTTTTCTGGCGATATGTTGGGCAACCGTAATGGGCTCTTTTAGGGCTGGCAGTGCCTGGGATTTTGGTTGTTTGTCAACGACCGGCGGCGCTGCGGGAAGGGGCACCGGCTCGGCGGCCTTTGGTTTTTCCGGATGCGGGTTGGGGGGCTGTGTGGCGGGGCGTTCCGGCACCGGTTCTTTAAGGGTATCACGGGCGTGACCGGCACCGGGATTTGCCCCCGGTGTTTCATTGGCAGCTGTGATCTGAAGGTCGGCAATCGGGGTTGCCTGGATAGATGAAAACGCCGGACCGTCGCCCTTATAGAGATAGACCAGGGCGACACCAACAACGATATTAAATATTAAAAACCGCATTTTTGATCTCCGGTTAAGGGGCGTAAGGGGGGGTGAGTTCTTCGGACCGGCTGTAGGCAACCAATAATATGGCCCGCAGCAGGGCCGAAACCGGCAGGCCAATAACCGTCGTCATAAATGCCATGCTGAAGTTTTCCGTCAGTGATCTGATGATTGCCGATACCGTGTCGGGGTTCAGGTCCTGCCCGGCGAGGCTGCCGATCCCAAGACTGATACCCAAAAGTGTATAGGTGAGCGCCAATGTGGCGATTGCATTGGCCGATTGAACACCGGCCTCAAACCAGGTGCGCACGCCTGGCTTGTCAAGCGGCTGTCCGGCGACCCGGACGATGGCCAGAATCGACAGATAAACCAGGCCGGAAAACACCGCGAGGAACAAACCACCGAATAACTTATCCGACCAGGCAATGATTTGGCCGAGAGGCAGGTTGGTCAGGGCCACACCAGCAGTTAAACCAAGAACCAGCACACCAAAAAAATAACTCAGGGCTTTGCTGCCGGACCCGGTTAGTGACAGGACGGTATTCATCTCATCGCCGCCGCATTTGGGCGTCGAGCAGGCCCCGGTTATTCAGACCGATCTGTGAAAGCCAATGGTCCGCCAAAGATCGGTCTTTTTCCACAGAGGCATGGACCATAAAAGTCAGATCATAATTTGCGAAGGCCCGTTTGATCGCTGGTGTGTTGCGGCCAACCAGGCTTTTATCACGCAGCACGATACGTTCCAGATCGATAAGCCGTTTTTTTGAGACATGAATTTTGGCAACGCGTTCCTCTGCGGTCATTTCATTGGACAGGAGCGTTTCCACCAGGATGGCACGTTCGCGCTCGAGATTTTCGACGGTGCCGGCCCTGGCCGTTGTCGCCGTTAGAACCGCGCCGATGGTAAGAGCCGTTGCCAAAGATTTAAAAAATCGAAACATGAGATCTGTCCTTTCTTATTGGATAAAATGGGTCAATGCGGATGTGACGGTTGTCGGCTGATCCGGCGTTAAGTCCTGCTCATCGCCGCCGCTGGCAATTTGATCGGCGAACGCCGCCGCATCGAGGGCAACCAGTTTGGCCATATAACCGACGATTTCGCCTTCCTGTTCGATCAACGCCAATCCGGAGTCGGTTTCGGCGACCAACTGGCGCAGGTACTGGGTTTTGTTTTTTGGGTTTTGACCCGATATTTTTTGCGCCGGGTGGTTGTTTATGGCGACCAACAGGGCATTAGCGGCCGAAAGGTTTTTTGCGTAGGCCGCTGCATATTGAGATTGCGGTGCGTCGAAGCTGGCAAAAACTTTCATGTTCACGGTTTCAGCAGATTTTTGAAACCGGCTCTGGGCCTGCTCCTGGGCGGCGATCAGCTCAACTTTTTCAGGCGAACCGTTGCCCCGTGCCCGCAGGTACCTCTGTAATATTTTGCCATAGACTTTCTGGCGTTTTTGCAAATGTTGGCGGCGCAGATCCTGGTGGTTTTTAACCAGCTTTAAATACCCCTGTTTTTCGGCCAGCAGTTGATGGCGCAATTCGGTTTGCAGGGAACCCAACGCCTGGTCCGCCGCCGACCTCAAGTCGTCTAGGGTTTGGGTTTTTAATTGTATTTCCTGTTCGGCGTTGGCGATGGCGTCGGCCAGGGGTGAACGGGCAAAGTCCCTGTCTAAGGATTTTTTCAGGTGGGCCTGCGGTAACTTGACCAGTCGCTCAGTGACCGACGGTGACCAGCCCGGCCCCGCCGGCGTCGGGCTGGCGAAACTCGAAGGGGTAAACAGGGCCGACACCAAAAGACTGGTTGTCGCCATAAGGGCAATCGTGCGTGGGTGCATCTGTGTTCTCCGTCCAAGATTTGGGGTTAATTGTGCATCCAGAACCGGGCCCGCTGGATTTCAGCCCGTACGTCCTGAGACAGGTTCAACATTGCCATTTTGGCTCCTGGCAAGGCACTGGATTTTCCGGTCAATACACCAATCGTGTCGATGAAGGAGGCACCACTTGGCAGGTAGAGATCAAAACCGGCGTAGGCATCTTTAAAGGTGTTCAGATTGGCCTGGGCCTTTTCAATGTCGCCGGCTTTTATATAATTCAGGATACTGACGGCATAGGCCTGCATCCGTTCTTCCTGCGCCAGACCCTGGACGTCCGGAGCCAATTCGGCTTCACAATTTTCGATAATCCTGGCGCTGGTCCGGTAGCCGGCCGATTGTTGATTGCGGCTGGCGTCTTCGGCAACGCGATACCCATCCTCAACACAATCGCGGTATTGCCGCATGGCTGAAATTTCCTCGAACCGGGCCTGGCGGAAACCAATGCCCTCCGCGCCGCCGGTCGTCGCCGGCAGGCAACCGGACAGGGATATGAGAACCAACGCCGCCAGACACCTGATCGGGCGTTTGTTTTTTGTCGGTGGAAAATCGAACCGTTCCATTCTTTTGTCTCCTCAGTTGCTCTACTGAAAAGAGTTATGCAAGGAATAGGGCGGTTATTTTTTGGGGTTACTTGGGCGCTGGCCGCAGGCGGTCGAATTGACCGCTATTTGGTCGTGGCGATTGGCTGCGTTCCAGATCTGGCAGAATGCGAAATCGTTTGACGGTTAACGATAGATTTGATTTCAACAGGCGTTTTTGGATTTTTACCAGGCTGTCGTTTCCCGGTCGAATTTTATTTAATTGTTTGAGGATCTTATCAGACGGGTTAAGGGGCACCGGTGCGGACAAAACCAAAACCTGAAAGACGGCGGGCCGGAGCAGGCGGCTCGGAATATCAACGGACCAGGAAATCGCCGCGGTCCGTGGTCCGAGATCAATGACTTTGTCGGGCGGTTGTTTGCGCGCACCGCCCTGTGTCCATCGTTGGTAACGGCCAAACAAATGGTCACTTGTCCGCTGGCTGGTGACGGCAATCTCGATCATGCACAATCGATCGTTGGCTTTCCCGAAGAGGCGAATGGCGCGGCCCATGGCGTCGGGACGGCGCTGCGCCTCGATCTTCATTTGGTGGGCCTCGGCGCAGGTAAATCCAACGGGGGCCCGCAACTCGCTCAATTCGATGCGGGCTGGCGAGGCCCGTGCTGCAGCCGGGTTCAATGCGTGCGGGACGTCACGCTTTATCGGCGGTGGCGGGGGGTCCTCACGGGTCGCTGTCGGTTGCGGCGGGGCCGGGGGCATGGGTTTTTTTGCCGGGACGGCAACAGACAGACGCGCCTCCTGCGGCAGCCGGAGCTGTTTGGCGGGTTGCACCGCCGCCTGCTGGTTGGCCGGCTGCGGCGTTGACGGCGATTTCTTCGGTTCCGCCGCGACCCGCCCGGATGCAGTATCTGGCAAGGCAGTGGCAGCGACCGCCGGTTGGCTGTCGGGTGAATTCATAAACGGGTTTGGCAACGCGCCCATGGATTGGCTCAGCTGACGGCTCAGGCGTTTGATTTCCGGGCTATAGGAAACCCCGCCGGCAACCGCACCTGCAGCCAATAACACCAATAAAAAGATTGCCATCCAGGGTTTGTTTTTTACCGGCGTCGCCGTGCCGTCGACGGCATTTTGGTTTTGCCGCTCCAGGGTTACACCCAGGTGTGTGAGTATCTGGTCGATCCGGTCAATGGCAAGGATCTCAAGCTGCCCAGGGTTTTTTTCAATCAGCTCGGAATAGGCGGCCGCCCATGGGTCCCGATTGGCCCTGGGCAGCACCAGGACCAGCTTTTCGCCCTTATCAATCTGGGCCTTAATAAAATCGCGCAGGGCACTGATCTTTTCGTCGTTGCCGTGAACCCCCAGAACGTTCAAATCGCGGTCAATTTCGCCCGTAGTGATCAGGGTTTTTGTATAACCATCGCCAAGAGTTGCCAATTGGTCGGCGCTTTGCAGCGCATGGGCCATGAACAGGCCCAATTGCCAGCTATACCCGTCGTCAATGGTCTCAGATACATCAACCCGAAACGCCGAATGACCAAAGTGGCGTTGAATGACCCCGGTTGGATCGCGGACAAAAGCGTCATAGGCCGGACTGATGGGCAAAGCCACGGCCTTGCCCGACAGACAAACAACAGAACTGACAACCGGGTCTTCTTCGGTAATCCGTTGAACCGTTGACGGGTTTGTCGTTGTCGCAATAATGATCCGGACACGGCTCACTTCAGATAGACCTCGGATTTAATATCAAGCAGACCCGTGGCAATTTCGTTATCGCGATCCAACAACAACTGGATGCGTCCATTTTGTGCCGGCGGCAGGGGTAATCGATGGAAATCGCCATTGTTCGCGCAGACAAACAAAATGTCTGGACTGAAGTTTAAATTACCGGCGCTTTCAATAATCACGTACATCTGTTTGGCATCGGCGCGCGACGGACGAAAGGATATTTTGCAGCCATTGGCTTCGCGTTGTTCGATCTGACCACTACTGGCGGCGGCGACCTGGGGCATATGATATTGCGCCGTGTTGTTGAGCAGGCAATGAAAATCACGCTGCACCTGCGGACTGTTTTTTAAGGCCTGCAGCAGTGTATCCGTTGGCTGGTGATCGGGGTTGACGGCATAGGAATGCATTTCCGACGGCGAGGCTTTTTTCGGTCCCGGGGACGGGCTGGCCAGCAATTGGTCAACCTGGGCCAGGGCCTCAAGCGCCGTTTCAGCAAATCGATATTTGGGGTTGGCGGTCGGGTCAACCATTTTGGCCTCCATAGAGGATCATGAACTGGGCCCGAAACAGGGGCCTGTCGGTTTGCATTTGCTGGTCCCAATCAATGGGTGTCAAATGGCGATGCAAAAGCGCAGATAATTCCTTGCGAAGCGCCATCAAAGCCGCGCCACCGTGCACAAACTGTTCGATGGCGGGGCGCTGTGCCACAGGTTTTTTGGCAAAACCCTGGCGGGAAATTGCTTTATAGGTTTTTTCGGCCTGCTCGAAAAGCGGCCTGAGGTCGCCGTCGGGATTTTTCATGGCGGCGAAAAACTGTCGGGCGGCGGTCGCCGCCGTAAAGGAAACAACCGTGTCATCCTGCCAGTCCGGTTCGTCGACACCTGCTGCCAGGGGCGACAGATCAAGATCCGGTTTTAAGGCCAGGGCAATGGACAGGGCAAAGGCATGGCCCGCATCGGTCAGGACATAAAGAATAGCCAGAAGCATTTGATCGAGGTGACCGGCCAAGGCCGCATATTGGGAAATTCGAGCCCGATAATCGTCATCGGGGAGATCAGAAATCAGCTCCGCCGACAGGCTGGATTTAGACTGACGCAGCGCCTGTACCAGGCCCGCCTGGGCTTCACCAAAGGTCGCGTTCCGCAAGATCGAGCGGGTCAGCTCGCGGCCGACCGCATCGCCATGCAGGACTTCGCGCAACAGGGTCATTTCCCGTTTGGTGACAATTTTAAGTCCGGCCCCGGTCACCTCTTCTAAATCGTCAAGGGGATCATTGCCCGGGTCGATTTCCGCCAGGGCCTGTTCCAGGTCACTGGGGTCAATTTCGCCGCCGTCGAAATCCGTGCCAATGGGCAGGGCGCTGGTTAATCGATACTGTTCGTCGGCATATTGCAGGATACGGATCAGCTGGCAGGCCATGCGAAAAACGCTGCGATAGGTTTTCACATCGAGGGTTTGATTGTTTGTATCGGCGCTCGAATGGGCCAGCCAATAATCGAGGACGCTGTTGTCGTTGAGGGCGATGGCGGACAACCCGGCGGTTGCATTTGCCGACAGGAACCGCAAAAAAGACTGGCTCTTGCGTTGCTCCTGGACCGGCGGCAGATGGTCAGCTAGATATCCATAGAGGCTTTTCGACAGGGCGTTGGCCATCTCCGAGACCTGTTTATGGGCCGGCATGGCTTGTAAGGCCGGGGCCATATGATCGTCCAGTTGTCCGTATCCGATGGTTGTCATCAGAAACTCCAGAAGCGCCGAAAGAACCGGCATCCGGCTATAATTAATGGTAAAGACTTGATCCCAATAATTAATCTCAACGGTCTTTTGAGCAAACGTAAAGGCTGGCGATGGGTTTTTGATTTGCAAAAAAAAGCTCTGAAAACTGCTGGTCCTGGCGGTGCCACTGGAAAAGAACAGGGGCTCGTAACGGCGATCAGGGGTTCCGCAATGAACCGCCGCAACGACCAGATGGCACAATTCAAGGACGGTTGAAGGGTAACTGCGACAGACAATGAGACGGGCCAACTCCCGGCAGGTTTTGTCTGAGAATTTTGCAATGTCGTCAACCGTCGTCTCCTGAATGGTCTGCAGGCAAGCCGTAAGCTCGGCGCTTTTACTTTCTTCCAGAAAGCGGTTTTCCGGCGATACGATATCCAAAACTTTCGTCCTCAGTCCCGATTTTGCGACCATATGCCGCCCGGTATTTTTGGACCTTGCGAACATAATTTCGTGTCGCCGGGATGACCCTGGCATTTGGCAGGTTACCGACGGCAGAGCCGCCATTATAGTAGCTCAGAGCCAAATCGACACGCCCCTTATAGCGAACCAGCAAACGCCGTAGAAAATGCAGTCCCAAACGGGTATTAATACGCGGGTTCCACAACAGTTCGGGTTCGATTCCATATTCGGACAGGGCGGTTAACGGCATGATTTGCATGAGGCCGAGCGCGCCTTTCGGGCTTATGGCGTAAGGATCGAAGTTGGACTCCGCATGGGCAACGGCAAGGGCTAAAGCCGACGAAACGCCAATGTCGCGGGCCTCGCGACGGATCAGGGTTTTTAACCGGGCGCGCTTGTCCTCGGCCGGTTTCGATGCAAAGGCGCGGGCGGGGGTTAAACACAGGGTGGCAGCGCCCAGGGTCAGGAAATGTCGCCGGCTGGGTTGATCAGACATAATTATCTCCGTCGGCCGTTCCGGCGAAAGCCGTTCCGCCCGCCAGAATTACCGGCGAAGTGGCGGTCACCGAAACCCCTGTTGCGCGGTGCCGTCCGAAAGGCCTGGTGGCGTGGGCCTTGGCGGCGGGTAAAATTTTGCAAAACCGGAGCGCCAGGAAGCCAGTGCACCAGCGCTTCGGATTGGCGCTCAAAAATCACAATTTCCACCGGCGGATCGGCATTTTCCTGATAGATGATTATATCCGGCACCGCATCCGATGCCGCGTCCTCGACCCAGCCATCATCGTCCGCCTCGCGCGGTGATGGCTGGGTCGAATAAGGCGCGTCATCGACGTCGGTCGTCATATCGGCGCTGGCCACTTGGCGCTGATCGACGGCACCCCAATCGTCATGGCCGGCAATGCTGACCGGGTTTCGTTGGGCCAGGCTATCGATCGCCAAAAATTGTTCGGCATACTGACGTTCCGATTTCAGGACCGAAGCCAGATACCGGTGGTTTAAAGCGGAATTTAGGTCCCGCCGACGGGAGCCATAGGCCAGAAGGGTCTCATCCCACTGGCCATCGGTGCGTTGCAAAAGGCCATCGAGAATGGATAGGCCGGCGCGAACATTGGGGCGTATCTGCCACAGAGCGCGCGGGTCCAACCCTAAACTTTCTGCCGTATCCGGCAAAATCTGCATGAGGCCCCGTGCCCCGTCGGGGCCCTCATAGTCGGGGCGGAAGTTGGATTCGGTCTTTACAACGGCCAGGGCCAGGGCCACGGGCACCCGGGACGCTTTTGCTTCTTCAACAATAATGGCCTGAATTTGTTCCGTCGAATTGGCGTTGGCGGGGAGCACAATCATCAACACATTGAGCACAACCAATGTCCAAATCCAAAACCTAATCGATTGAAAACACTCATTTTCTTTGTTCATGTAACCACTCCTTACCGAGCCAGTCCGTGCAACCGCTCCAGCCATTGGTCATTCAACGCGGAAACTACAATGTTCCCGGACTTGATCTGCGCCCGGGCCGTTAATGCCTCGCCCATGGGCAGGTCCGGCGGCAGCGCCAAAATGACACGGCCGTCGAGAACCTGGGTCGCCGGAAAAAAGGGTTGCAAGTTTCGGTCCAAAAACCGGCCCCGCCAGAATATGATCAGTGTTGGTGGTTTTTTTAGCTGTTTTTCCGCTTGGTTATGGGCGGCTTGCGGGGCCATCACCATTTCTTTTGCGGCAGCCGCAGACCGGGCTTTTATCTTCGATTGGCCTGTCGGTGTTCCCATGGAAACCATGGTCAAAACCATCAGACTAAAAAACGCCATGGCCAGGGCCAGGGCCACTTCAGTCATGGCATTTCCGGAGGTTGTTGATGTCATTTTTTCACCTGTACTTGCATTATGGGTTTGCTATGACAGGATCAGGTTGGTTTTTTCTGACCGGGAATATAATGAGCAATGAGCAAAACCGTGGTGTTTGACGTGGGTGGGGTGCTGATCGATCACGATCCCCGATACCTCTATCGCAAACTGTTGCCCGATGAAGCGGCGGTGAATGTATTTTTAAACGAAATCTGTGATGACACCTGGAACGTTATGCAGGACGCGGGACGATCCCTGGCCGCGGGTACGGCGGACCGATTGGCGCAATTTCCAGAACACGCCGGATTGATCGAAGCCTATTATGGGCGCTGGGAAGAGATGCTGAACGGGGCCATTCAGGGGACTGTCGATATTTTAAAGGCCCTCACAGAGGACGGAAAAGCGGTATACGGGTTATCAAATTTTTCCTCCGAAACCTTTCAAACGGCGCGTCGCCATTTTCCGTTTCTGGACAGCTTTACGGGTTTGGTTGTCTCGGGCGATGAGGGTCTGATCAAGCCGGACCCTCGGATCTATGAGCTTCTGATGGCGCGTTTTGGCCTGGTTGCCGACGAGCTGGTTTTTGTTGATGACAGGGAAGCCAACATTAAAGCGGCCAACGATTTGGGTATTCATGGCCTGTTGTTCACCTCGCCAGAAAAACTGCGGCAGGATCTGGCCGGCTTTAATATCATCTAGCCGGGTTGATGCGATCATTTGCGATGGCAATAAAACCGCCCACCGACGGCATGGGTGAAGCGAACCCCGGGATCGTAAATTGAATTTTCTGTTTATTGCGATAACCCAGGCACCGGAACAGCTGTTCATTTTCCGTATTCAATTCGATTAACAATTGCAATAAGATTTAGGCGACCTATTTAGTCGATAACACCGAATGACTTGCCGCAAAGGCAATTCAGATCATACAGATCCCGGAGGATAGCCATGACCCAACTAAAAATTAACGGCGTCAATCAATCGATTGATGTGGAGCCCGATACACCGCTGCTCTGGGTTTTGCGCGATCACCTAGACCTGACAGGCACCAAGTTTGGCTGTGGTGAAGGGCTCTGTGGGGCTTGTACGGTGCATTTGGACGGCGAGGCCGTGCGGTCCTGCCAGACGTTGATCGGCGATATTGCGGGTAGTGACGTCACCACCATAGATGCCATCTCCACCAAGGCGTCCCAGGCCATTCAGGCGGCATGGCAGGAGCTTCAGGTGCCGCAGTGCGGCTATTGCCAATCGGGCCAGATCATGTCGGCGACGGCCCTGTTGACGGAGACGCCCAAACCCAGCCCTCAAGATATTGATGACGCCATGGGCGGAAATGTCTGTCGGTGCGCCACCTATGCGCGCATTCGTAAGGCTGTGCACCGGGCCGCTGAACTGATGGAGGCGTAGGTCATGCTGAACTTTATCGATAATATTGATCCGCAAACCCTGGCCCGGGAACTGGGCCTTGAACAACCGCTTGCACAGACCCGTCGCGGATTTTTAAAACTAAGCGGTGGGGCTGGCCTGGGTTTGGTCGTCGGTTTTGGCGTGACCGCTGCTCCCGCTGGCTCGGCGGAGACGACGGTTCCGGTCAACCGATTTGTCGAAATTGACTCCGAAGGGCTGGTTTTTGTGATCTCCAAACATCTCGACAAGGGCCAGGGCAGTGCCACCGGGTTGGCAACGTTGGTTGCCGACGAATTGGATGCCTCCATCGAACAGGTGCACGTGCGCTTTGCCCCGGCGGATGCGGCTCGTTACAAAAACCTGGCCTTCGGCATGCAAGGCACGGGCGGGTCGACGGCCATGGCCAACTCGTTTATCCAGTATCGACAGGCCGGTGCCGCAGCGCGCCTGGCGCTGGTCAAAGCCGCCGCTGCCAAATGGCAGGTGCCTGAGAGTGAAATTCAGGTCTCGGCGGGACAGGTAAGCCATTCCTCCGGCAAATCCTCAGACTTCGGAGCCCTTGCCAGTATGGCGGCAACTCAAACTCTGCCGGAAAAGGTTGAACTGAAAACCCCTGATCAATGGGTCTATATTGGCAAATCCTTTCCGCGGGTTGACGCCAAAAACAAGTCCTCGGGCGCACCCCGTACCTACGGGATGGATTTTAAAATCGACAACATGGTCCATGCCATGGTTGCCCGACCACCACGGTGGGGGGCTGTTTATAAGTCCATGGACATGACGGCGGCGAAATCGGTGAAGGGATTTATCGACGCCCGACCCGGGCCAACCGGCGTCGTGGTTTTTGCCGATAACACCTGGGCGGCAAAAAAAGCCCGGGATGCGATCACCATTGAGTGGGATTTCGCGGCTTCGGAAAACCGCAGTTCCGACCAATTATTTAGCCAATACAGAACCCTTGCGGAACAATCGGGGCCCATTGCCCACCGTCACGGTGATGCCGAGACGGCCTTGGGTAAGGCCGCAAAAACCGTCGAGGCCACCTACGAATTTCCGTTCTTGGCGCACGCCCCCATGGAACCGCTGGATATTACCATCCACGCCGAAGCCGACCGGGTGCAAATCTGGACCGGCTCGCAGCTGCAGACCATAGATCAAATGGTGGTTGCTGGAATTTTCGACCTGAAACCTCATCAGGTCCATATTGAAACGCTTTGGGCCGGCGGGTCTTTTGGTCGCCGGGCCATTTACAATGCAGAATATTCTGCCGAGGCGGCCCACGTCTCAAGGGTCTGGGGCAAATCCCAACCCATAAAAATCGTCTGGACCCGGGAAGACGATATCAAGGGTGGATATTACCGACCCATGTATATTCACAAAGTGAAAGCCGGCGTTGATGCCGATGGCCGCCTCTCGGGTTGGCACCATCGGATTGTTGGTCAGTCGATTTTTACGGGCACCAGTTTCGAAAGTTTTGTTGTCAAAGACGGCATTGACCATTCGTCCTATGAAGGCACCGGCGATACCACCTATGACATTGCCGACATGACAATCGAGCTGCATTCACCAAAGGTTGGCGTGCCGACCCTGTGGTGGCGTTCCGTTGGCCATTCCCATACGGCCTACGTCATGGAAACCATGGTCGATCAACTTGCCCAAAAGGCCGGCCGTGATGCCGTGGAGTTTCGTCTGGAGCTGCTTAAAAACGATCCGCGAAAAGCCGCCGTCCTCAAACTGGCAGCGGAAAAATCGGGCTGGGGCGGGGTTTTGCCAAAAGGCCATGGTCGCGGTGTGGCGGTTCATAAATCCTTCAACAGTTACGTGGCGGAAGTTGCCGAAGTTCAAATGCAGGCCGATGGTACGGTCAAGGTCGTGCAAGTCACTGCCGCCGTCGATTGTGGCGTGCCAATAAATCCCGACAACATCCGCGCCCAGGTCGAAGGCGGCATCGGTTATGGATTGGGGGCCATCCTGCGCAACGAAATCACTCTGACCGATGGCCAGGTGGATCAGGGAAATTTTGATACGTACGAGCCCCTGCGGATCGGCGATATGCCGGAAATTGAGGTCCACATCGTGCCCTCAAACGAAGCCCCCACGGGCATTGGCGAGCCCGGTACGCCGCCGATTGGTCCAGCCGTGGCCAATGCCATCCGCGCCGCCACCGGCAAAAACCCGAACCGGCTGCCATTTACCAAACAGGGGTTCGCCTGAGAAGAAATGCCTGTCAGATTTTGGCCTTTGCCAAAACCTCGGCAAAAGCAGCTGTCACACCTTTGACGGAAGCAATGATCTCGCAGCCCCGGGTCAGGCCGTCGCCGGCTTCGGCCTCGACCACATCGGCTCCGGCTTCACGGATAATCGCGACCGCGCCATAACAGTCCCAGGAATTGATGTGCGGCTCGTAATAGCCAATGTAACGGCCACAGGCCACATAAACCAAACCAAGGGCCCCGGAACCCAAACAGGTGTACATGCCGCCGGCTTCCAGGTGGGCCTGTAAAACCGAGGTCACTTCGATGGGTTGCGAGCGATGGGAAAAACCAATGCAAAACCGCCCGTCCTGGATCGATGTTGACGGGTCTGGAGTTATCGGTTTGCCGTTCAGGTGAGCGCCGTTGCCCTGCAGGGCAGAAAACAACTCCTCGTGGGTTGGGTCGTAAATCAAGCCAAATTTGATTTCGCCATCGACCACAAATGCGATGGAAACACACCAAACCGGAATCCCTTTGACAAACGGCGCAGTGCCGTCAATCGGGTCAACGACCCACACCCCCTGGCCGGTCGCCGGTTCCAGGCCACCGGATTCTTCGCCAAAAAAGGCATCGTCGGGGAAGGTTTTTCCGACGCGGTCGAGAATCAGCTGTTCCGTTTCCAAATCGGCCTGGCTGGCCATGTCCTGCAGTCCCTTTGAGGCAATATTTAGTTGACTGAGATCCTTGAAATAGGCGTTTGCGTGGGCACCCGCATCCCGAATGACGGAATGGGCAAATTCGAACCGGTCTTTTAAGGCAGCGTTTTCCAACGGATATTTCCTTTGTTATTTGGCAGGGCGGAGGGCGTTTTCTTGCGGACGGGTGTGTTCTACAGGGGTTTTATGGATTGGGAAACCACGAAGCGAAAAGAGCAGGCATTATTGTTTGGTTTTGTCGGGAAATGGCTTGATGGCAATTCACATCATTTGTCGCAACTGTCGGATATTTGCCTGTGGGGCTGACACGCGGAGTCTGTGCAACCTGACGTCTGGAAATTCCATTGAAGTTTGCGGCAGTGCTTTTCAAAAGGAAGTTGTTTATCACGATATTCACAAAGCGACCTCAATAAGGTTGCGGACAAATTTAATAGCCGGTCTTTGGGAAAACGCCTGCACATAAACCGGATATGAACTGGATATGGTGTTGCTATGACCCGTTGAATCCGTCACCGCTTTTTTCAGGGGGTATTACCACATCAATCCGCTGATGCATAGATTGAAGCCATTTGCCAACAACGTACATCGAGTAACTTGCAGGCGCTGCCACGTGCCAAAAAATGGATCTGCTTGGAGGAATCTAGCGATGGGAAGGTCCGAACAGCGATGGCTGTTTGCTGATCTGCAAACAGCTCGATAACACTGCGATCAAGAAAAATTCGCAATGTAGTTATGCCATGCTCATCAATTTCATACTCCGCAATTTCAGGCGGTCGGGATACAAAATTCCGGTCCAGAGAGCTATTCGTGATGTCCACAGAAATCACACTGTATCTCTTAACCATGTTGGATATCGCAGTAGACATGACTTTGTGAGCAAAAATATTATTCGATTTAGGCGTTCGAAATATTTTTCCTCGATTGCGATAGACTGTTATTTCTGAGAATTCAGACATGTCTTCGGAGACAAATACTCTGATTGAAAAGCTTTGCGCTTGTAACAGATCAACTGTCACTGTTAGTTCGATCGTGTCACCGTAGACTCCGTCAAGCTGGACAACATCGCTGGCGGAAACAACCACATTTTTGTGTGTTTCCGCATGGCCATCTCGGCAACTCTCGACAGCTGAAAAAGGCATTTGAGATAATCTGCCATCAGGCTGCAATGACAGACGTCGAGGTAATGTCATAATCTGGTCCCAGCCAAGTTGCCTGCTTTTTTCATGCCATCCGGCAGATATCTCCTCGCAGCGATTTTCGCCATAATAGTTTTTCAAATAATTGTCTAAGGTGTTGATCGGCAGGCCTGTATTCATGTTGAAAACTATTACGACATCGCCACACTCAAGCGAAAATGCTGAAGGCGCGTGAACCCCACATGGAAAGGTTGTACCAAAATTAAACCTTCCATGGCCTGTTGGCAGGAACTTCAGTCTTTGCCTGTCGTAATCCCCGATCAGGTATTGAGCACCTGTCATATGGCTAAAGAAAATCAATATATGCTTATCAGCAATAGGCAGAAAATAAGGACAAGCCCCATCGTCACCATCGATTGTGAAAGTGTCGCCCTCCACAAACTCATGAACAAATTCCCAGTTCAAGAGATCTTTCGATCGAAAAAGAAAGTTCTCGGCTCGGTGGCTGCCGTCTGACCTGCCGTTTCTTATGCCGGCCGACAGGGAATAGTAGATCCCATCCTCCGACCAGATGAACGGATCAAAAATCCCATACGGTTTATTCTCATGCTCATCGTCAAACGGTATAACTGCACGATCACCAAGTTTCGTCCAATTTAACAGCCGTTGGTCCTCGGAAATTGCGACCATGTTACCAAGTTTAATCCCATGATACATGGCAATTGCACGGTCATCTTCGATGAGAACTGTGCCCGAGTAACAATCATTCTCAGGACCGGGAAAAATTGCATTGGGCAGATCTTTCCAGTGAATAAGGTCGTTGCTGTAAGCATGCCCCCAATGCAGGCGCTCATCCACCGGTGGCCGAACCTGGTAGAATAAATGCCAATATCCCTTCCAGAAACACAGACCATTTGGATCATTCATCGTATTTTCAGGATTGACGAAATGATAGGCTGGCCGAAAAATGTCCGATGACTTTCGTTGTCTGGCCTGCGCGTAGTTCCGGAGGGTCTCATCATCCTCAAGGGCTGATTTCTGTTCCGGGTCACTGCTCGGATAGATACGGCGTACTACCTTGCTATTTGGGAATCTATTTTTTACCACTGCGCACCAATATCGTTTTTGCCACTTCCCAATGAGGTGGCCAAAACCTTTTCAATGTATCGAGCAAGATATCAATCAGGACTTGTACATGGGTGCATACTTATCCTGAATACGCATGAGATCCCCTTGCATCTTATTCAAGGCTTCCCTGGGCATCAGGTCACCGGTGAGCGCGAGACCAGTGTATTTGGTAAATGCCCTCGTCATTGGGTTGGAGCAGGGTGGTGCAGGGATCGCAGCCGTTCTTTTGAGCTTGTCGACTGTGTCATAGAATACCCGCCAGTTGTCTGGTCCGGTATAGCTATATCTTAGGTCATTGTGTAGCGATCGCCTGACAGGAGTTGTGATGTTGCCTGACACAAAAGGCACTTGCCACTCGTAGGAGCTGGTGTGCTTAATAAACTCCCATGCCAAATCCTTTGCTTGGCATTTATCCATCATCAGATAACCTTCAGCACCAAACTGGTGGCGTTGCGACTTCCATTTAGGGAAGAAACAAACATCAAAATCATTTGGTGTCATGCCTTGGGCTTTCAGGGCACCCGCCCAGAACCCGCCTGCTGGCGTCATCCCCAGTCGGTTGCTTGAGTAAAAGCCAGTTAAGGTAGCGCCATCACCAAGTGATGCTGCAGGAGTTATGCCTTCTTTTTGTAACTGCACCATAAACTCAAGTGCCTCCACGACATTTTCATTGTTGGCCTGTGGGGTCTCCCACCTGGGCCCACCTGCGTAACCGTCTGCCATTGGGGAGCCACCATAGTAGTGATTCCAGAACCATGACGAGAATTCGGAATTGGGAGCTTCGGCTTCTGTATAAAGATTGGTGTCATTATTAAAAATCCATGGCATCCAACTCCCCCACAGTCTATTGGTCCAGCCATAGCCATAGATTTCTGTTTTGTTACCCGATTTTTTGGTGATTTTTTTGGCGATTTCATAGAAATCGTCTTTTGTCCAATTGTCCTGAGGGCGCTCGATGCCGTTATCTCTAAAAAGGTTCTTATTGATGTAAACGTTTGCGGCGTTGAACGCTGTGCAGATCTGATACAAGCTACCTTCATACATCATACTGTGCGGAAACGCTGGGTTTACGTCCGTGAAATAGTCGCGCATGAAATTCGCATCGCGTTTCACCCATTTGTCCAGTGCCTGAATATACCCAGCACCGGCATAGAGCTGGACACCCTCGGTTGCAACTCTCTGAAGATCAATCTGTTTGCCGGCGGCAATTTGTGCCAGCGTCTTGCTGATGGTGTCCTCGTGATCAACGCCGGCCAGCGCGATGAATTCAATATCAGCCTCGGGGAACTTGGCGATGAAGCTATTTTTCATTTGTTGAAGTTTGGTGAAACGGGCGGGGCGGGTTTGAATCACCAACTTTTCTTTGACATTTGCCATTACGTAGGGCGCAGAGAGAACACCAGAACCTGCAACCAGCCCAACGCCAGTAAGTTTTGCAGCATTTGTCAGAAAATCGCGACGCATGTGGCCCGTTTTCGAAGGCTTTTTAGTTTTTTGTTTTTCGACCATAATTTCCTCCCGGTGTAAAATTGACACATTTCTGCGCGCTGTTTGGTTTTACCAATTTGTACAGCGAAAATTATATGACGTTTTAAAACTTCCAGTCAATAATTAATTCAGACTGAATTATATAAAATTAATGGGCATGATAATCTTATTTTAAAACCCAACGTCTTATTTTAAGCCTTTACTCGTGCGTAGCAGCACGGAGGAAAATTTCGAAAATTACCAGTCTCTAAATCTCTGAGATGGGCCAGTGGAAAAATTCCGGACCGTGAAATTTCTGAAGGTTAGAGTATCCGGGATAATAGGGCGCACTCTGACATTTTCCTTTTATTTCGTGCCAAGGAGGGCATCGCAACGCGATGCGGTAATACTCCCCTTTTTAGGGGTCTCTGTAAGTAGAATGTTTTAAGCCGCCACGGGTATATCCATGGCGAGTTTTTGTTTCGGCGTTATTCCTCCAATCGCCATGTCGGGTCGTTCGTTGTTGTATGTCCAGAGCCACGCCGTGGCTGCTTCCTGCACCTCCTCAATTTCCTCGAAGATATATTGGTTGAGCCAGTCATACCTGACTGTCCTGTTGTAGCGTTCCACATAAGCATTCTGCTGTGGTTTCCCCGGCTGAATGAACCGCAGCCCAATGCCCCGCTTCTCTGCCCAGGTTGCCAGTAACTCGCTGATATATTCTGGGCCATTATCACACCGAATGGTACATGGGACACCTCGCCACTCGATGATCTGATCCAGCGCCCGAATAACGCGGGTCGCAGGTAAGGAAAAATCAACCTCGATCCCCAAGC
>JAJFII010000113.1 GCA_021775095.1 Rhodospirillales bacterium
TAAGCTTACGAATACAAGAAAACAAGCGCAAGGACATGCTGGGCATATTCGAGCCTTGTTTTCGCAGAAGGCGTGAGCTTACGGACAAACCCCGAGGGGTCGGGCGCTTTATCACTCTGGCTTCGTTGAAAAAACTTGAAAACCGTGAGGTTTCCTGCGTCTTTCCGCTAACCGATAAGATAAATCACCTCCGCAGAATGGATGAAATTAATGGGTCCTGAGCCTAGTTCCATCGGGCGCGGTGCGGGTTGATATCGGGGCATCATTTTAAATATTTTTCAGGTATACAGTGGGCCAAATGGCGCGTAGTTTTACGTCCGGTGCGTTGTGATAAAAAGGGGAATGGGAACTGTGACTGAGTTAAAATACGAATCACCAGAGACGGCACAAGCGGTGGTCGCGCTTCTTTCCGGCGTAGGACCGATGGCCAGAATTTTTGCCGGTGGAACGGATCTGCTGGTTCAAATGCATGAAGAGCTTATTGAACCGACCCTGCTTATCGATATAAAGGGGATTCCTGAAACCCGCGAAATTGACGTAACGGCCGATGAAATTCGCATTGGTGCGGCGGTTACCGGAGCTGAACTCGGCGAACATCAGGAATTAAAATCCCGTTGGCCCGGTATTGTCGAGGCGGTCGAGCTAATTGGCTCATACCAGGTTCAGGGGCGGGCGACCATTGGCGGTAATCTCTGTAATGCATCACCGGCGGCGGACAGCGTGCCGGCGTTGATCGCTGCCGCCGCCAAAGTGATTATCGCAGGCCCCAACGGGACGCGTGAAGTGCCGGCCGAGGAATTTTCCGTTGGTCCGGGTCGAACCTGTTTGGCTGCCGGTGAATTTGTCACATCAATCGTTTTACCCAAACAAAACCAACGGTCCGGTGATGCGTATCTGCGGTTTATTCCGCGAACGGAAATGGATATCGCCGTTGTCGGTGCGGGCGCCTGTGTCTCGCTGAACGACGACGGTACCTGTGCCAGCGCCCGCCTGGCTCTTGGCGCCGTCGCGCCGACCGCAAAACGGGTGGCAGCGGCAACTGATATACTGCAGGGAAACCGATTGGATGACGGTGTGCTTGCGGCCCTGGCGAAAGCCGCCAACGATGCCTGTGCACCGATTGACGACAAGCGGGGAACCATCGAATTCAGAACAAAAGTGGCCGGTGTATTGGCCTGCCGAGCGGTTAAGATCGCTTGGCAACGCGCGGAGAATAGATAATGCCTAAACATCAAATCACAACCACAATCAACGGCGATGAAGTGGATTTCGGCTGTCATGCGGGGCAAACTCTGCTCGATGTCTTACGCACTGAGTTGGGAATGACCGGCACTAAAAACGGCTGTGGCAGTGGTGACTGCGGTGCCTGTACGGTGATTGTCGACGGACGTCCGGTCAATGCCTGTTTGGTTCTCGGGGTCGAGCTGCAAGGGGCGGAAATCGAGACCATTGAAGGGATGGCCAAGGGCCGTACTCTGCATCCTTTGCAACAGAAGTTTCTCGATCATGCGGCATTGCAATGCGGCATATGTACGCCGGGCATTTTAAACATGGCCAAAGCTTTGCTCGAGAAAAACCCCGATCCAACGGAAACCGAAGTGCGCTATGGATTGGCTGGCAATCTCTGCCGCTGCACGGGATACGATAAAATCGTTCGCGCGGTGCTTGATGCCGCCGCAGATATGAGGGCAAACGGATAATGGCAAACGAGAACTCCACGACCAATTACAAATGGGTTGGCAAACGGACCCGACGTCCCGATGGTGTCGACAAGGTTACCGGCCGGGCCCGTTATGGCGACGATATGACGGTGCCCGGGATGCTCTACGGAAAAATTCTCCGCAGCCCCCACGCCCACGCCAAAATACTTTCAATCGACACCAGCAAGGCAAACGCCCTGAAAGGTGTGAAGGCTGTTTTGACCAGCGCTGAGATCCCTGATCATCCGCTTTCTCAACCGCCCTATGCCCCGATTATCAACGATATGCATGATATTTCACGCAACGTTATGGCCCGCGATAAAGTGTTATATGATGGCCATGCGGTTGCCGCCGTGGCCGCGACCAGCGAACGGATCGCCCGCCAGGCCCTAAAGCTCATTGACGTGGAATATGAGGTTTTGCCCCATGTTCTTGACCCCCTGGAGGCGGCCGGGCGCGCCGCGCCGATTCTGCACGAGGACCAGTTTACTTACAGCGCCGATGGCCTTAGTGACAAACCGTCCAACCTGTTCCGTTCGATTACCGGGCAACGGGGAGATTTGGACCAGGGATTTGCCGAAGCCGATATCATCGTCGAACGCGAGTTCACATCAGAGCCCGTACATCAGGGATATATCGAACCCCTGGCCTGCATTGCCACGGCATCCGAAGACAACTGTGTTGAATTGTGGACAACCACTCAGGGACATTTTGTTATCCGTGCCCTGTGCGCCAAACTGCTGAACATGGATCTGGCGAAGGTTCGGGTGACGGCATCTGAAATTGGTGGTGGATTTGGTGGAAAAAACACGGTTTATGGCGAGCCGGTGGCCATTCGATTGTCACAAATGACCGGTCGGCCGGTGCGTATGGTGATGACGAGAACGGAAGTTTTTAGGGCCAGCGGTCCGACCGTCGGCAGCCGAACCCGAATTAAAATCGGGGCCCGGAAGGACGGCACGATTACCGCTGCTGACGCCGAAACCTGGTATCAGGCCGGGGCCTTCAAGGGGGCTCCTGTTGGCCGTGCTGCCGAGACATTTTTCTCTTCTTATACCATTAAGAATGCCAGGGCCGTTGTTCATGATGTTTGTGTGAACCGACCGAAGGTCGCGGCCTACCGGGCGCCAGGGGCACCAATGGCCGCTTACGCAGCGGAGGGCGCGATCAATGAGCTGGCCAGCCGTCTGGCTATGGATCCGGTTGACATACGTATCAAAAACGCCGTACGCGAAGGCGATGAAAGTTTGATGGGAACAAAATACGGCCAGATCGGATTGCTGGATGTATTGGAAAAAGTTAAATCCCATGATCATTATTCGGCACCACTGGGCAACAATCAGGGCCGCGGGTTTGCCCTGGGGTATTGGATGCACGGCGGTGGGTTGAGCAGTGTCTCGGCCCATTTGCTTGACGATGGAACGGTCACCGTGGCGACAGGTAATCCGGATATCGGCGGCTCCCGATCATCCATGCGGGTGATGGCGGCGGAGGAGCTGGGCGTTGATATTGAACTGATCAAACCGATTGTCGCCGATACGGGATCAATGGGTTACAGCCACCTGACGGCCGGCAGTCGAACCACTTTTGCGACCGGCATGGCGGTTATTTTTGCGGTGCGTGAAATCATCGAAAAACTGCGCGCCCTGGCGGCAAAAAAATGGCGGTTAACGATTGATCAAGTCACTTGGGAAGCAGGGCAAGCGGTCGCTTCGTCGAGCTCACGCGGTGGCATTCAATCCCTAAGCCTCAAGGAGCTGGCAGCCATGGCAACCAAAATGGGGGGAGCCATCGCCGGGCATTCGGAAATTAACGCCGGCGGTGCCGGGGCGGCCTTTAGTGCCCAACTGGTCGACGTCGAGATTGACCCGGAAACCGGATTTGTCACGCCCTTGCGTTATACGGTTGTCCAGGATGTGGGACGTGCCATATCACCGGATTATGTCGAGGGCCAAATGCAGGGAGGTGCCGTTCAAGGTATCGGCTGGGCCCTCAATGAAGCCTATATTTATGACGATCAGGCCCGTCTGCAAAATACCGGGTTCCTGGATTATCGCATGCCGGTGGCATCCGACGTGCCGATGATCGATACGGTTCTGGTGGAGGTCCCCAATCCCAATCATCCCTATGGGGTGCGTGGTGTCGGCGAACCTTGTCTGGTGTCTGCCCCGGCGGCGGTTGCCAATGCCGTGGAAAACGCCATTGGTCAGACCATGAGTTCTTTGCCCCTGTCACCCCCTAAGATCC
Organism: Rhodospirillales bacterium; assembly: GCA_021775095.1. GTDB lineage: Bacteria > Pseudomonadota > Alphaproteobacteria > Rhodospirillales > Casp-alpha2 > JABMNT01. Next base: position 3,948 of record JAJFII010000113.1, read on the forward strand.
TCAAACGGATCGATGAGGCCCAGGCCGCAGGAGGTTGATCCACCTGCACGGGTGCGACGGTGTAGGCTAAGGATCGCCAGCCGCCCGATAGGGAAAAGTCATTAGCAACGGTTGTGGTGCACCTTGTGGTTTTCACCCTGTGCATTTTGCTGTGCATTTGGCTGTGCTTTTGCAGGCGTCAGGCAGGGGTTTTGTCCGGTATAACCCCGCAGGTGACGATATTTCGTGATTTGATCCGAAGTTAAAATCTTTGGTGTTTTTAAATGGGTTTCCAGATGTACATACCTGAGTTTCATCCGGGTTTCGGCGATGTCCTTGAGGGCGGATTGCAAGTGGGCCGGGGTCATGGTCTGTTCTGTGAAGAGGTTTTCAAGGTGCCGTTCGCGTTGTATCAGCAGATTTCCCAGGGGGATCGCCTGGTCTTTCATGGTTTTGAAAATCTCACTTATGCGGGAAATCTGATCCGTGGTCAGCGCCAATTGGGACCTGAGGTCCAACAGATGGGCCGGTCCGGGGATGCCGTTTAATTCGGCGGCTTTGGCCAGCCCCCAGCCGCCGCCCCGCCGCAATTCGGCAATATCATCGGCCGAAAGACTTTTGACTGGGCGGTTCTGCTCGCCGGCATAGGGGGCGGCATTGGCCGCCGCCGCCGCCGGGGTTGTCAAACCCAAAATACAAACCGCCATCAGATATTTGGAAATGTTCATTTATCTTTACTTTCAATTGGCTAGAGCGCGCCTTCCCTAATTCGATCTCAATGAATCCAATTAGGGAAGACGCGCTCTAGAGAAAACAAACCTTGCCATGCCGAGGTTATGTCATACATGATAATGATCATGTATGACCCCTTTTTAAAACGTCTGATTGCCCTTGCCAAACCATCGCAAGCGGTTCCGCAAGCCGGTTATTTATTCCACTGTGACGATCCGGTGGAGTTCATGTTTATTGTTCAGTCTGGAATGTTGGAGCTTGTCCGTTTCCGGAGCGATGGAGCCTCGGTTACATTGCAACGGGCCGGACCCGGATCCTTGTTGGCTGAAGCGTCGGCCTATTCCGATAGGTACCATTGCGATGCCATTGCAACAACCCAGGCCCGGGTTTGTAAATTGCGCAAATTCCGGTTCCTGAAATTACTGCGTGATGACGAAACCCTGGCCATGGAGTGGGCGGCCCGCCTGGCGCGAGAAGTTCAATCGACCCGCAGTCAGGTCGAAATTCTGTCGCAAAAAACGGTTGCCGACAGACTGGACCATTGGTTGCTTTGGCATGGGGAGGCATTGCCCGAGAAAGGCTATTGGAAGAATATTGCTCCGCAAATTGGCGTTAGTGCCGAAGCCCTATACCGGGAGCTGGCGAAACGCCGTTCCCCTTAAATCTACAGAAATCTTTCCGCGTATTTATGCCGCGGGGTTTTATGGATTTGCCAAAGGTTTCCGTGGCATGTTCAGAATTTTCCTCTGAAAGGTGCAATTGATTGGGCAGCACAGGCGAAGGATAATCGAAAGTCGTTAAGGCTGAGAAACCGGGAGGGGGCCGAGAAAATTACAATTTGAGCGTTTATCTGTGACAGGTAATTGTCGATAAACCATTGATCGAACCTGGGAAAAAATCCGGACGACGCGTTCGCGTACGAACAAAACTTTTGAGCAGGTGCCGGAAATTATTCTAAAGCCTCTCTCAACTTCTCATTAACCCGGGTTTGCCACCCGGGGCCTGTGGCCTTGAAATGGGCCAATACGTCCTTGTCCAGAAAGATGTTTACGCGGGTTTTTTTCTCGCTTTCCGGCATCGCAGGACGGCCCCGTTTTGCCCCTGCAAAAAAAGCGGCGTCAAGTTCCATCGCTTCGCCGTCATCTGTAATATAGGATTTTTCATTGTCGCTCATAGTGCATCCTTTCTCGACTATTGGCTTTCCGTAAACTGATTATCCGCAAGCTTCATGCCGGTAACACTATACAACAACGACCAATTTTCCGCCCATAATTCCGATGGAGAGATACCTCGGTTCCGGGTAATCGTCACGGACATCCTGTTTGGTTGTGGCGGTGTCCCACACAAAATTTTCCATGTCGGCAAAATCAAGACCACGCTCGTTCAGCGTTTTCTGACGTTTGTTTTCATCCCATGTATATTCACTATCCGCCATTGTTTAATATACACACTTTAAATCCATAAAGCCATTAATATACACACTTTTATTATCCGCCCCACAAACCCTTCTATTCCGGGAAAACCCGAAATTCTATTTGGCGGCATTTTTTCAGAGGTCGTTAACCTGCCGCCACCCAGGTTTCATAGCCCCGTTGACGCAGATCGCAAGCCGGGCAATCGGCGCAGCCGTATCCCCAGGCGTGTCGGTGACTGCGGTCGCCACGATAACAGGTATGGGTTTCTTCGATAATCAGATCAACAAATTCCTGGCCACCCAGCGCGAAGGCCATTTCCCAGGTGGCGGTTTTGTCGATGAACATCAATGGCGTATGAATTTTCATGGGGGTATCCATGCCGGCGCTCAGGCTTTCGGACATGGATTGGATGAAAGCATTGCGACAATCGGGGTAACCGGAATAGTCGGTTTCACATACCCCGGTCACCAGGTTTGTAATGCCCTGGCGATAGGCGAGCATGGCTGCGGTGGTCAGGAAAAGAATGTTGCGGCCGGGAACAAAGGTGTTGGGCAGGCCGTTTTGCTGCATGAAAATTTCCATATCGCCGGTCAGCGCGGTTTCTGATATTTCGTTGAGGATCGGGAGGCGCAGAACGTGGTCTTCGCCGCCGGCGTTCGTCAACGCCAGGACCCGGGTTCGACAGGCCATTTCAATGAAGTGGTTCTGACCGTAATCAAAGCCGACGGTAACCACTCGGTCAAAGGTTTTCAGTGCCCATGCCAGGCATACGGTGCTGTCCTGACCGCCGGAAAAGAGAACGATTGCCTGTTCGGTTTGTGCCATAAAGCTGTGCGTTCCTATGTGGTTTTTGGCCCGGGGCCGGCGGGAAAGATACCCGGCATCACCCGGAACCCAGGTATCCGTTTTACCCGATCCGTCCAGCGTCGGATGGCCGGATAATCCTGGCGGGAAATGCCGCCTTCTTCCGAAAGAACCACATAGGGGAAACAGGCGAGATCTGCAACCGTAGGATGGGACCCCGAGCAGAGCCAGTCATTGCCCTGGTCTTCGCCAAACCACAGGTGTTCGTCAAGGATCCGAAATAATCGATGGGCACCGGTTCGGCAGGCCTCGATATCGAAGTCGTAAAATAGACCGTCATGCAGGCGCGCCGCCGACGCGGTCGATGTGATGGCGTCGGCAAAGGCCATCCATTGGCAAACTTCACCCAACAGGTTCGGTGAACCCGTCGGGTACCATTTAGCTGACGGGTCATATTTCGAGGCCAGATAAATCAAGATGGCCTGGGCATCGCGCAGAATATAACCGTCGTCGTCGATGACCGGTAACTGGCCAAGCGGGTTGAGCTGCAAAAACCACGGCGATTTGTGTTCCAACCCCGGGTAAAAGTCGACGGCAACGGGTTCATATTTGACCCCCAGAATAGCCATCAGTAACCGCAGCTTGAAACAATTTCCGGAAAGTTCGTAGTCATAGAGTTTGATCATTAAAACCTCTTATATATCGAGGACCAGACGGTTGGATTTTGCCCGTGAGACACAGGTCATGAGGCGTTTCCCTGACTGTTTTTCGCCGTCGCTCAGGAACACATCATGATGCTCCGGCTCACCTTCTAAGATATCAACGACACAGGTTCCGCAGGCGCCCTGTTCACAGGAACTGGGCAGCTCAATGCCATTTTCGCGCAGGGTTTCGAGGATCGTTTTGCCCGCCGCAACCTGCAGGGTCATAGCTGATCGGGCCAGATTGATTTCAAACTGCGAACTGTCATCAATTTCATTGGTGTTTTTGAAATATTCGAAATGCACGGCGGGTTCTGGCCAACCCAGATCATCGGCGATCTTTCGTGTCGCTTCGAGCATGGGACCGGGACCACACACATAGAGGTGCATGGCCGGTTTATAGGATTCGAGAATTCCCCTCAACTGGCCGGCGGTTTCTTCTGGTGACAGGTTCAGGTGATGCTGTACGGTGGCCGCCATGGTACCCAGGATTTCCGGGAAGGCGATGTGATCCCTGGACTGGGTAAAATAATGCAAAGTCTGGGGCAGCCCCGAATGATGAAGGGTGCGGGACATGGCAAGCAGGGGCGTGATGCCGATGCCGCCGGCGACAAATACTGTCTGAATGGCATCGCGGCGCAGCGGAAAATTATTTCTCGGTTCCGAGATCGCCAGGACATCCCCTTCGCGAACCTGGCCATGCATGCAAAGGGAACCGCCACCGGAGGCGGCTTCGCGCTTGACCGCAATGGTATATTTATCGGTTTCACCGGGGCCATTGGTCAGGGAATATTGCCGGATCAGGCCGTTCGGCATGTGCACGTCAATATGTGCGCCCGGTTGATAGGTTGGCAACTGGCCTGTGATCGACACCAGATCAAACGCCGCAATATCCAATGCGGTCATCCATTTTTTGCTTACCTGGACACGGAGCGGCGCACTGCGGCCCCTTGGCGACGGACTGTCAAAATCGATATCTGGGAGCGTTGGAGCCGACGGCGGGGCAATGACAGGCGCAAAGGGAGCCGGCTGGGGAAGGGTTGAGAATTCCTGTTCGACCTGCTCGCGCAGGGCGGTCAACAGCTGGTTGTGGTGATACAACACCGGGCGTTTTAAATCATCTGCCGGCGTTTCGGCGAGGACCCCACGAATAACCGAACGCCCGGCGTCAACGGGCTGGACGAAAAAAACCGCCGTCGTCGAATGCGCGCCGTCCGTCGCCGCGAGATGGCAGCTATCGTCCGATGACGAAAGCAATTGGCTTGTTGCCGTTTGACCCTTGATCTGGCCACTGGGCTGGAACTGGTAGGTAACAAGTTTTTGCATCACCAGCTTGGCGGGCGCATTGACGGCGATGCCCCGCAACGGAAAAACCGCACTGCCCGACAAGACCTCGATATATGCCAATTCGCCGACCGGTGCCTCGGCCGACCAAATCAGTCCATAGCGCTCTATGGCAGGATAGGTTTGGTTGCAAATGGTGCGGGCCGGGGCGTCGGCTGGGTGGGCCGGAATATAGGTGCAGCCGGCAGTGCGATTGGCATACCGCCAGCCGTGATATTGGCATTTCAGTTCGGTTCCGTCATTGATCCCGATGGAAAGGCGAACACCGCGATGCAGGCATCTGTTTTCCCAGACATTGACGTAGCCGTCATCGGCCCGCCACACCGCGAACTCGCGACCCAATAACTGGCCGTGGTAGGTATGGCGGAAGGGTAAATCCGTGCTCGATGCAATGGGATGCCAAATCCGCTGAGCCGCTTCATTCATTTTCGTCTCCTGCATGTTTTTTGGTTGGGGGTTATGCGGCAGCGGGAATGACGCCGTAGGTTATGCCCTTTTGGCGTAACCAACGGCGATAGGTAATGGCCGATTTGTCGGCCCGGATCGGGGTTTCGACCCGCGGGTCAAGGGGCAATCGTTTGGGAAACTGATTCTCGAGAATGGGTTTGTCCTGGCCGAATATGGTCTGCTGAAAGGCCCGAATTGATATATCCGGATTATCGACGTCCAATACACTGAGCAACATATGGGCGCGAATGTGTTCCTGGTCGAGGGGTTGGATAAAAATACAAATGACGTCTTGACGTGCCGCGTCGAGGGGGCTGGATTTATAAAGAATGGAACAATAGGGGTGCGGCACCCGGTAGACATATTCCACATCCGCACCGCCGGCTGAGGCCTGAGAGGCCATCGGTTGATAGAACAGGCAACGGGTCGCCAGAATTTCACAGGCGTCGGCCGACACGGTAACATCGTAATCTTTGACTTCCGTATGCGGTTCAACGCCCAGTATATCCGTATGGACATAGGGGAAATGGCCCATATCAAGAAAGTTCTCTATGGCCCGCGGTGCCGACACATGAACGCCCATGGACGCCGCATTGAGATTACGACGATCCGGCTCCACATATTCCGGAATATCAAAGATCTCCTCCGACGGTGTTCCCAAACAGGTCCAGACATATCCATAGCGAACCTGCACCGGCAGGCACCGGTTGAGGGCTTCAAAATTTACCGGTGTGTGGGTTTTATGGCGTTCAGATGCCGGCCAGACAAAAGCCACATCATTGGCGTCTTTGCCGTAGCACAACGGCTGACCGAGGAGTTGGGTTTTGTTGACCTGACCTGCGTCAATTTCCTTGAGCGCGCCCAGGGCATGCCATAGGTTTTCAATAATCGGATCTTTTTCATTTTGGTTTTGCATGGCAGTTCTCTTGGTTGTGTTCTCAGATGGCGGACGGGATCGCCCCGTAGGAAATGTTCTGGTCGCGCAACCAGCGCCGATAACAGATCGAACTGGCGTCGGCACGGATCGGGGTTTCGGCGCGGGGATCAAGCGGCAGGCGTTTGGGCAGCTGATTTTCCAGGATCGGTTTGTCCTGGGCAAAAATCAATTGCATGAACCAGCGAACGGTCGGTGCGTCTATCCCGTCCTTCAGATAACAAAGAAACGGGTGGGCGACACAGTTTTCTTCATCAACCGGTTGCACAAACAAATATATGCTGTCCATACGGCTGGTTTGTACGGGGTTGCTTTTGTACAGGCACACGGTATAGGGGCGCAGGATCCGATAGACATATTCAACCATAAATCCGCCCTTGGCCGTAGGCGACGCAACCGGTTGAAAAAAAGTGCATTCTGTCGCCAGGACTTCGTTTTCGGCGGTGATTTCGACCTTGTAGGGCGGGACTTCCGTATGCGGTTCGACGCCAAGCCAATCGGTGTGGATAAAGGGGAAATGGCCCATATCGAGGAAGTTTTCGACCGTTCTCAATCCGGAAACATTAAGCGCAATGGAACCGCCTGTGACACAATGACGGTCTGTCTCCCGGGCCTCAGGGATTTCTGGCGGGGGACGCTGCGGGGTGCCAAGGCATAGCCAAAGGAAGCCGTATTTTTCAACCGAATCTATGGCAATGCCCAGGTCCATTCTTTGGGCGGTGGGCTGTCGGTTTGTATGGACTTCGAGCCGAACCGGTACCCCCAGCAGGCGGGTCTGATGAATTCTTTTCGTGGCCAAGGTGGCCATATCGGCAACACTGTGCCAGTCGTTGACCAACTGCGGGTCGGCACACCGCGAAATTTTGGGGTGCAAAGTCAATTTAACTCCTAACACGGTCACCGCATGAGAGGTTATAAACGGGCGGATCCTTGCAAAATTGGATACCAATCTTAATTAAATTGAATATCACATATAAAATTTTTGTATACCTTTCAATTTTTCTTGTTTATCGTTTTTATCGATTTGACTTATATCATATGTGGCCATGAAAAAAACAAATGCAGTAAATTTAAGATGTTGTGCCGCCCTCCGACGGAACGCCGTTAACGGGCGGCGCAGGTCGTCTGATTTAGGGGTTCTCGGGTCATGAAAAATCGGTCCCAACAAATTGCGGAAACCCTGACCCGTGCCATTTTGTCCCATCGCCTGGTGCCCGGTGCCAAATTGGGTGAACGGGAACTGGCGGAGATTTTTAAGGTCAGCCGGATCGTCGTCCGCCAAGCGCTGATTCGCATCGCCGACGACGGCCTGGTTTCCATTGAACCCAATCGGGGGGCTTTTGTCGCCCGGCCCAGTCTGCAGGAAGCCCTGGAGATCTATGATACCTTAACCTTGTTGGAGCAGGGCGTGGCCCAACAACTGGCGGATCGTTTAGGTGCCAGTGGCTGGGCCGAACTTCGCCAACATGTGGAACGCCAGCGGCAAGCCGTTGACGATGAAAACCATGGCTTGGCCGATATGTTGGGGCAGGAATTCCACACGCTTTTTATTCGCTTGAGCCGCAACCGGGTTGTCCAGGAAATTCATGCGCAGCTCGTCCGCCGGGCCACTTTAATCCGCTCTTTGTTCAGCAGCCAGTTTGATTATTGCCATCTCCTGGATGAACATAGCAAAGTCATCGATCTCTTGGAAAAGGGACGGGTTCGTCAGGCGCAAAAACTTATCGATACCCACCATCACAACGTGGTTCGCGGTTATATTATGGAAGGTTCCATTTACGAAGAATACCCAACCCACGTCGCTTTGGCCCCCTACCTCGATGGCCGTGGGGATAATATTAGCGAATTTTCAGCAACCGATCAGGGAACGTTGGCGGGGGTGCAATCTCTGGCAAAACATTAATTCCCGCGAGCCTTTATGGCTCCGTGCAAAACTTATTAGGTGTCCCAGAAACTCAATTCGATAACAAAAAAGCAGGAGAAGGTAAAAATGATAAAATCCACAAGGCGAGATTTTCTTAAATATTCGGCGGCTGCCGGTGCGGCCCTTGGAACTGCTGGGTTAAGCAACCTGGCATTGGCCGATGAAGTATTGAAGGTTGGTGCGGTTTACGTCTCACCGATATCTGAAATCGGCTGGACCAAACAACACAGTTTGGGCGTCGACGCCATTAAGGCGGCGATGGGTAACAAAGTCGAAGTGACCACCATCGACAGTATATTTAAACCACAGGACGCCGAGCGGGTATTTCGGGAAATGGCATCAAATGGCAATAAACTGATCTTTGGCACCAGCTTTTCCCACGGCACGCCCATGCAAAAAGTTGCGCCGCGGTTTCCCAAGGTGGCTTTTGAACATTGTTCGGGCATTCGCCACATGAAAAATTTGGGGACCTTCGAAGCGAAATATTTTGAGGGCACCTATGTGGCGGGTGTGGCGGCGGGGCATATGTCGAAATCGGCAAAAATCGGGTTTATTGGGGGTTTTCCGATCCCCGATATTGTCGGCCCGGCTAACGCCCTGTTGTTGGGGGCGCAAAGCGTCAATCCGGACATGACCTGCAGCGTCATATTCCTCAATTCCTGGTTTGACCCGGGCAAGGAAAAAGAGGCAGCAAACACCCTTATTTCCCAGGGCTGCGATATCATCTGTTCGATGACGGATACGGCAACCGGTGTTCAGGTTGCCGGCGAAAAAGGCGCCTGGTCCATTGGTTATGCCAGTGACATGGCCAAATTTGGCAACGGCAAACATCTGACGGCGTTCACGCTGGACTGGTCCAGCGTATATGTAAGTGCCGCGAAGGCCGTTGCCGCCGGGACCTGGAAAACCAGTGAGCGCTGGCAGGGGTTGGCCGATGGAGTCGTCACAATGTCACCCCTGAATTCCGCCTTGCCGGCCGACGCCGTGGCGCAGGTAACAAAGGCACAAAAGGATATTGTGGCCGGCACCCTGCATCCCTTCGCCGGGGAAATTAAGGATCAGGCGGGTAAAGTCCGGGCGGCAGCCGGAGCGACCCTTTCGACCGGAGACATCAGGGGCATTAACTGGTTCGTCAATGGCGTCGTTGGCAAACTCGGCTAACAGGCGCTAAAAGTCCGAATATCGGGATCGTGGCATCGCCGGCGGGTAGGCGATGCCATTTTCTGCGCTGCCTGAAACCAAATATGGCAAGCTGGAGTGTTTAATGAACCCTCGCCTGGAGTTACGTGATATCAGCAAACGCTACCCCGGCGTGGTTGCCAACGATCAGGTGTCCCTTTCAGTCATGCCCGGCGAAATCCACGCCGTATTGGGTGAAAATGGGGCCGGAAAAAGTACCCTCATGAAGATTATCTATGGGGCCATTGGCGCTGATGAGGGGGAAATGGTTTTTGACGGAACGCCCATTGCCGCCCATGGCCCGGCCGTATCCAGGGCCCTGGGTATCGAGATGGTTTATCAGCATTTTGCCCTTTTTGAATCGGTTAGTGTGGTCGAAAACATCGCTCTTTGTGTGTCCGGCCCGTTTGATTTGGCTGGCTTGTCCGTGCAGGTCCGCGACGTATCGGAAAAATATGGCCTGCCCATAGACCCCCATCGACTGGTCCATGATCTGTCGGTTGGCGAGCGGCAGCGGGTTGAAATTGTACGCTGTCTGCTGCAGGACCCAAAGCTGTTGATCCTCGATGAGCCGACGTCTGTTTTAACGCCACAAGCCGTCGCAAAACTCTTTGAGACGTTGCGTCAGTTGGCATCGGAAGGCTGTAGCCTGCTTTATATCAGCCACAAACTTGATGAAGTGCAGGCCCTGTGTGATACGGCAACTGTCCTGCGCAATGGCCGGGTTACCGGCACAGCAGAACCGAAAAAATCGACGCCGACCAAACTTGCCCGAATGATGGTTGGTGCCGATTTGCCGGAGACCCACCACGGTAAAGCGATAACCAGCGGAAAACCAAAGTTGAGTGTTAAGGGATTGATGACGTCGGCAGACGATCAGTTTGGCATCGGTTTAAAGAACATCTCCTTCGATGTATTTGGTGGTGAAATTGTTGGTATTGCCGGTGTTTCAGGAAATGGCCAGGCGGAACTTGTCTCCTGCCTGAGCGGCGAAACACCGACAAAAACCGCCCATGTGATTACCCTTGACGGGGCCGACGTCGGGCAAATGGACGCCGGCCATCGGCGTCGGCTTGGCTTGGCTTTTGTCCCTGAAGAACGCTTGGGACGGGGTGCCGTGCCGCCCCATCACCTGAGCGACAATGCCATGTTAACCGGGCACCGCCTGGGTATGGTTAAAAACGGCATGATAAACCGCGGCGCGGCCAATGCATATGCGTCCGATATCATGCAAAAATACAACGTCAAAGCCAATGGTCATGAGGCCGTAGCCAGCAGCCTTTCCGGCGGCAATCTGCAAAAGTTTATCGTTGGTCGGGAAATCGAATTGGCACCACATGTTTTAATCGTATCGCAACCGACCTGGGGCGTCGATGTGGGCGCGGCGGCCTTCGTTCGCCAGGCACTGATAGACCTCAGCCGCTCCGGTGCAGCCGTTCTTGTGGTTTCTGAAGAACTCGATGAATTGTTTGAGATTTGTGACCGCTTGCTGGTGATCTGTCAGGGCGAGATTTCGCCGTCCGTCGACCGCGCCGATACGGACGTAGAGGAAATTGGGCTTTTAATGACCGGGCTGAACACGCCGTCGTCAGTTGCCCCCAGCGGAGGAATTTCGCGTTGAGCCTACAGATCGAACGTCGGGCCGAACCCTCATCACTGATGCGGGTTGCCGCGCCTTTGATCGCGACCTTGTTAACCCTGGTTGTCAGTTCGATCATGTTTGCCCTGATCGGCCATAATCCGTTAGATACCCTGTTCGCGTTTTTTGTCGCACCTTTGCTGTCGATGAATGGCCTTTCGGAATGGTTATTAAAGGCGTCGCCTCTCATCCTTATTGCCTGTGGGCTGGCCATTGGATTTCGGGCAAACGTCTGGAACATTGGTGCCGAGGGGCAATTGGTCGTTGGTGCCATCGCCGCAAGCGGTGTCGGTCTGTTTTATCCGGACCCGGAAAGTCCCCTGTTGTTGCCATTGATGTTTTTGGCGGGCATGGCCGGTGGCATGGCCTGGGCCGCCGTGCCTGCGTTTCTCAGGGCGCGCATGAATACCAACGAAATTTTGGTAACCCTTATGATGACTTACATTGCCACCCTATTGTTGTCGCTGCTCGTGCATGGCCCCTGGCGGGACCCGGATGGCTTTAACTATCCGCAAACGGCGTTGTTGCCAAACGCCGCCATGTTCTCCTATTTCGACGCGACCTACCGTCTCAACACATCGATTTTCATAACCGTTATCGCCGTTGTCGCCATGTGGTTTTTTACCGAACGCAGTTTTTTCGGTTATAAAATGTCGGTCGGTGGTGCGGCACCGCTGGCGGCGCGCTATGCCGGGTTCAAGGAATCCGGCTCGGTCTGGTTGGGGTTGCTGATATCCGGAGGTGTGGCTGGCATCGCCGGCATGGCCGAAGCATCGGGACCGCTTGGACAACTGTCCGCCCAAATCTCGCCAGGATACGGGTTTGCTGCCATCATTGTTGCCTTTATTGGACGTTTAAACGCCTTTGGCATCGTCCTTGGCGGTTTGCTTCTGTCGCTTTTGTATTTGGGCGGAGAAGCCGTTCAGTTGAGTATGGGTTTGCCATCGGCGGTAACTTCGATTTTTCAGGGAATGCTGCTGTTTTTCCTGCTTGCATCTGACTTTTTAATTTTCTATCGAATTGGTCGGCCGGTTGCGGCTCAAGGTGGCACCTGATGGACCTGTTCACTGCCATCTTCACCGGCACCATCATCGCCGCGACACCGCTGATCTTTGCCGCCCTCGGCGAACTGGTCGTGGAAAAGTCAGGGGTTCTTAATTTGGGTATTGAAGGCATGATGCTGGTTGGCGCCGCCGTTGGCGTGTGGGTTTCCTATGTCGGTTTGCCGCTGCCTTTGGCGATCCTCTGTGCCGCGGTGGCGGGGGCCCTGGCGTCTCTGGTGTTTGGCGTATTGGCGCTAACGTTTTTGACCAATCAATATGCCGCCGGTTTGGCCCTGGCGATATTTGGCACGGGTGTTTCAGCCTATATCGGCAAGGGGTTTGGCAGCACACCCATCGATGCCTTAAAACCGTTGGTTATTCCCTTTTTGACAGATATCCCCGTGCTTGGGCCGCTGTTGTTTAATTATGATCCCTTGGTTTATCTGTCCTTTATCCTGTTTGGCCTGATCAGTTGGTTTTTGTATAAAACCAAGGCCGGACTGATTGTCAGGACCATTGGTGAAAGCCCGGATGCTGCCCATGCAATCGGATATCCGGTAATCAAAATCCGCTACCTGGTGGTCCTGTTCGGTGGTGCCATGGCCGGTTTAGGGGGCGCCTATCTATCCATTGCCTATACTCCCTTGTGGGTCGAAAATATGACAGCAGGTAAGGGGTGGATTTCTCTTGCCCTGGTTGTTTTTGCCGCCTGGCGTCCTGCCCGGGTGCTGTTTGGTGCCTGGTTGTTTGGTGGCATGACCATCCTCCAGCTGCAGGGACAGGCCCTGGGACTGGCCCTGCCGTCGGAAGTCCTGTCCAGTTTGCCCTATATTGCGACCATTGTTGTCTTGGTGATCATTTCCCGCAATCGGCAATTTTTGGCCCTGAATTTTCCAACATCTCTGGCCAAACCTTTTCGCCCGGCCCGTTAATCGAACGATAAAAGTAATTTATTAGGTCTTGCGATATAGAATTGAATGGTTTCTCTTTCTCCTGCCCATTCACCGATATTAATAGGGTTGGAAATAGTGACGCAATGAGTAAACAAATAAAGAAGCGCAACCCGGAAGCGACCAAGCGCTCGATTTTGGAAGCCGCCATAAAGGAGTTTTCGACTTATGGTCTTGGAGGGGCGCGGGTAGATCGAATTGCGGAACGGGCCGATGCCAACAAACGGATGCTCTATCATTATTTCGGCAACAAAGATGATTTGTTTCTGGCGGCCCTGGAAAAAACCTATGCCGACATTCGAAGCGCTGAACAGGCCCTGCAGTTGGAAAACATCGATCCGGTTGATTCCATTCGCCGGCTGGTTTTATTTACCTGGGATTATTATGAGGAAAACCCGCACTTCCTGTCCCTTTTAAATAGTGAAAATTTACATAAAGCGGTTCACATAAAACGCTCAAAACGGATCCAGCTTTTGCATTCTCCGTTCGTTGAAATGTTGCGCAGAATAATTGCAAAGGGCGAAACCCAAGGGGTCTTTCGCGCCGGCGTGGATCCGGCCCAATTGTATGTATCCATCGCCAGCGTCTGTTATTTTTATTTCTCCAACATCCACACTCTCAGTGTCATTTTTGGTCGCGACCTGGCCGCACAGAAAGCCCGGACCGAACGCCGCGACCATGCGGTTGATGTCATCCTCGGTTACCTGCGGGTCTGACCCGACGGCGTTTGCCGAAGTTGCCGGCGACCCTGTTCACTGTCAGATTTTCAATTGTAATGGTTCTCACAGCCGCATCTTGCGGGATTTTCGCAGGTCAAAAATAACCAAATGGTTACTATTATCTTGACGAATTTATATTATCCTTCTAAATAACCGTTCAGTTATTAAGAGCTGAACCAAATAAAACGAACTCAGGGAAAATGTAGGAGAATAACATGAGGAAATCACTTATCTTAGCTGGCGTTGCGGTTGCAGCCCTGGCATTTTCTGGCGTTGCCCAGGCCGCCTGGAAACCCAATAAACCCCTTCGTATCATCGTGCCCTGGGGCGCTGGCGGGTCAACCGACCAACTGGTCCGCACGCTGGCAGGCGATCTGGAAGACGCGTTGGGCCAAAAGGTCGTTGTGGTAAACCAACCCGGTGGTGCCGGTGCAGTTGGCACCAAGGCGGCGTTTGACGCACCAAAAGACGGATACACGTGGACAGCAGGCGCCGCCAAGGATCTCGGCACCTATGGCGTCACCGGTGCCCTGAATACCCATTTAAAGGATTGGCACCTGTTCCTGGGCACGGTCAACTATACCCTTCTGTCGGTACATCCAGATTCCGAATTTCAGTCGGTTGACGCCATTGTCAAAGCCATGAACGGCAATCCCAGTTCCGTAACCATTGCCACGGGCGGAATTAACTCTTCTGGTGGCGCCTCCGCAGAAGCGCTGAAAGCGGCCGCCGGCGGCGACTATAAAATGGTCACCTACGATGGCGGTAATCCGGCCGTTAAGGCAGCCGTGTCCCATGAGACGGAAATCACCACCCAGTTGGTGGCCGAGCAATATGAAATGTTGCGCGCCAAAAAACTTAAACCCCTGGCCGCCTTTACACCCACTGCGGTGTCGCTCCCTGGTATTGGTGATATCCCGTCGATTACCCAGTTTTTGCCGAAGGCAAAAGTCGGTGCCGTTAATTTTGGCATTTGGGCACCTAAGGGAATTCCCCAGGACGTTGTCGATACCATGACGGAAATTTGGAACACAAAAATCAAGTCGTCTGAGCGGCTGGCAAAATACGCGGCTTCCAAGGGTCTTGGTGTGAACGTTGTTTCCGGAGATATGGCCTATCAACAGGCGTTCCCGACAACCCAGATCAATGCCTGGCAAATCCACGATGGGGGAAAGTCTAAGGTAAGCCCCGATTCAATCGGCATTCCCCGCCCTTAGGGGATCTTTTTGTTTGTAAAGGATATGGCAGGCGGAACCTTCCGTCCGCCGGATCTTTTTCAGGCCGAAATCTGGAGAGTTGATATGTCGAGAACGCTGATGCCGAGGGCTGATTTTCTGTCGTCGCTCGTGTTTTTTGTCCTTGGAATCTATATGGTGATGGAAGGCATCGCAATGCCCGGTGCCGGCGGTTTTATCGAGGTTGGCGGCGAACCGGGAAAAGTACCTATTCTTCTCGGTGTGATCATCGTCTTTTTCTCGGTTATTCTGCTGTTCAGATCTATTTCCGAACAGGGGTACAAGCTCACCCAAAAACCTGCGCAAGAGGTTGCCGAACCCACCGGCGCCCTGCGCTCAGCCCTGACCGCCGCCGGATGCAGTTTTTATGCGGTCGGATTGTTAGGGGCCAGCATTGCCGGTCACGATGTGATGTATCACGAAGCAACCGCGCTTTTTATTTTTTTGTTCATTGTCGGATTTGAATGGCAATCGGCGCCGGAACTCGGTGCCGGTCGATGGTCTTGGTTGCAAAACAAAATGCCGGTTGTGGCGTCCACCCTGCAGGCGCTTTTTGGCTTCCTGTCGGCCGATCGGGCACCGTTGGTCTGGGTTATCGTGTCGGCGCTTGTGCAAGCGGTGCTGGTCACTTGGGCAGTAACCTATTTGTTCGAACAAGAATTTTACGTGAAATTGCCTTAAGTGGTGCCCGATGATTGAGACTTTTTCAGCCTTCCTGTCTTATTTCGCCACAACCTTTGGCTTGATCGGTGTGGCCGTCGTGAAATTTTCCAGTTTCGAAATGCTGATCTATGTGGGGGGAGGCACACTGCTCGGTATCGCCATTGGAATGCTGCCGGGCCTGACGGCAACCATGGGGGTCGCGCTGCTGACCACGTTAACCTACCGGATGGATCACGACGATGCCCTGATGATTCTCATCTGTCTTTATGTCGGGGCCATTTACGGTGGATCGCGCAGCGCCATTTTGCTTAATATACCGGGGACACCGGCAAACGCCGCAACAACCCTCGATGGATATCCTCTGGCTCTGGCTGGCCGGGCCGGTCCGGCCATGGGCGTCGCCACAACCGGGTCCTTTCTGGGGACCGTCATCGGGATGTTTTTTCTGGCGACAATCGCCCCGATTCTGGCTGATTATGCCCTGCAGTTTCAAACCCACGAGTTTTTGTGGCTGGCTATTTTCGGCGTCCTCATTGCCGGTCAGTTGACCGCTCTGGATGATCCCTTGAAGGGCTGGATTGCCGGTTTCCTCGGCCTGTCCGTGGCCATGGTCGGCCAGGAAGGCCTGTATATGACGGATCGCTTCACCTACGGGTTTACGGAAATGCAGGGGGGAATCGGCCTGATCCCGGCAATGGTTGGTGCGTTCGGGTTTTCGGAAGTAATTTCCGTCATGTATACACGCCGGGCCGTTGTGGTAAAGGCCCGGGCCCGCCTGCGCGATGTCATCCCACGTTTTGGCGACGTCTTCAAATACAAACGAACGATCTTCCGCTCCGGCGTCCTCGGCACGCTGATCGGTGTCATTCCCGGTGTCGGCGAAGATATTGGGGCTTGGGTGTCCTATGCAGCGGCGCGACGGGTATCAAAGGAAAAACAGAAATTCGGCAAGGGCTCCATCGAGGGGCTTATGGCTGCCGAAACGGGAAACAGTGCTGCGCCTCCCGGTGCACTGATCCCCGTCCTTACATTGGGGATCCCGGGCTCTGCACCGGCCGCCGTGTTGTTGGCAGCCATGGTCATCCATGGCGTCCAGCCGGGACCCATGATCATGATTGAATCACCGAGTTTCGTTTATGAAGTTGTCGTCATGATGCTTTGGGCGGCGGTCGCGATCCTGATCCTAGGTATTCTTATGACGCCGGCTCTCCTGAAAATTTTGTCGGTCAGACGCGAACGCCTGATGCCTGTGGTTTTTGTGCTCTGCGTGATCGGCAGTTATGCCATTCAACAACGGATGTTCGACGTCTGGGTCATGGTCATCTTTGGGGTCCTTGGTTTTGGTCTGCGGCAAATGAATTACCCGATGGCACCATTGGTCCTGGGAATCGTATTGGGTGATATCTTCGACAAGAGTTTCCGCCGCTCCTGGGTTATCCATGATGGTGACTTTATGTTTTATTTCACGCGCCCCATTTCTGTTGTCCTGATGGCCATGTGTCTGTTCACCCTGCTTATGAGTTTCAAACCGACCCGGTCCATAATCACGGATTTATGGACACACCTTGTGAGTCCCTTCAGAGGCCTGAAACAGCGATTATTTGCTCAGAGGAAAGATCCATGAACGCACCCCTGTTAGGAGGCATCGGTCTTACTCATTTAAGTGTATATCAGGACCAGGCCGGGCCAGATGGCGTTCACGCAGGATGTGCCCACATCCACGCGTTGACCCCGGAAGCCTATTTTGGCGTGTCCGGCGAAGGTGCCATCGAATTACATGATCTGCAGACGGGTTTTCGGCGACTGCCTATCAGCAAAGGAACTTTTATCCAGTTTCAACCGGGAACCCTGCATCGGTCCGTAAGCACCAATCATCTGGAAGTTTTGGCGATCATGGGTAATGGCGGATTGGCGGAACGGGGCGACGCGCGCATCTATTTTGGCAAGGACGTTGATGCCAACCCCGATGCCTATGAACGTCTGCGTGGCCTTGGCCAGACGGGCATTCAGGGGGCGATGGCGCGGCGCGATGTTTCAGCCCTTGCCTATCGAAACCTCATGGCCCTGTGGCACGGCGATCCGGCTGCCTATTTCGCCGAGCTCAAGCGGTTCATGACGGTTCATAACAGGGCGATCGCCGACAAAGTCGAGGCCTTTAAATCGGCGATCGACGCGGGACCGGTTGCTGTCGGTGAACGGGCGCTGGCGGCACTGGCCGGATTGCAGACGGAGATCGGGCCAACACCGTCGCACGTTGCCGGTGCCGATGTTCAGGGGATAGAGGTCACTTTGGGGATGTGTGGGCGGCTGCGCCAAATCGAACAGTTAAAGACACTTTAGCAGGCATGGGACGGGTGTTTTGACTTGATTGGACCTTTCGGTTCGGCTAAAAATAAATAACTGTATGGTTACTTAGTGATGGATATGAAAAATTGACTTCAAACCAGGCCACTGCAGATCTTAAGTCGGATGACGCCGCACCCAAGCTCCGGGTCACGGAAATCGATCTGTTCGAGCGCGACGTCACGTTGCGTCTGCCGTTTCGATTTGGCGTCGTCACCCTGACGCAAGCGCCGCAGGCGTTTGTCCGCTGTCGGGTGCAAATGGCGGACGGACGGGAAGGTTGGGGGCTGGCCGCCGAAATTGTCGTGCCGAAATGGTTCGATAAAACCCCCGGCTTAAGTAATGAAGACAATATTGATCAACTGCGCAAAGCCCTGCACCTTTACGCGAAAGCGATCTTGGGCAACGGTTCGCGCACGGCCTTTGGCCATTATGCGTCGCTTTACAAAGAACATCTCGAAGTGTCGGCCGCAGTTGGCCTGAACGCCCTTACCGCCAGCTACGGCCCCGCGCTCATTGATCGTGCGGTTATGGACGCCCTGTGCCGCATAGAAAATTTGTCCCTGGCCCAGTCCGTGCAGGCCAACCGTCCCGGAATTCAACCACAAATCCTGTTGAAGGAATTCGGTGGATTTCAAATGGATCGTTTTTTAAGCAGGCTGTCTCCAGCCAGTGATCTCTATGCGCGCCATACCATCGGTATGGTCGATCCGTTAACCGCAGGCGACCAATCTTGCGATGACCGGTTGGACGATGGATTGCCGGAAACCCTGGAAGAAGTCATACAAATCTATGGCTATCGTTATTTTAAAATAAAAGTCGGCGGGGATTTAAAATCAGACATGGCGCGCTTGCAACAGATCGCGGCGGTGCTTGATCGATCCAAGGCCCCGTACAAAGCGACCTTTGATGGCAACGAACAATATGACAATGTTGATCGAGTGATCGAGCTGTTGTCGGCGATGCGGGCGGAACCCACGCTGACCCGGTTAATGGACTCCATTGTCCTGGTTGAGCAGCCCATTCGGCGGTCCGAGGCCCTGGCCCGGGACGTCTCCGTCCTGGCCGGCCAGTTTCCCGTTATTATTGACGAATCAGACGAAAACCTGGACGCTTTTGCCCGCGCCCGCGACAGGGGTTATGGCGGCGTATCGTCAAAAAACTGTAAGGGTTTTTATAAGTCGCTGATTAACCTGGCGCGTTGTGAAATGTGGCGCCAGGAAGACAGCAAACCCTATTTTATGAGTGCCGAAGATCTGACATGTCAGGCGGGAATCGCGGTGCAGCAGGATCTGGCCCTGGTCGCCCTGCTGGGATTGCGTCATGTGGAAAGAAACGGCCATCATTATGTAAAGGGCATGGCCAGCGCCGGTGCGGCGGAGCAGGGCCGATTTATGGCTGCCCATCCTGACCTCTATCGGCGCATCGACGGCCAGGTCTGCACCCATGTTGTCGCGGGCAAACTGTCCATTAAATCACTGCAGTGCCCCGGCTTTGGGGTTGCTGCCGAACCAGACTGGGAAACCATGGCACCCATGGCACCCGTGAACAGACTCTCTTAGGATAAAAGGAAACACCGAATGGCTGAACATCGACTGGGAATAATTATGCATGGCGTCACCGGCCGAATGGGGACAAACCAGCACCTGATTCGATCCCTCCTGGAGATCCGCGCGCAGGGCGGTGTGGTCCTGTCCAATGATGACCGGGTGATCGTCGATCCGATCCTGGTCGGTCGAAACGCCGATAAGCTGGAACGTTTAGCGAAAACTCATAATGTAAAACGCTGGACCACGGATGTCGATGCGGCTCTTGCCAATAAGGACGACCGTCTGTTTTTCGATGCGGCATCGACCCAATTGCGGGCCGGGCTATTAAAAAAAGCCATTGATGCGGGCAAGGATATTTATTGTGAAAAACCCATTGCCGAAACTTTGGACGTGGCCATGGATCTGGCCCGGTATGCCAATGACCGGGGTGCCAAAAACGGCGTCGTTCATGACAAACTTTCCTTGCCCGGGTTGCTCAAGTTAAAGGCCCTGCGGGATAACGGATTTTTTGGCGACATATTGTCGGTGCGGGGCGAGTTTGGTTATTGGGTGTTCGAGGGTAATTGGCAGGAGGCCCAGCGCCCCAGTTGGAATTACCGCAAATCCGATGGCGGCGGCATTATTTTGGATATGTTATGCCACTGGCGTTATGTCTTGGACCATACTTTCGCCCCGGTAAAATCCGTCAGTTGCCTGGGTGCCACACATATCCCAAAACGCTGGGACGAAAAGGGTAAACCCTATGACGCCGACTGCGACGATGCAGCCTATACAACCTTCGAGCTGGAAGGCGGCATTATTGTCCAGATGAACAGCTCCTGGTGTACCCGGGTGCACCGCGATGATTTGCTGACCCTGCATGTGGACGGAACCCATGGATCTGCTGTTGCCGGTCTGCAAAAATGTAAAACCCAGGCGCGGGTAAATACACCAAAACCGGTCTGGAATCCGGATGTACTACAGGCCATGAATTTTTATGACGACTGGGCTGAAGTCCCTGATAACCGAATTTATGATAATGGATTCAAGGTCCAGTGGGAAAACTTCATACGTCATCTGTATGATGGCACACCTTGGACCTACGATCTTTTGTCGGGCGCAAAAGGTGTGCAATTGGCTGAGCTTGGTCTGCAAAGCTGGGCCGAACGGCGCTGGATCGATATCCCGAATTTGACCCTGTAGGACCCGGTATTTCAAGAACCGATAACCCAACCGCACGAGGTAACCAAGATCATGGCCCAACTTAATCTGCCGACGCCGGACGGTGCTCTGCAATTCTATGAGACGTCGTCACCGCGACAATTTGACACCTGTCGTGTTGGCGGGCTTCCGCGGATTGCCTATTCGGCCGTGCATGTGGTCAGTGACCCCTTGGCCGACAACGATCCGTGGCTTGACACGGCCATCGATTGGGACGCGACCATCGATTACCGCCGCCATATCTGGAAGCTGGGCCTGGGTGTTGCCGAAGCCATGGATACCGCACAACGGGGCATGGGCATGGATTGGGAGGCATCACTGGAACTGATCAAACGCTCCGTTGCGGCCTCTCAGGATTTCGATGGCGAGGCTCTGGTCGCCTGTGGGGTCGGTACGGATCACATAACGCCGAACCCGTCACTGAGCATGGATGAGATCATTGGTGCCTATGAACAGCAGGTTGAAGCGGTTGAAGCAGCAGGTGGACGGATCATTTTGATGGCGAGCCGGGCCCTGGCGGCGGCGGCCAAAACGCCCGACGACTACCTTAAGGTCTATTCGCGAATTCTTGGCCAGTTAAAAGAGCCGGCGATCCTGCATTGGCTGGGCGAGATGTTTGATCCGGCATTGGCTGGCTATTGGGGCCATTCAGACCACAGCATTGCAATGGACACCTGTCTTGAAGTGTTGCAGGCCAACACGGCCAATGTTGATGGCATAAAAATTTCCCTGTTGGATGACGCAAAGGAAATCCAGATGCGACGCCGACTGCCGGAAGGGGTCGTGATGTATACGGGAGATGACTTTAATTACCCGGACCTGATTGCCGGTGATGAGGAAGGATATTCCCACGCTTTGTTGGGCATATTCGACGCCATCGCGCCGGCCGCCAGCGCCGCCCTGCAGGCAATGGCCAATCAGGATATGAAAACCTATCATGACATTCTCGCCCCGACCGTGCCGTTATCGCGCCATATGTTCAGGCCACCGACCCGGTTTTACAAAACGGGAATTGTTTTCATGGCTTATCTGAACGGCCACCAGAAACATTTTACCATGATTGGCGGCCAGGAAAGTGCCCGGTCCCTGCAACATTTGTGCGAATTGTTCCGCCTAGCCGACAAGGCAGGGCTTCTTGAAAACCCCGAATTGGCAACGGCGCGCATGAAGGCCTTGTTATCGGTTCACGGCATCGATGGTTAGCTATGCGGGATTTATCAACGGATACGGCCCAACTGTCACTCAATGCGGCGACCGTCCGCAAACGATGGAACCTCAGCCAGATTATTGACGGCTGCGCCCGCCACGGCATTGGCGGCATCGCCCCATGGCGGGATCAAGTGGCGGCCTGTGGCCTCGACATCGTTGCCCAACAAATTAAAGACGCCGGCCTGCGGGTCTCGGGATATTGCCGGGGCGGCATGTTCCCGGCTGGCACAGCAGCCCAGCGTGCGGCTAATATCGAAGACAATTTGCGCGCCGTTGATGAGGCGGTAACGCTCGGTTCCGAATGTCTGGTGCTGGTCGTTGGCGGGCTTGCCGAAGGGTTGAAAGACTTAAGTGTCGCCCGTGCCCAGGTCGACGATGGTATCGCCGCGATCCTTGACTATGCCCGCGCCAACAACATGCCTTTGGCGATCGAACCCTTGCATCCCATGTACGCTGCCGACAGAGCCTGTGTAAACACCCTCAAACAGGCGCTCGACATCTGCGATCGAATGGGCAACGGGATTGGTGTAGCGGTTGATGTGTATCACGTTTGGTGGGACCCGGAATTGCCAACTCAGATCGCCCGGGCCGGTCGAAACAGCCAAATTTTGGCCTTCCATGTGTGTGACTGGCTGGTTCCCACATCCGATATGCTGACCGACCGCGGCATGATGGGTGACGGTGTTATAGAAATTTCGAAAATAAGAAACTGGGTCGAGGCGGCCGGTTATGACGGACAATGTGAAGTCGAGATTTTTTCAGCGGAAAATTGGTGGAAAAAACACCCGGATGCGGTTTTAAAAACCTGTATTGAACGCCATCAGACAGTTGTCTAGGAGCGTTATTTGCGGTTCATTGATGCCCCATTGACGGTGATCGGATCGCCGGTTTATCTTTAAAACCGAGTGAAGTGCACAGGCTGGATTTTTCGACAATGGCAAATCACATTCGCAACGGGCTGCGTTCCGATCTCGAAAATAACGGTTATTGCCTGGTGAAAAACCAGTTACCAGAACCCTTGATCGCGTGGTTAAAGTCGCAGGCGGCAGCGATATTACCCACCGTCGACGCTGCGCACAGGGAACGCAACCGATCCCAGGGAAGCCTCGTGCAATTGGCCGA
Organism: Rhodospirillales bacterium; assembly: GCA_021775095.1. GTDB lineage: Bacteria > Pseudomonadota > Alphaproteobacteria > Rhodospirillales > Casp-alpha2 > JABMNT01. The sequence goes on from JAJFII010000113.1 coordinate 27,080, forward strand.
TTACCCGGAATTCGCAAAAATCATCGGTGCCCCGGAAGTTCGTGCTGCAATGGCCGGCCTGGCGTTCCCGAACCCCCGCTTCAGCTCGGGATACCTGATCAGCAAACCGGCCCACAGCCCCTCCTTGTTTTGGCACCAGGATTGGTGGGCGTGGGATGACGCGATTTCCTACACACCGGAAATCGCCCAGGTTTTTGCGATGATATATCTGACCAACACGACCGAGGAAAATGGCTGTCTGCGTGTCATCCCCGGCAGCCACCGGCGGGCCCATCCCCTGCACGCTTCCCTGCAAGCCCATGATGAAAGTTTGTCGCGGGTGGTTGATCCGCAAAACCTCCTATATCAAAACCATCGGGACGCCGTCGCCGTCGCCGTGCAAACTGGCGATATTGTGTTTGGCGACGCGCGTTTGTTACACAGTACCTTCCCAAACAACAGTGACCAGGACCGCAGTCTTCTAACGCTCTGGTACCATCCGGACTTTGCCAATCTGCCGGCGGAAATCCGGGCAACTCTGCGGAAAATTTATGACCGCACAACCGGCGATACGGATCCGGCCGGCGACGATGCCATGACCCTGGATGAGTGGCCGGCAACGGCGCATTCTCTGGTCAGTGATCTATTGATTCCAGATACAAAAGGCGTCAAAGCGCGCGCCTGGAACAGGGTTCCCCAGTGGCCATCGGTTGGTGATTAGGAAATTGCCTGTGACGGGCCTATCTGAATGTACATTGAACCGCCTTGAAAACGATACACAGATTTCAACTGAGTTTTCAGGTTGGCACGACTGCGTGTAAAATGCCATTAATTTTTATTGCTCGCGATGTCTGGACGGGAGCTTTCGCTTCGTACAATATACCGCCCGTTACGTGATTAAAAAGATCATCAATCAGGGAGATATATGATGAAAAGACGTGAATTTATTAAAAAGGCTGGCACCGTTGCCGCAGTCGGCGGCGTTGCCGCGTCGACGACCTTCGCTGCGCCGGCAATTGCCCAGAAACGCACAGACATGGTTATTGTCGCCACATGGGGACGTGATTTCCCCGGGTTGGGTACGGGTGCCCAACGGTTTGCCAAGCGGGTTTCTGATTTGACCGAAGGCCGTATCGCGGTGCAATATTTTGCTGCGGGTGAGCGCGTCGGCGCATTCGATTCCTTCGACGAAGTGGCTTCTGGTAACGCCCAGGCTTATCACGCCGCGGACTATTACTGGAAAGGCAAAAACCCGGCCTGGGCTTATTTCACGTCGGTGCCTTTTGGCTTGACCTATACGGAAATGTCCGCCTGGATCCACCACATGGGTGGCCAGCAGCTGTGGGACGAGTTGGCGGATGGTTATGGCCTCAAATGCCTGGCCTGCGGAAATTCCGGTGTTCAGATGGGCGGCTGGTTCAACAAAGAAATTGAGACCGCCGATGATCTTAAGGGCCTGAAAATGCGTATTCCGGGCCTCGGTGGCGACGTCATGGCAAAACTGGGTGCTTCCCCGGTTTCTCTGCCGGGCGGTCAAATCTATGAAAACCTGGTCTCCGGAGCGATTGATGCGACCGAGTGGGTCGGCCCCTGGAACGACTACTTTATGAAGTTCTACGAAGCAGCCAAATACTACTATTACCCGGGCATGCACGAGCCAGGTGGGTTCCTGTCCCTGGGTATGAACAAAAAATGGTGGATGAGCTTGTCGAAAACCGACCAATTAATTATTGAAGCGGCTGCCGGCCAGGAAAATGACTACCTGATGGCCGAATATAACGCCAACAATGGAACCTTTTTGGCGAAGATGCTCAAAGAAAATGGCGTGCAATTGCGTCAATTCAGCGACGAAATCTATGACAGCTTTGGTGAAGCTGCAGAGGAAGTGTTTGAAGAAACGCGAGCCCACAGTGATCTGGTTGCCCGCGTTCATGACAGTTTCGTTACGGCACGTACGGAAGTTGGCGGCTGGAAGAACCTGTCCGAAGCCACCTATTATGCGCAGCGTAACCGCGTATTGGGCGTTTAATCGGTCACAGTCGTTAAGCAGATTGGAGCGGGGCTTTAAGCCCCGTTCCTTTGTTTTGGGGGTAGCGTAATGCCAATCGTTCTGATTCGCATTTTTGGCTGGTCGATTGTGACTGTCCTCGTTGTTTTTCTTGTTAATAATTATCTTATGGTTTGGCGAGAATGGCCCGGCGTTCTGGCGGTTTTTGCTCACCACCAATTGTTTGGTGTCGATGCCCTTAGTGACAGCCTGTCGAGTGAAGCCCTTGGAATGGCCTGGGGGCAACTGGTTGCCTATGGGGCGGCGGTAATTGTCGCCGTGATCTACGTCCAGCGGGGCGGGGAAAAAACCCTGCGTGAAGACAGCGATACTTTTACCGCCCTTGCCACCTACATCATTCGTGCCGCCTTCTGGATGGTCTTGCTGGTTGGCGCGACTGATGCATTGATCTCCTTTTTGCGGGTTGAAAATTTACTACATTTAATTACCGGTGAGGCGCTTGCGACGGAGCTAGGGCGACCGCAATTTCGGGCACCAATGGTTCATGTGCCGCTGGTTTTATTGTCGATGGTTATTGCCGGTTTTACGCGCTCCTTGGGGTTCACCTGGTTGGCTTTGCTGGTTGTCGTTGCCGAATTATTAATAGTCTTCTCGCGGTTTGTTTTTTCTTATGAGCAGGCGTTTATGGGCGATTTGGTGCGGTTTTGGTATGCCGCACTGTTTTTGTTCGCCAGCGCCTATACCCTGCTCGAAGATGGCCACGTACGCGTTGATGTGCTTTACGCAAGCTTCAGCCGCAAAACCAAGGGCCTGATCAACGCCGTTGGATCCTTGGTTTTGGGGGCCTCCCTGTGCGCAGTTATTTTGACGCTGGGCATGGGCGGCAAGGCCAATATCATCAATAGCCCAATGCTGAGTTATGAGGTTTCCCAGTCGGGGTTCGGTATGTATGTCAAATACCTGATGGCCGGATTTTTGGCGATTTTTGCGATCTCCATGCTCATTCAATTTACCGCTTATATGTTGTCGGGTATTGCCGATTATCGGGGCGACCCCGGCGGGCGTGCGTACGATGAAGACCCCGTTCATTAAATTTAAAAGAAACTGAAAATCCCATGGAACTCGTATTTCTAACCCTTTTGGTCCTGCTTATGGTCGGCGCGCTCGGCTCCGGATTTCCCGTTGCCTTTGCCCTGCCGGGTTCTGCAATCCTGACAATCGGACTTGCTGCCGGGTGTGGATATCTGTTTGCCGGCGACGCCAGTGCCTATTTTGCGCAAGGCGGACCGATCCAGTGGTTAAGTGCCGGGGTCACCAATTTCAGAGGGGTATATTGGGAAGTTGAACGCGATACCCTGATCGCCATCCCGCTGTTTGTGTTTATGGGAATTATGCTGCAGCGCTCGAAAATTGCCGAAGACCTGCTGGTCACCATGGCTCAGCTTTTTGGCCCGGTACCGGGGGGGCTCGGCATTTCCGTGGTTTTTGTCGGCGCTCTGTTGGCGGCGACAACCGGGATCGTTGGCGCGACCGTGGTTGCCATGGGATTGATTTCGCTTCCGGCCATGCTGCGTAATAATTATTCGAAGGCTTTGGCAACAGGAACGATTGCCGCATCAGGTACGCTCGGCCAGATCATTCCGCCGTCCATCGTCCTGATTATTTTGGCCGATCAGTTGACCAGCGCCGTCGATCAGGCGGGGACCGCGCGAAAGGCACTGTATAAGGCATCGACTGGCGAATTTTCCATGCCTTCGGAATTTGCGGTCGTTTCAACAAGCGCCGGCGATATGTTTCTGGGTGCATTTATTCCCGGTATTCTTCTTGTTCTGCTGTATATGGCCTTCATCCAAATCGTCGCCTTGCTGCGCCCCAAATTAGCTCCCGCCGTGCCCTTTGCAGGCAAATTGGACAAAAGGTTCCTGGGCCGGGTTCTATTGGTCCTGGTACCGCCCCTGGCGCTGATTTTTATCGTTCTCGGTTCAATCATCATGGGCGTTGCTACGGTCAATCAAGCTGGCGCAATTGGCGCGGTTGGGGCGATGATGATGGCCGGCTATCGATTGCGGGAGGGCCACAAACGGCAATATATCCCGGCGATCATGGCGATTGTCTCAATGGTCGCGATTATTGTGATCACCAGCAATTTTGAAACCAATATCAAGAACATCAAGACGTCTGAGGATGTTCTTGGCGTTACCCTGGCGATAATTTTTGTTTCCATCCTGATCGCCGCCATCGCCTGGAGCGGATGGCGGACCTATAAAATTGAGGACACACTGCGCGGTGTTATGGTAGAGACCGCCAAAACCACGTCGTTGGTTTTTATCATCCTGCTGGGTGCCGCCATGTTAACCTCGGCATTTCGTGGTTTTGGTGGTGAGGAACTGGTGCGCGAGTTTCTGACCGGATTGCCGGGTGGTTTTTGGGTTCAGTTTGTCATTGTTATGGCGGTTATTTTTGTTCTGGGGTTCTTTCTCGATTTCATTGAAATTGCCGTTGTCGTTGTTCCCATCGTCGCCCCCATCCTGTTGATGGATCCATCGGCAAATGTGACCGCCGTGTGGTTGGGTGTGATGATCGGGCTGAATATTCAGACTTCGTTCCTGACGCCGCCCTTTGGCTTTGCATTGTTCTATTTGCGTGGCGTCGCTCCGGTGATTGTCAAAACTGTGGAAATGTATAAAGGGGTCGTCGCGTTTATCGGTTTGCAGTTGATCGCCTTGACCATCGTCGCCCTGTTCCCGCCTTTGGTCAATTATCTGCCAAATCGTGTTTCCCTCACCGCCGATACGGCACCACCACCGATCAATCCGCGGTTACAATATTGTATCGAACAACTGACCTTCGAAGACCTGGCGAGCAACAAAAATGAACTGATGGCGGCCATTTCGCAGGTCAGTAAACTTGATTACAGTTATCTGCCGAACAAACTCAAGAAATCGACCACGGGCAGTTTTAAATCCACCTCTTCGGTTTATGGCAAACGGGACGCCGTGCTGGCGACACAGGTTCATTTGGATGCGGCGTCACCGGCCTATCGGCCGTTGCATCGTGAAGTTCGGGCCCTTGAAAAGAAAATACGGAAAATAAAGGCTGAATTGAAACAGCTGGCAACGGATATCAGCCGCCTTGATGCCGGCGATGAGACGACTAAACGTTTGATGTCGGCCAAAAGAGACGGTTTGCAGGCCGAAATGGACCAATTGGTGACAACCTTTCCGGGGAATTGGGAGGCCGAAAACGCCAGCTTTGTGAAGTTGCAAAAAGCCAATGACAAGGCGCGTGCCAGTTATAGAAAAGCCATGGACGAGGGTTATCTGCCGGTTATAGAGTTGCTTCGGATTGTTGAAGGCACGACTGCACTGGGTTCTCTTAGGGCCGGTATTGCCGATTTGGATTTTGTTATTTTTAATCTGCCGCCTGAGGAAGCCGCTGATAAGATATCGATCATATCCAAACAAGCCGGTACTGTGGAAGGAACCAGCGCCATAAAATCCGGCCTGACAAAAGTACGGCGAGCCATCAAGAGTAAAACACCCGACCCGGAAAAGGCAAAACAGGAACTGACAAAAACCTTGCGGGCCTTCGACAAAGAGATGGCGTGGCGCACCCGGGCGGTCAAAGATTTACTTCCCGATCTGACCCTCTATGAAGCGACGATCCGCAACACCATTGGCCTCCGCCAATTGCCAAAACTCCCGCAGGAACAAGCCTTAAAAGTTGCCAGTTGCAACGCCTCGCATCGGGATATTTCGTTGAGTTTCTAGAGCGTGTCTTCCCTAATTGGAACCACTGAGACAGTGCGTCCGGGGCTCCGACTAGGAAGGGTCCGTGCGGCGATGCTGGCCCATCGCAAACAGGGCCTGACGCGGTGCGGGGGGCTGGACGCGTTGCTTTTGGTCGAATACGGGCCCCGTCGCGCTGCGTCGAAAACACTTGACGGTGTGCCCGCCGCCCGGCAGGGCCATTGCATGGCCCGAGAGGGACGTCGCCTGCGCGTCTTCTCCTGTTAAGGGTTGTCGGACATCTGCCGTATCTCGGTGACGGCCATGGGCACGGACGGCAGGTGTCGGACAAGCCTCAGGGGAGGAAACTGCGGGAGGTTTAGCCCGGATATTTCATGAAGCGGGGTACAAATTGTTTTTCGATTAATTTCAGGCCATTTGTATGGTTGAGATTTTGTTCGCTCTGTGCCGATCCTTTTTGCCCTGTCCGTTGTCCAATTATTCCGGGTTTTAAGGTGAGATATTGGATGTGCGGACGAGCCCGCCTGCCGGTGTTTGGTTTTTTGTTAGTGCTGGGAGAACCGGACGGTCACAATCGCGGACTGAGTTTTTCGGCGGCGCTGATGAACAAAGCCTTGTCTGGGCAGGCGCTCGATAGATGGAACCGCACCCG
>JAJFII010000013.1 GCA_021775095.1 Rhodospirillales bacterium
CGGTTAACTGCCGAGGCTGTTCAAGGCTGCGGTAATCCCATTGAGAGAAAACCGAATATCCCATTCTTCGCCCTGGACGGTATGAAATTTGACGTAGGCATAATTGCCGCTTTTCATAATGCCGACCAGATCATCCCCCAAAGTCGCCTTTGTCCAGCAGCCGGGCCTGCTACAGGAAACGTAGGGAAGTGTGACCGACTGGCCGTCGTCAACCCGAAAACCTATTCCCTTTACCAAGTTCAAACCGAGCGGAACATGAATTTTAATTGAATAGCCGTTTTCCGGCAGCATTCGGCCGATTTCAATGCGAGCCAGCCGTCCATTGTCACTTTTTCGAAATATACTGCGGGCAATTACGCAGGTTATGGCCTTGTCGGATGGGCAGATAACGCCCCACTGTCCAAAAACCTTGCCGTCGGTCGGTTGCGCCTGAACCGGACCGGGAACGAAAATCGCCATCAGTGCCAAAAGAAAAAGCGCCGCGCCGAACCGGTCACGGCGGCAAAAGCCTGGCGTTGACGATCGCGATTTCAAAATCTTCCGGTTCCGGGTGTTTTTTTGACTGGTCATTGTCATGATTGGTCCTTGCCATTGGCGGACTGCCAAATTTGCCGATTATCAAAGGGGAGCGAGGCGGTCGATTTACGATGTTTGCAGAGGCCTGTCCAGATTTTTTTAGGCCGTGGCAAAAGCCCCCTATTGGGAGCCAGAAGCCAATACCAGCGGCAGCAGAAAGCAAAAAAGGTGGTGTCTCAGGTCCGATGGTTCCCGTTGACAGTCAATGAATTCGATTGTAGCGTTTAGTGGCGTCAGAGATTGTTTGGTTGCTCTGAGTTTTGCAATTAAGTCCTTTCCCGTTATCAATAATTGGCTATTCGGAAGAATAAATGGCGACGATCGAGGAGGCCCTGGCGGTGGCCCACGACCACTGGAAGTCGGGACGGTTAGACGAAGCCAAAACCATCTGCCATAACCTTCTCAATCTGGGTGCGGACCCCGTGGAGAATATCGCTCTGCTTGGCCTGATTTATCACGCCCAGGGGCGTTACGGTCTGGCCGAAATATTCGCTGACAAAGCGGTTCTTATGTCACCGACGGATGTTCGGCATCACATGGCATTGGGCAAGGCACGCCTGGATATGACAATTGGCGTCGACCCGGCCATGGGCGACAAAGCCGCTGCGGCTTTTCTTAAAGGTACGGAGCTTGCGCCAGATAATGCCGAAAACTACGATTGGTTGGGGCAGGCCTATGCGGCGGCAGGACAGCTGGATGCGGCGGTATTGGCCTATCAAAAAGCCTTGAAACTGAATTCTAATTTAATGGCCGCAAACGGCAATTTGGCCTGCGCACTAATGCAGTTGGGGTGTTTGGATGAGGCCATGAAATTCCACAACAGGGCCATTGAACTGATGCCCGACCATATTGTCGCCAACGATAACCTGTTGCTTTGCGCGCAATATCGCCCGGGCGTGACATTGCAGGAGTTACTGACACTGCACCAGGAGTGGCAGGAGCGGGTTATCACCCCCCTAAATCTTGTGCCGCCCGAATGGCCGCAACCGAAGGACCCGGACAAACGCCTGAAAATAGGGTTTGTTTCGCACGATTTTGCCCGCCACCCGGTTGGATATTTTCTGCTCGGTCTGCTCGTGAACCTGGATCCAACGCAGATCGAGACGGTCTGTTATTCCGACCGGGTCAGCACCGACGACATGACGGAAAAACTTCGTAACGCGAGCGGCAGCTGGATGGAAACGGCGTCCCTAACTCACCGCGACCTGGCCGAAAAAATATATGCGGACGGCGTCGATATTCTGTTCGATCTGGCGGGTCACACGGCGAAAAGCCGATTGCTTTGTTTCGCTTTCAAACCCGCCCCGATCCAGATCACCTGGGCCGGATACGTCTGTACGACGGGGCTTCAGACCATGGATTATATTCTCGCCGACCCCTACCATGTGCCGAAAGCCCATGACGCCTATTTTACGGAGACCGTCCTTCGGTTACCCAATGCCTTCGTTTGTGTTACGCCGCCCACCGGAGCGCCGGAAATTGCCCCGTTGCCGGCCGGGGAAAACGACCCGGTAACCTTTGTCAGTTTTTCAATTCCCACCAAAATTCACAGACAAACCTTTGATATCTGGTCGCAAATTCTTATCCGGGTTCCGGGCTCCAAGCTTATTTTGATGTACAGGGGCATGGACGACGCAGCCAACGTGCAACGTATTTCGGACGGCTTCGCCGCCCGTGGCATCAAACCGGACCGCATAGATATCCGGGGCCAGACCCCGCATTTACAACTGCTCGCGTGTTACGCAACGGAAGCCGACATCGCCCTCGATACTTTCCCCTATTCGGGCGGATTGACGACCTGTGAAGCCCTGTGGATGGGAGTTCCGGTGATCACCTGTCCGGGTGAAACCTTTGCCAGTCGCCACACCCACAGTTTTTTGTCGGTCATGGGACTCGAAAATCTGAGCGCCAACTCCCTGGAAGATTATGTGAAGAGGGCTGTCGCCCTGGCCAAGGATCGTCAGCAACTGGTGCAGATCCGCGCCGGCCTACGCAACCGGATGAGGGCTTCACCCCTCCATGATACAAAGTTATTTGCTAAAAATTTTACACAGCTCATGCGCCAAGCCTGGTTCCAATGGTGCAATGTGCCCGACACTTCTCAATCCCTTTGACTTAGGCCTTTTTATCATGTCCGACTTTGATCGCCACATTTCCCGCAAAATTCCCAAACCCACGTTGGCAGTTCCGACACCGCTGGCGCCCGCGGAATTATCCCGGCGGCCGCAAATGACGGTCGAGCAAACCTTTGAAACCGCGCTTGTGCAT
>JAJFII010000014.1 GCA_021775095.1 Rhodospirillales bacterium
GAGTATTAGTCTTCCCGGTATTGACGGCGTGGTCAGAATTCTGCTGACAAATGACGCGCGCGTAAGGATCATGATCAGCTGTTTTTTACCGACAAAATCGGCAATTTTAATTGAACAAAAAACCTTGTTGGCAGGATTAAACAATGCCCGCGGGCAAAGAACAGCCGTCAGCCATTAACCGTCCGATCACTCTGTTGCAGGCGATTTTTCAGTTTGATATTTGCGTCCAAAGAACAAGGATAATATGCCATTTATCGGGGCGATGAATTCAACGGATCTATCCAACAGACTCTGAAATTCCAAATGAGAATAGGGAATACGGTCTTTGCAGAAATCATCAAACACCGGAAATGCTCTGCCAGTTAGGGTCAGGACCCGAACGCCCTGCCATCATCGCCAGCGCATCATCAAGCAAACTGCGACTTCTTTCGCCCCAGGCTTTCATCGCCTCATACTCCGTTTTGGAAAAGCCCAGATCGCTGGCTAACCGCTGGACCATTTTCGTTTCCGCATCGGGCAACATGTTGTCGCCATAGGCAAGGGTGAGGATTTCCAGAATTACCGCGCATTTTGTTTCTCTTGTATTAAATAGGCTCAAGGACGGCCGTTCTACCAACTGCTGAGGGCTGATTCGGATATCGGTACGCAGGCCATTGATTAATTCATCCAATCCGACGGAGGAGGGGGGGGGTATGAGAAGACGCCTTGCTACCCGCATTGCCTTGCTTACTCCGCTACGCCAAAAAATTCCTGAAAACCCCGAAGGGTGGGATTGCCATTTTCAACAATCCAACAACAACTATCGCTAACCCGGTGTCGCCTGTTGACTGGTCACCAAACCAAGGTTGGTCGATAAATGCCAAAACAACAACTCAAATTGGGCTCGTTGAGATCGGTTGGCGGGTTGCAGATGTCAATGGCAAGGGGCCAATTCTGGACACAACTGCAACCCAACGCAGCAGGTGGTGATCAGCCGCCAAGCCCAATCGACGTTCAATTAATGCAAAACGCACGTCATCGTAAGCTGACTTCCGTTTCTCACGTACTCCGGGGATTTTGGGGTTTTTTTCTCCTACCGTCGGTCAGCATCTAGCTGCAGTGGGGGCAACAGGTCGGGATAGGTATTCAGCTCGTTGAGAACTTCCCATCGGTCTGTCAGGCACGACCGAAGCAATAGATAGTCGCCGCTGCATTTAAATGTGCTTGGGGCCCTATTCAGTTTTTTTAGCAACACCTTTTCAAAATCGAATAGACCATCCAGCATCGGGCGAATTTTTTTGAGGTTCCTTCTAAATCCCTCGGGGTCTGGATCGATATACTTGAACTGCACACTGAACGGGTAGAACAGTGTAAGTAACACAAGTTGATCATTTTTACTGAACACCGTACCAACGGGCCGTTTGATCGACGAAACATCAAAAGGCGATATGTCGTCATTATTTCTATAATCAGGGCTGGTCGGATCCCCCCACCACTTTTTCCCCTGTGCCGTCATCTGATAAAGACTTGGACTGTCGTTTACACCAAGCCAGTCACACAGGGCACCGAGAGTGGCTTCAGGTTGGGTTTTCAGATCTTCCAACCGGACGCCAATTGAATCCTGGATCCGGAAGACGATCTGATCGATAGAGAGCAGCATGGCGATCATGCGATGTACCATCTTATTGTAGTCGTTTTCGTCAAAATTAACGCCTATCCACGATTCACAACATTGCACCGGTTCGCGCACCATCATGACCAACCGGGCGTCTGGCGCGTACCGAAGGAAGTTCAGTTTGGCAAAATTATCAGGATTGTGGATGTGATAGAACACAGTTGGTTTTTCGGACTTCGTTCCAATGACCTTCTCGAATGCGCTATGGATGACGGCAAAAAACGACCCGGGATCAATTTTATCCAGGCCTTCCATGAGACTTATGGCCTCTTTACAGAACCTCTGTTTATCCAGGGAAAGCGCTTCGTCGCGGTTCTCGCCGACGGTTGTCGTACCTTCTTTTAGCCCTATGTGGGATTCCGTTGCACCAAACCGGCTGGGAATAGGTTTGGCGGAGTTCGCATCAAATAAAACCGCAAACTTTTCCGCAAACCGTTGCGGCAGATATCGCCAGCCATCGGTTGCAATTTCGCGCCACACATCCGCGTTGAAGAAACCTTGCAGGTATATACTTGGAATCGTCGAGATTTCAGGGTGACCATCGATCAGGCTGTGCAGCAAACCGGTTCCGCTTCGACCAAAATGAAAAAGCGCGACAATTTTGTCCGGCAATTGAGGCCGACTTGCGCCGTCATCGACCCTTTGGTTTATTGTCAACGTCTCACCGTCCTTGGATGGCAACGCCGTCATGGCTTTGTGAAAACTATCTTCAGCTTCGTGTGGCCTGTAACTTTTCAGATAATAGTCGAACAACACAAATTCGCTGCTCATCTGTATCTTGTTATCAAAGTCATCTGTCCGAATACCTGTCGCGCCGTGCAATTGTGATTGCGAGAACCTATGCGCTTTCGCCGCCATACTTAAATTATTCCATGCATCAACAAACTTGAAATTGACGGTAATTGCTCTATGAAAACTGGTTATCGCTTCATCCAACCGCCCTAAGTCGTGGAGCACAATTCCAATGTTGGTGTGCGTATCAGCATTTTCGGGTTCTATGCGCGCAGCCTTGGATAAACTTTCCAAGGCCTCGTCCAACAAACCCGACTTTCGAAAGGCCAGCCCCAGATTATGATACGCCTCGGCGAAATCGGGTTGAGCGGCGATAGCACATTGATAGCTTGCCAGAGATTTCTCCAGCGTCCCCATTTCCAGGTAGGCGTTGCCGAGATTAAAGTGAGCCATGGCATAGTTGGGTGTTAGGGCGATCGCCCTGCGATACCTAGCCACGGCCTCGTCGCGTTTTTCCAGTTTCTGGAGTGCAAGCCCTAAATTGTTGTGAGCCAGATCCAAATCAGGTTGAGCGGAAAGGGCTGCGCGGCAGCTGTTTACGGCCTCGTCCAGCCTCCCAAGGTTCAGGAGAACCAGTCCAAGATTGTTGTGTGCCAATGCAAAATCAGGTTGAATAAGGGTGGCTCTTTCATAGCTTGCGGCGGCGTCTTCGATTTTCCCGAGTTGCTGGAAGACAAGCCCCATATTATAGTGCACGTCAGCGAATTTGGGTTGTAGGGCGATGCTATTGCGATAGCTCTGCGCCGCATCCTCCAGGCGCCCTAGACTTAGCAGTGTGTTGCCAAGATTATAATGCGTCACCGGCAGTTCGGGTTGAATTGCGATGGCCCTGTGATAATATATCACGGCATCTTCCAGCCGACCCAAATCTGCCATTATATTGCCAAGGTTAAAGAACCCATCGGCAAAGTCAGGAGTGATGGCGAGAGTTTTTTCAATCAAATCAATGGCGACACCATAATTACCGACTTGGCGGGCAATTGTCGCAAGCTGGTATAAGGCGACAGGATGGTTGGGATCGGCTTTTAATATTTTCTGATATTGGGTTTCCGCTTCGGTCAATTGCCCGGCATTTTGGTGCTGCAGTCCGAGGTCCAGAGTTTGCTGAAAATTAAGTGTCTGTTGTCCAGCGGCGGCGTCTTTATCATCCATCGTTAAAAGTCTATTCCCCAACCCATCGAACCTGTTCATTGTAAAATTAACCGACACATGCCGGGTAAAATTCATTTCATTGCCGGTTATAACCCCACATGAATACTCCATTGCCTGTCGAAAAACTATGGTTAGCCAAACACGACACGGCTTTGGGCTAAACTCGGCCATCCGACGTCAATCGTTTTGCCCCCGCCAAAACTTATATTATCAAAATCGCGTAAAATCGTATAAGGAGGGCCCATTGAGCGGACAAATTATTGTTTTACATTAAAAAAAATCAAGGTTTTTGAAAATTCAAAACATCAGCCGTCGGTTAATACACCGAGTACATCAGCAAAACTGTACAAGAAAGATCATACTTATACTTTGGGTTTTATATTTTACTGGAGATTGGCGTTCAGCTATCAGTTCATTGTCGACGTCACAAACGAGATGTTTGTCTTATGATTATTCCGGTTTTTCTGCATAGATTAACCACAGGCGGGAGCGCAAGCTCCCGGCAGTGGCGGGGAATTGAAATTAGGGTCAGGATTCATTAATTTCATGCAATTCTGTTTGTCAGTAAGCTTACGAATACAAGAAAACAAGCGCAAGGACATGCCGGACCTATTCGAGCCCTGTTTTCGCACAAGGCGTGAGCTTCCTGACAAACCCCTTGGGGCGGGGTGCTTTATCTCTCTGGCTTCGTTGAAAAAACTTGAAAACCGTGAGGTTTCCTGCGTCTTTCCGCCTAACCGACAAGATAAACCACCTCCGCAGAATGGATGAAATTAATGGGTCCTGACCCTAAGGCTCGTCGGTAATTCACTCAAAATCATCAAATACCGAAAGATGTTTATAAAATTTGATGTTGGCCGTTAACGCTCTACCATCATAGCCAGCCCATCATCAAGCAAACTGCGGCTTCTTTCGCCCCAGGCTTTCATCGCCTCATACTCTGTTTTGGAAAAACCCAGATCGTTGGCTAACCGCTGGACCATTTTCGATTCCGCATCGGGAAACATGTTGTCGCCATAGGCGAGTGTGAGAATTTCCAGAATGACCGCGCATTTTGATTCTCGAGTATTAAATATGGCCAAAGACGGACGTTCTATCAATTGCTGAGGACTGATCCGGATATCGGTACGCAAACCATTGATTAATTCATCCAGTAATTTGCCTTCCTTTTCGGAAACGCTATGGTCTGAGACGACGAGTTGATAAGCGATCGCCATCAAGGCTCGTTTTTGGTCGTCATTTAGAATTCTTAAAAACACATCATTTCCCCATAAACTGGTGGTTAAAGGTCAGAAACCTAGGGGTTCCCTAGACCCTGGCCCATCAAAACCCATGATCTCCTCGCCAAAGCATTGGCGCGGTTTCGGCCTCATTTAAGCGATATCGGCTCCTGCCGGTCGGCTTGGTTGGTTCCAATACCGTGTCAGTAAACCACAACGGGCGGACGGCCGCCAAGGGCCGAATGAGAACCTGCGGAAGTGTCCAATTCCATTCCCAGTCCGGCAATTGTTGACAGGAATAACTTTATGGTGGGATGATCCGGTGAACAAATCTGTAATATCAGAATATTTTGTTCGTCATGTGTGATAATTGGGAGGTTTCACTATGTTACGTTGTACAATATCGAAGTCTGTTTTCGTTGCCACTGGCCTAGCTGTTGGGCTCGCCGTATCCGCCGGTACCGCGTTAGCTCAGGAGAAATTTCCATCCAAACCGATTGAGGTCGTTATCCATTCCAGTTATGGCGGTGGAACTGACGTCACAGCGCGAATGATGATGATCCGGTCGCGTCGTAATCTCGAAGTTGATATGTCAGTTATTGCCAAACGTGGCGGCTCCGGTGCCAGCGCCCATCAATATGCCATGGGCAAACCCAAGGATGGTTATACCCTGTTGGCACTAACTCAAAGCCACTTGTACACGATCGCGCGTGGCAAATCACCGTTGACGATTGACGATGTTGTTGGCGTTGCACGGGCCATGGACGACCCGACGTTTATTACCGTATCCGCCACAAGCAAATTTAAATCATTGGCCGATATCGTCAACGCTTCCAAGGAAAACGGACTGAACTGGGGTGTTGCCCAGATTGGCGGCACCGAACACATCGGTCTTGCACAGTTCGCGAAAGCAGCGGGGATCAAGTTTAAAGCCGTCGCTTTTGGCAGTGGCGCGCAAATGGTTCAGGCTTTAATGTCCGGTGCCATTGATGCAACACTTCCTAACGTCAGTGAAGCGGGCACACAGGTCCAGGATGGCACTTTCCGGGCGCTTGCGGTGATGGCTGAAAAACGCTTGGGCGAATATAAAGATGTTCCAACGACATATGAGCTTGGTTACAAAGTTAAAACATCGACCACACGGGGCTACTGGGTCCTCAAGGGCACCCCTCAGGACCGCATTGAGGTTTTATCAAAGGGTCTGGTCAAAGCCATGAAGCACAAGGTTTTTGCAAATTACCTGAAAAGTTCTGGCTTAAATGTTGACGACAGTGTTGCCGGCCATGACGTGTGGAACAAACACATCAGGGAAGAGTACGAAAAAGCGGCAACTGCACTTAAAGATCTTGGTCTGCTCAAGTAGCAGTCGGATCACAGGTTAAGTGTAGTGTTATGAATAATCGGGAAAAGGCGGACCCAACTGCGACGGTCGATGAGGCAAAACAGCCGCTCATCGACCGTACAGACCTCGGCCTGACTGTCGTCATTTTGACGATAAGTGGCATTTTGTACTGGTTGACAACGGACTTTGAAAAAGTTGCGGATTTATTTGCACAGGACGTTCCGCCTGAGTTTTTTCCGCGCCTGTTGATCTGGACCATTGTTATCCTGACCCTTGCCTTGCCGTTTGAGCATCTGTTTTTAAAACGCCGGGGCGAAAGCCTGGAGAAAGAGCGCGCCGATCACATTGAACCGATGGCGTATCTTACGGCAGCTTTGTTATTTGCCGTCGTCGCCTCGATCCTGTTGCTTGGCACGTCCTTGTCGATGGTTGCCGTCTGTGCGGCGCTGCCGGTGCTGTGGGGCGAACGCCGCATCAAAATTATTCTGCTGTTCGCAATTATTCTCCCGTTGTTGGTAACATTGTTATTTTCTGTCGTACTCGGCGTCCATTTCGAGCCCGGCATTTTCAATGTCAGTTTGAGGTAAGGGTTTATGGAACCAGTTATTCAGGGTCTGACATTGATCCTTGATCCTTTTAATATTGGGTTGATTTTTGCCGGTGTGGTAATCGGCGTTACGGTCGGCGCGCTTCCGGGATTGAGTTCACCGATGGCGGTCGCTCTGTTATTGCCCTTTACCATTACGCTTGATCCGGTGCCGGCGATTTGCATGATGGCGGCGCTGTATTGCGCTGGAACTTTTGGTGGCTCGATAACAGCCATTTTAATAAATGCCCCGGGCGCACCACCCGCGGCGGCGACGGCGCTTGACGGATATCCAATGGCGAAACGCGGTGAAGCCGGACGGGCCTTGGGTCTGGCCGCTGTCAGCAGTGTATTGGGTGGCATATTCAGCCTTGTTGTATTTTTGTTTGCAGCCCCCTTGCTGGCAAAAATCGCGTTGCAGTTTCGTCCACCGGAATATTTTGCGTTAACCGTTTTTGCGCTTTCCATGCTTGCGTCAATCAGCGGAAAATCATCCCTCAGAAACTTGATTGCCGGGGCCTTTGGCGTGTTGTTGGGAACCGCTGGCATTCATCTGACGACAGGAGTCGAGCGGTTTACATTTGGCATTTACGAGTTGACCGAGGGCATCAGTTTCGTTCCGGTGTTGATCGGTTTGTTCGCGCTGGGTGAATTGCTTGGGCAATCGCAGGCTCTGAAAGTCACTTATGAACGGATTACATCGGTTGTTGTCAAATTGCCGAGCATGGCCGATTTTCGCAAAGTCGGGATGACCATTCTGCGCTCCAGTGGTATTGGCACATTTATCGGTATTCTGCCGGCGGAAGGGGCGACCGTGGCAGCGATCATGGGTTATAACGAAGCCAAACGCTGGTCTAAAAACAAGGAAGAATTCGGGCATGGGGCATTGGAAGGCATTGCCGGACCGGAAGCCGCTAACAACGCCGCAACCGGCGGTGCCATGGTGCCGACGCTGGCGCTCGGCATTCCCGGAAGTGGCACCACGGCAATCATTTTGGCGGCGTTGATCATGCATGGGTTCCGCCCCGGCCCCTACTTGATGCAGGAAACACCGCATTTTCTTTATGCGATTTTTGGTGCCATGCTGATGGCCAACTTCATGTTTTTGGGTATCGGGCTAGGCGGTGCCAAATTATTCTCGCGCATCACCCTGATCCCACGACAATTTTTGTGGCCATCGGTGTTCGTCTTTTCAATGGTTGGTGCCTATTCCTTCGCCAGTTCAATTTTTGATATCTGGGTTATGTTCATCGCCGGCATTCTGGGTTTCCTGATGAAGCGGCATGGTTTCGGTCCCGCGCCACTGGTCATGGGCTTGATCCTAGGCAAGCTGGTGGAGGAATCCCTATCGCAGTCAATGATCATGTTCGACAACAACTGGTTCAAATTCTTTGACAGCCCGATTGTTGTTTTTTTCTTTGTCGTAACCATGCTGGGGCTGTTCTGGCCGGTTGTTCGCATGGCGTTTAACAGACTGTTCAATCGTCAATCAGAACCCTCATAGAAAGGGGGGAGACCATTTAATGGGGTCATTACCAGAACCGTCGGCGGCCATCGCCGAACAGTTTTCCGCTTGGGCCGGATCCGTTACTGCCGATGTGTTGCCAGATGCGGTTGCTGCCAAAGCATCGCATTCGCTGCTTGATGTGGCCGGGCTTTGTCTGGCGGCGCGCAAACTTGACTATGTGCGGGCGGTTGTTAATTCGTGCGAAAGCCGTGGCGGGGCGACGGCCATCGGCCATTCCCAGGGATTGGATATGGCCGGGGCGGCATTGGTAAATGGCACGGCGATCCACGGCGAAGATTTCGATGACACCTTTGAAGGCACACCGGTTCATCCGGGTGCCGTCGTCATCCCAACCGTTCTGGCGGCCGCCGAAGTCGACAATCGATCAGGCCGCGAGGCGCTCGCCGGATATGCGGTTGGCTGTGAGTTGTTATGTCGCCTTGCCGTCGTTGCGCCGACCGCCATCCACCGTGCAGGATTTCACCCGACTGCGGTTTTGGGCACGTTTGGTGCCGCTGCGGCAGCCTCGGTTACCCTGGGTCTGAATGCCCATCAAATGACCAACGCACTTGGCATTGCCGGCAGCATGGCATCGGGGATCATCGAATACCTGGCCGAAGGGACCTCGACAAAACGTCTGCACCCGGGTTGGGCGGCGCAATCAGGATTAAAGGCGGCGGTGCTGGCGAAAAACGGGTTTGATGGCCCGAGGACTGTTTTTGAAGGCCAGCACGGGTTCTTTTTCGGGTTCTCGGACCCGTCCATTAAATCCGATTTCAGCCACATTACCGGCGACCTTGGCAGCGTGTGGCGGATGACCGGCCTGGCTTTCAAACCCTACGCCTGCGGCACCATGTGCCAGCCCTTTGTCGACTGCGCCATCCAACTGGCAAAGCGGGGCATCGACCTGGACCAAGTCGGCACAATTGTTTGTAACGTCGGCGAGGGAACGGTCCACAGATTATGGGAACCGTTGGCCGAAAAACGCCAGCCGACGACGCCCTATTCAGCCAAGTTCAGCGTGCCGTACGCCATAGCGGTTGGTTTGCTGGCAGGTGTTGCCGGGCTTGATCAGTTTACGGAGCAAACGATAAAGGATCCGAAAATTCTCAGGCTGGCGTCGAAAATCAGTTATCACATCGACCCGGATGATGAGTATCCGGCCAACTATTCCGGCCACATCCGCATGACCCTGGACGATGGTCAGGTTCACGAAGTCCGCCAGCCCCACCTGCGCGGGGGGGGGCGCGAACCCTTATCTGATGCAGAACTTCGCGCCAAATTCCGGGCCAACGCCGCCGTCGGCAAATTCCCTGAAGTCCTCACGGCGGAACTGGAAAACTGGTGTGAGGGTGCGTTTCAGGCACGTGATCTGAGGGGTTTGGCCCGGTTCAGAGGATAACTGCGTCGCCGCGAATTTGCGCCCGGTGCATGATGCGGCGGGCCGAGCCATCAAAGGCGTCGCGCCGGTGTAAAACACTGAGATTATTCCATATCAGCGTATCGGCGACGCGCCATTCATGGGTGAATGTAAACTGCCGCTGTGTGGCATGCGCCCACAGTTGATCCAGCAGCCGTTCGCTGTCTTGCAGATCCAGGCCGAGAATATAGCTATGCGGTCGGCGACCCAGAAAAAGCGCTTTGCGACCGGTATCGGGATCGGTGCGGACCAAAGGCTGCCGCGCCCCTGGCGTTTGCCGTACGTCTTTGATCTCTCCATAGCCCTTGCGCCGCATCCCGGCGCTGTTGTGTGCGGCATCATGAATCGCGCAAAGGCCCTGAACCCGGCCCTTAAGGTGATCGTCTAACGCATCATAAGCCGCATACATATTGGCAAAATAGGTATTGCCACCGGAATGTGGCAGTTCCAGCGCATGCAGAACTGCGGCTTTTGGAGGTTGATCGACATAGGTCAGATCGGCGTGCCAAACCGCTTCGCCGGCACCCAGATTGCCAATCGGGCGACCGTTTTCGATGACGTTGGAGATCACATTTAGCTCCGGATAATCCGCTAACAGCGTCTCTCCGTACGGGTTGGGACCGGGTGGGTCCAGTTCGCCAAAAACCCGACTGAAATGGATCAGCTCTGGGTCGGTCAGCGGAAATCCGCGAAGGATCAGAACGAGATCATTTTTCAACGCCGTATTCAGGGTTTCCTGATCACGGCGGGTGATCGGTTGACAGGGATCGAGGTTTCGAATTTCGACACCGAGTGTGTCTCCCACGGGGTGAATTTGCAGCGCCATTGAACATGGTCCCATTCCATTTAACAGTCCCGGCCCCAATTTTCCAAGGCGACCGACACGGGTGTGAGTTTAGGAGGATGTTGTTTATTGCGTCAATTCATCTGATAGCCCACGCACTTTCAAAGGCGTCGGGACTTGGATAGGGTGGTCATGAAGGGTACCTATTACGCA
This sequence comes from Rhodospirillales bacterium, assembly GCA_021775095.1. Lineage (GTDB taxonomy): Bacteria > Pseudomonadota > Alphaproteobacteria > Rhodospirillales > Casp-alpha2 > JABMNT01. The sequence continues at coordinate 10,671 of JAJFII010000014.1, forward strand.
TGCTGCAAACGATCCTATCCGACATCGGTATTGATGTCATAAAATTAGCGTTCATGATGGTGGCAGCTTTTTCAACCGCTGTATTTCATGCGGTAAGTGGCTTTGCCGGTGCCTTATTGCTGGTAATCATTCTAGCACCCGTTCTCGGTATCAAAACAGCGGTTCCCATCGTCGCCGTCGCAGTCATTATCAGCAGTGTTACGCGGCTTTGGGTATTTCGGCACGCGCTTGATATGACCATTTTCATTCCGCTGATCACGACCGCACTTCCCGGCATGGTGGTCGGCGCCTTACTGTTTGTCTATTTACCGGTCGATATGATCGCCTTGTTATTGGGTGGGTTTCTTGCCGTATCGGTACCTGGAAGGCGGTTATTAAAAAACCGGGGATTAAAAATCGGCAGAGTAGGGTTTCTGATTATCGGCCCGGTTTATGGGGTCATCAGCGGTGCGACTATGGGTGCTGGTTTGTTGCTCGCGCCCTTTTTTCTGGGCGCGGGATTGTCCGGAGCGCAGATTGTCGCCATGACCGCAGCCCTGGGCGTTACTTTAAATATTACAAAAACAATTGTGTTCGGTGCCTCCCCGCTACTGACTTTCCCCTTGTTCGCGGCTGGACTGGTCATGGGGCTTTGTACAATTCCCGGCGCATACGCCGGCCGATGGGTCCTGAAAAAAACATCCCTTCGCATCCATACCCTGCTCACGGAAATGGTCATATTGGTCGGCGCTTTTTATTTTATCTCTCGGGCAGTATTTTTTTGATCTTGTGATGACACGGGCTGAGTTGAGGATATATTGGGGCTTGCCAATTACCGTCAACCCTCCCTGTCGCCATGACGGCTGACAGGACTTAAAACGAATACCCGTGTAAGCGAACCTATTAATAAAGTGACTTTTGGAGGCGATCCGTGAAATCAAGAATTGTGAAGGCAAATCAAGGCACAACAAAATTAGCATCTTCGGACAAGTTCGTCGGCAACGTACTGCATGATCAGATATTTGTTCCCGAAGATCCTTCTCGGCTGAGGGTCAGTCGCGTGACCTTTACCCCGGGCGGAAGAACAAACTGGCACACCCACGCCGTCGGACAAGTGCTCTATGTGTTATCCGGTGTCGGGCGTTATCAGTTGGCGGGCGAAGCCGTGCAGGAAATCCTGGCCGGTGACACGGTAATTATCCCGCCGAATTCCCGGCATTGGCACGGAGCTGCCCCCGACCAAATGATGTGCCATTTGGCGCTCTCAGAATCTGATGACGCCGGTGCGTCGACAGAGTGGCTGGAGCCCGTAAGTGAGGCGCATTATACGGCTCCGACGGCCGCGTAATCGGTCAAAACCGAAGAGCCACAAGCAGAGCAGTGATTGGTCTGGGATGCACCTTTAAATGTTTGCGGAGACAAATCGAAAATGAGAATTGGCATTGGCGATAAAATTCCAGACGTTACACTCGGTATCATGACGCCCGACGGACCGGGCGTGATTTCAAGCAACCAGGTATTTAACGGAAAAAAAGTAGCTCTTTTTGGATTACCCGGCGCTTTTACCAAAACCTGTTCGTCACAACACCTGCCGGGGTTCGTCAAAAATGCCGACGCCTTTAAGGCAAAGGGTATAGATCAAATCGTCTGCCTTTCGGTTAATGATCCGTGGGTTATGGATGCCTGGGGCAAAGCCCATAATGTCGGCGATAAAATTGCGACGATTGGTGATGGTGCCTTGATCTTTACCTGAGCAGCAGGGCTGAAAGTGGATTTGAGCGCGAAGTGTTATGGCCTTCGCTGCAGGCGATTTTCGATGATTGTCGATAACGGCGTCGTCAAAACCTTACACGTTGCGGACGGTGGTTTTGGTGAAACGCGCGCAGAAAAGTTATTGCAAGACGTGTAAGTGGCAAGCGTCGGGGTTTTTAACCCGGGTAGTTGTTGCAGGCGTCGCATAAAGCGCCGAGGGACATTGCGAGGTCGAGGATTGCAGCTCGGGCGAGGACATTACGGACGCTCATTACGGGAGTCGATTGCCTCTGCTTTTTCTGCAATCGACCGGCGCTCCAGCGCGTTCGTTACCTGATTTCCCGCTTTCCCACTTTTCATAAGTATTTCCACTGTAACCTTCGGATCACCAAGAACATAGCCCATATAAACCAATACCATGGTCAGAAAAAATGCAACCAGGGTGGGCATAACAAAACCCAATCCGTCGCGCAGACCAAAAAAGACCGGGAAGATGATGAACGCAAAAATCGGTCCGATGATAATCGCCGGAATCACATAGTAGCGGAATCGCAACTCTCCCATGTCGACCAATCGGGCGCAGTACGGCATGATAAGAACGAGCATCAACGGGATACCAATGATACCGCCAAATAGGATGCCAACCCCATAGGCGATACCCTGACTGCCAAGATCCCGATAAAAACCAATTCGCACAGGGGCATCTGGCAGGAAATACGGCAGATCGGTGAAAACCCAAAATGTAACCCAAACGGCAATAAGCGGCGCACCAACGGCAAATAATCCGTAGCGAAAGCCGTCGTTGTGAAGACCTAACGGCCGACCGGAGTTTTCGGTTTGTGTTGTTAGGTATGGCGTCGCCTGGATAATCCGCGACATCGACCAAATTCTGGAAAAAGTCTGTCCCATCATGCTTACCCTTTCAGTGCAGATCGTCGCCGTCTTTTCGGCTCATGGTTCCCGCAAAGCCGTTTAAAGGCAAATCCGATAATAGCCGTATAACCAGCCCATAAACACCCACCGACCAATCAGGTTTGTCGTATTTTTTTGATATAAGAATCATGGGCATCATTTCCATAAAAACCCTTAACCGTCGATGCAAAATGGATTTGTATTCCAGTAAAACCCGCAACGATTGCGATAACCGCGGCCCAAGGGGGTTTAACCCCGTCGATCCAGTGGCCGCAATGGGGCAGGCAGGTCATGATCTGAAAAGGACTTTTGCCAGGTCATCCGGTATTTCGTCTAAATAGAATTTCATTTGTGGATTGTCTTGCTGTCTGGTACCGGAATGTGAACCCTTTTCGGAACAGAATAGGTGATAGTGCGAGCGTGGTTGCCCGAACCCGAAATGCCATTGCCCATCCTCACCAAGGGCCCATTCGAGGTCGGTTTTGTATGCCTCGACCCGTACAATGTGACCGGGGCAGCTTTTCCCTGTCGCATAGACAAACGGACAGGGGAAACGTCGGGGTGTTTCAGCGTCATTCTCATTCTGGCTCATAACTCGTTTTCCTTATTAATAATTGTTTTCGCGTTCAAGTGTGCTGGGTGCCAAAGAGGTATACCAAATTGCGCTGATTGCGACCAAGTTAGGGAATTCCCAAAGGCTAAAAAATCGCGATCAATGGTTTGATTAGATTCGGAGGTTTACGGTGGGAAGAGCCGTTGTGTTGCGGCAAGATTTTGATGGGCCGAATTTGCGACGCCTTGCCAAGCCGTCGAAGGATGCGCGGCAAAGCCCTCGGTGTTTAGCGCTGGTGGCGATTTATGATGGTGGCGAACGCACGGATGCAAACCGGGTTGGTGAACTCAGCCTTCAAGTTATCCGTACGGTTGCGTTCCGCCCGCTTCACGCAGGGTCTTGCGTTTCAATGCCGCTGGGCCGAGGAGGCATACACCATCGACAATCACAATTGGTCCGGTGCCGGTGATCCGTTTTTGAATGTCCTGACAACGTAGATAGGGAACAAAACTGTTTTGGTCCTTGACGAGCTGCGAATCCAAATTGATATGTGGAACATTGAGTATCATGGCAGGCTGACGGGCCAGCGTTGATTTGCCTGTACCTGTCATCCCATCAATCCGAAAACAAAAGGATGGTTGGTGGAACTTACCGCAACGGCTCTGATCTGATCAGAGAGGCTTTCACCATCTTGGAATATCGGTTTGTCGCCAGCTGTTTCAATCAATTTGCGAACCCAAAATCACAAGGGGTCAACCCGTGAAGGT
>JAJFII010000015.1 GCA_021775095.1 Rhodospirillales bacterium
AGGTTGCCAGTAACTCGCTGATATATTCTGGGCCATTATCACACCGAATGGTACATGGGACACCTCGCCACTCGATGATCTGATCCAGCGCCCGAATAACGCGGGTCGCAGGTAAGGAAAAATCAACCTCGATCCCCAAGCAACCGCTCCGATGTTACACCCTGTCGATTATAAATTTATCCCTTAACGCTACCGGTGAGGATGCCCTCCACAAGATGTTTTTGGCCAAAGAGATAAATAATCAGAGCTGGAATCATAGATATGACAATGCCCGCCAAAACAACGCTAATGCTGCCGGTCATTTTATAATCCCGGAGGGCAACAATACCGAGGGGCACAGTGAATGTCGTATCCGTCGAGATCAGAATTAACGGTCGGAAAAATTCGTTCCAGTGGTAATTGAATGCCAAAATAGCAAGCACAACCATTCCAGGCGTTGCAAGCGGAAAGAAAACCCGCCAAAAAACCTGCCACTGCGATGCCCCATCCATAATCATGGCCTCTTCCAACGCTGAGGGTATGCGCAAATAATATTGACGCATGAGGAATGTGCCAAAGGCGCTTGGAATCGCGGGCAGAATAAGCCCCGTCAAACTGTCAGTTAGGCCTAGTTTTGATAGGAGAACATAAATCGGGATAATGGTTACCTGGAGCGGTATCATCATCGTTGCCATCACAAACCAAAAGAGTGCTGTCTTTCCGGGGAAGGCGAGCCGGGCAAAAGCATAACCAGCAAACGAACAGAAGAAAACCTGGCCGATAGTCACAAAAAAACACACAATAAAGCTGTTGAGCATCAGATGCGGGAATGGGACGTTCGCTGAGGCCTGACTACCTACAAAAGTACCGTCCCTTTCGTAATAGTAACTGAAAAGAACTTCCCAATAATTTTCCCACATGAAGTCTGTTGGCAACCATTTTGGCGGCAGTGAATAGGACTCAACTGGCAAACGCAGGGATGTGGACACAACCCACAGAAGCGGAAGCAGGATGATTAACGCAAAAAATACGAGATAAAGGTAACTCGCGATTACGTTTCCATTGATTCTATTCATAAAAAACCCACTTCTTCTGTACGTAAAACTGCAGAATTGTTGCGATCAATATGATTAGGAATAAGATGATCGCTAATGTCGAACCATAGCCAAATTCCAGATCTTGAAAGGCCTTTTCATATATATACATGACCGCAGTTCGGTTGGCGTCACCCGGCCCTCCCCTGGTCAGAATGTAGGGATGATCAAACACTTGCACGGCATGGATGAAACCAATTACTGAAGAAAAAAATATGGTTGGACTGACCATGGGTACATAAATGTAAAAAATTTTGCGCCACCCAGTCAGGCCATCGATGTCTGCCGCAACGATCACTTCTTCCGGTATGGAAGCAAATCCACCGAGGAAAAGTATAAAGGTAATCCCTATATGTTGCCATGCATAGACCAGCACGGTGGTTACCAACACCATTTGAGTAGATGTAAGCCATCTTACCGAACCGATCCCAACCAATTCGAGATAGTAGTTCACAATACCAAAATCTGTATTAAAGAAGTAAGCCATGAACACCGAGACAGTGGCTCCGGACATGACAAGAGGCAGAAAAAAAACTGAACGGAAAAAATAACGAAAATATTTGTTGGCCACGTTTCGAACTGCCATGGCCAGCGAAAACCCAATGATATTCTGCAGGATTACTACCATCACAGCAAAATAAATGGTGTTTTTCAAAGTTGTAACCGCGACATCATCTTGCAATAAGTAATTATAATGACTTAATCCCGCAAACTTCATGGGAGACAAAACGTCCCAGTAAAAAAGGCTCAAGATAAACGAGAAAGCAATTGGCCCCGCAGTGAAGGCCAAAATGCCGAGCATAGTCGGGGCAACAAATAACAGGGCAAGCCTTGCCTTGGTCTTTTTAAGCGAGGCAATGTTAAGCATTGTTATACGCCGGAACAATTCGGTTCGTCACACCGTCGAGCAAATGGACTTTGGCAAAGTCTAAATCCAGCTCGATTCCGCGCCCAGCTTCTGCTGCATACTCTGGAGAAACGCGCGCGCAACAACTGCGGCCTGCAAGGGTAAAATAAACCATCGTATCATTCCCTAGAGGTTCCAGCACATCAACAGTAACGTTGAATTTATGTCTATCAACGCTGGACCTAGGTTCGGTCACATGCTCCGGCCTAAATCCAAACTCCAGATCCCGATCCAATAACGCATCTTTCTCGGCATGGTATTGCTTTGGCAGTGGTATCATCACATTCTCATCAAGTTTGATGAAATAGCTATGGCCCTTTTTGACGACTTCACAGCCAACAAAATTCATGCTGGGTGAGCCAATGAAAGAGGCTACAAATTTTGTTTTAGGGTGATCATAAATATCTTGAGGTGCCCCAATCTGTTCTATTTTTCCCTCGTTCATTACAACTATTCTATCTGCGAGCGTCATCGCTTCAGTTTGATCATGTGTTACATAAATAATTGTGGTGGAGACACGTTGATGGATTTTCTTAATTTCGGTGCGCATTTGGACACGGAGCTTTGCATCAAGATTAGAAAGCGGCTCGTCGAATAAAAAAACGGCGGGTTGCCGGACAATGGCGCGGCCCATGGCAACTCTTTGTCGCTGGCCACCAGACAATTGTTTGGGCAATCTATATAATAGATTCTCCAATCCAAGAATGGCTGCAGTTTCTTTCACCCTTTTGTCTATTTCAGTTTTGTCCACGCCGCGCATGCTAAGAGATATTGAAATGTTCTTGTATACATTCATATGCGGATAAAGCGCATAGTTTTGGAAAACCATTGCGACGTCGCGGTCTTTTGGCTGGATTAAATTTACAGTGCGATCACTGATCATTATTTTGCCCTCAGTCATATCCTCCAGCCCGGCGATCATGCGAAGTGTCGTACTTTTTCCACAGCCAGAAGGACCGACAAGAACGATGAATTCGCCATGCTCAATATCGACATCAACATTGTCGACAACCGTATTCCCGTCAAATTTTTTAGTCAGCCCTACTAAGCGAACATTTGCCATGCCAAAATACACAATCCCGTTTACCTGTCGTCACATCAGATAAACGCGATTCAGTTTCCAAGTCAATTATTAATTCAGTCTGAATTATTAAAATGTAACCTTTAGCGAATTCGTAGTACCATATATTGCGCTTGAGTATATAAGATGACGGAAAATGAATCGAGGAATAACAAAAATGACGGAAAGAAAAAAAGGAGGAAGCCAGCTTGGTATAGGTGATTACAATGAAAAAGTTGTGCTGTATCACGTCAGACATTCACCTGGCATTACCAAGGCTGAAATCGCCCGACGAGCAGGATTAACTGCGCAAACTGTTTCAGTAATTGTAAACAGGCTTTTAGCAAATGGACTCCTGAAACCTTCAATAACCAAAAACAACAAAAAGCAGGTAGGTTATCCCGCAAGGCCAGTCGTATTGAACCCAGACGCTTTATTCTCAATTGGTATCAGCATTTGTAGACGCTCTTTAAGTGTCTCACTTTCCAATTTTTGTTGCCAAATTATAAGCCAATATACATCGAACTTTGATTATCCCGATCCACAAAAATGTCTTGATTTCATCGAAACCCATCTCAAAAGATTGCTCACCTCAATGCCCAAGGTGCAACGCGCCAATCTCATTGGGATTGGCATTTCAGCTCCCTATGGCCTGGGGGACCGCTCAGAGCAGTTACACGGACCTTCCAGATTGTTGGAAAATTGGACCAAAATAAATTTAAAAACCTTCGTTGAGACCTTGACCGAACTACCAATCTACATCGAGCATGATGTCAAAGCCGCTTGTTTGGCAGATATGACGCTTGCACCCAAATCCGAGAGAACTCCATCCTATTTGTATATCTTCTTGGGAACCATTCTTGGGGGAGCACTCGTGCTTGACGACACACTTTATAAAGGCAGGTTTGGCTACGCTGGAGCTCTTGGCCCGATGATTACCGGAGTATCTGGAGGACAGTTGGTCCGCCCGGTATTGGAGTTCGCGTCGGTTTTCTTGCTAGACGATGCGCTAAAAAAAACCGGTGCCAAGTTGGACAAGCAGCAAAAAGCTCAAAAATATGAGGACTTTAAGGCAATACTCTCTGTAGAAGGTTTTAAAACTCTTGATAATTGGGTTTCTGAGGCAAGTGCCCATTTAGCCTTGTTGGTTAATAATGCCTGTTCGGTAATCGATTTTGAAGCCGTAGTGATTGATGGCGACCTTCCCAGTTTGGTTGTCAAGGAAGTCTGCGCGCGCACCGAGAAACACCTGCAGAAATTTGATTTCATCGGGCTGATCAGACCTACACTTAAATCAGGAGAACTTGGGCATGAGTCCTATGCTCTTGGCGCGTCCATTTTGCCGTTTTATTCAAATTTTGAACCGACAAAATCACAATTCTTGAACCAAAATTCATTTCCACTTTAAGCTGGATTATACCCGACCCGAGATTTAAGTGATATTAGGTTCCATCCTTAGGGGGGTGTGTGCCATCTGAATTCTCGTAATAACCTTCTCCCAGCAAACCTTGCCTGATTATTTTTGATGTTGGTTTTCCCTGTCACATAGCTCCGTGGTTAAAATTGGTACGGAAGTATTTATGTGCACCACATAGAAAACCAAGTTTTTTGGAAATCATTGAATATTGCCGGTGGCAAAATGTCATATTTCTACAAATCTATAATTTTGTCGGGCTAAGCGACTCTGGCCATTGGAAATGGGCACAATTCCTTTTACTGACGGCCCATCAAAATGTTTTCGAACGTCTCGCCTTTAGGAAATCAAAGTATTTTGGCTTTAGTGCCGTAATATTTGGCGCTTAACCGGACCGCAAGAAGGCGATCATTATATCACTGATTTCTGAGAACAAGAAATCACTGTAATGATCACCATGAGCCAAATATATTATACATAAATTGGTCAACCATTCGCCACCCGTTGCAGACTTAATAATCACGGTGACACCTTAAATTAATGAACAAATCTAAATCTACTCAACGTGAACCTCATGCAACATTCGCCACTCTTGCGGATAATTTCTGTTTGATAACAGAGAGGTAGGTGAAATTAGAAAAACTGCAAAAGAGTGCAGGCGCGCGTATCAGCGCAGCAAAACTTAATGCACCTTATTTAATCCATCGAAATTTTTGAAGAAAAAAAGTGCCCGGATCGGACTTGAATCTCCGGCACGCGGATTTTCGAACCAACCCTGTGCCGCCGTTTATTCTTTGACTTCCTTCGACCAGCGCGATAGCAAATGGTTGCGCATCGCGGGTGATCCAAAGGTCTTAAAATCATAGTCGATCAATTTGATCGTCGCCAGATCAGGAGCCTCGATCGGCACCACGGCTTTCGAGTGTGAAGGCACCTGAAAGGCTCTGGCGGTTCCGGCCAAAGATTGAATATCGGGGCGCAGGGAAAATTCCACCCATTTTCTAGCGGCTTCGGGGTTGCGCGCCCCCTTAACAATCGAAACCGCACCGATTTCGTATCCCGTGCCTTCGCAGGGTGTAACGATTTTGATCGGGTACCCGGCGACGGCTTCGGCGACCATGTCGTGCTGGAAGGTAACGGCGATGGTGGTTTTTCCCCGGGCCGCAGCAATGATCGGATCACGACCCGACTTCGGATAGGTAATGACATTTTTACCAATGGCACGCAGCAGTTTGATGGCTTCGTTCTCGCCAAAAACCTGAACAATCGTCGCAAGGGCCGTATAGGCCGTGCCGGAATAATTGGGGTCGGCGATCTGAATATGGCCCCTAAATGACGGATCGGCGAGATCGGTCCAGCACTTAGGCGCGGTTAATCCCCGGGCTTTGAGAAGGTCCTCATTGTAACCGATACCAATTGCCCCAGCATAAACGCCAACCGAGCGCCCGCCCGAAATTTCTGACATATTGGTGGCCCAACCCAGCAAATCATTAAACGATGACGGTGTATAAGGGGTGGTTAAACCTTCCGCTGCCGCTTGCAGGTGGGAATCTCCCGTGCCGCCCCACCAGACATCAACCACCGGGTTATGGGCTTCGGCGCGGATTTGCGCCAGAGATTCCCCGGAACTTTTCCGAGCGACAGAGACAACGATACCCGTCTCTTTTTCAAAGGTCGCGACCATCAACCGGCACCATTCAATTTGCGGGCTGCATAATACATTCAAAGGGCCGTCAGCCGCCGCCGCGGCGCTTAAAAGAACCGTTGCGGCGGTTATCAAACGGGCGGTAAAGCGCCCTATCATCGTATTTGATTTCGTTTCATGGACCTGCCCCCCCGATTTGGTGATAATGTCCCAATGGAACAAATATTCAAGCGGTTTGCTGGATCCGGAGCAATAACCTGGAGATATCGTGCGAGTGGACAAGCGACCGGCGTAATGGGATATATGGGAATGACACGTGACTGCGGATAAACCAATTACAGTTCTGGTCGTCGATGACGATCCGTCGATGTGCTCGTTGCTCGACGGATTGCTGGAGGAAAACGGATTTGTCCCGATCATTACCGACGGTGGTGATCAACTGGATCAACTGACCACGGATCATCCCATCGATATTGCATTGATGGATCTCAGGCTGAAAGGCGAAAGCGGATTAACCCTGGCGAAACGCCTGCAGTCGCTGCGAATTCCGGTTATTATGCTGACCGGGATTGCCGACGAAGCCGAAAAAATCGCCGGCCTGGAGATTGCAGCCGATGATTACGTCATGAAACCCTTTAATCCGCGCGAACTGATTGCCCGCATTCGCGCGGTGTTACGACGGGCGTCCGGCGCACCGGGTCGTGAGAGCGTCGCGCCGCCGCATCCATCGGTGAAGGCCCGGCGATTTGGCGATTACACAATCGATTTTGAAAATCGAATTTTGCTTGATGCAACGGGTCGCGAAGTGCAGATCACCAACATGGAATTCCGCCTGCTGGAAATTCTGATCACCCACCCGAATACGGTCTATAGCCGCCAGCAACTTCTTGACCAACTGGGAACAGAATACGGCCGTTACATTGACCGGACAATTGATGTGTTTATTTTGCGGTTGCGGCGCAAAATTGAGCGGACGCCGACAAAACCGGTGTTTCTGCAGACCCGTCGCGGCCGTGGATACGAATTTGTCCTGGAGAATTAGATGAAACGCGTTATTGGGGTTCTCCGTAATTTCTCGATGGCGCGTATCCCGAGCATCAAGTCGCGGCTGCTGACGGCGGTTCTGGTCTTGGTCGCGGCAATCTTATGCGTCGGTGCCATTGGCATGTTTGGACTGGAGCGGGCCGGTCGGGAACTAACCGATTTACACCGGCGTACGCTGCAAGACGTGACACAGGCGTTGGAACTCTCGAAACGCTCAGCTGACCTGGCCTCATCGGCCCCTTACCTGCTCAGTCTGCGGTCGCCGTTTTTGGTCGCCATCGAAAGTTCAGCCCTTCTGAAACAGTTCGAAAGCACGGTCGATCTTATTGGCCCGTTTCATGGCGGGGCCATTGGACCGGCGCGGGAAAAAACCGTTCGCGGCAAAATGAAAACCTCGCTCGATCAAATTCATACCTTGGTCCGGGAGCTTGCCAAAACCTCCAATGCGGTGATCCGATCACGTGAAAATATTCGTTTATTGCGGGGGAAACTCCTGGCCCTCGACAAAACCATCATTGCTTCACTCAAATCAACGCCGCCAAAACCCAGGGCCCAATTAAACATCACGACCAATTTGAGGGCCCTGGTCAATCTTCTGGTCGCGGCGGCGGCGGCCGACAATTATATAACCCTAGGCGAACACCGTCGGCGCTATATAGAGCTTGTCGGCAGCATCACTGTGCCACCGGCTGCGCACTTCGACAATGAGGTTCTCAAGCGCATAAAAAACCTGGCCGACGATACCTCGGGGGTTTTTCAAATTCGCCGGCAAATTCTCGGGCTGACCCTGCAGGCGAGCAATCATCTGTTTCAAATCCAGCGGGAATCCCGTTTGTTAAACGATACGGTGTTTGCATTTGTTCGGGAAAGCGAAGCCGGCCTCGGACAGCGGCAAAAGGAAACGGCGGCGTCGATTACATCGGGGCAGATCGCGATCATTATCATCGCCCTGGTGAGCCTGATTGTGGCCTTTGGTGTGGGCCGATATGTCACCCTATACGTTGCCGGCAACCTTGTTTCCGTAGCCGATGTTATGAACCGGCTTGCCGGCGGTGAACTCGACGTGAAAATGCCCGAGGGCGGACAGCGGCGTGACGAGATCGGAAAACTGCTGCGTGCGTTTTCGGTGTTTCGAGAAAATGCCTTTAAAATGGATCGGATGGACCGCGATCTCCTGGAAAATTCGGCCCTGCTGCAATCGACCTTTGATAACATGACCAGCGGTCTTGCGGTGTTTGATAAAGACGGCGCGCTTATGACCTGGAACCCCCGGTTCCCGGCAGTTCTGGAAATTCCCGTTGGCCAGTTAACCACGGCGACATCGGTGGCAGATGTTTTAACCCGTTCCGGAATGACCGGCAGCGACCGCAATCAGGCCCTGAGGCGGATAACGGGTACGCTTTCGCAAGATACCGCTGCACCCATTGATTCTGACTTTTTGGAGCTGCAAACGGCAACCGGACGGGCCCTTGTCTTCCGCGCAGGTCGACTGCCAAATGGCGGAATCGTCTGTTTGTTTTCTGATGTTACGGAGCGACAAAAGATATCGGAGACGCTGCAACGGTTTCGCCACCTGGAGAGCCTGGGCAAGCTGACCGGCGAAGTTGCCCATGATTTTAATAATCTGCTTTCGGCGATCCACGGAAACCTTCAGCTTTTACACGATAAAACACCTGCGGGCGAACGCCGGCACGCCAACAACAAATTCCTCGAACGCGCGATAATTGCCGCCGAGCGCGGCGCCAGCCTGACGCAGCGGCTGCTTGCCTTTGCCCGCAAACAACAACTCAAACCGGAAACGGTTAATCTGGGCGAATTGATTGAGGGCATGTCCGATCTGGTTGAATACAGTGTTGGCGAAGAAGTCTGCGTGACGGTGAAACAGCAGGACCAGGAGCTGATTGTTGAAATCGATCCCGGACAACTGGAAAATGCCATCCTCAACCTGTGCATAAATAGCGGGCTGGCAATTGCCGATGCGGGATCCGTAATCATTGCGTCGCGAAAAAAGTCCGATGAGATGTGTGAGATCGTCATCTCGGATACGGGGTGCGGCATGTCCGGCGTGGTTCTCGAAAAAGTATTCGAGCCGTTTTTCACAACCCGGTCTTCAGGCGAAGGCAGTGGTCTTGGTTTGAGCATGGTGTTTGGCTTCATTAAACAATCCGGCGGCGAGATTTCGATCAACAGTCAGGTTGGCAAGGGCACCCAGGTGACGATGACGCTGCCCCTCGCCAAAGGCCACAGCCAGTTGCTCGAACCACCGGTGGCGCGGGCACTAACCAACCGGCGCGGCCACGGCGAACGGGTTCTGATTGTCGAAGATATGGAGGACGTTCGCCAGTCGACGGACGAAATGATACGGGATCTGGGCTACGAGACAGTCTGTGTGGACAGCAGTGACAAGGCCATTGAAGTGCTGCGTAATGACCTTCCCATTGCGGTTATTTTTACCGATATCAATCTGAAGGGGGAGGACACCGGATGGCGGGTTGTCAGCGAGTCCGTTCGCATCCGGCCAACGGTCCCGGCCATTGTAACCTCCGCCGTTTATAATTCGGACGCCGACGTTCCCGCCTGGCTTCGTCAAAAAACGGTGTTTGTTGCGAAACCCCATTCCATGGATCGATTGATGACAGCACTGGCCCAGGCGGTGGCGCAACCGGGCCCCGTAAGACCCGGCAATTTTCCAACCGGTTTGTCGTCTCGCGCCGGGCATTTACGCCGCTGACAGCTCGAACGTCACAAATTTGTAACATTAGTAACACATATCTGTTTGCATTCGTTGTTTGGTTTGACGAAGCTGCAGGCTCAACACTTAACCATGGCCGCTTATTTGAGTTGGGTACCCCCCGACTTGGGCGGCTTATCAGGGAGTATGATGTTATGAAGTTCGCAAAATTACTTATGACTACGGCAATCGGTACGGTTGCTGTGCTGGGATTTGGTATCGGCACGGCCGCCGCCAAGGGCAAGGTTAACCTCTATTGCTCGGCCCAGGAAGATTGGTGCCAATTGATGGCTAAGGGATTTGAAAAAGAATCCGGTATCACGGTGAATATGACACGCCGCAGCTCCGGTGAAACCTTCGCCAAAATCAAAGCCGAAGCGAAAAATCCGAAAGGGGATGTTTGGTGGGGTGGTACCGGTGATCCCCATTTACAAGCTGCCGAAGAAGGATTGTCGACCCCCTATGCGTCGCCAAATCAGGCAAACCTGCAGGGTTGGGCCGTCGCCCAGTCGGATTCCGCCGGTGGCAACACCATTGGCATTTATTCCGGTGCCCTGGGATATGGCTATAATGAAGATGTCTTGAAAAAGAACAATCTTCCGGTCCCTGCCTGTTGGAAAGATCTGCTAAAACCCGAATACAAAGGCCACGTACAAATGGCCAACCCGAACTCGTCAGGGACCGCCTACACCACATTGGCAACCATGGTTCAGCTGTTTGGCGAAGATGCAGGTTTCGAATTTATGAAAGGTCTTCATAAAAACATAAACCAGTACACCAAATCCGGGTCGGCCCCCATCAAAGCGGCGGCACGGGGCGAAAATACCATTGGTATTGTCTTCATTCACGATGCGGTCAAACAGGCGGTTAAGGGGTTCCCGATTAAATCCGTCGCACCGTGTGAAGGAACGGGTTATGAAATTGGTTCCATGAGCCTGATCAAAGGCGCACGCAATCTGGATGAAGCCAAGAAGTTCTATGATTGGGCGTTGCAGGCGGATACCCAGTCGCGGGCATTGGAAGTCAGTGCCTTCCAGGTGCCGTCCAATAAGAGTGCAGAAGTATCGCCAAAGGCACCAAAACTGGAAAGCATCAAGCTGATCAAATATGACTTCGTCAAATACGGAAGTTCTGCCGAGCGCAAACGTTTGTTGAAAAAATGGGACGATGAAGTGAAGTCATTGCCGAAATGATTCAATCCAGGGCGTTTCCGGAGATTTTCCTATCGCCGGAAACGCCCTACCTTATGGATAGGGCCGCAAAACCACGGTGGCGAACGAACCTAATCGTTCCGGTTTTGCTCTAAACAACGCGTATAAGGCTTCAAAATGAACAGAACTGTCTTGCTGTGGCTGGCCATTGGCTGGGTCGGGTTTATGATCCTCCCCTGGTATGTGATTGAAGACGGCTTCTGGGGGCTGCAGTGGTTATGGGACGGGTATCCGTTTGATAGCGATTACGGCCCCGCCTGGGCCCATTGGTTAGAGGGGGACAAGGCCTGGCTGGCTCCTGTCCCCCTGTTCCTTGGTTTGCCGCTGCTGACCCGGGGGCTCTTAAAATCCGACGCCAATTATTCAAAAATTTTGATATTTTCAGGCCTCGGCGGACTGGGTTATATGGTCGCTCAGGGATTTACGGTGGGTATTTCCGGTTGGGAATCAACGATCTTCGAAGCCCTGTTCGGGCCGACGGAAATTCGTCAATATGGCCTGGGTTACGGGGCGATGCTGGTTGCCGCAGCTTTTTTATTCTTTTTGACCCAGGGGATTGCGGCCCGCGGTGCCATCAATGGTGACGTTTTTGTCGTCAGTTCCATCGGGTTTATTATCGCCATCGTTGGCGCTTTTATCTTTTTTCCGGTTCTGCAAATTTTGGTCAGTGCCCTGCAGGATAACAACGGTGCCTATTCGCTCGGCGTGTTTTTCACCAAGTTGTCAGACAGAAAAATTTGGGGACTGGATTGCCTTTTCACCACGGTCGATTGCGGTGCCGCCTGGAATTCGCTGTTCCTGGCAATCATTGTCGGTGCCTCCACCACGGCCCTGGGCTTGGTCTTTGCCCTAGTCGCCACCCGGTCGGGCTTCAAATACCGCAAAGTTCTCCGCGCCCTGACCATTCTGCCGATTATCACGCCGCCCTTTGTTATCGGCCTGTCTATCATCCTGCTGTTTGGTTTGTCCGGCGTGGTTACGCAGTTTTTTGCCGAGGTGTTTGGTGTCCAGGCGACGCGCTGGGTTTACGGATTGCCGGGCATTTGGATTGCCCAGATGCTGGCCTATACGCCGATTGCCTTTTTGGTGATGATCGGGGTTGTCGAAGGCATCAGCCCGTCCATGGAAGAGGCCGCCCAGACCTTGCGGGCGGACCGCTGGAAAACCTTTACAACGGTATCTTTGCCGTTGATGCGGCCGGGACTGGCCAATGCGTTTTTAATCGGGTTTATCGAGAGCATGGCGGATTTTGGCAATCCGCTGGTGCTTGGCGGTAACTTTGACGTCCTGTCGACGGAGATTTTCTTTGCCATCGTTGGCGCGCAAAATGACCAGGGCATGGCGGCGGTTTTGGCCTTTGTTCTGTTGTGTTTTACCCTCAGTGCGTTTTACGCCCAACGGCGCTGGTTGGGGCGAAAATCCTATACAACGGTAACCGGCAAGGGCGACAGCGGAACCCACGCCCTGCTGCCCAATCGACTGCGTTGGCCCGTCTATACGGTCGCCTTCTCCTGGACCGGGTTTACCATCGTCGTATATTGCATGATTTTGTTTGGCGGGTTCGTCAAAACCTGGGGCCTTGATCATACCTTTACCCTGCAACATTACATCACGGCTTTTTCCGTGACCTGGGGCAGCGAAGGTCTGCAATGGACCGGTTCAGCCTGGAATTCCTTCTGGACGACCATATCGATCGCCACCATATCAGCGCCGCTGACGGCGGCCGTCGGGTTGTTGACGGCCTATATTCTGGTCCGCCAGACCTTTGCCGGCAAGGACTTGTTCGAGTTCGGCACGATGTTGAGTTTCGCCATTCCAGGCACAGTGATCGGGGTTAGTTATATTCTGGCGTTTAATGTGCCGCCCATCGAGTTAACGGGGACCGGCGCCATTTTGGTTTTGTGTTTTGTTTTTCGCAATATGCCGGTCGGCGTCCGGGCCGGTGTCGCCGCCATGTCACAATTGGATAAAAGCCTCGATGAGGCGTCGTTAACCTTGGGGGCAAATAGCTGGTATACCTGCCGCAAGGTTGTTCTGCCGCTGCTCAGACCTGCCATTATCGCGGCCCTGGTTTATAGTTTTGTCCGTGCCATGACGGCCATCAGCGCCGTAATCTTTCTGGTCAGTGCCGAATATGATATGGCGACCAGTTATATCATCGGTCGGGTCGAGAACAATGATTACGGACTCGCCATTGCCTACTGTACCGTTCTGATATTTGTCATGCTGGCCTCTGTCCTGGTTTTTCAGGGTTTGGTCGGGGAACGCAAAATTGGCCGACGTGAACCAGAAAAAACAGACGCTCCCGCTCAAGAACAAGCTGCTTAAGGACCAAGTGAATGAGTATAAAAAGCAAAGCCGCCTCCGTTACCTTTGAAAATGTGACCAAAATCTACGGCGGTTCCGTGGTCGCCGTGGACAATGTTTCGTTTGTCGTAGATGCCGGTTGTCTGGTGACCCTTCTGGGGCCTTCCGGTTGCGGCAAGACAACCACGCTGAGGATGATCGCCGGACTGGAGATGGCCAACAAAGGCCGGGTCCTGATCGGCGACGAAAATGTCACGACCTTGCCGGCAACAGACCGCGACGTGAGTATGGTCTTCCAGTCCTATGCCCTGTTCCCGCACATGAATGTGGGCGACAATGTGTCTTATGGCCTGGACGTGTCGGGCATGGAAAAAAGCCAGGCCCGCGAGCAAGCCATTGAAGGCCTTAAACTGGTTGGCCTGAACGGGTATGAGAAACGGTTACCGAGTGAACTTTCCGGCGGTCAGCAGCAACGGGTTGCGGTCGCCCGGGCTTTGGTGCTGGAACCCCAGGTCCTGCTGTTTGACGAGCCCCTGTCGAACCTCGACGCAAAGTTGAGGCGCCAGGTCCGTGAAGAAATCCGCGATATCCAACGAAACCTCGGGTTAACTGCGGTTTACGTGACCCACGATCAGGAAGAAGCACTGGCCGTGTCCGACCGGATCATCGTCATGAACAATGCGGTGATTGCCCAGGAGGGCACGCCGCGCGACCTGTACGAGGAACCGGCGGATATATTTGTCGCCGATTTTATTGGCGACGCCAATTTGGTAAGTGGTGAAATTCGTAGCCTATCCGGAGATCTGGCGGAGGTAAAAGTCAGTTCCATGAAGGTCTCGCTGCCGCACCGCAATTTGCGGACCGGCCCGGTCAACATCGCCGTCCGCCCGGAATCCTTTTTGCTTTCCGTCGATACGGAGACGCCGGGCATCCCCGGCACCGTCAACAAAGCCAGTTATTTGGGCAACCACATGGAATATTCCGTGAGCACGGACTTGGGCGATCTGTTTGTCGTGGCGCCCGACGTGGTTAATACCATTCGACCCAAAACCGACGTAAAAATCTGCCTGGCCGACCACGGTGTGACCCTGGTCGGTGATAATTAGAGACCAAACGATCAGCCAGTTCTAGACGCCGATTTTTGTCAACCAGGTCTCGATTAAAAACCGGGCAATGGAATCCTTGCGGGGCAGGTGTTTTTTGTCATCATCGTCGCCCCATTCGCCAAAGCGCCGCAAGTCGACGGCGTTGAACCACTGGGCATCCTCGATTTCGTAGTCATCGATTTTGATGTCCGTGGTTATCGCTTCGCCCCAGAACCCAAGCATGATTGACGCCGGGAACGGCCACGGTTGCGAGGCCTGATAGGTAACATTTTTGATGCGAATTCCGGCTTCTTCAAAAACCTCGCGGGCGACGGCCTCTTCCAGGCTTTCACCGGGTTCGACAAATCCGGCGAGGGTCGAATAATTGCCGGCCGGCCAGATCGACTGGCGGCCAAGTAAACATTGGGCGGGGCCCGCCGCCGGCTGATGGGTGATTAACATAATCACCGCCGGGTCAGTGCGCGGGAAGGTCGGCGCACCACATTCTGTGCTCGTGCATCGGCGCATGTGCCCGCCTTCATGGGACTTGGTGGGGGCACCGCAAACGCCACAATGCTGATGTTTTTGATGCCAAAATAACATGCCCCGGGCGTGTGCCATGAGGGCAGATTCCTCGGTCCCCAACAGCGGCCCGACCTGACGCAAATCGACAAATTGCCCCTGGTGGACCAGTTGGAGGGCCGGTTCTTCGTCCAGCAACGATATGTCCGCCGCAAAATAGGCGACCTCACCGGCGACCCCCAACAGGGTGACCTGGTGGGCGTTATCCAAAATATCATTGGCATCGGCCCGCGCGACCAGTCGGGTTGCCGGGGCGCTGGCCAGGTTATCGACCAGGTTCATACTGCGCCAGACGGGCACAATCTGGCTCTCGGGGTGGGCCAGTTTTTCTAAGATCCAGGCCTCATCCTTGCGGAAAAGCCCGGCACGGTCCAAATCACCGCCTGCATATCTGATAAAGGGTTTCATGGGCGCTAACTTGGCATAGCCAAGGGCGCGCGGCAACCGAGCAATCCGACAAAAGACTTCCACATATAGTGAAAAAAGGGCTCGTACCCCCAGATTTCGTGGTATATATCCTGTTAAGGTGGCTTTATTTCAAGGGAACGACGTTTGCGTAAAGCACGAGAGTTCGGTAACGCAAAAAAATCCGGGGTGATCGGACTTATCCTCCTGCTTGGCGGCTGTGAGGCACCAGCGTCGCTGTTGTCCTATATCCCCGGGGCACCGGCGTTGCCCAGCCTGCCAGGGATCGGTGCATTGCTGCCGGAATTCGACCCGGTCAAATGTGCGGTGGTTTCGCCGAAGGCCTTAAAACAGGTCAATTGGGCGCGGGTGCCGCAGGTTAATATGCGAATCCGAAATGACGAATTTGAACCGATGATCGTGCAGATGACCCAGGGCTGGCCCTATACCTTTCGTATTCGCAACCGGGACGATCGAACCCATGCCTTTAACGCCAAAAGTTTTTTTACAAACATCGCCATGGTCCGATTGACCATTGACGGCAAACGGATTGATGACACCTGTATTTCAACCGTCTATATACCGCCCATGAAGACTGCGGAAATGCAGTTGGTTGCGGCCATCGACGGGCATTATGAATTCAGCGATGAATGGCAACGGACGGCTTCTTTTATTGGTGGTGGGGCCGGCGGTGTCATTATTATTGAAGAACGCCGCACGCCACAGCGATACTGAGCGAAAATTTTCTGTAGTTCAGGCCCTGTTGGGGTTGGAATCTCCGGCGCGAGTTTGGTATAAGGGCCCTGGAAGGTCAGCGTTGGACAGGTTTCCTCGCGAACCCGGTCAGGTCCGGAAGGAAGCAGCCGCAACGAGATTTCGCCTGGGTCAGTGTCTGGCCTTCCACTTTATCTGTTCCGGTCCCGGCGATTAGCGACATCATTTGACGGTATAAACATGAGCGATACGGCCCCCACTGCGCCACATTCGAAGCCCGGGGACGGCGCCTCAGAGGTCTACCGTGTGCTGGCTCGAAAGTACCGCCCGACCACCTTTTCCGGACTGATCGGCCAGGATGTCCTGGTCCGCACCCTGACCAACGCTTTCCAGTCGGGGCGCCTGGCGCATGCGTTTATTCTGACCGGTGTCCGTGGTGTCGGCAAAACAACGACGGCGCGCATCGTTGCACGGGCGTTAAATTGTATTGGCCCTGACGGCACTGGCAAACCGACGACGGAACCGTGCGGGGTGTGTACCCACTGCATGTCAATTGCCCAGGACCGGCATGTGGATATCCTGGAAATGGACGCTGCCAGCCGCACCGGTGTTGATGATATCCGTGAACTGATTGAAGGGGTTCGCTACCGGCCGACGTCGGCCCGTTATAAGGTCTACATCATCGATGAAGTTCACATGTTGTCGAAGAACGCCTTTAACGCCCTGCTCAAGACCCTGGAAGAACCGCCCGAACATGTGAAGTTTATTTTCGCAACAACGGAAATACGCAAGGTACCGATCACTGTCCTGTCCCGTTGCCAGCGGTTTGATTTAAACCGCGTCGATATCGAAGAATTGTCGGGGCATTTTGCCGCGATCATCGCCGAAGAAGGGGCGGCCATAACGGATACGGCCCTGCACCTGATCGCCCGGGCTTCCGATGGATCGGTTCGCGACGGCCTTAGTTTGCTCGATCAGGCGATCTCACAGGCCAAGGGGGAGATAACCGAACCCCAGGTCCGTGAAATGTTGGGTTTGGCGGATCGTGCGCAAACCTTCGAGCTTTTGCAATCCGTCCTCTCCGGCGATATTAAAACCGCTCTCGGCCAATTGGATAGCCAGTATCGGGACGGTGCCGATCCGGTGGCTTTGTTTGGGGATCTATTGGAGATCACGCATTTCCTTACCCGCATCAAAGTCGTGCCGGGGACCGAGGACAAACCCGGCGTGCCGGAAATTGAACGGACCCGGGGCAAAGAGATGGCGTCCGGACTGTCCATGGCTTCGCTCGTGCGAACCTGGCAAATCCTGTTGAAAGGCCTGGGTGAAGTGCGCATTGCTCCGTCGCCCAAACAAGCCGCTGAAATGGTTTTGGTCCGCCTCGCCTATACGTCGGTCCTGCCGACGCCGCAAGACACCATCAGCAAACTGGCGGACGGCACGACCGGAACCCAAGGTGCTCAGGCCGCAGCACCGTCCCCATCGTCGGCAACGGGTAAGGGACAGGGCCCATCGGCGGTGGCCGCCCATGGCGGCGGGTCGGCGCACCCACGCCAGGCACCGCAGCCCGCGCCCCATACGGAAACCCAGGCCGTTGCCGCGCCGGTACTGGCAACCTTTGAAGATATCTTGGCGCTGGCCGATGAAAAACGGGAAGGCGTATTGCGGACCCATCTGATTGCCGATGTGCGGCTGGTGAATTTTGAGCCTGGACGAATTGAATTCAGCCCTGGCCCCCACGCGCCGCGGGATTTGGCGCAATCGCTGTCGGGTTTTTTGAAAACCCATTCTGATATGCGCTGGATGGTCAGCATTTCGTCCAGGCAAGGCGATGCAACCCTGTCTGAACAGCGGGCGACGGCGGTTGAAAATTTGCGAGCGGAAGCCGCTTCGGAACCACTGGTTAAGGCCGTCCTCGAGATGTTTCCAGGGGCCACTCTGGATGAAGTTGTTAAAGATGATGAACTGCCGGTCGCAGCGCAGATCGATGACGAAGAGACCTTGGACGACGCGCTTTTATAAAACCCCCATCAGGAAACCACAGGCCATGTACAATCTTCATTATTACCCAGGCAACGCCAGTTTTGCCCCGCACGCGATTATCCGTGAGGTTGGCGCTGAGGTCGAGCTGACCCTGGTTGACCGGCCGAACAACGGGCATAAAAGCCCGGCCTATCTGAAATTAAATCCGGCCGGCCGCATTCCGACTTTTGTCGATGGCGATCTGGTGCTGTTTGAAGCGGCGGCCATCTGCCTGCATTTGTGTGACAAACACCCGGACGTGCGGCTGGTGCCGGCGGTTGGTACCGACGCCCGGGCGCATTTTTATAAGTGGTTGATGTATCTGACCAATTCAATTCAGCCCGATGTCCTGATCTATCACTACACGGGCCGGTATACGACCGATGAAGCGGGTATCGGCGGTATGAAAGCGGGTGCCGAAGCGCGCATAAACGCCTGGTTTGATATCGTCGAATCCCATATGGGCCCGGGGCCCTATCTGTTGGGCGAGACCTACAGCGCCATTGACATTTATTTGACCATGTTGTGCCGGTGGGGCCGGACCCTGGGTAAAAAACCGGCGACACGGACAAAAATTGGTGCCCTGACGGAACGTGTGTTGGCGCGCCCGGCAATTCGAAAAACCATCGAGATCGAAGGCATCGAGGGCCCGTTTTTGGGATAGTGCACTTCCGGGGTCATAGGACGCCTCTTAAGCTTCCAGCTCAAACCGGTTGCCGGAGGATATCCGCCAGGCTTGCAGAAATGCAGCCAGATGGGGGCGCTCGGCTTGTTCGGCTTCGATCATCGTTTTGACATCGGCAACGGCCCGGTTGTGGCTGGCCAGGTCAATGGCACCGCGATGCATCATAAAACGTAAATACACCAGGTAGGTATTGAGGACATCCGTTTCACAATAATCGCGAACTTCCTGGATCCTGCCCTGGTCGATCATTTCCGCGACTTTTGAGCCATCAACACCAAACTTGCCAGGCAGGCCAAACACCGAACAGACCTCATTCAGTTTAACCCGGGCCGAGGCCCCGTAGTCGGACAGTTGTTCGATCAGATCGCAGTGCCAGTCGGCACTGTAACGGCTGGAATAACTGTTCCATTTGTCGCCGGCCTGGTGCAGCCAGGAGGACGATATGCCATGCACCATGGCCCGGTATTTAAGCACCGGCAGGTCAAATCCGCGGCCGTTGTAACTGACCAGGCGAGGTTTGATATGGTCAAAATATCTGAAAAACCCGGTTAACAGTTGTTTTTCATCAAAATCCACCTCGCCACCGGTTCTCAGCTCTTTCAGATAATAAACTTCGTGGCCGTCGGCATGTTCAATTTCCGCCTCGAGAAAACTGATGGCAACGATTTTATGAAATGGTTGGCGCGGAAAAGAATTGCGGCCATCGGTGATGTCGAGATGGTAACGTTCAAGTTCGTTTCTGCGGGCCTCGACAGCCGGATCGTCAAACCCCGTCAGGTTAGGCACCGCGTCCGTATCGGGGATGGTTTCTATATCAAAGACAAACAGGTTTTGATGCTGCATTATCGAACTTTCAATGTTATACAGCCCCTATCCTACGATCCAATTTGTGTCAGTGAAAGAAACCTCATGAAGAACCTTGCAAGTATGATGAAACAAGCCCAGGAAATGCAGTCGAAAATGGCTGAAATGCAGGAAAAACTGGCAAATGTTGAAGTGACCGGCCAGTCCGCCGCAGGAATGTGCACGGTTGTCCTCAACGGTAAGGGTGAGGCGCAAAAAATCAATATTGACCCGTCACTCATCGATCCCAATGAGACCGAAGTGCTGGAGGATTTGCTGTTGGCGGCGTTTAATGATGCAAAAAATAAAGTTGAAGCCGAAATGAAAGAAAAAATGTCGGCACTGACCGGCGGGCTGCCCCTGCCTGAGGGTTTTAAACTGCCGTTTTGACGGTCGGTTTTTGTGAGGGGCCGGGGAGTTTAGGGGTATGGTTTCTGAAGATATTGAGCGTCTGATCGCCTTGCTGGCAAAACTGCCGGGCCTCGGTCCCCGATCGGCGCGGCGCGCCACCCTGAGCCTCATTAAACGGAAAGAAACCCTCATGCAACCGCTGGCGAAAGCCATGGCCGACGCGGCAGAGGCGACCAAAACCTGTTCGATCTGCGGTAACTTGGATACCCGGGACCCGTGCAAGTTATGTAGCGATCCAAGGCGCGATCCGACGATCATCTGTGTGGTCGAAGATGTGGCCGATCTGTGGGCCTTGGAACGGACGTCGGCATTTCGCGGCCGTTATCATGTGTTAGGCGGGAGCCTGTCGGCGCTGGATGGTATCAACCCGGAAGATCTGAAAATCCCGGAACTGATCGTGCGGGCACAGGCCGAGACGGTGAAAGAAATTATTCTGGCGACCAACGCGACTGTTGACGGGCAGACAACGGCCCATTACATCGCCGATAAACTGGAAGAGCTCGGCGTTACCGTATCGGGCCTGGCCCACGGCGTGCCGGTCGGCGGTGAGCTGGATTATTTGGATGACGGCACGCTCAGCGCCGCCCTTAAAGCGCGGGGTCCCGTTTAGAGTATCGCCAGCCTATTAGAGACGGCTGGCTCCGGAAATACAGGCTTTTTCCAACCAAGTGCTCCCTATTATCCCGGAAATAGGCCGGGCGGAGAGAGGCAATATCGGAGCCCCTATGGGGCGGTTGGCGCGTCACTTTCTATTTTCTCAACAATCAACGACGCGCCTTCGGTGCCGACGACCCGAACCTGGCTGCCACGGGGCATATCGGGGCCATTGATTTTCCAGTCACTGTCGCCCACCCGTACTTTGCCGCTGCCATTTATGATCGGTTGGTCGAGCCTATAGGTATGGCCGATATATTGCGCCCCGCGCTGGTTCAACAACGGCTGGTCAGATTCCAGTGGGTGGTGTTTGATCCACGTCCGGCCGCCAACTCCGGCGATAACCGAAAGCCCGGCAAAGACGATGAATTGCATTTGCCAGTCGAGGCCGGAAGCGATGATCAGGAGAGCGCCAGTCGCCGCCGCACCCAGCCCAAGCCACAGAAAAATAACACCCGGTGCCAGGGTTTCCAATAGGACCATGGCGACGGCAAAAACCCACCAGTGCCAGAAGACCAGTGATTCCAGGAAACCGATCATCAATTCCTACTCCTTTGTTCCCCAGGGTTGGACAGCACCACCCTCTCCGCCTTTTTTAAAGGCTTCTTTCGCCAGTTCGGTGACGCCGGCAACGGAGCCGAGGATGCCGGTAACCTCCATCGGTAACATAATGACTTTTTGGTTTTTCGCCGAAGCGATATCACGCAAGGCTTCGACATATTTTTGTGCGATGAAATAATTCACCGCCTGAATATTTCCGCCGGAGATCGCATTGGATACCAGAGTTGTTACCTTGGCTTCCGCCTCACCTTCGCGTTCCCGGGCCTCAGCGTCCCGATAGGCCGCCTCACGGCGCCCTTCGGCCTCCAGAATGGCCGATTGTTTTTCGCCCTCGGCCTTTAAGATTTCGGCTTGCCGGAAACCTTCCGCTTCCAGGACATTGGCCCGTTTGTCCCGTTCCGCTTTCATTTGCCGGGCCATGGAATCGACCAGATCGCGCGGCGGTGAGATGTCCTTAATTTCAATACGGGTGACTTTGACACCCCACGGGTCGGTCGCCTGGTCGACGACATTTAACAGCTGTGTATTGATGGTGTCGCGCTGCGACAAAAGTTGATCCAAATCCATCGACCCCATAACCGTTCGAATGTTGGTCATGGTCAAATTGAGGATCGCCAATTGCAGATTATTCACTTCATAGGCGGCCTGCGAGGCTTCGATGATTTGAAAAAACACAACACCATCGACCTGCACCATGGCGTTGTCTTTGGTAATGACTTCCTGCGACGGAACATCGAGAACCTGCTCGCGCATATTCAATTTGTAACCAATCCGGTCAACGACGGGAATAATCAAATGGAGGCCCGGTTTCAGGGTCTGGGTATATTTACCAAACCGCTCGACCGTATATTCCATGCCTTGAGAGACAGTTTTAATGCCGAGAAATACCAAAAATATGCCAAGGATAACAAAACCAAAGGTAAATACTTCCGATGCACCGATATTTGCCAAGTCGTCCATTTTCAGTTCCTTCCCAAGTACCCCGTGTTAATTTTCGTTATGGTTAAAAGACTGATCCATTTTTATCCTGTACGTAGTATTGGTTCAAAAGCCGACGGTTGTCATAAGGTTTGGCGGGTGAAACATAAAACCAACGAACCGTTCTAAGACGTTCTTGCTATTTTGTATCCAATCCACTTTGATCGACCAGTGCCGACGATTGCCGGATTTCCTCGGCGTCCCCTTCAATCAAATCGCCACGTTCATGTTCCGTAAAAGAAAATGTCGGAACCTGTTGGGGGATCTGTTTGTGGCGATTGGATTTGACCCCAAAATTCGCCATTTTCTGGACACGTGGCAAAAGCCGACTGTTGAGACTGCCGGTCAGGTCGGCATAATTTTTTGTTGCCTGTTTTAACCCCTTGCCGACATTGATCGTCTTGTCAACGATCACGCCGATACTTTCGACGATCATTTGCGCGCCTTCAACAATCCGTTCCTGATTTTCTGACTGGCGTTCCACATCCAGTTGCACCCGTGCCATACCAATCAAACAATTGAGGGCAGCCGGCCCGGCCAGGGTAATCTGCATTTTGGTTGCTTTGTGATGAAACTGCGGATCGGCGATGGCGACTTTTTCGATGGCCCCTTCGTTCGGCAGGTACATGAGGCTGAATACCTGTGGTGTGCCCTGGGCGCGGCCCGAGGCTTTATAACTGGCAACAACTTCGGCCTTATAGTTTTTGTCGGACAGGGACTTTAAATGGGCATTCATGGTTTTCGCCAGGCTGGCATAGGCCTCGGCTTCACGATCCGGGTTGTCGGCTTCTGCCAGGTCCAACAGAAACTTCGACGCCTTGCTGTCGATAACCAGAACCGTGTTTCCGGGTAAAAAAACCATGGCATCGGGGCGCAGGCGTTTGGATTCCAACTGCTGCTGGACAACAAAGTCCCGCCCCTTGACCAGGCCAAAGGACGTGAGTGTGTTTTCCAAGCCGATTTCAGAATATTGCCCGGCACCACCGGGACTGGAGAGGGCCCGCATCACCGTGTGCATGGCATCACGGTTATTGGACACATCGGCGTTCAGGGCATGGATGTTTTTATTCACTTCGGTGATCGAGGTGACCAGGTGTTCAGTGGTTTTTTTGACCTGCTCTTCCGATGTTTTTTTGGCTTCGTCGGACTGGCGCTTGTGGTCGTCCAACAATTTTGAAGATAATTCCCGAGCGCTTGCCAGGGTCGCCGACTTCGCCGCTGTAATGGCCTCGGTTTTAAGGGTTTCGACAATCTGCACGCGCTCCAGGTGGGCTTCACGCTCCTTGTCCATTTCCGTACGCAGGACAGCGGCCTGACGTTCCGCATCGGTTTTGTGCTGGTTGAGGTCTTGAGTTTGCAACTGCAAGGCGCCCTTTTCCTGTTGCAGCAGGTTGATGTGCTGCTCCAGATATTGGTTTTTGCTTTCCAGTTCAACCCGTAGCAGTTTGAGGGTTTGAACCTCGTCGCCCACGGATTGCAGGTTGTTTTGCAGGTCCGTTAGCTGCTGCGCCGATGACTGCAACGCCAATTCTGCCGCCAATTGGGATTTTTTGTGGGCCCGGTGGTTCAAGATGTAGGCACCCAATGCAACAATCAAGGCCATCGACAGGACCGCCAGAATAACCTCGGGATTTCCATTTACCATAATATTTGTCACAGTCCTGTCATGACTTCGCCATTATCGAAGACTAGAAACTTGCCCCAGTGGTTTGATAAACGCAAACCCAGGAAAATGAAGCGGAGGAAACGAAGATGCGTAACCGGGTCTGTTGGTGTTTGATCACGGTCTTTTTTGCGGCTGCCGGTGCCGCCAGGGCCGACGTTGTGCGCAGTGGTGACGACCAGCGTAGGGCCATGGCGGTAACTCTCTATGGCAACGGCGTGGCCTTGGTTGATGATCAGCGGACAGTAAATTTAGCCAAGGGAAACAATGAGTTGCGGTTTTCTTCGGTTGCCTCAGCCGTGCTTCCGGAGACACTGCAACTGGTAACCAGCGGCGAACTGAAGGTTGTAGAACAAGAGTTTCAGCCAGCCAATTTAACCCATGAGCAATTGTTAAAGGCCCACGTGGGCAGGACCGTCAAACTGATTAAAACCCATCCAACAACCGGTGAAGAGGTGGCCTTCGATGCTGAGGTGCTGAGGGGTCCGCCGCATCTAATGGTGCGAATCGACGGGCAAATTGAGACCGCTCCGCCCGGACGTTTGGTTTTCACCTCGGTGCCCGATGGGTTTCGGGCCGAACCACAGTTCCGGGTGTTTGCGACCGCGCCGGAACCGGCGTTGGCGGCCATCCATCTAAGGTATATGACAAGGGGGTTGTCCTGGCGGGCCGATCATGTGGCATCGTTCGATGCGCCGAATAAACGTCTGAAAGTCGAAACCTGGGCGACCCTTGTCAATCAAAGCGGGCTTGATCTTAAGGCCAGTCACATGCAATTGATGGCCGGTGCGGTGCGCCAAGTCACACAACCGCGCGCGAGATTGGAAGGCGCGCCGATGATGCGGTCCCAAACCACGGCGATGGCAGATGCCACGGGCACCGGAGCGCGCCAGAGTCTGGGCGGGTTTCACCTCTACACACTGGCCAGATCGGTTGATTTGGCAAATGGCGAAAGCAAACAGGTCGACTTGTTGCCGGCCCGGTTTTTACCGGCGACCCGACGTTTGATCAGTAGCGGGCAGCCAAATGTCTATGGCCGTAATCGGGCCGATCAGACGAGCCACCCGGACATCGAAATTAACTTTGAAAATAGTAAAAAAGGCGACGCCTCGGATCCCATACCTTCTGGGATTCTGCGGCTTTACGGCACCGACCGACAAAACCGTGCTCAGTTCCTCGGCGAAGATCAACTGCCCAACCTTCCGGTTGGAGAAACGGCAAAATTAACCACAGGTCAGGCCTTCGATGTCACCGTACGACGCCGGCAAATTGATTTTAAGCGGGAACCCCTCGGGCGAAACAGCTTTGAAGCCGCCTTTGAGGTCCGGCTGTTAAACGGCAGCGGCAGAACGGAAATCGTTGAAGTCTCGGAGGCCATGAGCGGCGACTGGCAACTGGTTGGCGAAACGCCGGTTTTCCGGCGGCACGGGAACCGGGCGGTTTGGCTGGCTACTCTGGCGGCAGGCGAAGAAATTAACGCGACCTATCGGGTGCGGGTTCGCCAGTAAAAAACCACCTGTTCCGCTTGACGGAGGCGGCCTGGAACCTTATGTCGAGGGCGTCTGTTATTGAGGAATGGAAATTATGGCCCTTTTACCGATCATTGTCGCCCCTGACCCACGTCTGAAAATCAGGGCAGAACCGGTTGAGCAGGTTGATGATGAACTGCGGCTTATCCTCGATGACATGCTGGAAACCATGTATGAGGCGCCGGGCATTGGCCTGGCCGGACCGCAGGTCGGCGTTTTAAAGCGGCTTATCGTCGTTGACGTCCGTGACGACGGAGAAGAAGACGGGAAAGCCAACCCCTATCGCATGGCCAACCCGGAGATCATTGACGTTTCCGAAGAGGACCGGGTTCACGATGAAGGTTGTTTGTCCTTTCCGGATCAATATGCCGAAGTTGAACGCCCCGACGCAATTTGTGTCCGTTATCTCGACGAACAAAATGTCAGCCGGGAATTGCGGGCGGATGGTTTGTTAGCCACGTGTATTCAGCATGAGATTGATCATCTGGACGGGATCTTATTTGTTGATCACATTACCGCCCTGAAACGGAAAATGATTTTACGCAAACTCACAAAAATAAAAAAACAAGCCGAGCGTGAGCTGGCCTGAATGACCCGCCTCCGATTGGTCTTCATGGGAACTCCGGAATTTTCTGTCCCGGTGCTCGAACATTTGATTGCCGCGCGGCACGAAATATTATGTGTTTATTCACAACCCCCCCGACCCGCAGGCCGCGGGCAAAAACCACAACTGACCCCGGTTCACGCCTGTGCCGATCATCACGGTATCAAGGTGCGGACACCCGGCAGCTTTAAAACCGAGGACGTTCAAGCGGGGTTTGCGGCGCTCAACGCCGATGCGGCGGTCGTCGTCGCCTATGGTCTGATATTACCCGAATTGACGCTGTGGGCTCCGCGCCTGGGTTGTATCAATATTCACGCCTCGCTGTTGCCCCGGTGGCGTGGTGCCGCGCCGATCCAGCGGGCGATCCAGGCGGGAGATCAAACGTCGGGTATTACGATTATGCAAATGGACGCGGGCCTCGATACCGGCCCCATGTTGGCAAACGCCAGTCTGCCGCTTGGGCCGCAGATGACGGCGTCGTGTTTGCATGATAAATTGTCTGTGATGGGTGCCGAAATGATTAACCCAACCCTCCAGAAACTGAACGATAAAACCGCCATCGCCATTGCCCAACCGACGTCAGGGGTCACCTACGCGGCCAAACTGGATAAGGCGGAAGGGCGGGTCGACTGGAGCCGTTCGGCGGTCGAAATCGACCGTCTGGTCCGCGCGTTGACGCCTTGGCCGGGTGTCTGGTTCGAGTTTAAGGGCGAGCGCATTAAAATTTTTGAGACAACCCTGATCCGCGATAATTCAACCCAGGCACCGGGAACCGTGATCGACGATCAATTAACCGTTGCCTGCGGAGACGGGGCGATCCGGATCAACGCACTGCAGCGTCCGGGTAAAAAACGCGCCAGGGCCGAAGAGGTTTTGCGGGGTTTTAAAATTCAACCGGCGACCCAATTGCAGAGCTAAAGGTTATTCGAGGGCCGATAACATCGGTGCCGCATCATCGACTCTGATGATATTATCAATGCCCTGTTTCATTTCAGACATGATAAACTCGGCCCGTCGTCCTGGACCACCCGAATGTTTGTTGGGAAACAGCCGCGACCAAGCTTCCATCTTTACACTGAGCGCGCACAACACGCCACCAATTGTCAAATGATAACTGGAGATCAGGCTTTCAACTTTGCGGAACCGGTCGGCGGAGATTTTGTCCCACATATGTTTGGTGCCCCGTTCAAAGTTTTCAAACCGACCGGTAACCGCTGCCATGCGTTCGTTGATGGTTGCCTCGATATGATTGATCGTTTGCATCAGGTTTTGATCGGTTTTAAATTGATAGTTACTACGCAATTCATCCATGGCATCCAAAAATTCAGTAATAATTGGCTCGATAGAATCCAAACATTGCCGATAATAGGACAGGGACAGAAAAATATCGCCGTAGTCTTCCATAAATTTGGGGATTTCGTCCGGCTTTATTTCCAGCATCTGAGACATTTGCTGAATTTTGCTGAGGGCTTTTTTTACATCAGGGTCCCGGAACAATTTGACCACGTCCTGGAAATTTTCGATTTCCATTTCTTCGCTGCCATAAATATGCTGGATCAAAGGCCGGGTAAAATCCGTCATATAGGAGGTAAGTTCTTTATTTTTGCTTTCGGAAAGTTTCAGGTCATGTACATTTTCAATGTCAATTCCTAAATCTCTAAGGCTGATGCGTAAACTATAAACATCGTAACTGGGTAACAGCCCCAGTTGCCGCATCATAATCAAATCGTTGGGCGGATCGGCAACATCCCATTCAAATTCTTTCGACAGATCCTCGATCTCTAACTGTCCGCTGCCAGCATCGGCATCGGTAAACAGCTCGATTACACTTTTGAGACGAACATTTTTTATCAGGCGTGCACGCCGCAGAGCGGGTGTTTCCAGAGGCAGGATTCGGAGCGGTAACACATGCAGTGAATCGCGATCAATATCCAATAGGTCATCATCGTCGGGCATAAATACTACTTTATTAGTCATTTTAAAAACGATAGTCCAAAACAAGGTATCAGAAACCGACAAAATACCAAGGGAACAGTAGTTCTTATGTGTGACAACCTGTGAACGAGCGACGGAGATCATTTAGCAACTGTATCTTCACACAGTCTTCCACATTTGATTTTTAGCGATCATTGCATTTGCGATAATGAGTAGTTTTCTGGCGACGGCGATGAGAACGAGTTTATGGGGTTTGCC